>NZ_CBCOPQ010000001.1:0-615827 GCF_965112035.1 Streptococcus sp. Marseille-Q8145 | reverse complement strand
TCTCCTAGTGATAACTATTTATTATCGTTATTATAGCATAATATCTTTCCCAAATAAACTTGGAATTTCATATATTTTTTTCAACCACTCATCTCCCTCATTTTACCGCTTGTCCAAAAAGCCGAGATTTTTTAAAAAAGACTTGCTATCATAGTCTCAGAAGTTAAGACAGGAGAAAAGATCATGTTAGTCCAAGTAAAAAATCTGACCAAAGTTTATGGAGACAAGGTAGCAGTAAATGGCCTGAATTTAGAAATTGAGTCAGGCAGTTTCACAGCCATTTTAGGGCCAAATGGAGCAGGCAAGTCGACAACGATTCAGATGTTGATTGGACTTTTGCAGCCAACATCAGGACAAATCATTTATGCTGAGCAAACCAAGCTGGGCGTAGTTTTTCAAAACAGTGTGCTAGATGCCAATTTGACAGTAGTTGAAAATCTGCGAATCCGTGCCAAGCAGTACAAGCAGGTCGAAACTGGTAAGATTGAGCAATTGATCGAGCAACTAGGACTGGCTAGCTTTGCAAAACAACGCTACGGGACCCTTTCTGGTGGACAAAAGCGACGGGTGGACATTGCCCGTGCGCTGCTCAATAGCCCTGACCTACTTTTTCTAGATGAGCCGACGACAGGCTTGGATATCCAGACTAGAGAAAGTATCTGGAAGCTGCTTAAAGACCTGCAGCAGAAAGAAAAGATGACCGTAGTCCTGACCACCCACTATCTAAATGAAGCTGACGACGCAGATAAGATTTATATCGTAGATCATGGTCAAGTCATTGCGCAAGGCTCTGCTGACCAGATCAAGGAGCGCTATGCCCGCAATGTTTTGCGGATTCTGACCCCAGATTCAGAGGGCTTGAAGGCTGTTTTGTCGACTAGCTGCGAATGGGAGCAAGGCAAGGAGAATGAGTTTTTCTTTTATCCAGAGACGACCCAAGAAGCGCTGATGTTGCTGAGCCAGCTTGGCTCCTATATTGAACAATTTGAATTCCAACCAGGGACGATGGATGATGCCTTTATGGCTCTGACAGGAAGAGAGGTACGTTAAATGTTAATGTTGATCAAACGAAACTTTTTACTTTATTTTCGCAATCATAGTGGGGTGATCCTATCTCTCTTTGGAGCCATTATTCCCTTTGTTTTATATCTGGTTTTCCTAAAGAACAACATAAAAGGCTCTTGGTCAGACAGTAGCCATGCGGCGGAACTGCTCGACTTTTGGTTGATTAGCGGAACGCTGGCGGTCACCGCCTTGACAACCACCCTATCAGCTTTTTCACAACAAACTGAAGACCGAGAAAGAAAGGTGACCGCTGACCTCTTTATCACAGATTTAGGGCAATGGGGCTTGCGGTTTAGCTACTTAATCAGTGCCCTTGTGATTGGTTTTGTCATGCAAGTCTTCATGTTTGCTGTCATGCTGACCTACTTTATTCTAGCAGACAAGATTTCCTTTGACTGGGGGCTTCTTCCCCAGCTGGTCGGCCTCATGATGCTCAATAGCTTGCTGGCAAGTCTCCTCAATGCGCTAGTTGTTCCTTGTTTCAAATCGGTGAATTCCTTGGGGCAATACGCAACGGTCATCGGTGCCGCCTCTGGTTTTCTAGTGGGAACCTATATTCCGATTGGGACTCTGCCCAGCCTTGCTCAAAATCTCATGAAACTGACTCCCTCAACCTACATGGCTTCCCTCTTCAGACAAGTCCTGATGAAGGATTCTCTGACTGAAGTTTTTGAGGTCCAGGGTCAGCTCCAGCAAGAATTTGAGAAGCTCTTAGGTATCCGTATCGAATGGCAAAAGCTCTTGACAAGCCAAGAAACATACTATATAGTTGGAGTAGTGCTCACGGTAGCAGCTCTGTTCTGGCTAGGTCAAAATTGGCTGCTGAATCGACGGATGAGCTTCAAGTAAAGAAAGTAGGAGGCCTAGGTTTGCAGACAAGATTTGAAGAAGATGCTCAGATTTCCTCCCAAGACCCGCTGGTCGTCGTGAAAGCGGATCAGTTGGCTGGCGAGGCCAAGACCGTCCTAGACTATCTGGAACACTATAAGGCTGGTCCAAGTGGTGTCCTGCCTATTAAATCGGATGATAAGCTGGTCATGCTCAAGACGGAAGACATTATCCTGGCTGATATCAATCAGACAACCCTGATGATTTACAGTACCGAGGGCATTTACACAACGACAGAAACGTTGACTCGTTTTCAAAATCGTCTCAATAGTCGCAATTTCATTCAGGTGTCGCGGCATGCAGTCATTAACATCGATCATCTGGAATCCTTGTCGGATAGCTTTTCGGGTAATATGACTGCTAAGCTGACCAATCAGCTCAAAACCGATGTCAGTCGCCGCTATGTCAAGCTGCTTATGGACTATTTGGGAATTTAGGAGAAAAATTATGACCTTTAAAAAAATTCTTATCGGTATGCAGGATGGTCTGAGAACAGGTAGCTTGGTCTTTCTGCTGGTAGGCCTGTTCTCAGGAAAAACATTTTTGTTGACTCCTAGCTCTATTCTCAGTGTCCTCCTTGTCAGCGCCTTGATTGGAGTAGCAAGCTATATCTTTGATGCGACAGATCGCTTTCCATTTCCTTTCCTACTTTTCTGCCACTTTGTAGTGACAGCGACCATCGTTTGTCTAGCTGTGATCTGCAACGGCTGGGGGACCATGCTTTTCGGCTGGTTCTTCTGGCTAAACTTTGTTTTGATTTACCTCTTGGTTTGGTTTCTTATCTCCGTTGATTCGATGATCAAAACCAAGAAAATCAACGAGGCCTTGAAAAATCGTAGAAAACACTAATGTATCCAAGATGCAAGCAAGTTTTATCAAGAACTTGTTTGTTTTTTTGTTTAACAAAGGAGCTATTATATCAAACTGCCGTCTTCCTTTTAAAGTACGATTTCCGCTTTTCTTGACAAAGATTTTTAAAGTGTTATAATTTGAATGAATAGAAAATTTAATTCATTCATAAAAGGAGAAGGTCATGGACAAAAAAGCTGAATTATTGGCTGAGGCTAGGCAGGTGTTTGCTGAGAAAGGCTATAAAAAGACGAATATTTCTGATATTACCAAGCGTGCCCGTATGGCAGTTGGCTCCTTTTATAAGTATTATGAGTCCAAGGAAGCTATTTTTTTAGAGGTTTATGTAGCGGAGAATAACCGCATACGTGAGGAAACCATGCAGCGCGTGGATTGGCAGGGTGAGCCAGAGGCAGTCGTTGAACAGCTTTTTGCAGTCACTTTTGAGTTGATTTCGCCTAATAAAATTTTGGCTGAGTGGAGCAAGCCGGGGATTTCTCAAATCTTGCACGACTACTATAATCAGGATGCTGGTCGCGCGGCCAATGCCTTTCATCAGTTTCTGATTCAGACTTTCAGCCAGCGCTTGCAAGAGAAGGGCTTTTCACAGGAGGAAGTCGCCCAAATCATGAAGGCTTATGATTTGATCTACTACATTGACATGCATGTGACAGAGCAGGATTTTCCAGGCTATTTTGAGAGTATCGAGACCTTGGTGAAATATTTTTTAAAGGGAATTTTTGCTAAATAAGAATTTCCTTTTATTGGAAGATAATGTGAATGAATTTCTAAGAATATTCATTCGATAAAGGAGGTGGATTTGTGTGAGATAGAGTCTTAAGTGGAAGTGAATTGGAAAAAATTTTTTTGAGAAGGAGTGAATGAATATTAAAATATATTCATTCAAATGAGAAAGTGAGGAAATAATGATGAAACAAGGTGGAATGTTGTTGAGTGGAAAGCCTATTTTGGGGTTTTGTCTAGTTGTGATTGGTCTTTTGACCCTTGGTTATGGTGGGGTGGAATTTGGCTTTGGCCTAAGTTTGGGCTTTCAGTCTTTTCTGATTGGTGGTCTTATTTGTATCTTGGTTGGATTGCTTGTGATACCAGGCGTGGCGGCAGCTATCAAGTTGGTGGTTTTGGCCTTGACGGTGATCAGTATCTTGCTCTATATTCACAGTATGCCTGATTTGGAAATTCTCTTACAACTGATAGCGGATGTGGCTGTTATAGGCTTTGCTGGTTTTTTGGCAATACTTCTTTTGAGAAAGTAGGGAGAGGAAATGATTATAGTTTATGATTCAGTAACGGGAGTCGGGAAGCGATTTGCAGAATCGCTGGGCTATCCGACACAAAGCATCAAGGAAAAGTTGGAAGAACCCTGTATTCTCATTACTCGAAATGCAGGGGCTGGGAAAATTCCTTGGTCCACTAAGCGCTTTATTAAGAAACATCACGATCTGATTAAAGGTTTTGTCAATAATGGAGATTCTGTTAAGCATGGACGGACCTTTTGCGGGGCAACAGCTTTGATTATCGAAAAATATGGGCTGCCGCACATCTGCGATATTGACAGAGGTGGTAAGGAAGCGGACATCAAACTTGTGCAGGAATACTTGGCTAAACTATAAGTACGGATTATTTGTATGATAAATCTCTAGGAAAGGATGGGTGATAATGACTCATCCTTTTAAGATGACAAAAATGTAAGTTTAAAGCTTAAAATGAAAGGTTATTCGATGGTAGCGGGACGGGGAATTTTATATCATATAGGTGTAAGGAAAAACAAATCAAAAATAATATCCAAATAAAAGGAGGCCCACTATGAAAACAAATCTCTTCAACCATAAACAAAAAACGCAAATGGCGCAAAAGATTTCTAAGGAAGAAATCGAAAAAACTAGACTGGGCTGTGCATCAAGCCAGTATTATTTCTGGCTACAATATAGTCATTAAGAAGCAGATGCAGTGAAGGGGCTGGAGAGTGGGACAGAAATCGGTAATTTGTTAGAATTCGATTTCGTCGTCCCACCTCCGCACAGTTGAGTAGGGCTGTAAAAGCTGATGAAATCAGCGTAGTAGAGCCCACTCAACCACTGCGTCTTGCTCGACAATCCAAAGACAATTGAGAGGCTAGGCCTTTTTTCCCAGTCCTACCGCCTTTTTGTTCAAATGTAACTGAAAGTTTAAAGAGGCAAACTGGGAAAGCAGCCCAAATCATACAGCCCTTTCCCTCTAATGGAAGTCAGGTATTTCCATAACTGGAAAATCGCTAAGTGATAAAAATGTAAGATTCGAGTCCAAAATGAAAGATTAGCTTATGGAAACTTATCGGGCTTTTCGGTATGATAATAGTATCGTTTTTAGTTTGCTTTCAGTAGGAGGCAGTGGCTCAGGTAATCTTGGAGCAGAGCCAGCTAATAAAGCATCGGAAGCTAAGCTAAATAACCATTTTACACATAAATAAAAAAAGAGGTTCAAGTATGACATTATTAGATGTACAGCACGTGAAAAAGATTTATAAAACCCGCTTTCAGGGCAGCCAAGTAGAGGCACTGAAAGACATTCACTTTACGGTAGAAAAAGGCGAATATGTTGCCATCATGGGGGAGTCAGGCTCTGGGAAATCCACCCTGCTCAACATCCTAGCCATGCTGGACAAGCCAACTGAGGGCCGCGTCTTTCTCAACGGAACTGACACGGCAACCATCAAAAACAGCCAGGCTTCCAGTTTCCGTCGGGAGAAATTAGGCTTTGTCTTTCAGGACTTCAATCTGCTGGACACTCTGTCGGTTAAGGATAATATCCTGCTGCCCCTGGTTCTCTCTCGTCGTCCCATTACCGAGATGATGCAAAAGCTGGTCACAACCTGCAATGAGCTGGGGATAAATAAACTCCAAGAGAAGTTTCCATATGAAATTTCTGGTGGTCAAAAGCAGCGGGTGGCGGTAGCCCGCGCTATTATCACTGAGCCTGAGATCTTGTTGGCGGATGAGCCAACAGGAGCGCTGGATTCTAAGTCTTCGGCGGCTCTCTTGGATGTCTTTGACGACATCAATGATCGCGGCCAGACCATTCTCATGGTAACTCACTCGACTTCAGCGGCTAGCCGCGCCAAGCGGGTGCTCTTTATCAAGGACGGGATTCTCTACAATCAAATCTTCCGTGGCAACAAGACCGAGCGGCAGATGTTCCAAGAGATTTCCGATACTCTGACTGTTATGGCAAGTGAGGTAGAAGCTCATGCTTAGATTAACTAGTAAGCTTGCGCTTTCTAACTTAATCAAAAATCGTAAGCTTTATTATCCTTTCGCTCTGGCGACTTGTCTGGCTATCGCCATCTCCTACATCTTTTTCTCCCTGACTTTTAATCCCAACCTAGTAAAAATGACGGGGGCAAGCGCCGTTTCTATGGTGCTATCTTTTGGGATGGTGATTGTCAGCATCACGACCAGCATTATCGTCTTTTATGCTAATAGCTTTGTTTTCAAGAATCGCTCCAAAGAGCTGGGTCTCTACAGTGTGCTAGGGCTCAATAAATTCCACCTCTTTGTCATGGTGGTAATTGAATTACTGGTATTTGGTCTGGTCACCCTTATCCTTGGACTAGGGATTGGACTCTTGTTTGACCAGTTGATCTATGCTCTCTTGCTGAAAATCATGTCGATAAAGGTCGTATTGGTGTCAACTTTTCAGCCTGCTGTAGTTATCGCGGTTGCTGTTTTCTATGCCTTTGTCTTTTTCTGCTTGATGATTAGCAATGGTTTGCGCTTGAGAAAGCTTGATGCGCTGCAATTGGTCAAAGAGAAGAATAGTGGAGAAAAGAAAAGTCGCTTTTTATTCCTACAAACGCTACTTGGACTTGCTGCCTTGGCATACGGCTACTTCCTTGCACTAGGAGTAACCAATCCCTTGTCAGCAGTCTTTACCTTCTTTGTCGCAGTGCTCTTTGTGATTCTGGGAACCTATTTGCTCTTTAATGCTGGAATTACAGTCTTTCTACAATTTTTGAAAAAGAGGAAGTCCTATTATTACCAACCCAATAACATGATTTCCGTTTCCAACTTGATTTTCCGTATGAAGAAAAACGCGGTGGGTCTGGCAACAATTGCCATCCTATCAACCATGGTCTTGGTGACCTTATCTGGCGGGGCTAATATTTATGCTGGTGGTGACTACATGCAAAAGGCTATGTTTCCTCATGACTTTAGCATTCAAGGAAAAGGAACCACAGGTGAGCAGATGGACCAAGTGCTGACAGAGTTTGTGAATGAGCAGCAGTTGCCAGTCACTAAGAAAGGTGTCTATCCATACTATACGATGGGAGTGACGAGCCGTGCTGGCAACCAGCTCGATATCAATGCTGCTGCTCAAAAATTTGTCACACCGAAAACGTATATTTTGGCTATTTCAGAAGCGGATTATCAGAGTATGACGGGGAAAACTCTGAATCTTGGGGATGATGAAGTGGCACTTTATCAGCAAGGAGTGAAACTGGATCCCAAGCAAGACTTGCAGCTGGCTGGTCAGACCTTTAAAATAAAAGAAGAACTCAAAGAAGACTTTATCTTTGGTCATTTACCCGATCAGATGAACATGATCGTCCCAGAGAAAATCTATATGGTTCTTAAAAACCCTGACCAAATATTCTCTGCAATGACAGATAAATATGCTGTAAACCTTAATTATTATGGCTGGCTTGATACAAAGCTGTCAACGGAAGAACAGCGTAATCTGAGGGATGCTTATCAAGAAAAATTGCAGCAGTTTAATCAGACCTTGCCTGAGAATCAAGCGGTATATGGTTCGGTAACAGCTTTTGATAAGCAAGAAATCAAAGGCATGCTGGGTGGCATGTTCTTCATCGGAATCTTCCTATCAATCGTCTTTATGCTGGGAACCATCCTCATCATCTACTACAAGCAGATTTCAGAAGGGTACGAGGATCGGGATCGCTTTGTGATTCTACAAAAGGTCGGTCTGGATGAGAAGCAAATCAGACAAACCATTCAGAAACAGATCTTGATTGTTTTCTTCCTGCCGCTGGCCTTTGCCTTTATCCATCTGACCTTTGCCTATCATATGCTGAGCTTGATCTTGTCTGCTCTTGGTGTTCTTAACTCAGCTCTCATGCTGGCTGTGACACTGGGTGTCTGTGCAATCTTCTTTATCAGCTATGTGATCGTCTTCATGATTACTTCTCGCAGTTATCGTAAAATTGTCTCTATGTAAGAAGTTGGGATTTCCCAGCTTCTTATTTTGCATTTCTGTGCCAAACGATAAAGTGGCATTTTAAAAGAGACTTTGGTAAATCCAATAATCTATGATATAATAAACCATCTATGCTTTGGAGGGGGATTTTATGAATATTTTTCGAAAAAAAGATGCCAGTAAAAATAGGACGGGAATGCGGCGGCACCTGAAACTGATGGATTTGATTCTTTTAGGGATCGGTGCCATGGTTGGTACAGGGATTTTCACGGTTACAGGAATTGGGGCGGCGACTTATGCTGGTCCAGCTCTGATTGTGTCGATCGTGATTTCTGCCCTATGTGTCAGCATCTCTGCCCTATTTTATGCGGAGTTTGCCTCTCGAGTTCCGGCTAATGGCGGAGCTTACAGCTATATTTACGCTGTTTTAGGGGAATTTCCGGCTTGGCTGGCTGGTTGGCTGACCATTATGGAATTTATGACAGCTATATCAGGTGTGGCTTCTGGCTGGGGCTCTTACTTGAAAGGGCTTTTGAGCGGCTTTCATATCCAGCTACCGACAGCCTTGAATGGCACATTCAATCCAAAAGCAGGAACTTATGTGGATTTGTTGCCTATTCTGGTTTTGGTCTTTGTGACAGGCGTGGTACTTTTAAACTCAAAAGCAGCCTTGCGCTTTAACTCAGCCTTGGTCGTCCTCAAATTCTCAGCCTTGACTCTCTTTATTCTCGTTGGGCTTTTCCATCTTCGACCTGAGAATTGGTCTAACTTTGCGCCTTTTGGTTTTGGTCAGATTTATGGCGGTCAGACAGGGATTATGGCTGGAGCTTCTCTGATGTTCTTTGCTTTTCTGGGCTTTGAGTCGATTTCTATGTCTGTGGATGAGATCAAAGAGCCTCAAAAAAATGTGCCGCGCGGCATTGTCCTTTCCCTTGGGATTGTGACCATCCTCTATATCTTAGTAACCTTGGTCTTGACAGGCTTGGTCCACTATACCAAGCTAAATGTTCCAGATGCAGTAGCTTTCTCACTTCGCAGTATTGGGTTGGATTGGGCGGCCAATTATGTTTCTATCGTAGCGATTTTGACCCTGATCACTGTCTGCATCTCCATGACCTATGCCTTGTCTCGGATGATTTACAGTATAGCGCGCGACGGACTTTTACCGCGGTCTTTCAAGGAATTAACTGCTACTAGCCGCGTTCCTCAAAATGCTACTATCTTAGTGGGGATTGCCTCAGCTATTTGTGCGGGTATCTTTCCTCTTGCTAGCATCGCCTCTTTCCTCAATATCTGTACCTTGACTTATCTGATTATGCTGGCCTTTGCCATTTTGAAGTTGCGTAAGGAAAAGGGACAGCCTAAAGCTGGAGAATTCAAAACTCCGCTAGTGCCTCTAACTCCGATTTTATCTATTATCATCTGCCTTTCCTTTATGACTCAGTACACGTGGGACACTTGGTTGGCCTTTGGCATCGCTCTACTTTTAGGAATTTTGATTTACTTTGGCTATGGCTACCGCCATTCAGAAATAGAAGTGAAAGAAAAATAGTGTAAAAAAGTTGTTCTGAACAGAACGTAGAAGGAGAAAAGAATGAAGAGTTTTAACCTAACGAAAAAGAAGAAAGTTTGGCTGTTTGCGCTTGCTTTGCTTGCCCTTATCTTACTAGCCATTGTAATCAATATCCAGCTGAATCAACCCGAACATATGAGCGCTGACTATGTTGGCCTTTGGAAGTCAAGATGGCATGAGGAAAATAAAGACTGGCTCTATCCCCTGAAAAATATCTGCCTTGTCATTTTAGCGGTTCTAGCTGGTTCTGGTTTAATGATTGCATTTTCCAATAGTGAAAGATGGAAATAAGCTCTTGAAAATGAGGCAATCCAGCCCGATGATCTAACAGACCAGCCTTTAGAAGAGGCGGAGTCTTAGTTGAAGGGACAGATGGTAGAATAGTTTATTGAAAGCAGTCAAAGAGACTGCTTTTCTGCTATAATAAAGAGAAGAACGAGGTGACAAATGATTCGTAAAGTAAAACTAAGAGATGCTGCAGCCATTCAGCGGCTCAATGCTGAGTGCCTGGGCTATGACTTCGATAGGGAAGCGACGGAGGCTCAACTGAAGAGGCTGCTAGAGAATGACCAGCATTTGATTTTGGTAGTTGAAGAAGACGGTCAGGTCATAGGCTACGCTCATGCGGCTAGCTACGACTGTCTCTATTTCTCGTCCTTGCTCAATCTCTTGGCTTTGGCCGTCGCTCAGGATTTTCAAGGGCAGGGACATGGCAGAGCTCTGATGCAAGCTTTGCGTGAAGAGGGAAAAGCAGCAGGCTACACAGGAATTCGGATTAATTCAGGCATTTCCCGCTCCGCAGCCCATGAATTTTATCGCAACCTCGGCTGCAGCGAAAAAGCAGACCAAAAACGATTTTATTGGGAATTTTAAAGAAAAGAGGACTAGCTGATGATTGAACCACTAAGCCAGCAGCATGCTTTAGAAATTGCTAACGACTGGCATTACGAGGCACCTTATGATTTTTATGATATGAAAAATGACCTGGAGGATTATGAAGAAATAGTCTCCCAAGAAGCGCGTGGAGACCGTTATTATCAAGTTATGCGCGATGGGAAACTCTATGGATTTTTCTGCTTGGAGCAGAAAGGAGAGCGAAGTTTGGAGCTTGGTTTGGGGATGAAGCCGGAGCACTGTGGAAAAGGTCAAGGCGCTGCATTTTTAGAGGAGATTTTGGATTTTGTCAGCGGTCAGTTCTCAGTCAAGAAGCTAGCACTGTCTGCAGCTGATTTTAACCAAAGAGCCCAGCAGCTTTATCTCAACATGGGCTTTGAAGTGGTGAGGCGCATTCCGCAGGAAAGCAATGGCGATATTCATCTCTTTTTGGAAATGGAGAAGAAGCTTTAACTTACCTATGACTGCTAATAGCAAATTTTGATAAGAGTATAAATAAACAAAAGGAGAAAAACATGACATTTGAAGAAATTTAGAAAAACCATGATTTTATATATTCTTTAGTGTCTCTTTACAGTGGTTTATAGCGGTTTACAGCAAGAATACCAATATTAGTTCATCTTTGATATTCTTCAGGAGTCCACAAAAAGGTGAACAAAAAAAGCCCTCAAAAAGGGCGTGAAATTTGATGAGTTCAGCAGGCAAGAAACTAGCACCCCACAAGGTGCTTTTTTGTTTTCTGACGAAATATGTACATACTTTTCCATACTTTAGTTTCTGATTGCTGATAGGTATATTATACCACGAAGCGTGTGCTTTACGATGTTATACCTGTAATTCTTTGCCTTTATTTTCAAACATAATTGTAGGAACTTATAGCACCTCACTGGCGTTATAAATTGCCTCGTTTAAGGTTTCAGCCTCACAAAAGCCCTCAGATTTGTTTCTAAGGGCTTGGCTATAAGGAAGGATAGGCGGGACCGCCGAATGTCGCCCGCATTTCTCGACCCACTAGCTAAGTGGCGCGTTGGAGGCGGATACTTTTCAACCTCTATCCTTTATATCTTGATTATATCATATTTCCTCTTAATCTAAATCTGTGAAGAATTATTCTTATCCTTATGTCCATATCGGCCGTAAAAAGTACACTCCTTTTCTTAATTGTCCCGTGAAAAAATGTATAGTGCTGGTGTGAAGGCTGTAAAGAGTAGAGGGTAGGCCCATAGCCCCTGCCTTTGATATTATTAATCTTTTATTACTCTCGATATTTGCAGTCCTCTTTGTTCGCTCCTTGTTCAATTAAAAAATGAAAATCTTTCTTGGTTCACTCTCGGCTCGATCATGCGTAGCTTCGTCCTCACGATAACTGGTGGAATGTGTAAGAACTTGTTAGTACTAGGTTGTTTTTATAAATATCCTTAGTCAATGGGTAGCCTTATAGTTAAAAAATCAACTTAAAAGCCTAATAATACCGCATTTCTTTCTGCTTTAAAATTTTCAAAAAGGGAATTTTTCGCACGGAAAAGGCCGCGTCCTTTAAAACTGAAACAATATAGCCCCGTTCAAAAAAACAGGGGGTAGTTTCCGAATGTTGAACAGTATACGTGATAGCCTGAGGCATTTGGCCAAAAGGCAAGCAGCGGAAGAAGCTGCTTTGCTAAGTAAGTTTAGAAGCTCCATCACTCGTAAGCTTAGCAAGATTCTTTATTCCTGAACTCTTTATCCTGTAAATTGTAGTTTTTGACTTTTCTATCTTGTCTTCGATATTCCATATTTCCAAGTGATTGACATAGAACATCCGCAATACTGACCTTTCAAGAGGATCGCCCAGCTTGTCAATGAGTTTAGAAGTTTCTAAACGTTCATTGATTAGATTGGAGAGTCTGTTTTGTATATCTTCTTTCAACTTCAAAACATAGACAAGTTCATTCTCTGTATTGTTCACTCTACTAGTCTGGACTTTGGTTTGTGTCAGAGTTGATTTTTTAAATAAACCTTGATCTAAATACTGAAGTTCTAACTGCAAACTCTGAATCTCTTTATCTAACCATCTAATACCTTCTAACTTTACTTTTACTTGCTCTGGTGTCATGCCTTAGCCTCCTCTTGTGGTATAATAAATCTATCAAATCTATACCAAGGAGTCAGTCGCAAGGCTGGCTTTTTGCTTGCTATTCTCTCTGTTTTTGTATATACTAGATATATACAAACAAAGGAGAAAAGAAATGAATACAGTAAAAACCCGTAAAGTTGGGAACTCTCTGACTGTGACCATTCCCAAGGCGCTAGATGTCCCGGAAGGTCAAGAAATGGTCGTTTACAAGGGCGCTGATAATGTGATCGTCCTAGCTCCAAAGATTGCAGATCCATTCGCTGAAGTGGCTGACCTCCGTATGGAAAATGACTTTGAAGGGGTGAAACTACTTGACAGCGAAATCTAACTATATCCCAGAAAAGCAGGATATCATCTGGATAGACTTTGATCCATCTGTTGGGCGTGAGATACAGAAGCGCCGCCCTGCCGTGGTGGTATCTCGTAAGGAATACTCAGAACGCACTGGCTTCGTTGCCGTCTGCCCTGTTACGCATGGCCAGAAGAAACTAGAAAAGCTAGGCTTGCTGGTTCCTGTTCTATCCTCTGAGGTAGACGGCTCAGTGAATCCGCTCCAGCTCTACACCTTCGACTTTCGAGAACGCCAGGCGCAAAAAATCACCACCATGGACACACCGAGCTTTCAGAAGGTTGTTCAACTCTATAACTTCATCTTTGAAGCATGAATTGATCAAGCTGAGGCGGAGCGCCTTGGCTTTTTGTATTTTCAACGGCTGGTGGAATATGTAGGAACTTTTAAGAACCAGAGAGCATGTTGTAAACAGATAAGGCAAGTTATTTGTTCCTTCTCTGCTTGATAAATGACAGGGGATATTTTGCTATTTCTCTATGTTCGCTCGAGGTTCGAGCACGCGCAGCATAACCCAAAATCTGGTATTTTTTAGAACTTTAGCTATTCCGTTTAGTTGCCGAGAAGCTACCTCAATCTACCCAAACCATTCATCCAAAGACTGTCACCTTTTCTAGTATAGTTCAGGAATTTTTGGTAGTGCTTATAATACCTTGCGCGTTTCATATACTTAGGTCGTTCAGGAAAAGCGTCAAACATATATCCGCCACGTTTAGGACTCCAGCCCGGCTCTACCTTTCTAGCCTCTCTCAGTGCTCTCTCCCAATAGTATTGGCAATCTGTCTTACTGCGGTTTAGGGTTGACTTGTGTATTTTCTGGCATGATCCGCAACCATAAAGTATATGTCGCTTAAAGAGTATTCTGCACCGCTTGCTGCAGATAGGACATAGAAAGAAGTAGCGATAGCCTCCCTTAGTCCCTGGTATGCTAGCTAAATCAAAGGAGTCTTTGCCAAGGGTGATCCATAAATTATCTAAGTCTATTTCTAGTTTTTTGCTGTCCAACTCAGCTATGCCATGACTAATATTCTTGTTTTTCATTGGCTTTATAAATGTCTCTATGGCTATTGATTTTATAGTTTCCATTCGTTCAAAAATACCCCTATATAGAAAAACCCAAATTGATTGGGTTCAGTAGCAATGAAACCACAGAAAGAGGCAATGCTCCTTTGCTGCTATTCTTCACTGAGTAAGCCGCTTGCTACCACATTACGGATAAACTGAGCTTGTTTTTCTTTGGGCAGTTGCAGGGCTTCAAGTAAAGACTCCAGAGCTTGCTTATCTGTGCTTGCAATCAACTTTTTAATGATATTCTGGAACTGCCCTTCTAGGTACTCGCAAAAATGGATCCGCTGTGCTTGTGTTGGCTGCACTGTTACTGGTGAACTATCTGCAATCAGCAAGAAGCAGGCTTCCGCGATTTGGGCGAATAACTTTGCACGCGCTTCAGGGTGTCTGTATAATTCATAGGCGTTTATGCTGGCGTCTTCCATCCGGAGCTTCTCACCTAGTTCAATCAGTTTAGGCGTATCTGCAAGACATACTGGTGTTGCATCCGCCATAAAATCGTCACGTTTGCGATTGAGTTCCTCCAGTTCCTGATCTGCCTGTTTAAAGTATGCTGGTTCTGTCATGGGCTTCCTCCTTATTCTTTATATAGGACCAGTAGCCCCAATGTTGCACTCAAATTCTCATCGTCACCCTCAGTTGCTTCAGTGCATTTTACATCTACAACTTCAACACTTGCCATAAAGTTATTGATTTGAGCTTCGAATTCCTGCAGGCTTTGCTTCTGTTGCTGATAAAATATCTTGATTTTCATTTTTTTAGCTCCTTTTCTTCAATTTGTTACCTTCTTTAGTGATTTTGTTACCTTCTAGGTAACATACTTTAGCCTTACTGCCACAAGGCTTTAGGTCGTTTTGTTACCATGTTGACCTTCTTTTGAAGTCCTTATCCCTTATATATAAATACTGCTTTTTTCTCTATATAGAGAGTTAAAAAGAAGGTAACAAGGTCAACATAAAGGACATAAAATTAGTAGTATCAAGGCTTTAAGATGTTGACCTTCTTCAAAGCAAGGTCAACAAGAAGGTCAACAAATTTTGTAAAAACCCAGTCGTATCAATGGTTTAGAGCATTATGAGAAGGTCAACATTATTCTTTTTTAGTTATAGCGTGATTTACTCGCCCCAGTTTCGGTCTCTCAAACTCCAACGGATCTAGTTTGTCAAAATCTTCAATCCTAACACGAGCTTTTTTAAGTTGATACTTATTAGGTGTTAACTGTTGTAAGTGTCTTATCGTCTCTTTTCCTGCCCCGTAAACATTTGGCTTAGGTATTCCCATATCTTCAGCATAATGTTTCAGAGATCTGGTCATTATAAAAACAGGCACTACGTCCAGCTCATGCCAACCTTTTTCCATGTATTCATGCTTAACCCATGAAAGTAAGTAGTCATTATCCTCTTGGTATTCTTCTAACAGGTCTTTGACTGCTTGAGGTTCGATAAAGTGAGTAAATGGCTCTTGATTGATAGCTTTGTATAAGGCATATTCTAGGACGTCCTTATTTGCTAAAAACTCGTTTTTTATCCGAGGCTTTTCCTTTTCCCCGTTAAAGTCAGCGTTAAAAGGGACGATCATAATTCGACGATACCAGCCTTTAGTCTTGTTGCCTCCGTTGGGGATATAGTTGCCCGAAAAAATATTAAAGAGCTTAAAAGTAGCCTCAAAAGCTGGCCGCCCTTTTGGATTGACTAGCACGGTGTCCCCGCTAGTGATACTCATTAGATCAGACGGATTTTTTAAGTATTCGTTTGGGGCTTCGTCTCCAATATTGCAAACTTTACCTACTAGCGTTTCCAAGTTATGCTTTTCAGCAAACTGGGCGGGCTTCAATGCTGATACATTGCTTTCTCCTATCAGATTGATAAGGAAGCGCTGAAATGTCCCTTTACCATTGTTACCGTCCCCGTAGAAGATTGCGAACTTGTTTCGGGTGTGGTTAGGATTGATAGCCTCTAGGATAATCTGCCAAAACAGTGTTACCAGTTCAGTATCATTACAAGCGATTGAGTTTAACCAATCGTCAAATGTCTTTCCTTCCCTATCGGTCGGAACTCGTGTAGGCGCGTGGTAGGCTGTACTGATCTTGCTTGTAATGACATAGTCAGGGCTAAATGCTAGTAGCTCCTTAGTTCTTAGGTCAATAATGCCATTCTTGACGGGGACAAGGTTAGCACTCTCCAGCGGTTTCTTAATCTTGGTCAATGTCCTAACCATTAACTTAATCTGTGGCCACTCTCTAGGCTTAATTCTCACGTCAAAAGTCTTACAGAATAGGTTAAACAAGTCATTACTAGCGGTATAGATACCCTCGTCTAAATCATAGATATAGAGTAGGCTATAGTCTGCTATGTTGCTTTTACTGATAAAAGTAAACGTGACAATATCGCTTAGTATTTTAGCAACGGTGAAGGTTTGGGGCATGGCTACCTTCTCGGTAACGTCCCCTGTGGACTCGTTTACCTTTGTTTCAGTATGTTCTGCCCGCCATTCTTCACCAGCCCGAAAGATACGATTTTCAAGCTCCTTCATCGTCCTAGGGGGTTGCTCTTTCTCTCTAACCTCTAAGATTTCACTTTTTAGGTTTTCCAATTCTTCTAGTTCTATGGTTCTACCCTCTCTTTCTGTATTCTGCCCGTGCTATACTGCTGAAAGTACGGTCTAGTTCCTCGATTGGTAAAGGTTCAGCCGTCACGCTATTGGCTATCTTTGTAAGCTCGTAGGCGGTCTCTAGATCACAATCAACCCACTTGTTAAAGAGTAAGCCTACAAATCGTGTCACTGCCACGTTACGCCCTCCCTCGTCTCCAAAGCCATTAAAAAGCGTGTCAATGATTCTCATAGTCATTGACCTCTGGCCACTTGCTCTAGGCTTGTAACGCTCCGTAGTTTCTTGCTTCGCTCTTGGTTCAACCTTGGGTACTGGATAATCTAGACCGTGCTCGACAATTTTCTGATATTCGGATGGTTCTCCAGTGGTTACTGGTAGCCCTTGGAGTTGTGACCAGGTTAGACTAGCCATGTCAAAGGGGATCCCTATCCTGTCAGCAATCTCCTTCACTACCTGCTTATAGGTTGACTCATTCATCACGTTGTCAGGCTTCACCACAAGCCGATAACGGGGGTTTTCTGTGGTGTGTTTTATGGTGGGGTACAAAATATAGGAGATGCCAAACAAGGCGTTAGAAACAGCTCCTATGAAGCTCTCAGTTGTTCCCTTAATCTCATCATAATCAAGAAAAATCAAATCACGATAAACCAAACTTTGATTACTTCTGCGATAGCTGCCATTTTTTTCTGCAATTATTTTTCCACTTAAGCAGTAGGGTGCTGCAGTTCGTTTGTATTCCTCAATATCTGCACCCTCTGGGACTGCCATGGGTTTAAACTGTACGATATATTCAAACGGCTCTAGTTTGCCTTTATATGGCCGAACTAGTGATCCAAATCCTCGGCTTTCATAGATGGCCATCCTATCGCCCCTTTCTCCGTTTCTTTTTCAGGCGTTTTAAGCGTTTTTGTTCCTCGTGTGTAAGAGGTTTAGGCTGCCGATCCTTATAGATTTTCATATCATGATACTTGCCGCCACCTTGGGCGGGATGCATGTTATACCTTGCCATTTTCCACCCCCAAAAATTTTAAAAGTTCGCTAACCCTGTAATACACTTTTCTAGAGTCCTCTAGCGGTGGCTTGTATCGTCTTAGCCCTGCATTTTCCCACCGTTGCAGTGTCTTATATTTTATGTCCAGTTCGTCCATGGCTTGCTGGGCTGAAATTAACCCTGTCAAGCGTGGTTTGGTCTTCTCACGCGCTTCTAGATAGTTCTCCACAAGCTCCAGAACGCCATGAGTTAGCTCATATTCACTTTCTTTGCTGAGACTAAACATTCTGATCAGCTCCCTTCAGCAGCTCTTTGTAGCTTTCTAGATCAGCTTTAATTAGCACATCTAGACGCTTTCCCTCTGTGTCGTACTGAGCCTTTAGTTCTCGGATACCTACTAGGCGTTCGGTATCATTAGCAGGGATATAGTAGCCGTTACTTGCCCCACGTTTGGCCACAATGGGAATACCATAGCGAACGATAAGCCGGAGAATATGATCTCGTAAGGCTCTCATCTCCAGCCCTAGCACATTGGCTATATCCCGCCCTGCGCGTGGCTCGTCCGCCCCTACTGGTATAAGTCTTAGAATTCTTTCTTCAAGCTCTGTCATGGCTGACCTCCTTCCGGTATGTCTCGGCTAGAGCGTCATGTTCTGAAATAAGTTGTTTTAGAGCGTGGTTAGCTGTATGGAGCAGGGAAAAAGTTCTCTGCCCTTCCTCTGCACTAGCTAACTCTAAGACATCTAGAATGTCCTTTAACTGTCCGCAAAGCCCTTCATAGTCCACTAGAATATCATTCGTTTTATCCGTCATCCTCTGCCCTCCATTGTTTCAAGCCATTTTTCCATCTTTCTGAGTTGCCGTTTGGTGATATATCCTCGGCGTCTGTAAGCAATAGCCCAGGAGTGAAACAGCTCAGCACATACGCCAGCTAGAAAGAAAAGTAGTAGTGTTAAAATTGCACCTAGTAGCTCGCTCATTTTGATAACTCCTTGTGTTTTTTTATACTTTCGCGCTCAGATAGGCTTTTAGTTCTTCTGGATTGTCACATTCCAGTAGCTGATATGCCACAGCGTCTAGTTCCTGATGCATTACATCCATCTGGTCATATACCTGGCTTAGAAAGTTATTTAGGCAGCTCAATAGAACAGTTCTGTCTGGCTCGCTGTTCATGGCTAGCATAAGACTGTTAGCATATCCTTTTAGAGTATCTACTCTCGTTATAATGTCGGTAGTGCGTCGGCCTTGTTCTTTGATTTGCTTAACTGTCAGAGCAATTGTTTGATTTTGGTCTTGTTTTTTCATGGCATTTACCTCTATTTTTATGTATTTAGAGTTTTTTGAATGGTTGTTTCTTATACATGATTTCCCCACGCCCAGAGTCGCCAAAGTTTGAAAGCGTGAAGTGATACCAGTTTTAAGAGTTGGCGCTCTCCGTATGGTCAAAGTGTCCTAGATATGCTATAATCTAGGTATAAATCTTTACTAAAACCCTTTTAATAACAGCTTGCCTGCTTGTTTATTATGTTTTAGTGATAGTGCGAAAGGCTTTGCTGATTGGTCTCGGTAAGCCTTTTTTGTTGCTCTCACGCGCCCTGTGGTGCGTTTTCTTTTGGTCTGAAGACCATGGACTTAATATCTTGATAGGTCATGCCTAGGTTAATCATAGCAATAGCCATATCTTCCAAGGCTTGGTATCTGACAAGCTCGGTACTGGTCAGGCTATCGATACCTGTCAGACCGCCACGCGCTGCCATCAGTTGCTTTTTATTCATGCCGCTAGTGCCTTTTAGCAGAAGGTTTGTGATAGTGCTATGCGCGTGTTTTGGAGCTTCTTTCCAGCTTTCTATACTGTCATGCAAAGTCTTGCGCTTTGGCTTCTCTAAAGCACGCTGCAGCTTAAACTGAGATAGCTCATCCCGCATTTCAAAGAATGCTTTGACTAGATTTGTCTTGAAGTTTCTAACGGGTCGGGTATTCCCTAGATAAGTCACTAATAAAGTCGCTTGCTGTTCGTTTAAGCGATAGATTTTTCTAGGCCGTCCGCCTAATGATCCTTTTTCAGGTTTATGGATTTCAAATGACAAAACCCCGAAGGTTTCTAAATCTTCTTTGTGCTTATCAATTAGTTTTCTTACTGAATTTATTTCTATTTCAGCATGTTCTGCCACTATTTCGTGGGTTGTATACGGCTCTTTCTTGCCGTCCATGTAAACTAGTTCCATTGTTTAGCTCCTTTCTACTCTTCTGGTGTTAGTAGTTCGTCAAGTGTGACTCCTAGATAATCAGCAATTTTCAGCAAAGTTTCTGCTTCAGGGTTTTTGGTACGTTCATAGTACAAAGCTGTCAAAGTGGTTTTAGAAACACCCGTAGCTTCGTGAACGTCCGAAACCTTTTTGCGTTGCTTTGCTAAAATAATTCTTAGATTATTTTTCAAATCTCTATCCTCCTTTTTTGAGTTTTGTTATATATTAGCTATGTCGCTAACAAAAAACATATTACACTACTCTAAAACTTTTGTCAATAGTCTGTTATATTTTTTTGTTGTTTGTTTTTTTTTACAATATCGGTTATAATTTAGCTACGGAGGAAACTTACAATGATTAAGACAAATTTCGCTGTACTAATGGCCGAAAGAGGTCTGAAGATAGCAGACGTTTATGAAGATACTGGTATTTCTAAAACCACTCTGATGGCTCTAGCAGAAAATACTGGGAAAGGTGTTCAATTTGATACCGTTGATAAGTTATGTAATTACCTTGGAATAGAACTAAAAGATTTTTTTGTATATAGTCCTTATATCTGGAAGGTTTACAATAAAGATAACTATGAGTATAAAGAAGATGGGGATAATGTAATCGCGATTAACCTAAAATCTCCTCATAGTGAGAGGATTTATATCGCTAAATTATTCTTTTTCTCCCCAAAACATATTGATTCTCCAACTGATGACGATAGTATCAAACTGTGGGTACGCCTTTCACTAGATGAAGATAGCGGAAACTTTGGGTATAAGGAATTCTATAATTTTATTTCATCGTTACCCGTTGGATTTCAAACACATTTTTATAATGATGTAATTGAGGTGCTAAAAAATCACTATCTCAATTCTAAAACAGTGATTTCTGCATATAGGTATGATTTTCACCCCACAAAAGAGTATTTAACGGAAATTTCTCTAAATAAAAACGACAAGGTGATTATTTCATTTTTTGATGATTATGGAAGTTCACACGCACCTAAAGAAGTTCAAGTGGACAAAATTATCAAAATTGACTAACCCACGCGCCACAACTGCATAAAACACACCCAAGGAGAAAAAACACAATGAAAGAAATAATTTATTTAGATACCAAGCTAGTCAATTCATTGTTGGCGCAACAAAACTCAGGTCTGGTTACGAAGTTGGTGAATGAAGACAGCGAGAGCGATGCTAGAACTGAAGGTAGTACAGAACAAGCGACTACATCCAGCGAGATTGGTCTTTCTGCTCTATTAAAAGCTTCGGGTAGATATTCTACAACAAACGCCGATAGTTACAACTTTGTGTTTTCTAAGTCAAATAAAAATTTAGTAGAAACTGCTCTGGATGATTATTCATTAGACTTGCTTATCACTTGTCTTGAGGAGGAACATCTAATAAAACATAGTGATTATAAAGACGGTGACTTAATTTCTACATCTGGTGAATTAACAGTATTCAACTTTGAACAATTAGCCGAAACAAGTGATTTGGAAGAAATAGGATTCCTACTCCCTGAATATGATGAATTCAAAGCGCTGAAATCAGAATATGGAAAAATAAAAGGCAAAGAGAAACATCTAAGTAGAGCTAAACAAATCCAAGAAGCACTTTCGATAAATGGTTGGAATAATTTCGAAATGATTAAACATATGTCATCCTACTTGAAAAAGTTATTACCTGAAACAAATCTAATTAAGATCAGCAATACCTTCAGCATACTGCCTCTTGAATTTCTTAGAGTTCAAAGTGTTCAACTTAGTTTTATGCAACTCGGAAAGAGAAAAATAAAAATGCTAGGTATCTGCTCATCCACTTTTGATGAACAAATACCTAGCGACTTCTCTCATATGACAGATAGCAATTTGATGTTGAAATACGCTCCAACAACGATCTTAAATATAATGCTTGGTTCATTTGGAATGATATCCAAGGATGACCACCTCGTAAGACCTATTGCTATTTATTTCGAGGACTAAAAAAATGTCCGTATCGTTGTTTGAAGACCTCTCTTTTTAAAGTGAGTTCTTCCTTGCTTATTTGGATATCCCTGTGAGCTCTATCAGCAAACTCTTTATGGCGCAGTTCCATTTCTTTTTTAGATTGCTCTATCTTTTGGCGTTCTTGGTTAACGTGAGTAAAAAAAGGAAACATGTTACTGCACCACCTTTCGCCACTATTTTATAACGAATTAGATTAAAAAGCAACTATTTCCAAAATGGAAACAGCTCAAAATATGAAGTGGTCGTGAAGTTGTTAGCCAAGTTGATTTTTACAATCTATTCAACAAAACCCAAAAGATAAACTCGGACTTTGAAAGACAAATCAAGCACCTATCGGATGAATAGTCTCATACCCTCACAATCTCATTTCTTGACCTAGATTATTCACCCAAAACACGCCACGTTTTAAAACGCAATACAAGCCCGTTTAAGCGCGTGTTTTCTTTTCTGGTATATTTGACCGTTCAACTCGTTAAAATCAAAAATAGAGGGGTTCTCGTAACTCCTAGCATGATATAAACCTAATTCAATCTAAAATCTTTTTAATAACAGCTTGCCTGCTGATGGAAAGGTATATCATGAAAATAACAGAAGTCAAAAAGAAAGACGGTAGCAACGTGTACCGCGCAAGTGTCTATCTGGGAGTGGATCAGGTAACAGGGAAGAAAGTAAAAACCAGTATCACTGGACGGACAAAAAAAGAGGTCAAGAGCAAAATCCAGCACGCGCAGCTTGACTTTAAAGCGAACGGGTCAACGGTTCATAAAACTGTGCGGGTGAAGAATTATCAAGAATTGGCTAAGTTATGGCTAGAAAGTTACCGGCTGACTGTCAAACCCCAAACCTTCATAGCGACAGAAAGAATGGTGAATAGCCACCTAATCCCGGTTTTTGGAAAGGTGAAGCTGGATAAGCTGGCCGCTAGTTATATCCAGAGTTTCATCAATGACTTATCAAGTCGCTTGGTTCACTTTGGCGTGGTTCACTCGATAAATAGCCGTATCTTAAAATATGGCGTTTCGCTGCAGCTCTTGCCATTCAACCCAGCGAGGGATATTATCCTACCCAGGAAGCCAAAGCGTGAGAGTAAAGCAATCAAGTTTATCGCTCCGGAGGACTTGAAGTCTCTTTTAGGCTATATGGAGAAGCTGGCATTCAAAAAATACAGTCATTATTTTGATTATGTGCTGTATAGCCTACTACTTGCGACTGGTTGTCGCTTTGGTGAGGCAGTGGCTCTGGAGTGGTCTGATATCGACTTGGAGAATGCGACCATCAGCATATCAAAGAATTATAATAGGCTGGTGGATCTAGTAGGCCCACCTAAAAGTAAGGCAGGGGTTAGAGTGATTAGTATTGACCGGAAAACAGTCAATATGCTGAAGCTCTACAAAAATAGGCAAAGGCAACTATTCGTAGAAGATGGGGCGCGTGCTCCGTCTGTAGTATTTGCTATCCCGACCAAAGAATATCAGAATATGGCCACAAGGCAAGATTCCCTGGATCGGCGCTGCAAAGAAATTGGAATACCCCGCTTTACTTTCCACGCCTTCCGCCATACTCACGCTAGTTTATTGCTCAACGCTGGTATCAGCTATAAAGAATTACAATACCGGTTAGGCCATGCTACCTTGGCTATGACCATGGACATCTATAGTCACCTATCCAAGGACAAAGAAAAAGAGGCTGCTTCATACTACGAAAAAGCTATAAATGACCTGTAAGTCCACAAAAAGGTGAACAAATTTAAAAACCACCTCATTTCAGAGGTTCAAAAACCTTATCAAATCAAGGTTTATAGACAATAAAGGAGAAAACTATGACATTTGAAGAAATTTTACCAGGCCTTAAGGCCAAGAAAAAATATGTACGTACAGGCTGGGGTGGAGCGGAAAACTACGTCCAGCTCTTTGACACGATTGAGCAGAATGGGGTGGCTCTCGAGGTGACACCTTATTTCCTCATCAATGTTTCAGGCGAAGGAGAGGGCTTCTCCATGTGGAGTCCGACTCCTTGTGATGTGCTGGCGACAGATTGGGTGGAAGTGAATGACTAAGACAGTACTGGTGACGGGAGCTAGCTCTGGCATCGGCCGAGCTCAGGCTCTGACCTTTTTGGAAAATGGGTACCGAGTTTATGGGGTGGACAAGAATGAAAATCCAGGCTTTCTCAATGAGCTGCGTTTTGTCAAGATGGATTTGACAGGGGATTTGACACCGCTCTTCACCAGCTTGCCTGAGGTGGATATTCTTTGTAATACAGCAGGTGTCTTGGACGATTATCGTCCCCTGCACGAGACCAGTGACGAGGACTGGGAGCAGATTTTCGCACTAAATCTGACCGCAACTATGAAAATCACCCGCTTTTACCTGCAGAAAATGCTGGAGAAAAAGTCTGGTATCATCATTAACATGTGCTCAATTGCTAGCTTTCTGGCTGGCGGTGGCGGTGCTGGCTATACAGCCTCTAAGCATGCTCTGGCTGGTCTGACCAAGCAGATAGCCCTGGACTATGCGGATCAAAATATCCAAGTCTTTGGCCTAGCGCCAGGCGCTGTCAAGACAGCTATGACTGCCTCAGATTTTGAGCCAGGCGGACTGGCAGATTGGGTGGCAGACGAAACGCCGATCAAGCGCTGGCTAGATCCTCAGGAAGTGGCAGATGTTAGTCTCTTTCTGGCAAGCGGTAAGGCAGCTGCTATGCAGGGCGAAATTATTAAAATCGACGGTGGCTGGAGTTTGAAGTAGGGATTTGCTGATTTTGAAATTCCTTCAGCGGCCAAATCTAAAAGAGGGAAGACGATTTTAAGAGCGTGGGCTGGAGACTAGAGAAGTTGACCATTGTTTAATAAATGAAAATTTTTTCTAACTTTTCTTGATAAAAATAAAAGAATTTCTAGCAGAATTGTCTGAATTGTGATACAATAAAGCGATTTGTGAAAGGAAATGATCGAATGAGTGAAAATGAGTTGAAAAATAATGAAAAAATAGAAAAGAATGGTATGGAACGCGGCTTACAAAATCGGCATGTTCAGATTATAGCCATTGCTGGAACCATTGGTACGGGACTTTTCTTGGGGGCGGGGCGCTCGATTAGTCTGACTGGTCCGTCTATCATCTTGATTTACATGCTGACGGGCCTTTTCATGTATCTGATGATGCGGGCGATTGGGGAAATGCTTTACTACGACCCTGACCAGCATACCTTTATCAACTTTATTACCAAATATTTGGGAATTGGCTGGGGGTATTTTTCTGGTTGGTCCTACTGGATTTCTCTGATTTTTATCGGAATGGCTGAGATTACGGCTGTTGCCCAGTATGTGCAGTACTGGTTTCCTGACTGGCCAGCTTGGATGATTCAGCTTGTCTTTCTAGCTCTTCTTAGCTTGGTCAATCTGATAGCGGTTAGAGTCTTCGGCGAGGTCGAATTTTGGTTTGCTATGATAAAGATTGTAGCCATCATTGCTTTGATTGCAACGGCTGTCTTTATGGTATTGACAGGCTTTAAAACGCCTCACGGAGTAGCTAGTCTTGGGAATATTGGCCGAGGTTTTCAGCTTTTCCCTAATGGCTTTGTAAGTTTTGTCATGGCTTTCCAGATGGTTTTCTTTGCCTATCAGGCCATTGAATTTATCGGTATTACTACTTCTGAAACGGCTAATCCACGAGCGGTCTTGCCAAAGGCCATCAAAGAAATTCCTTTGCGGATTGTCTTGTTTTACGGGGGTTCTCTCCTTGCCATTATGGCTATCATTCCATGGGAAAAACTGGCAACGGCTGATTCTCCCTTTGTTATTGTTTTTCAGTTAGCTGGTCTCAAATGGGCGGCAGCCTTGATTAACTTCGTGGTTCTGACCTCAGCGGCCTCCGCACTGAACTCGACCCTTTACTCAACAGGTCGCCATTTGTATCAGATTGCCCACGATACGCCCAATCCTTTTCTTGAGAAAATAGGAGCTGGGAAGCTGTCTCGGCAAAACGTTCCGCAGAATGCGATTTTGACTTCGGCGGCTGTCATTGCCTTTGCAGCTTTTATCAAGATTCTTCCGGGAGTATCGGACTCCTTTGCTCTGATTACGGCTTCCTCATCTGGTGTTTACATCGCTATCTATGGTCTGACTATGCTGGCCCACCTCAAATATCGTAAGTCACCAGATTTTATGGCAGATGGTTACCTTATGCCAGCTTACAAGTTTCTCAATCCTTTGACCATGCTCTTCTTTGCCTTTGTCTTTGTCACTCTTTTCTTACAAGAGTCAACGGTAGTGGGAGCAATCGGATCAGCTGTCTGGATCATCGTTTTTGGTCTTTACAGCCAGTTCAAATTCCGAAAATAACCCCTTGTAGGAAAAACATGTTTTCTCTCAGTCTAGCTGGCTGAGAGATTTTCTTTTTCTTGTCTCATTGGCTATTTGGGGTATAGGTATTTGGTCGAGAAAATGATATAATGAAGAAAGAAATAATGTAAAACGAGGCTGAAATGTTAAATATTCAAGAAATTAAGAAAAATGCTGGCGGTTTGCAGTTTGATCAAGACTTTGATTTGGCGCAAGAGCTAAAAGAACGTAATCGTGAAGTGCTAGATATCCAGAAGATCGTGGCCAGAGGTCAGGCTCAGTATGAAAATGGGCTTTATTTTTTGGATTACACCTTGACCTATAAGATTACCCTCGCTTCTAGTCGCAGTATGGCTCCGGTTGATAGAGAGGAAGCCTACACGGTTCATGAAGTCTTTGCTTCCGTTGAAGATAGCTCTGTGCAAAAAGATTTGCTTGAAGATGATTTGGTTCTGCCATTTGAGGGAGATTCGATCGATCTGGCAGCCAGTGTGGCGGACAATATTTTACTTCATATTCCGCTAAAAGTTTTGACTCCTGAAGAGGAGGCTGGTGCGAGTATGCCTACGGGAAATGACTGGCAGGTGTTGACGGAGGAAGCCTACCAAAAGCAGCAAATGGAGAAGAAAGAAGCCAATAGTCCTTTCGCCAGCCTTCAAGGCTTATTTGATGAATAAAAGCGTCTAAAATCTAGTAGAATTCTAGAGTATTATCAAGGAAATCTCTTTGAATCTTCTTGAAATATGAGCGCAATTTTGTTACACTAGATAGAAAGACTGTGAAGGAGATATGATGACAGAACGAGGCTTGTTAATTGTCTTTTCTGGCCCCTCAGGCGTTGGAAAAGGAACAGTAAGACGGGAAATTTTTGAGAGTACGGACAATCAGTTTCAGTATTCTGTATCTATGACGACTCGTCCGCAGCGTCCTGGAGAAGTTGATGGTGTTGATTATTTCTTTCGCACTCGTGAAGAGTTTGAGGAGTTGATCCGTCAAGGGCAGATGCTCGAGTATGCAGAGTATGTTGGCAATTATTACGGGACTCCACTTACTTATGTCAATGAGACCTTGGATAAAGGGATAGATGTTTTCTTGGAAATCGAAGTCCAAGGAGCACTCCAAGTCAAGAAAAAAGTGCCCGATGCTGTGTTTATCTTTCTGACTCCGCCAGACTTGGAAGAGCTGAAAGACCGTTTGGTTGGCCGTGGTACAGACAGTGCAGACGTTATTGCTCAGCGGATTGAGAAAGCAAAAGAAGAAATTGCCTTGATGCGTGAGTATGACTACGCTATTGTCAATGACCAAGTGCCTTTGGCAGCTGAACGTGTGAAACGTGTGATTGAAGCCGAGCATTTTCGTGTAGACCGGGTCATCGGTCACTACCAAGACATGCTTCCTAAGGATGAAGCAGTCGTCCGTTAATAAAGTTAGAAATTAGGTAAATAATTATGATGTTAAAACCGTCTATTGACACCTTGTTGGACAAGGTACCGTCAAAATATTCTTTGGTTATTTTAGAAGCTAAGCGTGCCCATGAGCTAGAGGCTGGTGCTAAGCCAACTCAGGATTTCAAGTCAGTGAAATCAACGCTACGTGCTTTGGAAGAAATTGAATCTGGTAATGTTGTGATTCACCCAGATCCAGAAGGAAAACGCGAAGCAGTTCGTCGACGTGCGGAAGAAGAACGCCTGCGCAAAGAAGAAGAAGAGCGCAAGATCAAAGAACAAATTGCCAAAGAAAAAGAAGAGGGTGAGAAGATTTAAGGTTGGGGCTACTCAATCTTATTTTTTTCTATGAATATGGCGTTTAGAGAAAGCGGGGTGAGAGTGTGAAAATTGCCAAGATTATTGTTGATGTTCCTCTGATGCAGACGGACAAACCATACAGCTATGCGGTTCCAGAGGAGTTTTCTAGCATGCTGCAAGCTGGGATGCGGGTGCATGTGCCTTTTGGTAAGGGCGGTCGGTTGATTCAAGGGTTGATTGTTGGCTTGGCGGATGAGACAGCTGAAGATTTGGCTGGACAGATTGGAGAATTGAAAGATATTGCAGAAGTTCTGGACTTTAGACCAGTTCTCAATGCGGAGCAGCTCTGGTTGGCTGACCAGTTGCGCCAGTCTGTCTTTTCCTATAAAATTTCCATCCTGAAGGCTATGTTACCGAGTCTTCTTAATTCCAGCTATGACAAGTTGCTTTATCCAACGGAGCAGCTTTCAGCTGAGGAGCGGCAGGCCATTTTCGGTCAGGAAGCTAGTCTTCGTTTTTCTGATTTGGACAAGAAAAGTCAGTCCAAGCTCATGCGGTTGACTCAGGCTGGTAAGATTCGCTTGGAATACCAAGCAACGGACCGTAAGCATATCAAGACAGAAACCTGGTATCAAGTTGATAGAGAGCAATTGGCTCAGTTTCTGCCTTCTGCCCGAGCGAAAAAGCAGCAGGAGCTTCAGGCATTTCTGCTGGAAAATCCGCAATCAGGGCTTCTCAAAGACTTACGCAAACTCTTTTCACCTGCAGTCGTCAATATTTTCTTAGAAAAGGAGCTTCTTCATACAGAGGAGAGAGAGGTCAGCCGGTCTGCAGCGCATTTCCAAAAGGAGCGACAGGATAAAAAGCTGGTTCTAAATGAGGAGCAGGCAGCCGCAGTCACTGCGATTTGTCAAAAAATCGGCCAAGCTGACGCTCAGCCCGTTTTGCTAGAAGGAGTGACGGGGAGTGGCAAGACCGAGGTTTATCTCAAGGTGATTGAGGAGGCTCTAATCCAAGGAAAGACCGCGATTATGCTGGTGCCGGAAATTTCTTTGACTCCTCAGGTGACCGACCGTTTTATCTCGCGCTTTGGTGACAAGGTGGCTATTTTGCATTCAGGCCTATCTGACGGTGAGAAGTATGATGAGTGGCGCAAGGTGGAGCGGGGAGAGGCTCAGGTCGTTGTCGGTGCGCGCTCGGCCATCTTTGCTCCGCTGACAAATATCGGAGCCATCATTATTGACGAGGAGCATGAGTCTTCCTACAAGCAGGACTCCAATCCTCGCTACCATGCCAGAGATGTAGCTATCCTGCGAGCTCGCTACAATCAAGCTGTCTTAGTACTGGGTTCGGCGACTCCTAGCTTAGAAAGCAGGGCCAGAGCCAGCCGAGGCGTTTATGACTTTTTGCAGTTGACTAAGCGGGCCAATCCGCTGGCACAGATTCCTCAGGTTCAAGTGGTGGACTTCCGAGATTATATCGGGCAAAATGAAGCTAGTAATTTCACTCCAGTCCTGCTAGAAGCTATTCAGGATCGTCTGGAGAAAGGCGAGCAGACGGTTCTCATGCTCAACAGGCGAGGCTATTCCAGCTTTGTCATGTGTCGGGAATGCGGCACGGTGGACACCTGTCCCAACTGTGATATTTCTCTGACCTTGCATATGGATACCAAAACCATGAACTGCCATTACTGTGGCTTTACCAAGGACATTCCGCAAACCTGTCCTAATTGTGCCAGTCGCAGCATTCGCTACTATGGTACAGGAACGCAGAAAGCCTATGATGAGCTGGCGACTCTCTTTCCAGAGGCTCGCATTCTGCGGATGGATGTGGATACGACCCGTAAGAAAGGGAGTCACGAAGAATTCCTAGAGGCTTTTGGTCAGGGGCAGGCAGACATTCTGCTGGGAACTCAGATGATTGCCAAGGGACTGGATTTTCCTAATGTGACCTTGGTCGGTGTCCTCAATGCGGATACGGCATTGAATTTGCCAGATTTTCGCTCTTCTGAACGGACCTTTCAGCTGCTGACTCAGGTAGCAGGTCGGGCAGGTCGGGCTGAAAAAGCAGGACAAGTCTTTATCCAGTCTTACAACCCGCATCACTATGCCATTGACTTTGCCAGAAAGCAGGACTACGAAGGCTTCTACGCTTATGAAATGGGAATACGTCGGCAGTTGGGCTATCCGCCGTATTACTATACAGTCGGGCTGACCCTATCCCACAAGGATGAGGAAACGGTAGTCAAGAAATCTTATCAGGTCATGGATATTTTACGGAGTGGCCTGTCGGACAAGGTGCAAATTTTGGGTCCCACACCCAAACCCATTGCCCGCACCCACAATCTCTACCACTATCAGATTTTACTGAAGTATCGCTTTGAGGATGACCTGCAAGCTACACTCAATCGGGTCTTGGAACTAACGCAGCAAGCGGAAAACAAGGACCTGCGGCTCAGTATTGATAATGAACCCCAGAATTTTATCTGATGGCAAAAGTGAGCGAGAGCTGTCAGCTTTGCTCGCTTTTTTGATATAATAGAAAGAAAAACAGTCGCAGGGATGGGATTCTGCGACAGATTTGAGGAAATGACAGTGAAATTAATTTTTATGGGAACGCCTGACTTTTCAGCAACAGTCTTAAAAGGCCTGCTGGAAAGCGAACAATATGAAATTTTAGCGGTGGTTACTCAACCAGACCGAGCGGTGGGTCGCAAAAAGGAAATCCGTATGACACCGGTCAAGGAAGTGGCTTTAGCTAATGACTTGCCAGTTTACCAACCAGAAAAGTTGGCTAAAAGCGCTGAATTGGAAGAAATTATGAACTTGGGAGCTGACGGAATCGTGACAGCAGCCTTTGGCCAATTTCTGCCTAGCCGTTTGCTGGACAGTGTTAACTTCGCAGTGAATGTCCATGCGTCTCTCTTGCCAAAATACCGTGGCGGAGCGCCTATTCATTATGCCTTGATAAATGGTGACCAAGAAGCAGGTGTGACCATTATGGAAATGGTCAAGGAGATGGACGCTGGTGATATGATTGCCAGTCGAGCGACAGCTATTGAAGAGTCTGATAACGTGGGAACTCTCTTTGAAAAACTAGCTGTGATTGGTCGCGATCTTCTTTTAGAAGTCTTGCCAGCCTATGTAGCGGGAGAGATTCAAGTTCAGCCTCAGGATCCAGAGCTGGTGACTTTTTCACCGAATATTAGCCCAGAGCAAGAGCGGATTGATTGGACAAAGACCAGTCGCCAGATTTTCAATCAGGTTCGGGGCATGAATCCTTGGCCGGTAGCCCATACCCTGCTAGCTGGTCAGCGCTTCAAGATTTATGAAGTTAGCCAAGTGGAAGGCAGCGGTCGTCCAGGTGAAATCTTGACAATCAGCAAGAAAGAATTAGTGGTCGCAGCGGGTCAGGGAGCCCTTTCTCTAAAGACGGTGCAGCCATTCGGCAAGCCTAAGATGGACATCAAGGACTTTCTCAACGGTCTGGGTCGAAGTTTAGCAGTAGGTGATGAATTTGGAAAGTAAGCAAAAAAGAGCTCGAGAGCTTGCTCTTGAAATTCTAGAAGAAGTCTTTGAAGAGGGAGCTTATTCCAATATTGCCCTTAATAAGGCTCTGAAACAGAGTGCCCTCAGTTCAGCTGATAAAAGTTTGGTCACCGAGCTGGTCTATGGAACGGTCGCTCGCAAAATTACCCTGGAATGGCAACTGGCTCATTTTGTGGAGGATAGAGACAAGCTGGATGCTTGGCTTTATATCCTGCTTGAGCTCAGCTTCTATCAAATGCTCTATCTGGATAAAATCCCCCAGCATGCTGTTGTCAATGAAGCTGTTGAGATTGCAAAAGGCCGCAAGCGTGGCAGTGAAAAATATGTCAATGCGATCCTGCGGAAAATCGAGCGGGACGGTGCGGCCGATCCGATTACTATCAAACGCAAGAACAAGCGCTACTCAGTCCAGTATTCTCTGCCAGTCTGGCTGGTCAAGGTGTTGATTGACGAATACGGGGAAGAACGCGCGGAAGCCATCTTTGCTAGTCTCTTTGAGCGCAACAAGGCCAGCATTCGAGTGACGGATGTGGCTCGAAAGGAAGAAATTAAAGCAGTTTTGGATGCGGACGATTCGCTCTTAGCCCCTTCAGCCTTGGTCAAGAGGCAAGGCCATTTTGCTGGTCATGAGTTCTTTGAAAAAGGCTTGATTACCATTCAAGACGAGTCTAGCCAGCTGGTTGCTCCAACCTTGCAGATTGAGGGCCATGAGCAGATTTTGGATGCTTGCAGTGCGCCGGGTGGCAAGGCAGTGCACATGGCTTCCTATCTGACAAGCGGCCAGATTACAGCCTTGGATCTTTACGATCACAAGCTGAACTTGATTCGTCAAAATGCAGAACGTCTAGGCTTATCGGATAAAATCACGACAAAAAAACTGGATGCGACCAAGGTATTTGAGACTTTTGGACCAAATGCATTTGATAAGATTTTAGTGGACGCTCCCTGTTCTGGTATCGGCTTAATCCGCCGGAAACCAGACATTAAGTACAATAAAGAAAATGCTGATTTTGAAAATTTACAAAAAATTCAGCTGGATATACTAGACAGCGTTTGTCAAAGTCTACGTAAAGGTGGTATAATAACTTATAGTACTTGCACGATTGTGTCTGCAGAGAATTTTGAAGTAGTCAAGAAATTTCTAGAAAGACATCCAAATTTTGAGCAAGTTAGACTAGAACATGAAAGAGAAGATATCGTGAAAGACGGCTGTATCTTGATTACGCCGGAATTATATGGAAGCGATGGATTTTTTATCAGTCAATTTAGGAAGATATCAGACTAAGAGGAGGAAACTGACAGTATGGAAATTTCAATATTAACAGATGTTGGTCAAAAGCGGACAAATAATCAGGATTATGCCAATCTTTTTGTAAATCGGGCTGGCAAGACCATGATTATCTTGGCTGATGGTATGGGTGGTCACAGAGCTGGTAACATTGCCAGCGAAATGGCTGTAACAGACCTGGGTGCCGCATGGGTTGATACTCAGATTGACTCAGTGAACCAAGTCCGTGAATGGTTTGCAGAACATTTGGAACAAGAAAATCAGCGCGTCCACCAATTTGGTCAGGATGAAGAATACAAGGGCATGGGCACAACGCTAGAAGCCTTGGCCATTATTGATAATCAAGCCATCTATGCTCATATTGGTGATTCTCGCATTGGCTTGATTCGTGGTGAGGAATATAGCCAATTAACTAGTGACCATTCACTTGTTAATGCTTTACTCAAGGCTGGACAGATTACACAAGAAGAGGCGGAACGCCATCCGCAGAAAAATATTATTACTCAATCTATCGGTCAAAAAGACGAAGTGCAGCCTGACTATGGCATGATTACGTTAGAAGATGGTGATTACCTTCTGCTCAACAGTGACGGTCTGACCAATATGATTTCAGACAGCGAAATTTATGATATTGTCACCAGCGATATCAGCCTATCTGAAAAAACTGAAACCTTAATTCGCTTTGCCAACAATGCTGGAGGGCTGGATAATATCACAGTTGCTCTGGTTCGTTTTGACAAGGAGGAACAGGAATGATTCAAATCGGCAAGATTTTTGCCGGGCGATATAAAATCATCAAACAGATTGGCCGTGGAGGCATGGCAGATGTCTATCTGGCCCGAGATCTGATACTTGATGGTGAAGAGGTTGCTGTAAAGGTTCTTAGAACCAATTATCAGACGGATCCTATTGCAGTTGCTCGCTTCCAGAGAGAAGCCAAAGCGATGGCGGACTTGGATCATCCTTACATTGTCCGGATTTCCGATATTGGAGAAGAAGATGGTCAGCAATATCTGGCCATGGAATATGTGTCTGGGATTGACCTCAAACGCTACATCAAAGAAAATTCTCCACTTTCAAACGAAGAAGCAGTCAAAATCATGGGGCAAATCCTACTGGCTATGCGCCTGGCGCATACACGCGGGATTGTCCACCGTGATCTAAAACCACAAAATGTCCTCTTGACACCAGATGGCGATGCTAAGGTAACAGACTTTGGAATTGCCGTGGCTTTCGCAGAGACCAGCCTGACCCAGACCAATTCGATGCTGGGGTCGGTGCATTATCTCTCGCCAGAACAGGCACGGGGTTCCAAAGCCACTGTTCAGAGCGATATTTATGCCATGGGGATTATTTTCTATGAGATGTTGACAGGGCATATCCCTTATGACGGAGATAGTGCTGTGACGATCGCTTTGCAGCATTTCCAAAAACCTCTGCCTTCAATCATCGCAGAAAATCCTAATGTTCCTCAGGCCTTGGAAAATGTGGTCATTAAGGCAACAGCTAAAAAGCTGAGCGATCGCTATCAATCCGTTGCAGAGATGTATGTTGATTTGTCCAGTAGCTTATCTTATGACCGTCGAAATGAAAAGAAACTGGTCTTTGATGATGGGGCCAAGGCAGATACTAAAACTTTGCCAAAAGTTCCTCCAATTCCTCAGTCAGCTCCAAGTCCTGTCGCAGAAGCAGTGGCTCCTAAAGTTGCGGCTGATGTGAAGAGAGAGAGACCTGTTTTGAAAGCTCCAGTCAAAAAGCCGAAAAAACGTCATTTAAGAGCTAGATACAAAGTTCTGTTCTTAGCTATTCTCTTAGTTTTTGCAGCCTTTTTCTTTCTGATCTACAAGAGTCCTGCCAATACTACGGTTCCAGATGTAGCAGGACAAACAGTGGCGGAAGCTCGTTCGACCATTACTGCTAAGGGTCTTGAGGTAGGAGAGATCAAGGAGGACTACAGTGATAAAGTGGCGGAAGGTAAGATCATCAAGACAGATCCACCAGCTAATAGTCAACGTCGTGAAAACAGTAAAGTGGATTTGATTGTCTCCAAAGGAGCAAAAACCTTTACAGTAGAAAATTACGTTGGTAAGAAGTCCTCAGAGGCGATTGAAGATCTGAAAAGCACTTACAATATTCCTGAGAAGCTGATCAAGATTGTAGAAGAAGAAAGTTCTGATGTTGAAGAAGGAGTGGTCATCAGCCAAACCCCAGCTGCAGGCTCTTCTTATGATGTGACGTCAAATAAACAGATTACTCTGACCGTTGCTAAAACAGTGACTACTGTTCCAATGCCGGACTTTGGTCATCTCCAAGTTTCCTATGCCTATGCACGGGCCTATCTGGTGGAGATGGGAATTTCTGCGTCTCGAATCGAGCGTGTTATCGATAGTTCTGTAGAGTCAAGTCAAGCTGATTTGGTGATATCCCAGTCTCCAGCAGCGGGTCAAAGCATCAAATTGAAATCAAATACCAAGATTAGGTTCTACGTAACAGATGGCACGGTCACTAGCTCTTCTAGTACAAGTGAGCGAACAGAACCATCATCCTCTTCAAGCAGCACGAGCGAGGAGGAAAGTCACTCTAGCTCTTCGAGCAGCTCTTCGAGCGGCTCTACGAGCGCATCGACGAGCCATCAGTGAGGCAGCTAGTCGCAGTGATCTGATTGAGTCTATTTTAGGCTTTCTAGATAAATAAAAGTATATCCCTTGATTTTCAAGGCAGACTATGCTATAATCATTTTAGTGAATATAAAAGAGAGGCGAGGAAGTATCTTCGCCTCTTGTCTGTGAGGAGGTGCAGTCTTATCGCAACAATTGTTGAATTAGTAAGAGAAGTCATTGAGCCAGCCATCCAAGAACCCTATGAATTAGTAGATATTGAATACGGCAAGATGGGCGGTGACTATGTTCTCAGTGTTTTTGTAGACAAGCCCGAGGGGATTACGGTCAATGATACAGCAGATTTGACCGATATTATCAGTCCTCTGTTGGACTCTATCAAGCCCGATCCTTTTCCTGACCAGTATTTTCTGGAAGTGACTAGCCCAGGCTTGGAGCGTCCGCTGAAGACCAAGGAAGCTGTGGCAGCTGCAGTTGGAAGCTATATCCATGTAAGCCTTTATAAGGCACTGGATAAAAATAAGGTTTTCGAAGGAACGTTACTTGGATTTGAAGACGATGTCTTGCTCATGGAATATATGGATAAAACACGCAAAAAAGAAGTTGAAATTCCATATAGTCTAGTGTCAAAAGCAAGACTGGCCGTTAAATTTTAGTAACAGATCGCAATAATATAATGAAGAAAGGAATACTTTTGCTTCGGCAAAAGTTACATGAAGATGAGTAAAGAAATGCTAGAGGCCTTCCGTATTTTGGAAGAGGACAAAGGTATTAAAAAAGAAGATATTATCGAAGCAGTGACAGAATCCCTTCGCTCTGCTTATCGTCGTCGCTACGGTCAGGCAGACAGCGCAGCCATTGAGTTTAATGAAAAAACAGGTGATTTCCATGTTTATACTGTCCGTGAAGTCGTGGACGAGGTCTTTGACAGCCGCTTGGAAATCAGTCTCAAGGACGCCTTGGCTATCAGTTCTGCCTATGAGTTGGGAGATAAGATCAAGTTTGAAGAAGCGCCAGCTGAATTTGGACGGGTAGCAGCTCAATCTGCCAAGCAGACCATCATGGAAAAGATGCGTAAGCAAACTCGCGCCATCACTTACAATACCTACAAAGAACATGAAAATGAAATCATGTCAGGAACAGTGGAGCGCTTTGATAATCGCTTTATCTATGTCAATCTGGGTACTATTGAAGCACAATTATCTAAACAAGACCAGATTCCTGGTGAGGTCTTTGCCTCTCATGACCGCATCGAAGTTTTTGTCTACAAGGTAGAAGACAATCCTCGTGGTGTCAATGTTTTCGTTAGCCGTAGCCATCCAGAGATGATCAAGCGCTTGATGGAGCAGGAAATTCCTGAAGTTTACGACGGAACTGTGGAAATCATGAGCGTGTCTCGTGAAGCGGGCGATCGGACCAAGGTAGCGGTTCGCAGCCACAATCCAAACGTGGATGCGATCGGAACCATCGTCGGACGTGGTGGTGCCAATATCAAGAAGATTACCAGCAAATTCCACCCAGCTAAATACGATGCCAAAAGTGGCCGTATGATTCCGACTGAGGAAAATATCGATGTCATCGAATGGGTTGCTGATCCAGCCGAGTACATCTACAATGCCATTGCTCCAGCTGAGGTCGATCAAGTTATCTTCCATGCAGAAGACAACAAGCGAGCACTCGTTGTTGTGCCAGATAATAAGCTTTCTCTGGCTATTGGCCGTCGTGGTCAAAACGTTCGCTTGGCAGCTCATTTGACTGGCTTTAGAATTGATATCAAGTCAGCCAGCGAATTTGAAGCAATGGAAGCAGCCAACGAGCTTGGTGGATTTGGCCAAGATTACGTACCAGCCGAAGTAGATGCTCCTTCAGCAGAATTTGAAGCGGAAGAGCTGAGTGATACAGAAGTGGCAACTGAAATCGAACTTGAAGAAAGTGAAGCAGTAGCCGCAGAATAAGGGAGGCAGATATGGCAAAAACAAGAAAAATCCCTTTAAGAAAATCAGTTGTGTCAAATGAAGTGATTGACAAGCGTGATCTGTTGCGCATCGTCAAGAATAAAGAAGGTCAGGTCTTCATTGATCCGACAGGCAAGGCTAATGGGCGAGGTGCTTATATCAAGCTAGATAACGAAGAAGCTCAGCAGGCCAAGAAAAAACGGGTCTTTAATCGTAGTTTCAGTATGGAAGTAGAAGAAAGTTTCTACGACGAGCTGATTGCCTATGTCGATCACAAGGTCAAGAGAAGAGAGTTGGGTCTTGAATAAAGAAAAACTAGCAAACTTGCTGGGTTTGGCCCAGCGGGCTGGCCGCATCATTTCAGGAGAAGAATTGGTCATCAAAGCCATCCAAGAAGGAAAGGTTCATCTGATCTTTCTAGCTGAAGATGCGGGACCAAATCTGACGAAAAAGATTACTGATAAAAGCCATTATTACAAGATAGAAGTGTCAACCGTGTTTTCAACACTGGAATTAAGCACTGCGATTGGCAAAGCTCGTAAAGTAGCCGCCATCACAGATGCTGGTTTTACAAAGAAAATGAGGTCTCTTATGCAATAGAAGAGGAGGACAAGAATTGTCTAGAATTAGATTGTACGAAATCGCAAAAGAATTGGGGAAGGAAAGTAAAGAGGTAGTAGCTCGAGCTAAGGAATTAGGCCTAGAAGTCAAAAGCCATTCTTCCAGCGTAGAAGAAGAAGCAGGTCAGCGTATCAAGGCTAGCTTCGCGACTAAGACTAAAGAAGTTGCTAAGCCTCTTCCAGAGAAAGAAGTGGCAGTCCAGCCCGCACCCAAAAAAGTAGCTGAGAAACCTGCTGCTCCAGTCCAAAAAGAAGTGGCCCCTGTTAAAAAAGAAGAGCCAAAAGTAGCTGACGCACCGGCAGCTGAAGCTCCTGCTAAACCGGCTCCAGCTCGGCCACAAAGTCGAAATTTTAAGGCAGAGCGTGAAGCACGTGCCAAGGAACAAGCAGAGCGTCGTAAGCAGCAACAAAATCGGAAACCACAAAATTCTGACCAGAAGGAAAGCAATGAGCGTGATCGTCATGACCGCAAGGCCAACAACGATCGCCAAGAGCGCCGTAATGACCGTCGTGATAATCGTGGTCAAGATGGCCGTCGGAATGGTCAGAATCATCAAGGATTTAACGGTCAAAACCGCCAACAGCCTCAAGGTCCGAAAATTGACTTTAAGGCTCGGGCAGCAGCTCTGAAAGCAGAGCAAAATGCGGAGTACGCACGTTCTAGTGAGGAGCGTTTCAAACAGGCTCAAGCAGCTAAAGAAGCGCAGGAACGCCAGAATAGACGAAAAGAGCCAGTCCAAGTAGAGCTAACAACTGCTGAAGTATTTAAAGCTACTCCGGCTGAAACAGTCCAACCGGCTGCTCCTGCACCAGCACAAGCTGCGGTAGATACTCGTCGTAAAAAGCAAGCTCGACCAGATAAGAAGCGCGATGATTTTGATCGCGAAGAAGAAGGTCCAAGAAAACAACAAAAGAATCGAAATAGTCAAAATCAAGTGAGAAATCAAAGAAACAGTAACTGGAATAACAATAAGAAAAATAAAAAAGGAAAAGGTAACCAGAATCAGGTTCCAAAACCTGTTACAGAACGCAAGTTCCATGAGTTGCCAAGCGAATTCGAATACACAGATGGCATGACCGTTGCGGAAATCGCAAAACGGATCAAGCGCGAGCCAGCTGAAATTGTTAAGAAGCTCTTTATGATGGGCGTGATGGCAACACAAAACCAATCTCTTGACGGTGATACTATTGAGCTCCTAATGGTAGATTACGGTATCGAAGCTAAGAAGAAGGTAGAAGTGGATACAGCTGATATTGAGCGCTTCTTTGTCGAAGAAGGCTATATCAATCCAGATGAATTAGTAGAACGTCCGCCAGTTGTCACTATCATGGGACACGTTGACCATGGTAAAACAACCCTCTTGGATACTCTACGTAACTCTCGCGTTGCGACAGGTGAAGCAGGTGGTATCACTCAGCATATCGGTGCCTACCAGATTGAGGAAAATGGCAAGAAGATTACTTTCTTGGATACGCCTGGCCACGCGGCCTTTACCTCGATGCGTGCGCGTGGTGCTTCTGTTACCGATATTACCATCTTGGTCGTAGCAGCTGATGACGGTGTTATGCCTCAGACTATTGAAGCGATCAACCACTCTAAAGCCGCTAATGTGCCAATTATCGTAGCCATTAACAAGATCGATAAGCCAGGTGCCAATCCTGAGCGCGTGATTGGTGAATTGGCTGAGCATGGTGTTATGTCAACTGCTTGGGGTGGAGATTCTGAGTTTGTTGAAATCTCAGCTAAGTTCAACCAAAACATCGATGAACTTTTGGAAACAGTTCTACTTGTAGCAGAAATTCAGGAACTCAAAGCAGATCCGACTGTTCGCGCTATCGGTACGGTTATCGAAGCCCGTTTGGATAAAGGAAAAGGTGCGGTTGCAACCCTTCTTGTCCAACAAGGTACGCTGAATGTTCAAGATCCAATCGTTGTCGGAAATACCTTCGGACGTGTCCGTGCTATGACCAATGACTTAGGTCGTCGTGTCAAAGTAGCAGGTCCATCTACGCCAGTTTCTATCACAGGTCTTAATGAAACTCCGATGGCAGGTGACCACTTTGCCGTCTATGAAGATGAAAAAGCTGCGCGTGCAGCCGGTGAAGAACGTGCTAAACGTGCCCTTCTCAAGCAACGTCAAGCTACTCATCGTGTCAGTCTGGAAAATCTCTTTGATACCCTCAAAGCTGGTGAAGTTAAGTCTGTTAACGTCATTATTAAAGCCGACGTACAAGGTTCTGTAGAAGCCTTGGCTGCTTCCTTGCAGAAGATTGAAGTGGAAGGTGTTAAGATTACCATTGTCCACTCAGCGGTTGGTGCTATCAATGAATCCGACGTAACTTTGGCAGAAGCTTCAAACGCCTTTATCATTGGATTTAACGTTCGCCCTACACCGCAAGCTCGCCAGCAAGCAGAAGCTGATGATGTAGAAATCCGTCTTCACAGCATTATCTATAAGGTTATCGAAGAAATGGAAGATGCCATGAAAGGAATGCTGGACCCAGAATACCAAGAAAAAATCATCGGGGAAGCTCTTATCCGCGAAACTTTCAAAGTTTCCAAGGTTGGTACTATCGGTGGATTTATGGTTATCAATGGTAAAGTTACCCGTGATTCTAAGGTTCGTGTCATCCGTGATGGCGTCGTAATTTACGACGGTCAGTTAGCTAGCTTGAAGCACTTCAAGGATGATGTGAAAGAAGTTACAAACGGCCGCGAAGGTGGTCTCATGATTGACGGCTATAACGATATCCAAGTGGATGATACGATTGAAGCCTATATCATGGAAGAAATTAAGAAATAAGAGAACTCCGCCGAAAACTCCCAGTAAAAAGCATATTGGGTGGAAGTCGATACTTCTATCCCAAGCACCTTTTCACAAAGAGTTTAGAGCGACTTTCATTCAACTAAAACTAAAAATATGAGAGTGGGACAGAAATCGGTAATTCGTTAGAATTCGATTTCGTCGTCCCACCTCCGCACAGTTGAGTAGGGCTGTAAAAGCTGATGAAATCAGCGTAATAGAGCCCACTCAACCACTGCGTCTTGCTCGATAATCCAAAGACAATTGAGAGGCTAGGACTTTTGTCCCAGCCTTATATTGCAGAAGAAAAAATTAGAAAGGAAATCCTATGGCAAATCATTTTCGTACCGACCGTGTAGGAATGGAAATCAAGCGTGAAGTCAATGAGATTTTGCAAAAGAAGGTCCGTGATCCACGTGTCCAAGGTGTGACCATTACCGATGTCCAAATGCTGGGCGATCTGTCTATGGCCAAGGTCTACTATAGCATCATGAGTGACTTGGCTTCGGATAATCAAAAGGCACAGCTGGGCTTGGAAAAGGCAACCGGTACCATTAAGCGTGAACTGGGTCGAAACCTCAAGATGTATAAGATTCCAGACTTGACCTTCGTCAAAGACGAGTCTATTGAGTACGGTAATAAGATTGATCAAATGTTGCGCAATTTGGAAAAACATTAATGAAAAGAGTGAGATGGGGCAGTGTTTACGAGTCCTGTCTCATTTTTATTTTTGAAAATACTTTTTAAAAGTTTTGAAAAAAGGTGTTGACAAGGGGAGATTATCCTGTTATACTAGTAAAGTACTCAATCGCGGGGATGGCGGAATTGGCAGACGCGCAGGACTAAGGATCCTGTGACCGCTTTAGGTCGTGAGGGTTCAAGTCCCTCTCTCCGCATAGAATTAGCTGACTTCGGTCAGTTTTTTTGTTTTCTCAAAGAAGCTGAAGATGTCTGAATTCAAAAATTGCTTGGGAATTACTTAAAATTTCAGGAAAAACTAGCAATTTTAATGAAAAAGTGATAAAATAAACAATGTAAGTGGTTCATTCCACAAAAAATAAGAGGAGGCCTATTACAAATGGCAATCGTTTCAGCAGAAAAATTTGTCCAAGCAGCTCGTGACAATGGTTATGCAGTTGGTGGATTTAACACAAATAACCTTGAGTGGACTCAAGCTATCTTGCGCGCAGCAGAAGCTAAAAAAGCACCAGTTTTGATCCAAACTTCAATGGGTGCTGCTAAATATATGGGTGGTTACAAAGTTGCTCGCAACTTGATCGCTAACCTTGTTGAATCAATGGGTATCACTGTACCAGTAGCGATCCACCTTGACCACGGTCACTACGAAGATGCACTTGAGTGTATTCAAGTTGGTTATACTTCAGTTATGTTTGACGGTTCACACCTTCCAGTTGAAGAAAACCTTGAAAAAGCTCGTAAAGTTGTAGAATTTGCTCACGCAAATGGTGTATCAGTAGAAGCTGAAGTTGGAACTATCGGTGGTGAAGAAGACGGAATCATCGGTGATGGTGAATTGGCTCCAATCGAAGATGCTAAAGCAATGGTTGCAACTGGTATCGACTTCTTGGCAGCTGGTATCGGTAATATCCACGGTCCATACCCTGCAAACTGGAAAGGTCTTCATCTTGACCACTTGCAAAAATTGACTGAAGCTGTACCAGGATTCCCAATCGTATTGCACGGTGGTTCAGGTATCCCTGATGACCAAATCCAAGCAGCTATCAAACTTGGTGTTGCAAAAGTTAACGTTAACACTGAATGCCAAATCGCATTCGCTAACGCAACTCGTAAATTTGCTCGTGACTACGAAGCAAACGAAGCAGAATACGACAAGAAGAAACTCTTCGACCCACGTAAATTCTTGGCTGACGGTGTAAAAGCTATCCAAGCATCTGTTGAAGAACGTATCGACGTCTTCGGTTCAGAAGGTAAAGCATAAGAAGCTTGTAAAAGCTTGATATAACAGGGTTTATCCAATTTGGATAAGCCTTTTTCTTTGTTTTGTCACAAATTTTCCACACTTATTTAGTTAACGAATCTAATACAGGAATAATTAGGTCTTTTGTTTTTTTTGTAACGTGCAAATAGATATCTGCAACACGACTTCCTCGTGTGTGTTCAACACGATCTTGAATTGTTTCGAGTGGAATTCCTTGCTCAGCTAAAAAACTGATATGTGTGTGACGAAAAATGTGAGTTGAAATAGAATCATCATTAGTACGAGAGTTTGAGCGATGACGTTCAACATTTGAATTATAATAACAGGAATAGCTAGTACAAAAGCTTTAAATATTTTAAAGATGACATAAAACATAGTAATTGAACATATGGTATAATAAAATGAAATCAAGTAATGGCAATATATTTAACTTAATCGAAATAGTATAAAATTACGAGGAGATTATAAGATGAACAATTATATAAAATTAAATGAAGATAGATGGAATAATGTAAAAAATGACTATACTGAGCCATTGACACATGAAGAATTAGAAGAAGTTAGGAAACATCCAATTTCTGTTGCATTAACTGTTGGGAAAAAAGTTCCAAAAGAATGGTTTGAAAAAGCAAACGGAAAAAAGATATTAGGTTTAGCTTGTGGTGGTGGACAGCAGGGACCGGTTTTTGCTATAAAAGGTTATGATGTAACCATAATGGATTTTTCTAAATCACAATTAGAAAGAGATGAGTTGGTTGCTAAAAGAGAAGGATTAAAAATCAACACAATTCAAGGCGATATGACAAAATCATTTCCATTTGAAAATGAAACCTTTGATATTATTTTTAATCCAGTTTCAAATGTATATATAGAGGATTTAGAAAATATGTATAAAGAAGCCTCTCGAGTATTGAAAAAGGGAGGACTGTTAATGGTTGGATTTATGAACCCTTGGATATACATGTATGATGCTGACATTGTATGGGATAAACCTGATGAGGAATTACTTTTAAAGTTTTCAATACCTTTTAATTCAAAAGAGCTTGAAGAGGAAGGCAAGATAACCATAAATCCAGAATATGGATATGAATTTAGTCATACCTTAGAAACTCAGATTAGAGGACAACTTAAAAATGGTCTCGCTATGATAGATTTTTATGAATCGTGTGATAAAAGACATCGATTATCACCTTATGGAAATGACTATATAGCTACACTCTGCATTAAACTATAATCTTATAGAACCTACTTCAGGAGAATAGCCCGTTTCATTTTCCGTAAGGGTTAAAATCTAAATCTCAGCTTGTCGAAGTAAAACAATTGAATAAAATTAGAGAGAGGAAGTAAAAGCAAATAGCTGATACTTCCTTTTTTTCTTGTCAAAAATTCAAAAACGGAAAGGAGAATTTATGGAAAAGTTGAAAAATACAGATAAAAAAGGCCTTAGCACAAAGAGAAAGATTGGAAAGACCACCTATGAGGTTGTTGACCATTTCAATGAAAATGCAACTGAAACAATGCAAGATCAACTTACAAAAATAATGCTGAGGAAGCTTAGGAGACAATTGGATGAAAAAAAGATGATTTTGATTAAAAAGTCCTTGACAAGTAGCAACAGGAAAAACAGCGAAGTCTATGTCAGCTGAATACTACAAGATAGTAAGTCACGAAAAAAATCGCATGGATGAATCTGAAATGATTTGTCCATGCGATTTTTATATTTAAGGAACTATCGTAAGCAAAGGTTTATCTAGCAGAATAGAAATTCTTACGCTTCTTTCTTTTTGAGCAAGATGAGACCACCGCTTGTAGCCAGAAGAATCGTTGCAACTGTAAAGAGAGCAGAGTTTTCCTTGCTTCCTGTTTGTGGGAGCTGGGCCTGCTGAGTATTCGCTGCTTTTTGAGCTGTAGCGGAAGGCTGTGCTTCGCTTGTTTTCTGAGCTAGGCTTTCTAATTGCTCTTCTTTTGCTTTCGGAGCTGTCGGTTTGTCGGCTGGTTTGCCTGCTTGTTTTGGTTGAGGTTTTTGGTTCAAAATTTCTACAATTTCGACACTTGGTTTGTGAGTGACAGGCATATCTTTCAGCTCAGCCAATTGATCGCCAAAGACAGCGTTCGATACCCAACGGTAGAAGTGAATGGTATGCAGACGATTGGTTGGATTTCCAGCATAAACGAAGAGCGGATGTTCCTTGTAATTACCAGAAATAGCAACGATTTTATTGGCTAATTTTTCGTTGCCTGGCCACCAGCCTGCAATGTAATAGTCACTGTCTGCAATAGTCGCCAAAGTCTTGAAGTTGGCAGGAGCTTTTGCGATCCAGTTTCCAGAATTAGAATAGAAGAGATCATTCTTCTTATAGCCGCTAGTCAATGGATCTTTATCGTCTATAATAGCCTTCATCAGACCTTCAAAATCGCTGCCGCCAGAGAATCTTTCCGCATCAAATCCATCTAGAACACCGAGTTTCTCAAGGCGTTGCATAGCAGAGCCCCCTACTACAATGGTTGGTTTGCGACCAAGAATAGACTTGTCAAACTTGTTGCTTTCAAGGACGATGACATCAGCTTCTTCAGGGGTATCGACTATATCAAAGCCTAGATTTTTCAATGCCAGAGCGGTATGGGTAGGTGAGTCCACTCCTGCCCAGTAGAATTGATGAGGAGGTGCATAGACCTTCAGTGCTTTCAAGCTTGGCCCTTCCGGAACCTTATATAAGGCATCTCCATAAATAGCATAATCACCTAAAAGATTTGCAAAGGTTGATGTATCAACGATATAGCCATCTTCTGTCAGATAGACCTTCTTACCTTGGCGAATGGCTTGGTTGACAGCTTTGACTGCGCTGTCAGATGTATTAGCGATGACATAGTAAGGTGCTGAGTAGTTGATATCGCGCGTCCGAGTAGCACGGAGAGCAGTGACTTCGCCGAGTTTGCCATCAAAGAGTTTATCTTTAAAGATAGGTTCAGCTTTAAAGCCTCTCATATCTGGGAAGTTGACCAAAAGTTCAGCATACATGGCAGCCCAAGCAGATTCGTTTGAACCTTTATAGAGGATATGGTTGGCATAGCCACGTTTAGCTTGAGCCATATCGACAACTAGGTCGCCCTTCTTATAGTTGCCAACATCTTCCTTCAATTCTTGAATGACAACACCATTTCTCTTGAAGTATTCAATCATATTAAAGGCTTGTTGGGAATCATTGTCTTTGTCGAGACCCATAGGGATGACATAATAATCAGGGAAGAATTTTTTCTGACCATTTTTTACCCGTCCAACAACCTTGCCGTCAGGTCCGACCAATTCATTTTCAGTTTTTGGATCTTCAACCTTATTGATGCCACGGAGATAGAAGTTAAGGCGCATTTCCATGAGCTTGTCAGGATTTTGGGACAGGTAAGAGATACCTCCGAGGACAGCGTGGTAGCCAGCCTTGTAGGATTCCTGATTGCCCTCAGGGATTTCAATGGTATGACCTAATATGCCGTGGTACATGGCATAGACACCAGTGTAGCCTGAGAAGGAGTCATCCCAGCCATCGCCCCAGTCTAGTTTAGGGATGATATAGCTGTCATACTTAGAGTTAGCGACGCCGGCACGTCCCATGTGGTGGGCGTTTTCCAACATATTTTTTGACAGAAGGTCATATTCAAAGTTTGGATCGTGCGGCGGTGTCGCTGGCTCGATCAAGAATTCTTTAACGAATCCATGAATGTCATAAAGAGCAATTGGATTCCATTTGTTAATGAGTACGGCTACAGTACGGGTTTCTGGGTTGGCCTGATAGCTAGTGTCGCGGTTTGGATCGATTCCGTTGGCAAGAGCACGCGTATTGGCAACATCTCCGTCAGGATTTTCAGTAAAGTCAAAGAGGAAAATAAATTTCTTGAGGAGTTCTTTGACATTGAGGGTGATATTTTTAGCAGCACCGTTGGCATCCGTTGTTTGGAAGGAAATTTGCTCTTTGGTCGCAAAAGTATTGAAGAGTCCAGTGATGATGTCAATAGCTGGCTGTTCGTCAGCGTGGGTGTTATTGATAAGAACTGGAAGTTTGTAGTCTAGCGTACCATTTTTTAGCGCAGCTAACATTTCAGCTGGTTTAGTAAGGGCAACTTTATTGGTTGTGTTGAGATAGTCGTCGATGCTCTTTTGGTCAGAGCTGATGATACCCAACTTGATATCGCGACCCTGAGCACTCTTTCCGATGTTCTCAATCTGTACCAAGCGATCCGTTTTAGCATCTTGGAGACTCTTTTCAATAGCTGCCAGCATTTCATCGTGGGTATGGAAATCTTCGTAGGGACGAAGGACAATATTCTTGCGAATAGTCAGGCCAAGATCTTCGCTGGTTCCGACTAATTCATGAGTTCCCATAAAGTTGCGGTAGGTTCTACGGATATTGTTTGGTGTCCGCAGGCTTAAGTCTTGCCCAAATAATTCATTAAATTTTAGGGAAACTTTTAGGTCGTTTCCATCAGCTTTTTCTTCGACAGTGACAAATGGATCACCTGTGAAGCTTCCATCATCCATTTTCCAAGTTTTCCACTCGCTAATCGGCTTGTTATCCAGTGTCCAAGTGATTTTACCAGCTTGAGCTCCTTGCTCTTGAATAGTTTCTTCAATACTAGCTTTTTCGGACATGTAAACCTTACTGTCGGCAAGCTGAACCTTGTTTTCTTGGGAGCTAGCTGCGCGGACTTCTGTTTTAGTCGTAGTGTCCAGTTTTTGGGTAGTTTCAGCTGCTTTTTCCTCTGACGCTGTGGAAGGAAGACTTGGAGACTTGCTGTCGGCTTTATCAGATGAAGCTTCAGATGGGCTGCTTTTCTCTAGTGGTTCAGCTTGTGGAGTATCCGAAGTTTCTTCAGCCTTCTCTGTACTTGCAGGTGTAGGCTGTTCCACAAGAGTACTGTTTTTGCTGCTGTCTTGCGGAGGTTCAGCAGGGTTAAGCGTATCAGCTGCCGCATTTCCTTGAGTTAAAACGGCCAATAGAACCGCGGCGGATAGGCTGAGGGCTTGTGTATATAAGCGTTTCTTATAAGAATTTTTCATAAGAAACCTCCTTTTTAATGTGTTCTTAAATTTAGTATAACAAAGTTTGAAATCGTTTACAAACAAAAACATAGATAAAAAATAAACTTCTAACGAAAGGATGAGATATGTATAATTCCTGAAGAGTAATTGAGTCTGATATTTAAACAGCACGCAATATTCGCAGTTTGGATTTTTGCAATTTCATGCAAAAAACAGGCATTTATGCTACAATATTAGCAATAAAGATGATTGGAGCAAACGATGAAAGCGATTATTACGGTTGTTGGAAAAGATAAGGCAGGGATTGTGGCTGGTGTAGCTAGTGAAATTGCCGAGCTGGGGCTCAATATTGACGATATTTCTCAAACTGTTTTGGATGAATTTTTTACCATGATGGCTGTCGTTTCTAGCGACGAAAAGCAGGATTTTGCAGCACTTCGTAGTGAATTTGAGGCCTTTGGTCAGACCCTTAATGTCAAAATCAATATTCAAAGCGCAGCGATTTTTGACGCGATGTACAATATCTAAGGAGAGGGCACATGGATATTAGACAAGTTACAGAAACTATTGCCATGATTGAGGAGCAGAATTTTGATATTCGGACCATTACCATGGGCATTTCTCTCTTAGACTGCATCGACACAGATATTGATCGGGCTGCTGAGAAGATTTACCAAAAAATCACGACCAAGGCTAAAAATTTGGTGGCAGTTGGGGACGAAATTGCTGCAGAGCTCGGGATTCCTATCGTTAACAAGCGCGTCTCCGTGACTCCGATTTCTCTGATTGGGGCAGCTACCGATGCTACGGATTATCTGCCTCTGGCTCATGCTCTGGATCGGGCAGCAAAAGAAATCGGTGTGGACTTTATCGGTGGTTTCTCTGCTTTGGTCCAAAAGGGTTATCAAAAAGGAGACGAAATCCTCATTAATTCCATTCCACGCGCTTTGGCGGAGTCGGACAAAGTCTGCTCCTCTGTCAATATCGGCTCAACCAAGACCGGCATCAACATGACAGCAGTTGCGGATATGGGGCGGATTATTAAGGAAACGGCCCAGCTTTCTGACATGGGGGCGGCCAAGCTAGTTGTCTTTGCCAATGCGGTAGAGGACAATCCTTTCATGGCGGGCGCCTTTCATGGTGTTGGTGAAGCAGATGTGGTCATCAATGTCGGTGTTTCTGGGCCAGGTGTTGTCAAGCGAGCCTTGGAAAAGGTCCGTGGTGAGAGCTTTGATGTGGTGGCTGAAACGGTCAAGAAAACAGCTTTCAAAATCACTCGCATCGGCCAGTTGGTAGGTCAGATGGCCAGCGAGCGTCTGGGCGTCAAGTTCGGGATTGTTGACTTGAGTTTGGCTCCAACGCCCGCGGTCGGGGACTCAGTGGCCCGTGTCTTGGAAGAAATGGGCTTGGAAACAGTCGGTACTCATGGCACAACAGCGGCGCTTGCCCTGCTCAATGATCAAGTTAAAAAAGGCGGTGTTATGGCCTGCAATCAGGTTGGCGGACTGTCTGGTGCTTTCATTCCTGTTTCTGAAGATGAGGGCATGATTGCGGCTGTGCAAAATGGATCGCTCAATCTAGAAAAGTTAGAAGCTATGACAGCTATCTGCTCGGTAGGCTTGGATATGATTGCCATTCCAGAGGAAACGCCAGCTGAGACCATCGCAGCCATGATTGCGGATGAAGCGGCGATTGGCGTTATCAATCAAAAGACGACTGCTGTGCGGATTATTCCGAAAGGCAAGGAAGGCGATATGATTGAATTTGGTGGACTCTTGGGAACAGCGCCAGTTATGAAGGTCAATCAGGCTTCGTCAGCTGCCTTTATCGCACGTGGCGGTCAGATTCCTGCGCCGATTCACAGTTTTAAAAACTAAGTAAATAGGGGGCTGGGACAAAAGTCCTAGCCTCTTAATTGTCTTTGGATTGTCGAGCAAGACGCAGTGGTTGAGTGGACTCTACTACGCTGATTTCATCAGCTTTTACAGCCCTACTCAACTGTGCGGAGGTGGGATGACGAAATCGAATTCTAACAAATTACCGATTTCTATCCCACTCTCTTTCCCTCTGTCTTGCTCAGTCAAGTGTGAGACAAATAAGCCACTCTTAGACGAGTGGCCTTGATTAAAAAGGAGATATTCATGGCAAAAACAAAATTATACATCATCCGGCATGGTAAGACCATGTTTAATACCATTGGTCGGGCTCAAGGTTGGTCGGACACTCCCTTAACTGAAGAAGGCGAACGTGGTATCCGTGAGCTAGGGATTGGGCTGAGAGAGTCTGGCTTGGAATTTACCAAGGCCTTCTCGAGCGACTCTGGCCGAACCATTCAGACCATGGGGATTATCCTAGAAGAGCTGGATTTGGTAGGGAAGATTCCTTATAAGTTTGACAAGCGTATTCGAGAGTGGTGCTTCGGGAGCTTTGACGGGGCTTATGGTGGCGATCTTTTCCGTGGAGTGATTCCAAGGGTAAGTGACACCGATAATTATAAAGAGCTGACTTTCCCAGAATTGGCGGACGGCTTGGTTGAAGTAGACACGGCTGGCTGGGCTGAGCCATGGGAGCAACTCAGTGGGCGGATTTTAGCTGGATTTACAGCTATTGCCCAAGAAGTGGAAGCTGCTGGTGGAGGCAATGCTTTGGTTGTCAGCCATAGTATGACCATCGGGACTTTTGCTTATCTGATTGATAAAGCCATTAGCAAAAATCCTGAGGTTGACAACGGCAGTGTGACGGTTGTTGAATATGAAAAAGAGCAATTTACGATTCAGATCTTGGGAGATGTGTCTTATCGTGAAGTTGGTGCCAAAATATTGGACGCTGAAATAAACAGTTAAAAGAAAGCATGGCAATAATTGAGCCTTATTGAGCTGTCTTCTTTCAATCTTAGAAACTGCTTTTTTTCAGAAACGTGATATAATGAGAGGAGAATAAGGGGGAAAGTGTATGGCAAAAACAAGATTATACCTGATCCGACATGGCAAAACGATGTTTAATACAATCGGACGAGCTCAGGGCTGGAGTGATAGTCCATTGACGGCAGAAGGGGAACGTGGCATCCATGAATTAGGGATTGGTTTGCGAAAAGCGGGTATTGATTTTAAACTAGCTAGATCCAGTGATTCAGGTCGAACCATTCAGACCATGGGAATTATTCTGGAAGAGCTGGGTTTGACTGGAAAGATTCCTTATCGGTTTGACAAGCGCATTCGAGAGTGGTGTTTTGGCAGCTTTGATGGTGGCTATGATGGTGAGCTTTTTATGGGAGTTATGCCTAGGGTCTTTAATATCGACCATGTCCATCAACTCAGCTATGCCGAGCTGGCAGAAGGTTTAGTAGAAGTCGACACGGCTGGCTGGGCTGAGAATTGGGAAAAACTCAGCGGCCGAATTTGGCAAGGCTTCTCAGAGATTGCTGAGGAGCTGGAGGCTGCGGGCGGTGGCAATGCTTTGGTAGTTAGTCATGGCATGACCATCGGAACCTTTGTCTATCTAATTAATCGCATGCAACCTCATGGTCTAGGCAATGGTAGTGTGACCATCGTAGACTATGAAGATGGACAATTTTCGGTTGTTTCCATCGGTGATATGTCCTATCGTGAAGTTGGAGCGAAAGAGCTGGAGGACAAGGCTTGAGAAGAGGTCGCCACGAAAGAAAGAGAAAACTCTCTCTGTTTCGACTAATAAATAGGCTCTTATTTCTGGGAATTTCCATCAGCTTGGTTTTCGCTTTGTTGCGAGTGCAAGATATGGATGAAGACTTGCCAACTTTTATTAATCATGCTCTTAAAGCCCAGAGTTCTGACTTGCCCAAAGTGTCAGTTGATGATTGGGAGTTGACTTTAATCAATCGTAGCCATTTACAGGAAGAGTCTCATCCTAAGTTGACCCAAATCGATGATATTCAGGTAGATAGTCGGATTGCTGAAAATACTAGACAATTTTTAGCTGCAGCTCGGGCCATTGCGCCGGGAGAAACCTTGATTTCGGGCTATCGTAGCCGAGCGGAGCAGACAGAGCTCTATGAAGAAGCCCTAGCTTTGGCCGAAGAAGAAGGCTTGTCTCGGCAAGAAGCGGAGCAAGAAGTGCAAAAGCGGATTCAGCTGCCAGGTGCCAGTGAGCATCAGACAGGCTTGGCGATTGATATGAGCGAGCCAGAAGGTCAGAATGATGAGGTAGCAAATAAGATTGCGGAAATTGCCCCTAAATACGGCTTTATTCTGCGCTATCCAGAAGGGAAAAGCGATATTACTGGTGTGGATTTTGAAAATTGGCACTATCGTTATGTTGGCGTAGAGTCGGCCCAATATATGCAAAAACATCACCTAGTTTTAGAGGAATATCTGGCCCTTTTGAAAGAGTCGGATTGGTAAGCATTTACAGTTGATGGATAGACAAAAAATGGCTCTTTGTCAACTGTAGTGGGTTAACGAAAAGTCATACCCTGGAGAGGACCGAATTGGTTCTCTCTTTTTGATGTTCAAAGCGATAAGAATACGTTTTTTGAAGTTTTCAAAGTTTCTGAAGCCAAAAGCGTTGCGCTTAATGACCTTGATAAGATTGCTTGTTGCCTCTAGCTTGGCATTTGAGTAAGGTAGTTCAAGGGCGTTCATGATCTTGTCCTTATCTTTCAAAAAGGTCTTAAAAATAGTCTGAAAGATAGGGTTTACACAAGAAATTGTTTCTTCAATGAGTCCAAAGAAATGTTCAGCCTGTTTTACTTGGAAATGAAAGAGTAAAAGCTGATAGAGCTTATAGTGTTCTCTGAGTTCTTGAGAGTAAGAGAGCAGTTTTTCAAGAATTTCTTGATTTGTCAAATGCAACCGAAAAGTCGGACGATAAAAGCGTTTGTCACTGAGTTTCCGACTGTCTTGTTGGATCAATTTCCAGTAGCGCTTGAGTGCCCTGTACTCGTGCGATTTTCTCTCAAATTGCTTCATGATTTGAACACGAACACGTCTCATAGCCCAGCTGAGATGTTGTACAATGTGAAAGCGATCGAGGACGATTTTCGCAGAAGGAAAGAGCTGTCTGGCGATGTCGTAGTAGGGACTAAACATGTCCATGGTAATGATCTTGACGCGACTTCTCACCTGTCTGGAATAGCGTAGGAAGTGATTGCGAATCGTTGCTTGAGTCCGCCCATCTAAGATAGCTAGGATCCTTCTTGAATCAAAATCCTGTGCAATGAAGCTCATCTCTATCTGCCGATTGAAACAGTCACTTCCCTGACTGTTTCCACATCCCAGCTCATGTGTTCTGGAAGCCAGTTGAGGTCAGTCTTGAACTCGAATTCTTTTAGTTTGCGAATGACGGTGGAAGTGGAAACTGCTAAGCTTTCAGCGATGGCCGTCATAGGGAGTTTCTCGATCAATTTTTGAGTGATTTTCTGGTTGACGATGGTTGCGATTTGGTGGTTCTTCTTGACTAAGGAAGTCTCAGCGACAGCTACTTTCCGACAGACTTTACAACGGAAACGCCGTTTTCTTAGACGAATCAATGTCTTGTATCTCGCACATTCTAGGTAAGGAATTTTCGATTCTTTTTGAAAGTCATATTTAGCCATTTTTCCTTGACAGTAAGGTCATTTAGGAGCAGGGGAATCCAGCTTTGCGATGATTTCTTTATGCGTTCCAGCATCTAAAATAGTGATGTAAGGGTCTTTGATTTCCAGTAGGTTTGTGATAAAATTGAGTTGTTCCATAAGAGTCTTTCTAATGATGGTTTCGTTGCTTTTCATTATAGGTCTTATGGGACTTTTTTTCTACAACAAAAGAGGCTCCATAATCCCTGCGGCGGATTTACCCACTACAGAAATTATTGAGCCACTTTTGGTACACATTCCTGTGAAGGATTCTTTTTTATTTTGGATTATTTTTTAGTCTTGGAGGATGATTTCTCTTTAAGGATAGCGTTTCCAAGACAACAAAGACACAAGATCTCCTTGTTCCGATAATAATATATGTCATTTTCGTTACAGAAAAAAATTAGACAGCAAAATCCTTGATATGATAGGGAAAAAACTGTATAGTTATAGGTATAGTTTGATTTCCAAACTTTGGAATTATGATCACCAATCATATGTTATAAAATACTTTGCTGCTCAGGCGTTAAGGTGTTGAGTAATAGGTGGTTGAACTATATTTTAAAAAGGAGAGATGTTCATGGATAAAAATGCGAGACGCAGATTAAACCGTGCGAGTGCTGAGAAACGACTTCGATACTCAGTCCGTAAGTTTAATGTGGGCGTAGCTTCTGTAGCAGTCGCAGCTTTCATGTTCTTTGGGGGGAATGTCGTTTCAGCCGATACGTTAGCTAAGACGGATTCTTCAAGCACATCTACGGAGAAAACGACCTCTGTGCCAGATTCAGGAGAAGATTCGGGAGCGAATGATTCTGACTCCGAGTCGGCCATAGAAAAGAATTCTACCGTAGCAACTGTCGCTGAAAGCAACGCAGTTTCAAGTGCAGCATCTACAGCATCTTCTACCTCTGCTGAAGACCTATCAAGCAAAGTGGAAGAAAAAACTGTTAAATCAGAAGTTGCTTCAAAAAGTGAAGCAGCTTTAAAAGAGGCTACTTCACAAGTATCTAAAGCTTCAGTAGCGACTAGCCAATCAACTGCTGCAACTCAGTCTGAGGCTCGAGTTAGCCCAGCTACTTCAGCTACTGCAGAGTCAACTGCGGTTTCATCTGAAGCAGCTACAGAATCAACTGCTGCTGTAGAACCTGCTAAGGTATCAGTTGAAAAGGCAGCTAGCCAAGCAGCTAGTTTGGCAACAGCTAGCCAAGCAGCAAATGCAGTAGCCAAAAGTGAAGCTAATTCAACATTAGCAGCTGCTCAAAACGAGGTAAATAAAGGTTACGCTGATTTCCGCAAATCAGGAGAAAGCGGCTTCCGTTCGTTTGACCCACAAACAGGGAAGACAACTGTAACGAAAGAAAACTTCCTTGACTACTTCAGATTGAATGGTTCAGCTACCTATAATTCATACGACGGTATCGTAACCCTTACTCCAGATGAAGACTATAAGACAGGTAACTTCAGTCTGAAGAGTAAGATCAATATGAACCAAAGCTTCAAGCTGACTGGTGGAGTTAACCTTGGTGATAAGACTCAAGAACATGGCGGTGCCGACGGTATCGGTTTTGCCTTCCACACAGGGAATACAACAGACCTAGGGGCAAATGGTGGTAACCTTGGTATCGGTGGTTTGCGTAACGCAACTGGTTTCAAACTGGATACCTTCTCTAACGTTTACCAGTCACCACAAGGTGATACTACCAACGCGGACTCTTTCCAAAATGGTTGGGCGGAAGACCCTGCTTTGGGACAGTTCGGTGCCTGGGTCAATACTACTTATAAAAAGATTGAAACACAAGGTCAGCCCGCCCGTGAATATCATCTTTGGTGGGCTGAGACAGATGCTGGTAGTGCTCAACGTCTAGACTCAAGAGACCTAGATGGTCGTTTCCACAGATTTGCTATCCAGTATGACGGTGTAACCAAGGAATTAACTGTCTCTTACGAAAGTAATCTTGGTATCAAGCAATGGAAGAAGAAAGTTTCTACTCCGGAAGAACTGATGTCCATGGTGGTTACGGCGACGACTGGTACCTACAAGAACTTGCAACAGTTTCAAATCAAGCGTTTTGATTTCTATCAGAGTGCCTCTGTCGACGTACGTTATGTTGATGAGCAAGGTCGAGAAATCGCTGAAGGTTCAGTAACCTATCCACAAGGTGCCTTTAAAGGTAAGCCTTATACCACTGAGCAGAAGACGATTCCTGGCTATAGTTTCATCAGAATGGGTATTGGTAGTTTGCCACCTTCAGGAACTCTGGCTGACTGGGATACTAACGGTACAGTAACCTACGTTTACCGTAAGGGTGCAACTGATACGAAGACAGAAAGACAGACTGTTAGTCGTACAATTAAGTACCGCTATAGAGATGGCGTGACTTCAGGTCGTCCAGCACTTCCTCGCCCAGTTACTCAAACAGTTGAGTTTACTCGTCAAGTGGTGGGTGGCAGACCTGGTCCATGGACTCCAGCAAGACAAAACTTTGGTGGCGTAAACACACCAAGCATTACTGGTTTCACACCAGATAGAACTCGTGTGGATGGTATCACAGTGAACGCAAGTTCTACTCCAGGAACTGAGATTGTTTACTATGATAAGAATGCTCCTAAGGTAACAACTGAAACTAAAGACGTTACTCGTACAGTCGCTTACGAATACGAAGATGGTGTAACTTCAGGTCGTTCAGCCCTTCCACGTGAAGTGCAACAAAATGTTCAATTCACTCGTCAAGTGTCAGAAGACCCAGTAACTGGAGTGAAGACATACGGCAATTGGACACCAGCTCGTCAAAATGTAGTTGCGGTTGATAGTCCAGAAGTAGCAGGCTTTACCCCAAATAAACCACGTGTAAATTCAGCATCTGTTTCACCAACAGATCCAAGCTGGCGTGAAATCGTTTCATACCGTAAGAATGATCCGAAAGTAACAACTGAAACTAAGGATGTTACTCGTACAGTCGCTTACGAATATGAAGATGGTGTGACAGCAGGTCGTCCAGCCCTTCCACGTGAAGTGCAACAAAATGTTCAATTCACTCGTCAAGTGTCAGAAGACCCAGTAACTGGAGTAAAGACATACGGCAATTGGACACCAGCTCGTCAAAATGTAGCTGCGGTTGATAGTCCAGAAGTAGCAGGCTTTACCCCAAATAAACCACGTGTAAATTCAGCATCTGTTGCTCCAACAGATCCAAGCTGGCGTGAAATCGTTTCATACCGTAAGAATGATCCGAAAGTAACAACTGAAACTAAGGATGTTACTCGTACAGTCGCTTACGAATACGAAGATGGTGTGACTTCAGGTCGTCCAGCCCTTCCACGTGAAGTGCAACAAAATGTTCAATTCACTCGTCAAGTGTCAGAAGATCCAGTAACTGGTCAAAAGACATATGGAAACTGGACTCCAAATACTCGTACTGTAGCTGCGGTTGATACACCAGCGATTAAAGGCTTTACACCAAATAAACCACGTGTAAATTCAGCATCTGTTTCACCAACAGATCCAAGTTGGCGTGAAATTGTAAGCTATTCAGCTGCAACTCAAAAGGGAAACATCGTTTACCGTACAGATGGTAAGAATGGTGTTGAAGCCAAGACTCTCCACACAGATAACGTAACAGGCAACTCAAACACACCTGTCAACTACACAACAACTGAGAAAATCAACGAATTTAAACAGTTAGGTTATGATCTTGTTAGCGATGGCTTTACTAAAGCCGGCGGTCAAAGATTTGACAGTAATAACAATGTAGATCAGAAATGGGAAGTTGTTCTTACTCCACGTATTGAGACAAAACAAGAAACGAAAGATGTTACTCGTAACGTTCGTTACCAATACAAGGATGGAGTGACCACAGGTCGTCCAGCACTTCCTCGCCCAGTTACTCAAACAACAACATTTACTCGCCCAGTTTCTGTGAACAAGGTGACAGGTGTTGAAACTCCTGGTCAATGGAACAAGCCAAGTGAAGAACTTCCAAAAGTTGATTCTCCAGCAGTTACTGGTTTCACTCCAGACAAACCAAGCGTTCCAGCTGCAACTGTTACTCCTACATCTCCTAACGAAGATGAAGTAGTAAGCTACAGCCAAGATGATCAACGCGGTATCATTGAGTATGTAACAGATGGACAAAACGGTGTTCCAGCTAAGACTCTTTATACAGACGGTGTTACAGGTAAATCAGGTGAAGATGTTGTTTATTCAACTGCTAGCCGTATCGCTCAACTTCAACAAGCAGGTTACAAACTTGTAAGTGATGGCTTCACTCAACCAAGTGGACAGAAGTTTGATAACGATAAGACAAAAGACCAAGTTTGGAAAGTTGTCGTTACTCCAGTTGTTGAAACAACACAAGAAACGAAAAATGTTACTCGGACTATTCAATACCAATATGGTGATGGTGTAACAGAAGGTCGCCCAGCGCTTCCTCCAACAGTTACTCAACCAGTAACGTTTACTCGTCCAGTTTCTGTTAACAAGGTGACAGGTGAGAAAACTCCTGGTGCTTGGGATAAACCAAATGCTAATCTTCCAGAAGTGACATCTCCAGCGATCACAGGCTACAGTCCAGACAAACCAAAAGTTCCAGGTGTGACTGTTGATCCTACTTCTGAAAATCCAGTAGAAGTTGTCAAGTATAACTTGGATGAACAACGTGGTTCTATCAAGTACGTAACAGATGGTAAGAATGGTGTTGAAGCTAAGACTCTTTACACAGATTCTGTGGCTGGTAAGTCAGGTGAGCCAGTAGCTTACTCAACAGCATCTCGTATCGAACAATTGAAACAAGCTGGTTACACTCTTGTAAGTGATGGCTTCACTCAACCAAATGGTCAGAAGTTTGATAATGATAAGACCAAAGACCAAGTTTGGAAAGTTGTCGTTACTCCAGTTGTTGAAACTACACAAGAAACGAAAAATGTTACTCGGACTATTCAATACCAATATGGTGATGGTGTAACAGAGGGTCGCCCAGCGCTTCCTCCAACAGTTACTCAACCAGTAACGTTTACTCGTCCAGTTTCTGTTAACAAGGTGACAGGTGAGAAAACTCCTGGTGCTTGGGATAAACCAAATGCTAATCTTCCAGAAGTGACATCTCCAGCGATCACAGGCTACAGTCCAGACAAACCAAAAGTTCCAGGTGTGACTGTTGATCCTACTTCTGAAAATCCAGTAGAAGTTGTCAAGTATAACTTGGATGAACAACGTGGTTCTATCAAGTACGTAACAGATGGTAAGAATGGTGTTGAAGCTAAGACTCTTTACACAGATTCTGTGGCTGGTAAGTCAGGTGAGCCAGTAGCTTACTCAACAGCATCTCGTATCGAACAATTGAAACAAGCTGGTTACACTCTTGTAAGTGATGGCTTCACTCAACCAAATGGTCAGAAGTTTGATAACGATAAGACAAAAGACCAAACTTGGACAGTTGTCGTTACTCCAGTTATTGAAACTACACAAGAAACGAAAAATGTTACTCGGACTATTCAATACCAATACGGTGATGGTGTAACAGAAGGTCGCCCAGCACTTCCTCCAACAGTTACTCAGCCAGTAACGTTTACTCGTCCAGTTTCTGTTAACAAGGTGACAGGTGAGAAAACTCCTGGTGCTTGGGATAAACCAAATGCTAATCTTCCAGAAGTGACATCTCCGGCGATCACAGGCTACAGTCCAGACAAACCAAAAGTTCCAGGTGTGACTGTTGACCCTACTTCTGAAAATCCAGTGGAAGTTGTCAAATATAATTTGGATGAGCAACGTGGTTCTATCAAGTACGTAACAGATGGTAAGAATGGTGTTGAAGCTAAGACTCTTTACACAGACTCTGTAGCTGGTAAGTCAGGTGAGCCAGTAGCTTACTCAACAGCAGCTCGTATCGAACAATTGAAACAAGCTGGTTACAAACTTGTAAGTGATGGCTTCACTCAACCAAATGGTCAGAAGTTTGATAATGATAAGACAAAAGACCAAACTTGGACAGTTGTTGTGACACCTCGCTTGGATGACAATACTAATCCAGCTGAGTTGAATAGAAAAGTCACTCGTAAGATTAAGTACGAATACGCAGATGGCCAAACAGCCGGTCGTCCAGCTCTGAAAGCTCCAGTGACTCAAGAAGCAGCCTTCACACGTACTGGTAAAATAAATGCTGCCACTGGAGAAAAGACTTTCACTCCATGGACACCAGCTACGAAAGAATTGGCTCAAGAAGCTACACCAGTTGTAACTGGCTTTGTGGCAGATAAGGCTAATGTAGCAGCGAAGACAGTGACTCCTGATGATAAGGATAGCGAAGAAGTTGTACAATACAAGAAACTTGGTTCATATGTACCAAATGTACCAGACGGACTTCCAAAAGTTCCAAATCTTCCATATCCAAATGATCCAACAGATCCAACGAAACCAGGCACTGACCTTCCAGTAATTCCAGATGTACCAGGCACTACCCCAGTAGGCCCAGATGGCACAACCCCATTGACACCGAAAGATCCGAGCGATCCAAGCAAGGGTTACAACCCACCACCAATTCCAAGTGATCCAACTCAGGATACACCAATCAATTATGTTAAAGATGGTCAAAAAGCGATTATCACATTCGTAGACCAAGATGATAACAACAAGGAAGTTGGTAAGGTCGTTGAAAGCGGTAAGTCAGGTGAGCCAATCGGAACTACTAACTACGCAACTCGTCTGAAAGAATTGACAGACAAGGGCTACGAAGTGGTGAACGATGAGTTCAAGGGACCTAAGACCTTCGATAATGACGCTAAGAAGGACCAAACCTTCACCGTTGTTATGCGTCAAGTTGTAGTACCATTCGATCCAAACAATCCACCGAAACCAAACGATCCAATGGATCCTAAGAATCCGGATGGACCTAAGTGGACAGATGACAAGATCAAGTCAGCTCAACAAGAAGCTGTGAAAGAATTGAGCCGTACGATCAAGTACGTATACGAAAATGGCAAGGAAGCAGCACCAAGCTTCACAGACAGCGCTAAATTCACGCGTATTCTGAAAGTCAATGTCGTAACGAAAGAAATCGTAGAAAAAGGCGCATGGACCTCACAAGATGACGTGATCAAGGGACAAACTTCACCAGACATCAAGGGTTACGTAGCGGACAAAGCAAGCGTAGCAGATGTGAAGGTTACAGCAGATTCAGCTAAACCAGCAGATGAAGTCGTAACGTACAAGAAGGCAGAGGTTCCACCAACACCAACTCCAGAACCAAAACCTGTTCCACCAACTCCAGCTCCGGTACCAAATAAACCAGTACCGAATAAGCCGGTGGAACCAAGAGTTCCTGGAACTACTGCTCTGCCAAATACAGGTGAGAAATCATCGTCTGCAGCAGTACTTGGTTTAGGAATTGTTGCGACACTCGCAGGTGTCAGCTTGATTAAACCAAGATTGAAGGAAGAAGATTAATTCTTTCTAGCTTGGATATGAATCACTAAAGAGTTGTGAACGATGGGTTAACATCTCAGAAAAAGAGTCTGGGACAAAATAGTTCTCAGTCACAAAAAAAGCTAGAGATTCCCAGTGGCGGAACTCTAGCTTTTAAGGCTCTATAATTTCTGTAGTGGGTAAAATCACTGTTGGAATTATGGAGTCTCTTTTGTTGTAGCTTGAATTGTCAAATTAAGTGCACAATTTTGCCATAAAATACTTCATAAGGTGTTTTCCAGTTGAGACACTTTCGCTGTCTATTATTAAGTTTATCCTCCCACAGCTGAATGGTGTGCTCGTCAATGAATGTTAAATCGCTCCCTTTGGGAAAATATTCTCGTAGTAATCCATTGGTATTCTCATTGGTTCCCCTTTGCCAAGGCGCATGAGGGTTTGGGAAATAGACCTCTACCTTTAATTTGTCGGTCCAATCTTGATGCTTCGTGAATTCTTTTCCTCTATCTGGAGTGACGGTTTCTTTCGGCAAGGGCTCCAACATTTGTACCATAGCCTCTATGACCAGTTTGCTTTTCTTGACCGCTACCTTCTTGATTTTAAGAAAACGAGAATAACGATCCGTTAGAGTAACTAGACAAGCTTTTCCAATTTTTCCTGCAACCGTGTCTGCTTCCCAATCACCAATCCTAGTTCGCTTGTTTGCTTCTTCGGGTCTTTCGTGAATGGTATGAGAAATAGAAATCCTCCCTCTATTTTCTACATAAGCTTTCGTATGACGTGTTTTCCCACAGTGGCGGAGCTTTCGAATGACACCAGGAGTACCATATGAAAGCTTGTCGCCAAAGTGACCGCGATAGATGGCTCTATAAATCGTTTGATAACTAATAACAGCTTTTCTATACTCTAATCGCAACTGACCTTCTATTTCTTCAGGAGACCATGGCAATCGAGAAATAGATGTTTGACAGTATTACTTAAATGATGATCTATTTCAAGTATCCGTTTCCGCCCACAGTGTGATTTAGCAATATGGTAAGATTCCTGTGCATGACTTGGAGAATAGCTTCCTTCTCTTAGATGTTGTTTCCACTCGCGACTACTACTAGACGGATGACGATGAAGTAACTTAGCAATTTGAGAAAAATTTAGACTTTGCATACGGTAAATCAGAATACTTTCGCGCTCATCTATAGTAAAATGGTGATAGCTCATAAGATTTCCTTTCGTAACTAGTTGGTTCAACTCTATTTTACTAGAAAATCTTATGAGTTTTTATTGTGCACTTATATTGTATATTCAAGATGTTAAACCACACCTTGAGCAATCATAGCATTTGCTACGTTTTCGAAGGCAGCGATATTTGCTCCTGCAAGGTAATCAGTACCAAGACCGTATGTTTCAGCGGTAGTTTTAGCTGTATTGAAGATGTTGGTCATGATGTCTTTGAGACGTCCGTCAACTTCTTCACGAGTCCATGAAAGGCGAAGGCTGTTTTGGCTCATTTCAAGCGCTGATACAGCTACACCACCAGCGTTGGCAGCTTTGGCAGGTCCGTAAAGGATTCCGTTTTCTTTGTAGACTTTAATCGCATCAAGGTCACTAGGCATGTTAGCACCTTCTGATACGCAGATAACTCCTTGAGCAACCAGACGTTTAGCTGCGTCACCATTGATTTCGTTTTGAGTCGCACATGGAAGAGCGATGTCGTAGTTTCCAGCGTAAGTCCATACAGAACCTTCATGGTAAGTAGCAGTTGCTTTCTCAGCTGCATACTCAGTCAAACGAGCACGGCGTTTTTCTTTAACATCAACCAAAAGATCGAAGTCAATACCATTTTCATCGATGACATAACCGTTTGAGTCAGATACAGAGATAACAGTCGCACCAAGTTCAGTCGCTTTTTGAAGAGCATATTGAGCTACGTTACCAGAACCTGAAATTACCACTTTCTTACCAGCAAAACTGTTACCATTAGCTTTGAGCATTTCTTCAGTGTAGTAAACCAAACCATAACCAGTTGCTTCTGGACGAATCAAGCTACCACCAAATCCAAGAGGTTTACCAGTCAAGACACCCGCATCAAATTGGTTAAGACGTTTGTATTGACCGTAGAGATAACCGATTTCACGTCCGCCGACACCGATATCACCAGCTGGGACGTCAAGTGATGGTCCGATGTATTTTTGCAATTCAGTCATGAAGCTTTGGCAGAAGCGCATGACTTCGGCGTCCGTTTTTCCTTTAGGATCGAAGTCTGATCCCCCTTTACCTCCACCGATAGGAAGTCCAGTCAAGACGTTTTTAAAGATTTGTTCAAATCCGAGGAATTTCAAGATCCCTTGGTTTACAGTTGGGTGGAAACGAAGTCCGCCTTTATATGGTCCAACAGCTGAGTTGAATTGCACGCGATAACCACGGTTGACTTGCACTTTTCCATCACGGTCAACCCAAGGAACACGGAAAGAAATCACGCGCTCAGGCTCAGTGATACGTGCTAAGATGTTTTCTTCGATATACTCAGGGTGTTTTTCAAATACAGGCTCTAAAGTGCTGAAGAATTCTTCAACCGCCTGGAGAAATTCGGCCTCATGCCCATTACGAGCTTTTACAGTTGCAAACACGCTTTGGATATAGTCTTTAGCAGATGTCATATCGTTCTCCTTTTGTTGTTATATTTTATTACACGAGCCATTATAGCAGAATTTTTTTAGGGTGTAAAGAAAAAAGTTGAATTTTCTGAAAATTTCCATAATATTTATTTGAAGGTTCTAGGTGGAAATGCCGAACCTTTTGCTAGAAAATTAGGAGAAATCCTTTATAGGAAGAATTTTAATGATATAATAGAGAAAATTAAGGAATAAGAGGTCAAAATAATGACAACAACCAAGACAAAAATTGCGGGTTTTGATTTTGATAACTGCCTGATGAATGCTGCAGGAGTTGCTTGTATGACAGTGGAAGAGTTAGAAGAAGTCAAAAACTCTGCTGCAGGAACCTTTGTGACTAAGACGGCAACGCTGGAATTTCGTCAAGGAAACCCAGAGCCTCGCTATCAGGATGTGCCATTGGGCTCTATCAACTCCATGGGCCTGCCCAATAATGGTTTAGATTATTATCTTGACTATCTGCTGGAACTCCAGGAAAGTGAACCAAATCGCACTTTCTTCCTCTCTTTGGTCGGTATGTCGCCAGAAGAGACTCACACCATTCTCAAGAAAGTGCAGGCAAGCGACTTTAAAGGGATTACTGAGCTCAATCTCTCCTGTCCAAACGTTCCAGGTAAGCCACAGATTGCCTATGATTTTGAAACAACTGATCGTATCTTATCAGAGGTTTTTGCTTATTTCACCAAACCACTGGGCATCAAGCTGCCTCCTTACTTTGATATCGTGCATTTTGATCAGGCCGCTGCGATTTTTAACAACTATCCGCTCAAGTTTGTCAATTGTGTAAATTCAATCGGAAACGGTCTTTATATAGAAGATGAGTCAGTGGTCATTCGTCCGAAAAACGGTTTTGGCGGTATTGGAGGCCAGTACATCAAGCCTACGGCTCTGGCCAATGTCCATGCCTTTTACCAACGCCTGAAACCGGAAATCCAAATCATCGGAACTGGGGGTGTCCTGACAGGGCGCGATGCCTTTGAGCATATCCTCTGTGGAGCCAGTATGGTGCAGGTAGGAACAACCCTTCATAAAGAAGGAGTGGCAGCCTTTGAGCGCATTACCGCAGAACTCAAGGCTATTATGGCAGAAAAAGGTTATGAAAGTCTGGAAGATTTCCGAGGAAAGTTGAAGTATATTGATTAAAAGTTTAAGAAAGAGAGAGTGGGACAGAAATCGGTCATTCGTTAGAATTCGATTTCGTCGTCCCACCTCCGCATAGTTGAGTAGGGCTGTAAAAGCTGATGAAATCAGCGTAGTAGAGCCCACTCAACCACTGCGTCTTGCTCGACAATCCAAAGACAATTGAGAGGCTAGGACTTTTGTCCCAGCCTCTCTTTTAGTATTATTAGGGCGAGTAGTAAAAAAATCCCTCCAAGATTAGATAGGAAATCTTGAAGGGACGTGGATAGTTTATTTATCTAGAACGTTGTTTGCCAGCGTTGCGATTCTTTTTCTTTTTATTGTTTTGAGTGATTGCTTGGCTCGCTTTTGGTGTCACATCTTTGATGCGACCTGCATTGCTCATAGCTTTCGGAGGATTCTTTTTGTATTCTTCAGCTACTTGCTTTCTGATCCGAGGACGCATTAAGTAGTTAATGATGAATTGTTGGATAATTTGAACGAAACCACCGACTACCCAGTAGAGCGTCACGGCTGCTGGTGACATGAAAGAGAAGACTACGATCATAATCGGGCTCATGTAAGTTGCACTCTTCATCTGCGCTTTTTGGGTCTCATCTTCGATACCATGTAGGGAAAGAAGTGACTGGATGTAGTAGAGTACACCGACAATGAGAGTCAAGGCTAGACTAGGTTTTCCAAGATTGATGCCAAGGAATGTACTGCTGGCTACACCGTTTGTGTATTGGGCAGCAAAGAAGAGGGCTGAGAAGAAAGGCATTTGAATGAGTAGAGGGAGGCAGCCGATACCGCCAAACATACTCAGACCATTTTCTCTTTGAGCAGCCATAAGTTCTTGCTGCGCTTCTAGTTTTTCTTCTTGCGTTTCGGCATTATTGATTCGTTCTTGGATAGGGGCAAAGATGGGCTTGAAGTAGTTCATCTTTTCTGACTGAAGAGTAGCCTTCCAAGACTGATAGATTCCCAATGGGAAAATAATCAGCCGCACGATGAGTGTAACGATAATAATCGCTAGACCATAACCAAGGCCTGAATCCTTGGCAAAGAACTGGATGCTATCTGCCATAGGCCGACCAAGCACATCCCAAATGATACCAGAAGGATTGCCGGCCTTGTCTCGTCCGACACACCCTGTCAATAATAGAAGGAGGGACAAGCTCATTCCAGAGAATAAAATACGTTTAAATGTTTTCACGAGTTCATTTCCTTTGTTTCTAAAAAATAATACCTATCTATTCTACTGTTTTTTAAGGAAATATACAATAGTTCTGCAGACCTAATTTGCAATTTTAAAGTCGGTATAGGAATCAAAATTGGCCATAGTGACATCTAAATAGCTGACTTTTGAAAAAGGAGTTGGTCCCTTGCGGATTTCTTGAATGAACTTGGCCATGAGAGCAGAGCTTTCAGCTTGAGCCAAAATTTCGACTGTACCGTCGTCATTATTCCAGACGCGACCGGTAATCCCGCCGATTTGCAGAGCGAGGGAGTAAACGCCCCAACGAAAGCCGACGCCTTGGACTCGTCCTTGCGCAATCATTCTTACTTTTTGCATAGTTACCTCCTTTTGTAGCGGTTTGAAACTCGCTTCTCAGCCCAGAGCGCAAAGAGCAGCTGCTTGCTGGAGACAAGATTTTCTCTGAGGATAAGTCTAGAGGATGAGTTCAAAACTGCTAAATTGTGTTATAATGTATTTATGAATATTATAACCTCAAAAGCCAATAATGTGGTGAAAAAAGCTAAAAAGCTACATCAAAAAAAATATCGTAGCGAGTCTTATTTGATTGAGGGCTGGCATCTTTTTGAGGAGGCTCTGGCCAGTCAGGCGAGGATTCTTCGAATTTTTGCTTTAGCGGAGTACGAAGAGCGTTTGTCAGCATTTTCCCAGACGATTTTTGTCAGTCCAGAGATTCTCAGTGATTTGGCAGACAGCAAGACTCCTCAGGGAATCGTCGCAGAATTGGCCTTTGATGAGCAGAATATTCCTGAAAAGCTTGAGGGAGCCTATCTCTTTTTAGAAGATGTGCAGGATCCGGGTAATGTCGGAACCATCATCCGAACAGCGGATGCGGCGGGTTATCAAGGAGTTTTCATTTCTATCCACTCCGCTGACATTTACAATCTTAAAACCTTGCGTTCTATGCAGGGCAGCCATTTTCATCTGCCCATTTATCGCGTGAGCAGAGAGGATATGCTGGCCCTAGCTCGTCAAAGTGACCTGCAAATTCTGGCTTCGACTTTATCAGAAGATTCTGTGGATTATCAAGAGGTCGAAAAAAATGAGAATTTCCTCCTAGTCATGGGTAATGAAGGTCAAGGTATCAGCCAAGAAATGACGGATGCGGCTGATGTTTTGGTTCATATTTCCATGAAGGGGCAGGCTGAAAGTCTTAACGTTGCTGTGGCAGCCGGCATTCTGATGTTTGCTTTAAGCTAGCTTTTAGAAATCTCTCTATAATAAAACTAAATGGAGGTGATGACATGCCTTACAGAGAAGATGATGAATTTATGGCCTATGTGGGGCATTTGATCGAGAAGCCCAGCGTCCAACGCTTAAAAGGAATTACGCATCATATTCATTCCAATCGGCTTGAACATTCGATCAATGTCAGTTATACTAGTTATAAGATTGCTAAAAAATTTGGCTGGAATGCCCGCAGTACAGCACGAGGTGCTCTTCTGCATGATCTATTTTATTATGACTGGCGCGAAACCAAGTTTAAAAAGAGTCATGCCTGGGTTCATCCCCGCCTAGCAGTCCGAAATGCCCGCAAGATTACCAAGCTCAATCGAGTTGAAGAAGATATTATCATCAAGCACATGTGGGGGGCTACCTTAGCACCACCGCGCTACAAGGAGTCCTTCGTTGTGACCATGGTGGACAAATATTGGGCGATCAAAGAGGCGACGGCACCTTGGCGACAAAAGCTGAGTGGGCGTAAAAAATATCATCGAAAGATGATGAAAAATTAAAATGTAAAAAGGAGACATTATGAACAATACAATTATTCAAGAAAACAGTGGACTTTCTAGTTTTTATTCTAAGGTCTACGGATTTGTTGGGATGGGAATTGCCATCTCTGCCTTGGTTTCAGGCTTAATGCTGACGACCTTCCAAACAGCTCTAGTTGAGATTTTGCTCCATTATAGCTGGATTTACTATGGAGCTATCTTTATTGAGCTGGCCTTGGTTTGGTCAGCTTCCAGCAGAGGCCTCCGCAATAGTCCAGCTGCTCTTCCGCTTTTTTTGAGCTACTCAGCCCTAAACGGATTTACCATGAGTTTCATTGTGGCCATGTACACAGGAGGCGTGGTCTTCAAAGCATTTGCAGTTAGTGCGGCTGTTTTCCTTGTTATGGCAGCCATGGGCGCCATCATTAAAAAAGATTTATCTGGCATGGGCCGAGCTATGATTGCAGGCCTGATTGGGATTGTAATCGCAAGTTTTGTCAATATTTTCCTCGGTAGCGATATGATAGACTATATTGTCAGCTACGTCAGTGTTGTCATTTTCGCAGGTTTGATTGCTTGGGATAATCAAAAAATTCGCTATGTCTATGAGCAGACAGGGGGACAAGCTGGACTTGGTTGGGCCCTTTCTCTGGCTTTGAGCCTTTATCTCGACTTTATCAATCTCTTCCTCAGCATCCTTCGTATTTTTGGAAGAAATGACTAATAAAAGATGGATAGCTTCCTCAATGAATGGGGGCTATCTTTTTTTGTTTGAGGGGGAATTTTGGAAGTTGGATAGGAGTAGCAGTAAAAGTTTTGCAAACTGTTAATTTTTTGATATACTAACTAAAAATATATTTGGGCAATGCATTCGTCTATTGCTCTGGAAAAAGAAAGGAAGTTTCTATGGATATGTTATTTATCCCAGGCTGGTTGATTTTTGCAATCGTTGCAGCCATCGTGCTTATTATTCTTTTGGCTAAGGGGTATGTCAATGCTAAGCCAAATGAAGTAGTCGTTATTACTGGTCTGCGTAAGCAGCGCCATTTGAGAGGTAAGGCTGGCTTCATGATTCCTTTTGTAGAGCAGCGCTCTTATCTGGATATTGAGCAGTTTTCTACAGACGTCCGTACTTCTGAGTCTGTGCCGACACTTGATTTTATCAACGTTCGTGCGGATGCGGCTGTTAAGTTGAAGATTGGTACTACGGACGAAATGATTGATCGTGCGGCAGAAAACTTCCTTAATTGGAATACCACTGATATTTCCAACTCTGTCCAAGATGTCCTCGAAGGGAACCTTCGTGAAGTAATCGGCCAGATGGAATTGCGCAAGATGGTCAATGACCGTCAGGAATTTGCCTCTAAAGTGCAAGATAACGTAGCACCAGATTTGGCTAAGATGGGTCTGGAAGTCATTGCCTTTACCGTTCAATCCTTCTCTGATGAAGGTGGTGTGATTGATAATCTCGGTATCGAAAATGTCGAAACGATCAAGAAAGACGCTTTGATTGCCAAGGCGAAGGCTGAACGTGAGCGTAAGGAAGTTGAGGCTGAGCAGGACAAGTTGGCTAACGACAAGCGCGTGGCCGCTGACTTGGAAATTGCTCAAAAGCAAAATGAACTCAAACTGAAACAAGCTGCCCTCAAGCAGGAAGCAGATATTGCGCAAGCTAAAGCGGACGCGGCTAAAGGGATTGAGGCAGAAATCCAGCGTCGTGAACAAGAACGTGTGGCGGCAGAAGCAAACATCATGAAGCAGGAAAAAGAAGCGGAAGTCAAAGAACGGGAAGTTAAGGTTCGTGAGCAGGAATTGGATGCCAATATCCGCAAGCAAGCCGAAGCTGAAAAATATGCCCGTCAACAGGCCGCAGAAGCGCAATTGATTGAACGTCAGCGTCAGGCCGAAGCGGAACTCTTTGAAACACAAAAAGAAGCGGAAGCCCGCAAGGCTCAAGCCGAGGCTGAGAAATTTGCGCAACTGCAAGAAGCAGAAGCTATTGAAGCCAAAGGACGTGCAGAAGCGGAAGCCATTCGTCTTAAACTAGAAGCGGAAGCCCAAGGTTTGGACAAGAAAGCAGAAGCCATGAAGAAGATGCAGGAAGCTGCGATTACGGAGATGATTGTCGATAAATTGCCAGAAATCGCTCGTGCGGTGGCAGAGCCATTGACCAAGGTAGATAAGATTACCATGTATGGTGAAGGCAACGCTTCTAAAATGGTCGGCGACATCATGCAGAGCATTGATCAAGTTTCTCAAGGGGCAGGCTTTGACATTCGTCAACTGTTAGCTGGAGCACTTGGCGTCAATATGACTGTCAACAAGCTTAAACAAGATGAACAAGCTGTCATCGAAGTTGATGAGAAATAAATCTAAATGTGTCTAAGATATCCAAACAGCTGGGAGTTACAACTTCTGGCTGTTTGTTTATCATCCATCAGAAAAGCATTTCTATCAGCTAAATACTTTTCATTACCATGTAAAAATGTTAAAATATAACAGATTAAACAACTAAGATTATAGGAGTAGAAAATGACAAAAGCAAACTTTGGTGTCGTAGGTATGGCCGTAATGGGTCGTAACCTTGCCCTAAATATCGAATCTCGTGGTTATACAGTTGCCATTTACAACCGTAGTAAAGAAAAAACAGAAGACGTAATCGCTTGCCATCCTGAAAAGAAATTTGTTCCAAGCTACGATGTAGAGTCTTTCGTTCAATCTATCGAAAAACCTCGTCGCATCATGCTCATGGTTCAAGCTGGACCTGGTACAGACGCAACCATCCAAGCCCTTCTTCCACACCTTGACAAGGGTGATATCTTGATTGACGGAGGAAACACTTTCTACAAAGATACCATCCGTCGTAATGAAGAATTGGCAAACTCAGGTATCAACTTTATCGGTACTGGAGTTTCTGGTGGTGAAAAAGGTGCCCTTGAAGGTCCTTCTATCATGCCTGGCGGACAAAAAGAAGCCTACGAATTGGTTGCTGATGTTCTTGAGGAAATCTCAGCTAAAGCACCAGAAGATGGCAAACCATGTGTGACTTACATCGGTCCTGATGGAGCTGGTCACTATGTGAAAATGGTCCACAACGGTATCGAGTACGGTGATATGCAATTGATCGCAGAAAGCTATGACCTCATGCAACACTTGCTTGGCCTTTCTGCAGAAGACATGGCCGAAATCTTTACTGAGTGGAACAAGGGTGAATTGGACAGCTACTTGATCGAAATCACAGCTGATATCTTGAGCCGCAAAGACGATGAAGGCCAAGATGGACCAATCGTAGACTACATCCTTGATGCTGCAGGTAACAAGGGAACTGGTAAATGGACCAGCCAATCAGCGCTTGACCTTGGTGTGCCATTGTCACTAATCACTGAGTCCGTATTTGCCCGTTACATCTCTACTTACAAAGAAGAGCGTGTGCATGCTAGCAAGGTGCTTCCAAAACCAGCTGCCTTCAAATTTGAAGGAGACAAGGCTGAGTTGATCGAAAAGATCCGTCAAGCCCTTTACTTCTCAAAGATCATTTCATACGCACAAGGTTTTGCTCAATTGCGTGTGGCTTCTAAAGAAAATAACTGGAACTTGCCATTTGCGGACATCGCATCTATCTGGCGTGATGGTTGTATCATCCGTTCTCGTTTCTTGCAAAAGATCACAGATGCTTACAACCGTGATGCAGACCTTGCCAACCTTCTCTTGGATGAGTACTTCTTGGATGTTACTGCTAAGTACCAACAAGCAGTGCGTGATATCGTAGCTCTTGCTGTTCAAGCTGGTGTACCAGTACCAACCTTCTCAGCTGCCATTACTTACTTTGATAGCTACCGTTCAGCTGACCTTCCAGCGAACTTGATCCAAGCGCAACGTGACTACTTTGGTGCCCACACTTACCAACGTAAAGACAAAGAAGGAACCTTCCACTACTCTTGGTATGACGAAAAATAGGATAGGCCTATGGCAAAGCGAATTTTATTAGTAGAAAATGAAAAGAATCTTGCACGATTTGTGACTTTGGAACTGCAAAAGGAAGCATTTCTTTTGGATGTAGTTGAGACAGGAAGTCAAGGTTTGGCACTAGCTAGAGAAAATGACTATGATCTATTTTTGCTTAATTATGACCTGCAGGATATGACCGCTAGTGAGTTTGCTAGGCAACTGAGTTTGTTCAAGCCGGCCTCAGTCATTATCGTCTTAGCCAGCCGTGAAGAGATCAAAGAACATGCAGATGAGATTCAGCGCTTTGCTGTTTCCTATACCGTCAAACCTTTTATTATTAGTGATTTGGTTGAGAAGGTCTCCGATATTTTTCGAGGTCGGGACTTTATCGACCAGCATTGTAGCAAGCTAAAAACACCGACTGCTTACCGCAATCTACGAGTTGATTTGAAAAATCATATCGTCTATCGTGGAGAGGAAGTGATTGCCTTGACACGACGGGAATATGATCTACTAGTGACGTTGATGAGCAACCAAAAGGTCATGAGCCGCGAGCAGCTTCTAGAACGTGTCTGGAAGTATGAAGGTGCCACTGAAACTAATGTAGTAGATGTCTATATTCGCTATCTACGTAGTAAGATTGATATTGCTGGTCAGACTAGCTATATCAAAACTGTCCGTGGCATTGGCTATGCTATGCAGGAATAAAAAGAACAAACCCGCCCTCTGTTTCCAGAAGGACGGGTTAATTTTTTTATTTTTAGCGCAAATAATAAAATCCTAGAAGATAAAAATCCCTCTGCTTAGAGGACATGGCGCTCGAAAGCATTGTCAGAGATCCCTTGGCTGAGAATGAGTTTCGCCCATTCTTTGGCAGAAAAGAGGCTATGATCCTTGTAATTGCCACAGGATTCGATAGTAGTACCAGGGACATCCTCCCAAGTAGTTGTCTCAGCGATTTCTTCTAAGCAAGATTTGATGACTTGAGCAATTTCAGTCGCTGAGTGCTGTCCCCACATAATCATATGGAAACCTGTGCGGCAACCGAAAGGTGAGCAGTCAATCATACCATCAATCCGCTTGCGAATGAGCATAGCTAGTAAATGCTCGATGGTATGCAGGCCAGCCGTCGGAATAGAGTCTTCATTTGGCTGCACCAAGCGAATATCAAAGTTAGAGATAATATCTCCTTTGGGACCAGTTTCCTCGCCAATGAGGCGGACATAGGGTGCTTTTACGATTGTATGGTCAAGCTCAAAACTTTCAACGATAACTTCTTTAGACATGATTTCTCCTTTAAAATTTTAAAATTGGAACCTGAAAATGAGATCAGGTTTCAAAAGCGACATTCAAACACTTCCTTTTGATTATAGCATAAAAAAATAAGAGTTAGGAAATAAAAAAATTTTATATATTAAATTCTTTGATTTAGCGCCTTTTCGCCCAATAATAGGCAAAAAACGGCCTTCTTTTTCAAAAAATTGATTTGTGAATTTCTGCTATTTATGATAGAATAAAAAGGAATTTTGAATTCAATAATTAAATAGATTTGGAGTAAAAACATGGGCTTATATACGATAGCTGCATTTGTTTTTGCTGCCATCATTGGTTTAGTGATTGGGTATGTAGGAATCGCGGTTAAGATGAAAGCATCTAAAGAAGCCGCGGAACTTACTCTTTTAAATGCTGAACAAGAAGCAACCAATTTACGCGGTCAGGCAGAACGCGAAGCTGATTTGATTGTCAAAGAAGCGATGCGCGAAACCAGTTCGCTTAAAAAAGAAGCACTTTTGGAGGCAAAAGAAGAAGCCAGAAAATATCGTGAAGAGGTTGATGCAGAATTTAAGTCTGAGCGTCAGGAGTTAAAACAAATTGAAAGCCGCTTGACAGAGCGTGCAAGTAGTCTTGACCGCAAAGATGATAATTTAACCAACAAGGAAAAGACTTTGGAGCACAAAGAACAAAGTCTGACTGATAAAGCTAAACACATTGATGCGCGTGAAGCACAAGTAGCTGAGCTAGAGAAGCAAAAAGAAGCTGAGCTTGAGCGGGTAGCGTCCTTGACTCAGACGGAAGCGCGTGAGATTATCTTGACCAAGACCGAGGACAAGTTGTCCAAGGAGATTGCGACTCGTATTCGGGAAGCAGAGCAGGATATCAAAGAGCGTTCGGACAAGGTGGCCAAGGATATCTTGGTTCAAGCTATGCAGCGGATTGCTGGTGACTATGTGGCTGAACAGACAAATTCAACGGTTCATCTTCCTGATGACAGTATGAAGGGACGGATTATCGGACGTGAAGGCCGCAATATTCGAACCTTTGAAAGCTTGACAGGGATTGATGTTATCATTGATGATACGCCTGAAGTGGTTACTCTTTCAGGTTTCGATCCAGTTCGCCGTGAGATTGCTCGGATGACCATGGAAGCTCTTCTCAAGGATGGTCGGATCCATCCGGCTCGTATCGAGGAATTGGTCGAAAAGAATCGCTTAGAGATTGATAACCGTATTCGAGAGTATGGTGAAGCCGCAGCCTATGAAATCGGAGCACCTAATCTGCATCCTGATTTGATGAAGATCATGGGTCGCTTGCAGTTCCGTACTTCTTACGGGCAAAATGTTCTCCGTCACTCGATTGAGGTTGCCAAACTGGCTGGAGTTATCGCTGGAGAGTTGGGTGAAAATGTTAACTTGGCTCGTCGTGCTGGTTTCCTCCATGATATTGGTAAGGCCATCGATCGAGAAGTAGAAGGTAGCCACGTGGAAATCGGAACTGAGTTAGCTCGCAAGTATAAGGAACATCCAGTTGTTATCAATACAATTGCTAGCCACCACGGAGATGTGGAACCTGAGAGCGTTATTGCAGTCATCGTTGCAGCAGCGGATGCCTTGAGCGCAGCTCGTCCAGGAGCTCGCAGTGAGTCGCTGGAAAGCTACATCAAGCGATTGCAAGATTTGGAAGAAATTGCGAACAGTTTTGAAGGAGTTAAGACAAGCTTTGCACTTCAAGCAGGTCGTGAAATCCGAATCATGGTCAGTCCAGAGAAAATCAAGGATGATAAGATTACAATCTTGGCGCATGATGTGCGTGAAAAGATTGAAAACAACTTGGAATATCCAGGAAATATCAAGGTCACAGTCATTCGCGAAATGCGAGCAGTTGATTATGCAAAATAAAGTACTAGGACGTTGTCCTAGTCTTTTTTGAAAAGCTGAGGAAACGAATAAAGAAAGGAGACGTAATGGTAGAAATTATCGACAATGATTTATATGCTCAAAATGCGAGAAATTGCCAATTAAGCGGAGATCAAAAAAAGCAAGAAGCAGATAATGTAGGCGCAAAAATAGAGCGATTAGAGGCTGCAAAGAAAATTTTAGACGAACAGCTCGTTCTACTAAATAAGAGTATCGATGATGCAGAAAAAGTTTTTAATAGTCCTGCAGGTGATATCTCTGTTGATAGTTCTTGGAAAGGAGATTTGAAAAAGCAATGTAAATTTCATTTTGAGCGTGGCGTTACAAATCTAACCGACATGGAAAATAATTATCAGGATACCTTGAAAAATATCAATGGTGAATTAGTGAAATTGAAAGCCTCTCAGTTAGATTTATTGGGAGCGGCGCAGAGTTTTTGGGATCAAGCTCAGTCTTGGTGGAATTCCATTCAATAGAAGGAGGAAATATGTCTCAAGATAAAGTAGGTGTACAACCCGAAGAATGGTCTAGTGTTGTCAGTAATGCTAAGAAAAGTGTTCATGAGCTAGTAGCTTTGTCAAAAAAAGAAGTTAGCTCGACAACTCTTTCTCGTTTTAAAAAATTTAATACAATTCAAGATACTTGGAACTCAGCCTTGACTGCTTATAAAACGTATGGAGAAGCAAGGGCAGATATGATGGCTAAGATGGGTGACAAAATCATTGAGGATGATGCTGTCTATGCTAGTCAAATTGATAAGAATAAGAATTATGTGAGGTTTAATTAATGGCAGATACTCAAGAGTTGGAGGACTTTCGCACAGTCTTGTCTACGTGGCCGGATACTGATTTCGAAATAACAGATACTATTATCAAATTCGGAGATTTTCTGGGAGCACGGCCCCCTTTGATGAGAGAATTATACAAGTTAATCAAGCTGAAAGGATCTCAGTACGAATACAATTCTTTGCTTGGAACGACTATTCTTTTTACCCGTACTCAGAACGGTCAGATTACCTTCTCTTTTAACGGAGAAGAGCAGGTGTGGTCGGAAGATTCATTTTTTCTATTTTTGGCTATTCTAGATGTCTATTTTGGAAAAATTTATCCGATTGGTTCAGTTGTTGAGCTTGATTTGGATTTGCTGAACAGTGAGCTTAAGGAAATGTTTTCTGAGGAGCCAGGAGCGTTGGTCATGCTGACTGGACGCAAGGCACCGTTAGCAGAAGGTTTTGACCCTTATGTGATCGATTATTTTGGCCGAGTATGGCCATTTGGTGAAGTTGCTGCTTTTCCGCCTGTATTTGTTAGCAACATGATGATTAAGAATGTTGTTCATTTTGGCTATGAAAATGAATGGGAGGAAAGAATTTCAGAAGAAGTCATTCGCCAGACTTATATCAAAAGCCACCAGTTGTCAACAGCCTTTATGACTAGGGTAGATCAGTTGGCTTATTTAGCCTTTTTGAATGAGAAGTTAGTAGAGAAGGAGGGATTAGATGAGTGATGAATTTCATGTTGATATAGCAGAGCTATACGATGTTTTTAAGGAAATCCAATCGCAATCTAAAAAATTAATTAGCAGTTTGGAAGCTGCTAAAAGCTCTTATAATTCTGTGATCACTTCTAATTCCATGTATGGTAATGTGGGGCAAGCGATCGCCGGCGAGATTAATAGTTCGCATAATATGTTGCTAATGCAGCTAAAGGATCTTCTATACAGTCTGCAAAGTGACTTTGCTAAGGAAGTGGAGAGTTTTCAATCAGCGACTGGTGAGAAGTCGAGTACTGCTGTACTGAATCAAGGTATTTTGAAGACTACAGGAGACTATTTTGATACGCTAAAAGGTGAGATTGACCAAATTCGGAAAACAATCAACAGCGCGACAGATAGTGTCAGTGATTTGATTTCTGTAACCAGTGATGCTCGGAACTATGAGTATTTTGGAGGTAATCTCTCGAATGCTAAGGAAGTGATAACGACTACGATAGAAAAAGTCTCGACTTGGGATGGCCAAGGCACCGCATTGGCAACGGAGACTAGTCTCCAATATCTGCAAGAATTGCTGGGTCAACTGCAGCAGACAAATGAGCTAGACTATAGCGATCCTATTATCAGCCAAGTAGTGAACAATCTTTCCCCCATGGCAGATAAGGTCAAGGAGATAGATGATCAGATAGATGAGAGTGTCCAGAAAGCCGAGCTAGAGGCACAAAAAGCCAAGGAATTGGAAGACAAGGAAAAGGAGAGGATAGAAAAGGATTGGCGCCTTCACCATCCAATTCAGGCCACGTTGCGAGATTGGCGTAAGGGCCTTTCTGATAGTTTAGACGGAATGACTAAATGGATGAAGGATGATCCGAACTGGGCCTACATCAAAGGTTTTGGGGATGCAGCCTTTGGCATTTTAGGTGATGCAACGTTTGGAGCTGTAGAATTTGGTGTTGATCTTGCCCAATACACCCACGAAGGTCTGACGTTTGGTTATAATTCTCTCATGGGGAAAGAAACTCCGCAGTGGATGAAGGATGATCTAGAAGGTGGGAAGAATGCTCTTGGTGAAGTCTTACTAAATACGCTTGGGACTGCTTATGGATTAGTCACAATGATTCCAGAAGTGAATGATTTGATTAATGCCTTAGACGACAGTACTCGCGATGGCAGTCTCATGGGGTCGATTCTACATGATGCCCGTCATGCCAAAGATTTGAAACAGCAACCGATTCGTGATAAAATTAAATTGGTTGGACAGTTTTCGGGTTACGAAAGTGGACAGGCTGCGGGAGAAATCATCAGTGAAATCGTTTCATTTATTGGTCCTGCTAAGTTAGCCAAGATAGCCGGCAAGAGCAAGTTGGTAAGCCGATTGTCACAGGTGCCCAAGATTGAAAAGGGCTTATCTTATATAAAACAAGCTCGTACGATGTTGTCTGACAACTATCTGAGCACACTAGCACGGGAGAGCTATGGTGCGACCAAGGACTTCTTTAGAAGCCGTTTGGGGAATCTTTGGGATGACTTGAGTTACAAGAAGTTCTCCTTTGCGGGGTTGGATGATTTCCGCTATGGAGATGACATTGGCAAGCATACCGCTCGACTTTACCAGAGTACGGGTGAGAGTGCGGAGTATCAGCGTATACGCCAGAAACTCTATGGCGAGGCAAGCGAGCAGAGCGGTCGGAAGGTCGGCCGAGAGTTCAGCAAGGAAGCTAGTGAGCAGTTGGCTAAGCATGGCGATGATGTAGCTAAAGGTGCGAAAGAAGCTGCAGAGCAAGTAGGCAAGAAAGCTCGTCAAGAGTTCAGCAAAGAAGCCAGTGAGCAGTTAGCTAAGCATGGCGATGAAGTGGCTAAAGGTGCGAAAGAAGCTGCAGAACAAGCTGGTAAGAAAGTTGGCAAGGAATTCAGCAAGGAAGCTAGTGAGCAACTGGCTAAGCATAGCGATGATGTCGCTCGAGGCGTGAAGGAAACGGCAGAACAAGCTGGTAAGAAAGTTAGTCAAGAGTTCAGCAAGGAAGCCAGTGAACAATTATCTAAGCATGGCGATGATGTAGCTAAAGGTCTGGAAAAAATCGCTGAGAACACTAGTAAAACTGTTAAAGAGGTTGAATATGGCGAGCACTTTACTAAAGGAGTCAATGGCCGTAAGGAACTCTTGCCAAACGTTCAGTATGTGACAGAGAGTGGTTACCGCTATACGACAGACGAGTTTGGCCGTATTTCTCGTGTTGAAGTGGACGAATTGATTCTCAAGAAAGGGAAACGAAATGCCCATAGTCAACGTGTGGCTGGTCGTGAGTATCGGATTACGGAAGCCGAGCTTTGGGAAGGTCTGGATGATGGTGGACACTTGATTGGAACTCAGTTCAACGGACCTGGAGACTTGGACAATGTCATTGCAATGAACCGTGAAATCAATCGTTCTGGTGGAGCCTGGTACAATATGGAACAAGAATGGGCGAGTGCACTTAAGGAAGTGCCACCTAGAAAAGTAACGGTAGACATCCAGCCAGTCTACTCAGGTAAGTCACTGAGGCCAGATTCATTTAAGGTGAAATATCAAATGGGAGACGATATCCCAGTTACTAAGGTAATTAAGAACCAAATCGGAGGATAAAATGGAAAAACAAATTAATGAGAAAATGACAGAGATTATTTATAAAGTGAATGATATGATTCCGGTTGAATGGGAAGATCTTTATATCAACTTTGAAGTGGATAAAACGCTTAGTGGAGGCGTCATATTTTTCTTTAAATATAAAGGAGAATATCATTATTACATGGATATTCCATCTTTATTTAACATTTCTGAAGACGAATTTGATAATGACTTTATGGATTTGTTTGATTTAGGTGGTGAGATGAAGAAGATATTCATCGAGCACGGTCTGGCAGAGTGGTCTGCCTTTACAATCAAGGTGGATGAAAATAATAAAGTCTCTTTGGATTTTGACTATGCCCCATGGAATGAAAGTGACTTTGGGCCAACGGCGAGAATAAATTTTTTTAGATATCAATATCTTGGCTTTAAACCTCGAAACGAAAAAGAACTGGAACAGTTCAAGGCTATGGAAGCCTTTCAGCAGGAACATAATGGAAAATAGTTTTCTTGGATAAAAGACCACCTTAAGGTGGTCTTTTATGGTTTGATAAACGGCAGTCTCATGGGGTCAATTCTACATGATGTCCGTCATGCCAAAGATTTGAAACAGCAACCGATTCGTGATAAAATCAAACTAGCTGGACAGTTTTCGGGTTACGAAAGTGGACAGGCTGCGGGAGAAATCATCAGTGAAATCGTTTCATTTATTGGTCCTGCTAAGTTAGCCAAGATAGCCGGCAAGAGCAAGCTGATTAGCCGATTGTCACAGGTGCCCAAGATTGAAAAGGGTCTATCTTATATAAAACAAGCTCGTACGATGTTGTCTGACAACTATCTGAGCAGACTAGCACGGGAGAGCTATGGCGCGACCAAGGACTTCTTTAAAAGTCGTTTGGGGAATCTTTGGGATGACTTTAGTTACAAGAAGTTCTCCTTCGCGGGATTGGATGATTTTCGTTATGGAGAGGACATTGGCAAACATACAGCTCGACTTTACCAGAGTACGGGTGAGAGTGCGGAGTATCAGCGTATACGCCAGAAACTCTATGGCGAGGCAAGCGAGCAGAGCGGTCGGAAGGTCAGCCGAGAGTTCAGCAAGGAAGCTAGTGAGCAGTTTTCTAAGAATGTGGCTGAAGAATTTGTGGACGGTAAATTTACTGATCCAGAAGTTCAGGCTCGATATGAAAAATATCTTAAGAAAAAAGCAAAACAAGGAAAGACACCTCGTGAACCCCTGGATTGGAAAGAGGCTTCAGATCGAATGGCTAAAATACGCAACCAAGGTCGTCAGTACGAGCTAGAAAAACTTGAAGAATTTAAGAAAATTGCTAGGGATGTTGAAGAGCAGATTACTATTGACGTAGTAAACAGTAAAGGAGAAATTGTTCGTACAAGGGTAGATGCTATAGGATATGATAAAAAAACTGGGGAATTATTAATTCAAGAGTATAAATCCTCTGCTACTGCTCCGCTTACAGAAAATCAGTTAGAGGCATTTGAGTTAATCAGGAAAGGGTCTAATGGTACTGTTGTTGGTAAAGGTAAGGGAATATTTAAAGGTGGGTTTGAAATTCCGCCAGGAACAAATATAAAAGTAATTAGGCCTAAATAAGGAGAAGTAAATGGCAAAACGAATTCTAGTTAGTAAAGAATTAAAAAAAGAATTGAAAAAAGTTCAGAGCAATGCAGCAAAGAAATTACAGTTGAAGTCTCGAGACTGGGCATATTTTAAAAAAGTTGGAAATTATTTTATTATTCATAGGATAGGAATTGGTTTTCAAACTGGTAGTTTTGCGATGGATGTAAATACTCGAATCAAGCCCTATATTATTGATGATATTTTTTGGGAAGTCTTTGATATGGCGAGTAATTCTCAGGAGCCAATGAGTCTTCGAGCAGTTGGAGCTTTTACAGTTGAAGGCTTATCGCTACCAGATAAGGTTGCCAAAGAAGATTGGGAGATGGAGGATCTCGACTTAGAAAAGGTCGAATCTAAGGTTTTCGAGGTGCTCTCAGAGGCCCATGAAGAAGCCTTAAACCTTATCACTAGCTTCTCTGATTTTGAAGATTTTTATGCTTACACAGTTGAGAATGGACCAAGGATTGCCGGCTATGATCTAATAGGGATGCTTTTGATGATCCACCGGGAACAATACCAAGAAGCACTTCAAATGGCAGAAGGCTTAATCGCAAAACGAGATTTCGGAGACTTCCAAAATAAGAGTAAATGGATTAATGAATATATCGTTGATTATTGTAAAGAAAGGCTTGCGAAATGAGTGTATTTGAAACAGACCAAATCGACACAATGGGTGTTGTGAATGGCAACTTGGAGTTATTGATTATTGATACCTGTAACTGGGAATTTGAAGAAGAGCATTTTGAGTTGCTTGAGGATAAGCTCAATAATTACCTTCTTTATCTGGATAGCAAGCAATATGTACCGAAATACGGAGATGACTTTGATAAGATCATTATCTCCATTCACTTCATGTACGACTTGATTGAAGATGCAGTCAAGTTCTTAAATGTCGTTTCGCAACAACTTGCAGAAAGTGGCTATACCCTTCATATCCATCTTCCAGAATAGGACTGTAAATTGATGAAACCACCCTTTAGGGTGGTTTTTCAGACGTAGAAGCCAGTGAGCAACTATCTAAGCATGGCGATGATGTAGCTAAAGGTCTGGAAGAAAACGCTGAGAACACTAGTAAAACTGTTAAAGAGGTTGAATATGGCGAGCACTTCACTAAAGGAGTCAATGGCCGTAAGGAACTCTTGCCAAACGTTCAGTATGTGACAGAGAATGGCTACCGCTATACGACAGACGAGTTTGGCCGTATTTCTCGTGTTGAAGTGGATGAATTGGTTCTCAAGAAAGGGAAACGAAATGCCTATAGTCAACGTGTGGCTGGTCGAGAATACCGGATTACCGAGGCAGAGCTTTGGGAAGGTCTGGATGATGGTGGACACTTGATTGGGACTCGTTTCAATGGTTCTGGAGACTTTGATAATGTTGTGGCTATGAACCGTGAAATCAATCGTTCTGGTGGAGCCTGGTACAATATGGAACAAGAATGGGCGAGTGCACTTAAGGAAGTGCCACCTAGAAAAGTCACGGTGGATATTAAACCGGTCTACTCAGGTAAGTCACTGAGACCAGATAGTTTTGATGTCACGTATAAGATTGAAGGGAAACGCCTTGAAGTAAGAAACATCAAAAATCAAATTGGAGGATAAAATGGAAAAACAAATTAATGAGAAGATTATCGAGATTGTGCATCAAGCCAATGATATGATTCCAGTTGAATGGGATGATTTGTATATTGTAATCGAGATTGACAAGACTTACAGTGGAGGGGCTTATTTCTTTTTCAAATATAAAAATCAATATCATTACCATCTTGAAATGTCAGAAGATTTTGGTCTATCTATGGTAGAAGTTTTAAACGAAAATAAGATTTTATTTAAAAAATCTGAAGAACTGAAAAAGGTGTTTGTTGAAAATGACTTGGCAGATTGGTATATTTGTATCATTCATTTGGATGAAAACAATAAGTTATCAGTAGACTTTGACTACGCGCCGTGGTTAGAAAGTGACTTTGGCCCAAGTGCACGTATGGATTTCTTTGAATATAAATATCTAGGTAAGCAACCGTCTAGTGAAAAAGAACTTGAGAAGTTCAAGGCCATGGAAGCCTTTCAGCAGGAACATAATGGAAAATAGTTTGCTTGGATAAAAGACCACCTTAAGGTGGTCTTTTATGGTTTGATAAACGGCAGTCTCATGGGGTCGATTCTACATGATGCCCGTCATGCCAAAGATTTGAAACAGCAACCGATTCGTGATAAAATCGAACTAGCTGGACAGTTTTCGAGTTATGAAAGTGGACAGGCTGCGGGTGAAATCATCAGTGAGAACGTTTCATTTATTGGTCCTGCTAAGTTAGCCAAGATAGCCGGCAAGAGCAAGCTGATTAGCCGATTGTCACAGGTGCCCAAGATTGAAAAGGGCTTATCTTATATAAAACAAGCTCGTACGATGTTGTCTGACAACTATCTGAGCACACTAGCACGGGAGAGCTATGGTGCGACCAAGGACTTCTTTAGAAGTCGTTTGGGGAATCTTTGGGATGACTTTAGTCTCAAGAAGCTCTCCCCTGTGGGGTTGGATGACTTCCGTTATGGAGAGGACATTGGCAAGCATACAGCTCGACTCTACCAGAGTACGGGTGAGAGTGCGGAGTATCAGAGTATACTTCGGGATCTTTATGGCGATGCAAGCGAGCAGAGCGGCCGGAAGGTCGGCCGAGAGTTCAGCAAAGAAGCCAGTGAACAACTATCTAAGCATAGCGATGATGTAGCAGATGCAGTCAAGGCGGTGGACAAGACGTCAGATGCTGCTCGTGTGGCGGATAAAGTAGATGATGTTAGTCATATTATGAGTATATCAGACATTGATTCATTTAGGGGAGCTGATATAAAAACTGTTGAAAGATATTTGGACGAAACATTGGAAGGCTATACAAAAGCACCTTTAAAACGTGGGGACGGAGTAAGATATTATGATGGAAAAGGAAAGTCTTGGCAATTGAATTATGGTTATGTTGATGCTACGGATGAAATTCATAGTGGTCCATATTTAAAAGCAACAGTAGGTGAGGGTACAGTTAGAATTCCATTGACTGGAGGTAGGTAAAATGACTTTTGAGGATTTAAGAGAACTACTACTATCAATAGCGGAAGAAGATGCTATCATTTCGACTTTATTTTCATTTTTTATTAAAAATAAAGGATATTCAACTCAGATATTAGAAGATATTATTTTTTATGGAGTGAAAATAGGGTGGTTTGAAATTGTTAATGTAGAAAATGATAATATTCCTTATACGGATATTGAGTGGAGAATTGATAATGACTTTCAAGAAGTTGTTTTTTGCGATAATGATTTTGCTGTAAAGACTTTATTTACACAGGAAGGTGGAATTCCAGAATTATTCAGGAAATTTATTTTATGACAGAATGCTCAATCAATTCCTGTCCTCCATTTAAAATCTCTGACAGATTTGTTAGGATTGACTCTTAATCTTAGAATTATTTATAAATAGGATATATGATAGTAAAAGCTATTACATGACTTGATAAGGAAATTGGAGAAGTAGAGGTTGTCGTGGCCTATGAAAAATATGAAATTAAATGTTTTTCTTATCTTTTTAAAAATGAAAAAGTAGGAGTCTAATCATATGGAACTAGGTAAATTTAATTTTGAAAATAGAGGTCAGTCGCTAGCAGAATTGGGTGTTGCAAGTTATGCATATACATATCAAGATATGTTGGCATATATTGACTGGATAGAGACGAAAAAGTTTATGATTCTTGGTGGCGATGTCTATGTAGAAGGAGATGAAGGATTTGAATTGACTTATGATAGCTGGTATTATTCTCCTAAAAATAATGATAGCGACTTACTCCAGTCAATTTCTGTAGCAAAAGATTATATCAACCAGTATATAGATAGTAATGGAAAACATTTTTATTTTACAGTAGTTACTTCAGCATAGATGGAATTGATAGTCAAAAAGAATTGCTCAGTGTAAATAGAAATCATAAATATAAGTAGGATAGGAAATTATTGAGAAAATAGAACTAGAGATGTTGTGGATTAAATGAGGTGAAAAATGATTGATGAATTGAAAAGCAGATTGCTAGAGATTCGGACTTTTCATGAAAATAATATTACTATAAACATCATAGACAAATTTGAGATATAAGTATTAAGGAGAGAAGTCGTGTTACGATTTGATTTAAAAAGCAAACAAAAAGAGATTGCAGCAATAGATTATTGGGAAATGGGAATACTAGATTTAAAGATATCCTATTTTGGAGATGAGGTTTCTTTGTGCATAGAAGATTATCATAACAAAGAAAAATACTGGGAAATTAAGTTTTTAGTATGCGCAAAAGTAGAGTATAGCAATGATGCTTTAGACATTCAGTGGAGAAAAGATCAACCCGTTAAAAACATGACTAGAGGAGAATTACATCATCATGGTCAAGAAATTTCTTTACAAATTTATGAGGAGAATCCTGATTTTGTGAAGTGTATGGTTGATATTGGTTTGTTGCAAATAACAATTGTTTGTCGTGACATTCAGATAGAACATCTTGATTTAAAGAGTGCTCATTTCTTTTGGCAGGATAATGATGTTTTATAGATAAATCATCCAAAGAATCAAAGAACGAGAAACTGGTTTGTATTACATAACTAAGCATTGAGAACAATTTATAAGGTAAAATAAGGTGAATGTATATAAAACAATAACAAAATTAGAGAAAATATATTTAATGTTCAAATTCTCTGGTTATTTTTATTTACATATTGATGGAAAAACAGTACAGAGTGAAAAAGATGCGGTACAGATATTAGCGGAAGGTTTTAATATTGATGACCTTCAAAATGGTAATTGGGATGCACTAGCTGATCGTCTTGAGCGTCCTAATTATATAATCCCAGACAACATTAATATTTTTATAAATAATGCAAAGTATCTTTTTATCAATGATGAAATTTCTAAAAATATTTTTTTAGAGATTTTATCTGACACTGTTTTGTGGTGGGATGAATTTGTTGAGAGATACATAGTTGGTGGTAAGAGAAAAAAATTTAATGTTTATATCATTGAATAATGCCACTTCATCGAGATTTAAACAAATACAAGTATACAGCACTTGAAGAATCTGAGATGAAGCCCTAGCAAGATACGGACTACTAGGCCAATCTTTAAATTATTTATATAGAAATGAGATTATGTTAGGTATTGAACTGAGAATAGTTATAACCGAGTTAGTTGTGATAGATAGATTGTTGAAATTATTGGATACTAGTCATCAAATAGATCATTCACACTTTTTCTATAAGAATGTAGATATGGACTATTCAGAGACTATAAATTGGAAGGAATATTTCTCCACTCCCTCAACTGGTTATCTGCATTTGAAGCGAATATTTTTGGGAGAGTATATTGAAGATGCTATCATTATCATTTCTGGAGACAAAGATATGATTGATTTCATTATTGAGTTTCAAGCTGAGTCTCTGACGAATAAGGAAATAAATAATATTAAGAATTTTATACTAGAGTCTGATATTAATATTTCAGATAAAGACATCGAAGTTATTTATGAGGAATATTGAAGGTGTAGAAAGGACAAGATTAACATCCACCTAAAATTTTCAAATGAGAGTATAGGAAATAGATATGAAGCGAGATGATTTGAAAATGAAAATAGATAAGATTAAAAAGCTACTGCTTGAGAATAATGTTCATATAGAGCAAGGCTTAAGCGATAGCGAAGTAAGAAAAATTGAGAAAATATATAATGTAAAATTTCCCCAGCAGTGGTTGGAATTTTATCAAAATATACTGCCTGTTTCAGAACGTTTTTATAACTGGAGAGATTTTTCAGTTGAAAACATAGCAGCTATAAAAGAAAGATTAGCGAGTCCTTATAATGGAATTTTGGAAAGTATTGATGAAATAGTTTGGGATATTTCCTGGGGACTAGAGCCTGCTAGAGTAGAAGAGAAAAATAAGAAAATAAGAAAAATGCTAGAATCAGCTCCCTCTCTAATTCCTTTATATGGGCATCGTTTTCTTCCAATATTTGAAAATAAGGAAATGCCCGTTTTATCTATTGTAGATTTAGATATTATCTATTATGGAATGGATTTGTATGATTATTTTGAGGTTGAATTCGGACATAAGCGACTTGTATCTGACTCAAAAAAATATAAAGAAGTTCCTTTCTGGACAAGTAATTTTTATTGAGTAAGTTTGTTCAGATGGATTCTAAAATTAAAAAGTTGAGTTTAGTCCCTTAATAACTGTTCGATATAACGAAGATGATTATTGAGATGGGGTTAGATTTGCAAGATAAAAAAATGCTTTACTCGAATTATTGGAAAGGTTTAGACTAATGTTTTATCAATTAAAATATGATATGGATCTTGTAGATAAGGTTATTGAAAAAAAGAAATGCTATATTTATGGGGATGGTAATAATATCAATGACATCGAATATGAAAATTATCCTAAAGGTAGATTTCATACAATAATATATTCTGAAAAGAAAGTAGAGTCGTGGCCAAATGTAGAATTCTATTATAATTCATTGGAGATGACAGAGGAAAGTGATTACTTAGGTAATATTGATTCATGGCCTATATTTAGAAAGAATGTAGTAAAAATACTAAAAAAAGAATACCCCAATTTAGAATTTTATCCTGTAAAATTAATTGATGTAGCTACTGGAAGCATCAATACAAATTATTTTGTTTTACATGTTCTCTGTGTAATTGATGCATTTGATATGAAAAATAGTAAATACCGTTATAATGAGAAATACGATGTTTATTTTTTCGAACCCAAAGGAGAAAGAATAGACTCCTTAAAGTGTCAAGGAGTAGATGTTTTTCGCGCTTCGAAAAACTTTACTGTGATATATGTATCAGAGAAATTTCGTCAAATGGTTATGAAACATAAGTGGACTGGTTTTGCATTCTATAGAGTTGCTGAAGATAATGAGGAACAAGAATATATAGAAAAACATGGTATATATGAATAATAGTCAGTTAGGTTCCTACTCCAAAAATGAAGAAGTCCATTGACAGAAAGGAGACCTGCACCCTAAAAGTTAGAATAAAAAATCTAGCTTTCAGGGTGTTTTTATGAAATTTTGAAGTATTACTCTACTCTTTATAATTATCAAAAAATCACATTTACAGAATACATTGGAACATGTCTGTGATCCCAACAAGAGTTCAGCAAAGAAGCTAGTGAGCAGTTAGCTAAACATGGCGATGAAGTAGCTAAAGGTGCGAAAGAGGCTGCAGAACAAGTTGGTAAACATACCAAGGAAGAGTTTGGTGAGAAAGCAGTTGAAAACATTTCAAGAGATTTAAGTGAGCCTCAAAGCCGTTTTATCGGTAAGCTTAGAGGTGAGGATGTTACTTTACCTGATATAGAAATGAAGAAAATAAATTATGTGAAACATGATAGAAGTGTTCTAAAAGAATTAAGAAATGATTTTAATAAGTCTGTTCGAAAAGATTTTTTGGAATCAATTTCATCAGATATTAAAAATTTGAAATCTCATGGGCTTAGTGAAACAGATATTCAAAAGTTGAAAGATGGATTTGTGCAGAAAGGTTATCAAGTGCACCATGAATTGCCACTTGATGATAGCGGAACTAATGACTTTAGCAACTTGGTCTTGATAAAGAATGCCCCTTACTATAAAGTTATTACCAATTATCAAAACAGTATTGCTAGAACAATGAAAATAGATGATAGTAAGGAAGTTTTGTGGCCAATCATAGGAAGGACATATATAATTAGTGAGGTAAATAAATGTGGTTTGAACTTTTAGAAAAAATAGAAAAAATTGAATCTGGTTATGGAGAAAAGTTAAATTCTCCAATTGATTTAGAGAAAATTAAATCTCTTAGTCAAAATGAAACAAACGAAGTTAAGACATTCATGGAGCAAGAATATTCACGATTTTTAACAAAAGTAAATGGTCTTGATTTTAATGGGTGTGTTCTTTATGGTTTAAAAGCAGACGATAGTTGTTCTTCAGAGATTTATGATTTCTTTGAGTATAATAAAATTTGGCATGAAGTTGAAGAAAATAAACAGTTTGTTTTTATTGGAGAGAACAATATTAGTTGGTTTGTATATAATCCTAGTAACAATGATTATTTAGAACTAGATATGCCATCCGCGGATGTAGTAGAGAAATTTAATTCTTTAGATGATTTGCTTGAAAGTTTTCTTTCAGATGCTATTGAATATGCCTCTTAAAAAGATAGGTAAAGTATGATAAATAATTTTCCAATGGTAGATATGGAAGCCTTTCAGCAGGAATATAATGGAAATAGTTTGCTTGGATAAAAGACCACCTTGAGGTGGTCTTTTATGGTTTATCAAACCTTATATATATATTGTTTGTGGCATACTAGAACCATAATGAAGCGTGAAAAGGAAATCAGTAGCAAGCCAAATCGGAGGATAACATGGAAAAATAAATTAATGAGGAAATTATCGAAATCATGTATTAAGTAAATGAGATGATTTGTATATTATATATTCGAGATAACAAAATAGGCTCCATAATTCCTACAGTAGTTTTACTCACTACAGAATTATAGAGCTTTTATTTTTGAACTCGATGATAAACCTGAGTATAATATTATAGCTATTTTCCTGCTATCTATTAGACCAGGTTCTTGGTAGGAATAGAAGCAGGATAGGATAGATTTCTAAACGTCCTGCAATCATGGCAAGAGAGAGGAGGAATTTAGAAAATGGGCTATAGATAGAGAAGGTCTCGGTTGTCCCAATCATTGGTCCGATATTATTGAAACAGCTGATGACAGCACTGGTAACAGTCATTAGATTGTTATTGTCCAGACTGATGATGAAAATCAAAGCTGCGATAATCAAAATATAAACTGCCAAATATTTAAGAACCTTGTGTTGGGTATCTTTATCCAAAACAGCGCCGTTGATATGCATGGTTAGAACGCGGTTTGGCGAAAGTGTGGAAAGGATTTGGTTTTTAGCGATGCGGCCGATGATAATGGCACGGATCACTTTGAAACCGCCAGCGGTGGAGCCAGCAGAACCTCCTAGACACATGAGCAGCAGCAGAATGATTTGTGAGAAGAGAGGCCACTGTACGGTATCTCCATAGCCGAATCCTGTCGTAGTAATGATGTTGGAAACTTGGAAAAATGAAATTTCTAAGCTTTTTGCAAATTCCCCGTAAACATGGAGAACATTGAAGCTAATCAAAATAGTGGCAGTGAGGACAATCCAGAGATAGCCTTTCAACTCCTCGTCATGAAAACAGGCTTTAAATCTTCGAATCAAGAGATAATAGTAGAGATTGAAGTTCACCCCAAAGGTCAGAACGCCAAAGCTGACAAGGTAGGTGATTAGCGAACTGTTGTAGTGGGCAATTCCGTCGTTAAAGACAGTGAAGCCTCCCGTACCAGCTGTTCCCATTGCGATGACGATACTATCAAAGAGTGGCATGCCGGCAAGGAAATAAAGAAAAGTAAAAAGGGCAAAGAGCGCTAGATAGATAATATATAGAATCTGGGCGGTGTTTCTTAATTTCGACACAACCTTACCAAAGACTGGTCCAGGAACTTCCGCTTTCATGACCTCTAAGTGGCCATTTTTGGCATTGTCCATGATAGCTAAGGCAAAGACCAGCACCCCCATTCCTCCAATCAAGTGGGTAAAACTACGCCAAAAGAGGAGGGAGTGGGAAAGGACAGATACATCATTTAAAATCGTAGCACCAGTAGTGGTAAAGCCAGAGCTAACTTCAAAGAAAGCATCAATTAGATTAGGAATCTGACCAGAAAAGACAAAAGGCAGAGCGCCAAAGAAGGACCAGAGAATCCAGCAAAGGGCAACAATCAGTACCCCTTCCTTGGTGTAAATGTGGGCATCCTTAGGCTTAAAGGCTGAACCTAATCCACCCAAAATCACTAAAATAATCATTGTCGCGCCGATCGAAAGGAAGACTTTAAGATCTTCACGGTAGATCAGGGCAACGATTGTTGGAACCAACAAGAGAGCTGCTTCGATGAGCAGGAGTTTGGAGAGGAGAAAGCGAATCATAGGTCTATTCATGGGGCTACCTCTCTAACAAATCGTAAATCTTATCGATGTTTTGAATCAAGGTTGTCACGATGATCTTATCTCCGACTTCCAAATAGTCATCTCCACTTGGGAAGATGGCTACGCCTTGACGAATGATAGCAGCAATCAGCACCCCGCTCCTCAATTTGAGCTGAGAAAGAGGCTGTTCGACCATTTTATTTCCTTCGTTGATCTGGAATTGGAGCGTTTCAATCTGGCCATTTGCTACATGGTGCAAGGCTTCTAGGCTGGAGAATTGCGCGTTATTCCGTCCGCGGATAAAGTGCATAATGGTATCAACCGCAATCCCTTTTGGCGTGACAATACTTGCGAAGTCTTGATTGTCAATAATCTCGAGGAGACTTGTCCGGTTGATCTTGGTAATGTTTTTTTGAACGCCAAGATTGTTAAGGAACATTGAGGTGATGATATTCTCTTCATCGACGCCTGTCAGAGTAGCTATTGCATCGTAATGCGCAGCTCTTTCCTCGAGTAGAATATCTTTGGCTGTACCGTCTCCATTGACCACGTAGAGCTCAGGGAATTCTTGGCTGAAGAACTCTGCCCGCTGGCGATTGATCTCGACGACCTTGAGCTCAATCTTGCTATTTTTGAGAATGTTTAATAGATAATAGGCAATCTTACCTGCCCCGATAATCATGAGGCTCTTGATGACTCTTGGCCGGATTTTATTGTGGAAGCGGACAATTTCTGAACGATTTCCAGTTAGGAAGATTTTATCAGATGGCTGCAAGGTGAAATCCCCATCTGGAATACTGAGTTTGCCCTCTCTCTCAATAGCACAGATAATAACGTGGGGGAAATGCTTCCTAAATTGCGAGAGATTCATTTGGCAGAGATAGCTTTCTGGCTTGATTTTGAACTCCATCAAGGTCACTCGGCCATTGGCAAAATGCTCCAATGACAGTGCATTAGGAAAATCAATAATATTGGCAATATAACGAGCAGCTAGGAGTTCAGGATTGACCATCAGAGAGAAGCCTAGAATATTTTTTTCTTTAAAATAAGCATTAGAGTATTCAGGATTTCTCACGCGGACAATGGTTTCTTTGGCCCCCATTTTCTTTGCGAGAACGGCTGAAACCATGTTAACCTCATCCTGCTCAGTCATGGCAATAAAGATATCGCAGTGGGCAACATCTGCCTGCTCCAAGATTTTAAAATTCGCACCATTTCCAACGATGCCCATAATATCGTAACGTTTTGTAATATGATTTAGAACAGCTTCATTTTGTTCAATTAAAACGACATCATGCTTTTCAGCAACGAGCGAGCGACAAAGGGCGGCTCCGACCTTCCCGCTTCCGACGACGATAATTTTCATATTATTCCTCCCGAATATGTATCTATCATACCTTTTTTTATATAAAATTTCATCTATAAATCTCAATAAAGTCGTTTTTTACAGAATAGTAAGCTGTTTCAAAAGAAATCCTATAAAAATCTCACTTTTTGAGGTCATTTTTATTGACTTGTCGGAAGAAAATGATATACTAGGAAAGTACCCTCATTGATTTACATCAAACCTGTTGTGATGTAAGTTAATGATGCCTTAACCACGCTGTTTGCTGAGCTTGACTCCGGGCAGTGTGGCTATTTTTTTATTCTAATGAAAATCAGGAAAAAATCATGTCACAGCAAAATCACATCGTCCTTTTTGAACCACAAATTCCACAGAATACCGGCAATATCGCTCGTACTTGTGCAGCGACCAATTCTCCCCTCCATATCATCAAGCCCATGGGCTTTCCCATTGATGACCGTAAGATGAAGCGGGCTGGACTGGATTATTGGGATAAGCTGGATATTAGCTTCTATGAGAGTCTAGATGACTTTATGGAGCAGATGGACGGACGGCTCTATCTGATTTCTAAGTTTGCCGAGAAGGTCTACTCGGAGGAGAATTTCGTAGCAGAAGGACCACATTATTTCATGTTTGGTCGTGAAGATAAAGGCTTGCCTGAGGAATTTATGCGCCAGCATCCAGAAAAGGCTTTACGCATTCCCATGAATGACCAGCACGTCCGCAGCTTAAATGTCTCTAATACAGTCTGTATGATAGTCTACGAAGCCCTACGCCAACAGAACTTTGCTGGACTGGACTTGGTGCATGAATACGAAGCGGATAAGTTGAAGTAAAAGAAAAATAGTTGAATTGAAATAATATTTATTACATCAATCAAAAAGCTTGCTCTGGCAGGCTTTTTTTGTTATGATAAGAGTGTCTTCAGGGCAGGGTGTGATTCCCGACCGGCGGTAAATTTGACGCGGAAATAATCTTTTTCTTTTATACTTTGTTGACAAGCTTTGCCTAACTCTAGTTATGCCTTCAGCTTGTCGCCTCGTCTAAAAGAAAAATCTTTATTTCCTCAATGTTGACTCAAGTCCGCGAGCGAAAGCTGATGTGGTGCGATTCCACAACCGACAGTATAGTCTGGATGGGAGAAGACGAAAGGCGTTATTGCCTGGCCGGTTGGTCGTTTTAATTTTATTTTAAGGGGTATTTTATATACTCTTATAAATTCTGAAAGGATTTTTCGGGCCTTGTGTTAGCAGCCTTCCAGCTTCTCTAATTTTTATAAATTGGAGGAACCTGTTATGACAAATACGCGCAAAATGGCGATAGTAGCGGCTCTATCTGCACTATCTTTCCTGCTCATGTTCTATCAAATCCCTTTGGTAGCCGAGTTTCTAAAATTGGATTTTTCGATTATTCCGATTTTATTAGCCTTGGTTCTCTTGGATTTTAAGAGTTCTGTAGCAGTTCTGCTCATCCGCTCTGTTTTAAAATTGTCCTTAAATGGTCATGGAGTGGAAACCTTGATCGGTTTGCCAATCAATATTGTGGCGATTCTGGTCTATGTCATCTTCTTTGCTCTTTTCTGGGAAAAGAAGAGAGATTTGATGAGCTACCTGCTTGCATCATTCCTAGGAATTCTTTCCTTGACTGCAAGTATGCTGGCGCTGAATGCTTTTTATGCCATCCCGCTTTATGCTCGTTTTGCAAACTTTGATATCGGTCAGATGATTGGTGTAAGTAAGTATCTGCTGACCATGATTGTCCCCTTTAACCTATTAGAAGGAGTGATCTGGGCGGTGGCTTTCTGGCTGATTTACACGCTTTTGACGCCCGTTCTAAAACGCTATGAAAAATAAACAATCTTATCTAACAAAGGGCTCTTTTGCCCTTTTACTTTTCGTCATACTAGGCTACATGGTCAAGTTTTATCCAGAGCAGCTGGTTGGCTTTGATAACCCTATTCAAACTTGGCTGCGGGGAGACTTGCCTGCCTTCTTGACGACATTTTTCAAACTAGTGACCAGTGTGATTGACCCACTAGGAATTATTATCTGGGTTTCTGCCCTTGTCCTATTTTTCCTTTATAAAAAATGGAAGTTGGAAGCTGCCTTGCTGGCGGGAAATCTGGTTTTACATGGGATTTTGATTAAGCTGATTAAACTCGTTTACCAAAGAAGTCGGCCTAGTATTTTGCACTTGGTCGAAGAGGGAGGCTATTCTTTCCCAAGTGGGCATGCCATGGCGACAGCCATTGTTCTTGGCACCTTGATTATCATTGTCCAGCAACGGATGCAAAATCAACAAATCAAACGTCTGGTACAGGGCTTGCTCTTGCTCTTTATCTTGACCATTATGGCATCCAGAGTCTATCTGGGCGTGCACTATCCGACAGATGTGATCGGAGGAGCCTTGATGGGCTTTGCCATTCTCAATATCGAATTTCCTTTTTATGACAAGCTGCGCTTTCAATGGCGTTTCAGGGGAAAGCAGAAATAAATAGAGATGAGAAAGGTTGGCTTTGCCAGCCTTTTTGTCTTGACAAAGGAGGCCTCTTCTTTTAAGATAGGAGCAAGTGAGATGAGGAGGAGGTTGTCCGTTTTGAATCCAGAAGTCATCAAGTTAGTTTTAGACATTGTGGATGTGATTCCTGCTGGGCGCGTGGCGACCTATGGCCAGATTGCTCGTTTGATTGAGCGGCCTAAAAACGCCCGTTTAGTCGGGAAGATTCTCAGCCAGTCGGAGCTTTATGATGGCAAGCATCCTTGCCATCGGGTGGTCAATGCGGCAGGGCGCCTCGCACCAGGCTGGGAAGACCAAGCACACTTGCTCTGGGCGGAAGGAGTGGACTTGAAGGCCAATGGCTTTGTGGACCTCAAGCATTATCAATGGGAGGCATGATTTTCTTCTTTCTTGGTGAAAGAGGAAATTTTTGTTTCTAGGATCCTTTTTGTGGTAGAATGGAAGGTATGAAATCTTACAATGCTTTGAACGATTATTATCGAAAACTTTTTGGAGAAAAGACCTTTAAGGTGCCTATTGATGCAGGCTTTGACTGTCCCAATCGGGATGGTACGGTAGCGCATGGAGGCTGTACTTTCTGTACTGTTTCGGGTTCTGGTGATGCCATCGTGGCGCCTGATGCGCCCATTCGCGAGCAGTTCTATAAGGAAATTGACTTTATGCACCGCAAGTGGCCAGATGTTCGCAAGTATCTGGTCTATTTCCAGAACTTCACCAATACCCATGAGAAGCTTGAGGTGATCCGTGATCGTTATGAGCAAGCCATTAACGAGCCAGGTGTCGTTGGACTCAATATCGGAACTCGGCCTGACTGTTTGCCCGACGAGACCATTGCCTACTTGGCTGACTTGTCTGAGCGCATGCATGTTACTGTGGAGCTGGGCCTTCAGACTACCTATGAGGTGACCTCGGACCTTATCAATCGTGCCCATTCTTATGAGCTCTATGTGGAGACGGTCCAGCGAGTCCGTAGGCTTGCTCCCAAGGCGGAGATTGTCTCTCACTTGATTAACGGCCTGCCGGGCGAAACCCATGAGATGATGCTGGAGAATGTCTGCCGCTGTGTGACGGACAATGACATTCAGGGAATTAAACTTCACTTACTTCACTTGATGACCAATACCCGCATGCAACGGGATTATCATGAGGGGCGACTGCAACTGCTCAGTCAGGAGGAGTATGTCTCCATCGTCTGTGACCAGCTGGAGATTATCCCCGAGCATATCGTCATCCACCGCATCACAGGCGATGCTCCGCGAGATATGTTGATTGGCCCTATGTGGAGCCTCAATAAATGGGAAGTTCTCAATGCCATCGAGGCAGAAATGCGTCGTCGTGGCAGCAAGCAAGGCTGTAAAGCAAAGGAGCAGAGATTCGTATGTTAAGACCCTTACAGATGGCTCATGCCTTTTTGGCTGAAGTCGTGACCAGGGAAGATGTCGTTGTGGATGCCACTATGGGCAATGGGCATGACACCCTCTTTCTGGCTCAGTTGGCCAAGCAAGTCTATGCTTTTGACATTCAGCAGCAGGCTGTGGAAAAGACCCGCCAGCGCTTGGCAGAAGCTGGCTTGGACAATGCTCAGCTAATCTTGGCTGGCCATGAGAGTCTGGACCAATACACAGACCATTTCAAGGCTGCTATTTTTAATCTGGGGTACCTGCCTTCGGCGGACAAGTCTGTCATTACCCGACCCGATACGACGCTGGAAGCTTTGGAAAAGGTCTGCCAATGTTTAGTAAAAGGCGGACGTGCAGCTATCATGATTTACTACGGGCATGAAGGTGGTGAAGTTGAAAAAGATGCGGTGCTAGACTTTGTCAGTCAGCTGTCCCAGCAGGACTTTACTGTTGCCCTCTACAAGACCATCAATCAGATTAATAATCCGCCTTTCTTGGTTATGATTGAGAAATTAAAAGAAAAATAAGGATTCCAAAGTTTTAAAAACTTTCTAAGGAATCATTTGGAGAAAAAATGGACAAGCAATATTTGCATGAAAAATTAGCTGGCTTACGAAACAAATACGTCGAGTCTGCCAATGAAGAAACGACTGTTGGCCTTTTGGACGAGGCCAAAATGAATAAAAAAATGCTGCGAATCAAGAAAAAATTGGTAAATTTAGAGATGGAGCGCTGCCAAAAGATGATTGAGCACCGCGACCTATCCAAAATCGATCAAAAGATTTCAGCGCAAAAAGAATTGTTTAAAGAGTGCTGCCAGCAAAGATAAAGGAGGTTCAAAGTGGAAATCCTTCTCTACACGATTGTTTTTTTGCTCTTATTGGTTGTATCGAATGTGACCAACCGCTTGCTGCCCCAGCTTCCTTTACCTCTAGTGCAAATTGTGCTGGGAATTTCGCTTGGTTTTCTCCTTCCTCAGGGGAAATTTCATTTAGATACAGAGCTATTTTTGGCCTTGGTAATTGGGCCATTGCTCTTTCGGGAGGCTGAGGAAAGCAATATTACCAGTATTCTCAAGCACTGGCGAATCATTTTGTATTTGATTTTTCCAGTTATCTTTATTTCAACGCTTGGTTTGGGCTATCTGGCTCATCTTCTCTGGGCTGCTTTGCCCTTGGCGGCCTGCATTGCCGTAGGAGCTGCTTTGGGTCCAACAGACCTGGTTGCCTTTGCTTCCCTATCAGAACGTTTTTCCTTCCCCAAGCGGGTGGAAAATATCCTAAAAGGAGAGGGATTGCTCAACGATGCGTCTGGTCTAGTTGCTTTTCGTGTGGCTCTTTTGGCCTGGACTACAGGAAGTTTTTCCCTAGGAAAAGCTAGTATTTCCTTAGTTCTTTCCATTATTGGAGGATTTGCTGTTGGGATGGCCAGCGCAGCTCTTAATCGCTGGTTGCATAAACTGTTGATGAGTGCCCAAGTATCAGATATTGCTAGTGAGCTCTTGCTGGAGCTGAGCCTACCCTTGGTTACCTTCTTTTTAGCAGAAGAAATCCATGTTTCAGGGATTATCGCAGTGGTCGTCGCAGGTATCTTTAAGGCTAGCCGCTTCAAGCGGATAACGCTTCTGGAAGCCCAAGTGGATTCGGTTACAGAAACCATCTGGAATACAGTGAACTTTATGCTCAATGGCTCTGTCTTTATCATTTTAGGGATCGAACTGGAGATGATTGCAGAGCCAATCTTAAAGAGTCCGATTTACGATAATCTCTTGCTACTCGTGAGCATTGTCCTTCTGACTTTCCTACTCTTTGCCCTTCGGTTTGTCATGCTGTTCACTTTTTACTTCATTCGAATCAGAAGATTGCACAAGAATGTTGGAAACTACCTGAAGGAAATGCTGCTGCTGACCTTTTCAGGTGTCAAAGGAACCGTCTCCATTGCGACTATTCTTTTGATTCCGAGTCAGTTGGAGCAAGATCATCCTTTGTTGCTTTTCTTGGTAGCAGGTGTGACCTTTCTTAGCTTTCTGACGGGTTTACTCACACTTCCTCATCTGTCTGAGGAAAGAGAAGAAGAAAACGAGCACCTCATGCACATTGCTATTTTAAATGAAGTGGTGAGTGAGCTGGAAGCAGGCCTCAAGCAAACCAAGGCTAAGGCACCTCTCTATGCGGCTATTGACAATTACCATGGTCGTATCGAAAACCTAATCCTTGAACAGGAAGACAAGGCCACTCAGCGAGACTTGGCGGCTCTGAAATTATTGATTTTGAGTATCGAAAATGATGGTTTAGAGCAAGCTTTTGAGGAAGGAAAAATCAGCGATCGTGGCTATCATCTTTATCAGCGTTACCTACATAATATTGAGCAGGGCATCAATCGAAACTTAGTTTCTCGATTTACCTATATGTTTCTCGTTACACTGCGCGTATTGCGCATGTTGCTCCATGAAATCGTCACCCTTGGTGCTAGATGGCGCTCTTGGAGGCAAGGTGGAGCTAAGTATCTAACTGCTGAGGATATGGAGGATATAGCAGAGCTTTATCTGTCCAATACCGAAGTCATTATCGAAAGTTTGGAACATCTAAAAGGCATCTATAAGCCTTCTCTAATTACTTTTTTGCAGGAATCTCGACTAAGGGAAACGGAGATCATCGGTAGTGGTGCCTTCGTCGAGCGTGTTATTGCGCGATTCAAGCCCAATAATATCTCAGAAATGATCTGGGGCTATTATTTGGAGAGAAAAATTATCTTTGAATATGAGAAAAAGAAATTGATCTCAAGTAGCTATGCTAAACGCCTGCGCCAAAATGTCAATAATTTAGAAAATTACTCACTGAAAGAAAGAGCCAATACTCTACCTTATGATATGGTTAATTACGCTAGAGAGCGCTAGAAGATAAGGCTATCCAGTGAGCTCCACTAAAAATTAAATAGATGCAAAAAAGAGAACGGAATGCTTTATCCGTTCTCTTCTTGCTTTGTTTTTAAAAGTTTATCAAGACGCAGAGCTAAAATCAGTTAGCTTTGGCTTTCATCCAGCTTGGTTTTTTCTGCTTCAGCCTTTTTGGCTGACTTGATGAGAATTTTTCCATTGCTAGTCATGATAGCTTTGAGATCTTTTTCGCTTGGATTTTCCAGATAGAAGTCAGTAATAGCATCTTCGATATGGTCCTGAATGGTACGGCGCAGTGGGCGAGCACCCATTTTCGGATCGTAGCCAAGATCAACCAATTTTTCTTTGACTTTCTCTGTAACATCCAGATGAATGTCGTTGGTTGCCAAGCGCTGGTTGACATCGTCCAGCATGAGGTTGACGATCTGCAGCAGATTGTCCTTGCTGAGTGGCTTGAATTCGATAATGCCGTCGAAGCGGTTCATAAACTCAGGACTGAAGAAGTTACCCAGCTCACCCAAGACGGAATTGGTACGGCCTTCACGAGCTGCCCCAAAGCCAACGCTGGCTTCAGCTTTGCCAGTTCCGGCATTGGATGTCATGATGATAATGGTGTCCTTGAAGCTGACAGTCCGACCTTGACCATCGGTCAGGCGGCCATCATCTAGAACCTGCAGGAACATGTGCATAACATCAGGATGTGCTTTTTCCACCTCATCCAGTAGAATGAGCGAGTAGGGATTGCGGCGGACGCGCTCAGTCAACTGACCCGCTTCCTCGTATCCGACGTAGCCTGGAGGCGCACCGACCAGCTTGGCCACGCTGTGTTTCTCCATATATTCACTCATATCAAAGCGAATCATGCTGTCAGCAGAGCCAAAGAGCTCAATGGCTAGTTGCTTAGACAGCTCAGTCTTACCGACACCAGTTGGGCCAACAAAGAGGAAGCTGCCGATTGGGCGATTAGGACTTCCCAGTCCGACCCGGTTGCGGCGGATGGCCTTGGCAATCTTATCCACGGCATCATCTTGGCCGATGACATGAGCTTTTAAGTCGCTGGCGAGATTGACCAGTTGAGACTGTTCTTTCTCTTTGAGGTCGCCTACGGGGATATTGGTTTTTTGCTCTACAATGTGCTCAATGGTTTTCTCGCTGATAATTGGAATATCGTTATCCAGCACGCTCGTCTTCTGAAGTTCCTTGTATTTGGCAATCTGGTCACGGAAGTAAGCCGCCTTCTCGAAATCTTCGTCACGAGTGGCCTGAGCCTTGAGGTTTTCGGCCTCAATCAGCCGCTGGTCAATAACCTTAGGATCAACAAAGTTGAGGGTCAGATTCATCTTAGAGCCAGCTTCATCCAAGAGGTCGATAGCCTTGTCTGGCAGGAAGCGGTCTTGGATGTAGCGGTTGGAGAGAAGTGCCGCAGCTTCAATGGCCGCATCTGTGTACTTGACGTGATGGTAGTCTTCGTATTTTTTCTGAATCCCTTTGAGGATGGTGATTGTTTCTTCTACTGTTGGCTCATCTACCTTAACGGGCTGCATGCGGCGTTCGAGGGCTGCATCCTTCTCGATGATACGGTATTCATTGAGGGTAGTCGCTCCAACCATTTGGAGTTCTCCGCGAGCCAAAGCTGGTTTGAGAATGTTTCCAGCGTCCATATTGCCATCGCCAGCAGATCCAGCTCCTACGATTTCATGGATTTCATCAATAAAGAGAATGACATCTTGACGAGAACGAATCTCGTCCATGAGCTTCTGCATCCGCTCTTCAAATTGACCACGGATACCAGTCCCTTGTACTAGACTGACAACATCTAGGCGGATAACTTCCTTGCCTTGGAGTTTGTGAGGTACATCCCCATCTACGATTTTCTGGGCCAAGCCTTCGACCACAGCTGTTTTTCCGACACCGGGCTCTCCGATAAGGACAGGATTGTTCTTGGTGCGGCGGTTGAGGATTTCAATAACACGAGTAATCTCTTCGTCCCGACCGATGACAGGGTCAATTTCTCCTTTACGGGCGATCTCAGTCACATTGATACCAAACTCTTCTAGGAGACCTTTTGGCTTTTGCGGAGCCTGTTGGCGTGCTCCGCCTCCATGATTGGAATTGCCACCATAGCCACCGCCACCGTAGCCTCCTCCAGATTGAGTTGGCGGGATATTTGGATTTGGTTCTTGGGGTTGTTGGAAATTACCAAGACTGTTAAAGAAATCGTCAATAGGATCAATTCCTTGGTTGTTAGCCTGAGTCAGTCCTCGAAAAAGGCTATTGTTAGGGTCTGTCTTCATGATTTGGTAGCAGTTTTGACAAAGGTCAATCTGCTGTTTATTTCCGTTTACATTTGTATAGAGATGGATGGTTGATTCATTGATTTTACAATTTTGACAAAGCATATTCTACCTCTTTCTTTGGCCGTAGATCCACCTATTTTTAAATGGTCAAAAATAGTCAAAGTATTATAGTTTCATTATATCAGTATTCTTGCACAATGCAAGAATTTACTACAAAATCCTCCCTGAGACTGATTTTTTGAGAAATTATAGCGCGAAAAAGAGAAAAAAATGGTCTTTTACTGGTATTTCAGTTTCTTTTTATGGTAAAATAGGAGAGAAGCAAGTAAATAGGAGAAATAAAATGGAATCACATTTAGTTAGAATCATCAATCGTTTGGAAGCTATGGCCAAAGATGGTGGAAATTTAAAACGTAATTTTGAACGTGAAGGAGTGGTTGTTGCCGAAGTGGCGTACAGCTACGACGAAGAAAATGGACCAATTTTTACTCTGCGTGATGTGGCAGCGCGTGAGACTTATACTTTCGATAGTATTGACTTGATTGCCATGGAAATTTATGAATTATTATACTAAAAAGCAGGGTTCTGCTTTTTTATTTTGCTTGTCAAGCTCAGTCTTTAATCTTATAACTTTATATAAGAAAAATGTATAAGTGGGACAGAAGGATTTCTGATATAATGAATAAATATAGTGAAAAAGAAATGAGAAAAGAATGGCAAATATTATTGACGGGAAAGCTTTAGCAGAAAAGCTTCAAGCGAAACTTGCTGAAAAAACAGCAAAACTAAAAGAAGAAACAGGTCAGGAACCAGGTTTAGTGGTGATTTTGGTGGGCGACAATCCAGCCAGTCAGGTTTATGTGAGAAATAAAGAGCGGTCTGCTCTAGCCGCTGGCTTTCGCAGTGAAGTTGTGCGCCTGCCCGAGTCAACGAGTCAGGAAGAATTGCTGACCTTGATTGCTAAATATAATCAGGATCCAGCTTGGCACGGAATCCTAGTCCAGCTTCCTTTGCCAGCCCACATTGATGACGAAGCAGTTCTATTAGCCATTGATCCAGACAAGGATGTAGATGGCTTTCATCCGACCAATATGGGGCGACTTTGGTCAGGGCATCCCTTGATGATCCCTTCTACACCAGCAGGAATCATGGAAATGTTCCGCGAATATAAGGTAGACTTGGAAGGCAAGAATGCGGTGGTGATTGGCCGTAGTAATATTGTCGGCAAACCTATGGCTCAGCTTCTGTTGTCTAAAAATGCGACCGTTACATTGACGCATTCAAGGACCCATCATTTAGCAAAAATTGCAAAGAAAGCTGATATTTTAGTGGTGGCGATCGGACGAGGACACTTTGTAACCAAGGACTTTGTCAAGGAGGGAGCTGTCGTTATTGACGTCGGCATGAACCGGGATGAAAATGGCAAGTTGATTGGCGATGTTAAATTTGACGAAGTGGCAGAAGTGGCTAGTCTTATTACTCCAGTTCCAAAGGGAGTCGGACCGATGACCATTACCATGCTAATGGAACAGACTTACCAGGCCTTTGTTAGAAGTTTGGAGAAATAATAGAAAAGTAGCATTTGGCTGATCAATTTTCTCTTTCAATTGTTTTTTTGTAATCTTGTCGCTAGAGGTATTAGACAAGAAACTATAGAGATAGGCTAAAGCGAGGCTGGGTCAAACGTTCCCCCTCGTTTTCTCATAGAAGAATCTAGCTTTTTTATAGGTAGTCTGCCTGATTTTTCTAAATTTTGAAAACATAAGAGAAAACTGTGAAAGCGTTTGAAATTGGTTGGAAAATACAGTATAATAAGATTAGAAAAAGAAACTAGAGGAGGCTTCTCATGGCAGTAAAAGATTTTATGACACGCAAGGTTGTATACATTAGCCCAGACACAACGATTGCGCATGCGGCAGATATTATGCGCGACCAAAAATTGCACCGCTTGCCCGTGATTGAAAATGATAAACTGGTGGGCCTTGTGACAGAAGGAACAATCGCAGAAGCAAGTCCATCAAAGGCAACGAGCCTATCTATTTATGAAATGAACTATCTTCTGAATAAAACCAAGGTAAAAGATGTGATGATTCACGATGTCGTTACGATTTCCCAGTATGCTAGTCTGGAAGATGCGACTTATTTGATGCTGAAAAATAAAATTGGAATCTTACCAGTTGTTGACAATGAGCAGGTCTATGGAATCATTACGGATCGCGACATTTTCAAAGCTTTTCTAGAAGTTTCTGGTTATGGCGAAAAGGGCGTTCGGATGCGCTTTGTCACAGAAGACGAGGTTGGTGTCCTATCGCATATTATCGCCTTGCTTGTCGAAGAAAACCTCAATATTTCAAACACAGTCAATATTCCTCGTAAGGACGGTAAAGTTGTCATTGAGGTACAAATTGACGGAGATATTGACTTGGTTTCCTTGAAGTCCAAGTTTGAAGCACACAATATAAAAGTAGAAGATATTACCCGCACTAGCGCAAAAGTTTTATAAAGTTAGAGAGAGTGGGACAGAAATCGGTAATTCGTTAGAATTCGATTTCGTCGTCCCACCTCCGCACAGTTGAGTAGGGCTGTAAAAGCTGATGAAATCAGCGTAGTAGAGCCCACTCAACCACTGCGTCTTGCTCGACAATCCAAAGACAATTGAGAGGCTAGGACCTTTGTCCCAGCCTCTTTTATTTTCTTGCCAATTGGCTTCCTAAGATGGTATAATCAAGAAACTGCAATCAATGTAGAGGAGAAAAGATGAGTATTTTAGAAGTAAAAAATCTCAGCCACGGTTTTGGGGACCGGGCTATTTTTGAGGATGTATCCTTCCGTCTGCTCAAGGGAGAGCATATCGGTCTGGTTGGTGCCAACGGTGAAGGGAAGTCAACCTTTATGAGCATTGTGACGGGCAAAATGCTGCCGGACGAAGGGAAGGTCGAGTGGTCCAAGTATGTGACGGCTGGCTATCTGGACCAGCATGCAGTTTTGGAGCAAGGTCAATCTGTCCGTGATGTTTTGCGTACGGCATTTGACGAGCTTTTCAAGACCGAGGCTCGTATCAATGAAATCTATATGAGCATGGCTGAGGATGGAGCCGACGTTGATGCTCTGATGGAAGAAGTGGGCGAGCTGCAGGACCGCTTGGAGAGCCGGGATTTCTATACGCTAGATGCCAAGATTGACGAGGTCGCACGGGCTCTGGGTGTCATGGACTACGGTATGGAAAGCGATGTGACGGAGCTATCTGGTGGGCAGCGGACCAAGGTTCTTTTGGCTAAGCTGCTTCTGGAAAAACCGGATATCCTGCTCTTGGACGAGCCAACCAACTATCTAGATGCGGAGCATATTGACTGGCTCAAGCGCTACCTCCAAAACTATGAAAACGCCTTTGTCCTGATCTCCCACGATATTCCTTTCTTGAATGATGTGATCAATATCGTCTACCATGTGGAAAATCAGCAGTTGACCCGCTATTCTGGGGATTATTACCAGTTCTTAGAAGTCTATGAGATGAAAAAATCTCAGCTGGAAGCCGCCTATGAACGCCAGCAGAAGGAAATTGCAGACCTCAAGGATTTTGTGGCCCGCAATAAAGCTCGTGTAGCGACCCGTAATATGGCCATGTCACGTCAGAAAAAGCTGGATAAGATGGACATTATTGAGCTGCAAAGTGAGAAACCAAAGCCTTCCTTTGATTTCAAGTCTGCTCGCACGCCTGGTCGTTTTATCTTCCAAGCCAAGGACTTGCAGATTGGGTATGACCGTCCACTGACCCAGCCTCTTAATCTTACCTTTGAGCGCAATCAGAAGGTGGCCATCATCGGAGCAAACGGGATTGGGAAAACAACCCTACTCAAGAGTTTGCTAGGGATTATCCCGCCTATCGCAGGTCAAGTCGAACGCGGGGACTATCTGGAGCTGGGTTATTTCGAGCAGGAAGTCGAAGGCGGCAATCGTCAGACACCACTGGAAGTAGTTTGGAATGCCTTTCCGGCCCTTAATCAGGCAGAAGTCCGAGCGGCTCTGGCCAGATGTGGTCTGACTTCCAAGCACATCGAGAGCCAGATTCAGGTTCTTTCAGGTGGCGAGCAAGCCAAGGTTCGACTTTGCCTCCTCATGAACCGAGAAAATAATGTTCTGGTGCTGGACGAGCCGACTAACCACTTGGATGTAGATGCCAAGGAAGAGCTCAAGCGCGCTTTGAAAGAATACAAGGGCAGCATCCTCATGGTCTGCCACGAGCCTGATTTCTATGAAGGCTGGATGGATCAGATCTGGGATTTCAATCAACTAACTTAAAAAGCTATTAAGGTGGTTTTGCTTGCAGAGACGAGGGTGTCTTCTCAGTCACTTGCAAGCAGCCGCTTTTAATAGCTTTAGTTTTTAATGCCATATAGTTGCAAATGCAACTGTTTTGTGTTATACTTCTTCTTGTTGGGAGTTCTGAATTTTCTGTAAGATATGATCTAGTTGAAAGAGTTCAGACGATGTTAGTTGACGCAGACTGGTCTGGATGTATCTGTCCTCGTAGCCAATCAGCTTATCATATACTTTTAGTGCAGGAGTCAGTGGATAGACCTCCTTGAATTTCTTATTCTCTTGCTTGGTCTTTTTGATAATCAATCCTCGTTCTTCCAGCTTTTGTAGAGAGCGGCTTAGGGTAGTCTTGTCAATCTGAACCAGCTCTGCCAGCTGAGATTGATGAATGGCAGGATGTTCGACAATGCGAGTAAGAATGAGAAAGAGATTATTATCAAGCCCGTATTGGCTAGCTTCTTGATTCATTCTCATCATGGCTTGACGGGAGATAAATCCCATTTGACGAAATAACTGACGATAATCCATAAGAACTCCTTTGATAGTTGCATTTACAATGATTATATAATAAACCAAGGACGGAAACAAGCATGTGGCATAAAAAATATTTGCAAGAGTTGGACACGCTAGAGTTCTACAAGATTTTAACACTGCGGATCGATACCTTTGTCGTCGAGCAAGAGCGAATCTATCATGAATTGGATGAAAAAGACTTAAAAGCTGTTCACATTTTTCATGTTAATAAACAAGAGGAAATAGATGCCTATGCCCGCGTGTTTGAGGAAGCTGAAAAAGTCGTTTTTGGCCGCCTTGTGACAGCTCCGTCAGCCCGGGGAAAGGGCCTAGGGAATAGATTGGTAGAGGAAATCTTGATTCTTTGTGAGAAAAAGTGGCCGAGAAAAATGATTGAAATTGAAGCTCAGGAGCAAGTCGTGGGGCTTTATGAAAAATTCGGTTTTGTGACTCAAGGAGAGCCCTTTATCTTTGAATCGACGCCTCATATCAAAATGATTTACAAAAAATAAAAAAATCCAGTTGATGAACCGTTCATAGTGATGGTGTCTCAACTGGATTTTATTTTTTTAAAACATGGAGTATTCATCGGCTAACATGACCGTCTCTCTGCCGTTATTATCCACAACGTAGATCATGCGAGGGTAGAATGGGTCAAATTTATAGGTGAAATCAAAGGAGATGAGTGTATCGAGATGGTCCTCAGAGAAGCGAAAAGTCAGCTTCCCTTCGTTATTGATCAATTCGAAGCGAATCAGATTATTCAAAGGGAAGACATCTTTAAGGAAGTTGTCGATGATGTACCAGAAAGTGTCAATCACATCATCTGGAAGGCTAGTGATAGCGCCAAAGCTGGCATAGCGACCACGAGTATTGGTAAAAGCCATGAGACTCACTCCTTTCTGGAAATTTTGCTGTGGAGGACCAGAAATTGGTCCTCTAGTGCTTTACTAGCAGCATTGATGGTTCTATCATACAAGAAATAAGTAGGAATTGCAAGAAATTGCTTTTTTGCTGGACGAAGGTCTTTTGAGAAAGAAAACAAGAAAAAAGAGCTTGCGCTCTTTGACAACTTTATCGATTCTTTAGTTCAACATAACGTTTGTACCAAATTTTCACATAAGCATCGGAGAAGGGACCGCGTTCGTTGTTGATCCAGTCAACCAGAATCTTGACGTTTTCCTTGAGAATGAAATCCAAATCATCCGAATAGTTCATTTGCCTTTTATGACGCTCATATTCTTCCACATCAAGCAGCCGTTTTTCCCCGTCTGTGAAGACCTTGACATCTAAATCATAGTCGATATACTTAAGGGCTTCATTGTCCAGATAATAGGGGCTGGCAAGGTTGCAGTAGTATGAGGTGCCATTATCACGAATCATGGCAATGATATTAAACCAATATTTCTTATGAAAATAGACAATGGCAGGCTCTCGCGTTACCCAGCGCCGGCCATCACTTTCTGTTACCAGTGTGTGGTCATTAACGCCAATAATGGCATTTTCTGTTGTCTTTAGTACCATGGTATCTCGCCAAGTGCGGTGAAGATTCCCATCATGCTTATAACTTTGAATTGTAATAAAGTCGCCTTCTTTGGGAAGTTTCATAACCTACCAACTTTCTACAATTTTTAAGTTTATCCTCTTTATTGTAACATATTTTCATAAAAATGCCTAAGTTTTCATAGAAAATCTTAAAGATATTCTCTCAGAGCGCTGGCAATGTCCGAAAAATCATAGCCTTTGCGGGCCAGAGCTTGGGTCAGACGTTGTTTTAAGTCGTAGCCCTCGTACTTTTTGAAGTACTTGCGGTATTGCTTGTCTAGCTCTTTATAGAGCAGCTCTTGTTGGGTTTCTTGGTCTTCTTCGATTTCTAAATGATGGAAGGCCTCTTTGGCTTGGCTATAGGAAAATCCTTTGTTTATCAGGGCTTGGAGGAGTTTATCTTGCAAGGCCTTGCTGGGCAGTTTTCCCTGGTATTTCTTTAAAAGTTTCTCAGCAACTCGCTCAGCTACTTCAGTGAAATCAAATCGTCTTAGCTCTTCTTCGATAATAGTGCTAGAAATCCCTTTTTGGCTGAGTTTTTGCTTGAGAACAAAAGCGCCCTTGTCACCAGTGAGAAGGTTGGATTGGATATAAGAATTGGCATATTTTCTGTCGTTGATCCAATTTTCTTTTTTCAAAGCGTCCAAGACTTGGCTGATGATTTCTGGTTGGATATCGTGCTGGTTCAGGTAGTCATTAACTTCCTTGGCAGTTCTTTGCTTGAAGGAGAGATGGTAGAGGGCTAGATTTTTCCCGTAGGAAAATTGGGTGTAAGTTTGAATCTCTTTCAACTCTTGCTCCGTGATGTCCATCCCTTTAGACAGCATGAAGCGGACGATAGTGTCTTCTGTAATATAGAGCTTTTCACTGTCGTCCAACTCCAAGAGGTAGAGCCGTTTTTTCTTTTCGATTTTTGTGATTTTCATAGGGGATTTGGTAAAGTCCTTTCTTTTAACCAAATGCTTCAAAGGCAGCTATCAAGCGCAGTTTGTCTGTATCAACATCCTTCCTGCCATAGTGGTCAAGAAAGAGCTCTGCGTATTGGGGGTCAGATAAATTATAAGTAAGAGACCAGATGGCCCAGTAAAGGTCAAGGTGGCGATCGCTAAGGCAAGCGAGACCAACGTCGATAAAGCAGGAGAAGGTTGAAGCGTCTTTCAGAATGAAATTAGGCAAGCAGGCATCTCCGTGAATCAAGGCGTCCGCCGTTAGTAGATGTCCCTGTTCTTGGATAAGTTGATATGCTTCCTTACGGCTTTGGATGTGAAATTGAGGCAGCAAGGCTTTTTGATAAAAGCAACCTTTCTGATAATTTTCCTCTGCCTGCTCTTTATAGTGTTGGAGGCGATGCTGGATTGGGAAATGCTGGGGTTGGATGCTGTGAAGTTTTTTGAGTGCGGCAGCCATTGTTTGGCAAAGCTCTTCTGGCTGTTGAAGAAAGGTTAGGGCGTCCTTGCCCTCGGCTTCTCTAGTCAGCAGGTAGTCATGATCTGCTGATAGGTAGTGAGTGACAGGCACACCGAGTTCTTGCTTCTCAAACCATTTGGCAAGTGTGGCTTCTTGGGCTAACTGGCCTTTTTGGTCAATTTTCAAATAATAGCCCGTATCGGCATAGAAAACACGGGCGCTTGAATGTGAGGAGCTGTCGTAAAAGTTGGCTCCCTCTAGATAAGTTCGGATTTGCTCAGGGAAATGGGCTAGTGGAAGGGATATTTTTTCTGCTTTCATACTTTTATTGTAACATATTCTCAACGAATCGACTCTAGCGTGGTATAATAGAGGCATGAATGTAAAAGTGAAGCAAAGAATCCCTCTCAAAATCAAGAAAATGGGAATCAATGGGGAAGGAATTGGATTTTATAAGAAAACGCTGGTCTTTGTGCCGGGGGCTTTGAAAGGTGAGGAAGTTTACTGTCAGGTGACTAAGGTTCAGCGTAATTTTATCGAGGCTAAGCTCCTCACAATCAACAAACGGTCGAAATTTCGAGTTGAAGCGCCGTGTGAGATTTATGAAAGCTGCGGAGGCTGTCAAATCATGCACCTCCACTATGACAAGCAGTTGGAGTTTAAAGAAGATTTGCTGCGTCAGGCTCTGAAAAAGTTTGCGCCAGCTGGCTACGAAAACTATGAGATTCGTCCGACCATTGGTATGCAGGAGCCACTTTATTACCGGGCGAAGCTGCAGTTTCAGACTCGCAAGTTTAAGGATGAGGTCAAGGCAGGGCTCTATGCCCAGAATTCCCACTATCTGGTCTCGCTGAAAAATTGTTTGGTTCAGGACAAGGTGACGCAGGCTATTGTCAATAAGGTGGCTCGACTTTTAGGCAAGTATAGGCTGCCTATCTATGATGAGCGCAAGATTGCTGGCGTACGCACTGTCATGATTCGCAGGGCCAGAAAAACGGGTCAGGTGCAGATGATTTTTGTAACAGGACGCAAGCTAGACTTTTCTCCAGTCGTTCGAGACCTAGTGGCTGAATTCCCAGAGATAGAGACGGTGGCAGTCAATTATCATACGAGCAAGTCCAGTGAGATTTATGGGGATAAGACAGAGATTATCTGGGGCGAGGAAGCCATCCAAGAAGGTGTGCTGGACTATGAGTTCTCCCTTTCGCCTCGAGCTTTCTATCAGCTCAATCCGGAGCAGACAGAGGTGCTTTATGCGGAAGCAGTCAAGGCTTTGGATGTGACGGCTGAGGACCATTTGATCGATGCCTATTGCGGAGTGGGGACCATCGGCTTTGCCTTTGCGAAAAGGGTCAAGTCTCTGCGTGGTATGGACATTATCCCTGAGGCCATTGAAGACGCTAAGCGCAATGCGAAACAGATGGGCTTTGATAATACACTTTACGAGGCTGGAACGGCAGAGGAGATTATTCCTCGCTGGTATGCTGAGGGTTATCGGGCGGATGCCTTGATTGTCGATCCGCCGCGAACAGGTCTGGATGATAAGCTGCTGGAGACGATTGTCCGCTATGCACCTGAAAAGATGGTTTATGTTTCCTGCAATGTCTCAACTCTGGCTCGGGATTTGGTCAAGCTCTGTCAGGTCTACGATGTCCACTATATCCAGTCGGTTGATATGTTTCCCCATACCGCTCGGACCGAAGCAGTGGTGAAATTGGTCAAAAAAGTCAAGTAACAGAGCGATTTGTTGAAAAACAAGCCTAAATGAACAGCAAAAGAGGCTGGGACAAAAGTCCTAGCCTCTCAATTGTCTTTGGATTGTCGAGCAAGACGCAGTGGTTGAGTGGGCTCTATTACGCTGATTTCATCAGCTTTTACAGCCCTACTCAACTGTGCGGAGGTGGGACGACGAAATCGAATTCTAACGAATTACCGATTTCTGTCCCACTCTCTTTTGAGTTAGAGGATTATAGCTTGATTTCAGTGTTTTGGAGAACCTTCTGAGCATCGGCAACGATTGTGTCGAGGATTTCTTTACATGGACGAATTTCCTTGACTAAGCCTGCGATTTGGCCACTCATCATAGAGCCATGTACGGTATCTCCTTCGTAAACAGCTTTAGAAAGAGAACCGATGGTGATTTCTTCGAGTTCGTCACGATTGGTGCCTTTGTTTTCTAGTTCGATATAGTGGTCGGTCATTTCATTGCGTATACAACGAACCGGTGCACCAGCAATACGACCAGTCACGGCAGTAGCAGTGTCATTGGCTGCAACAATGGCATCCTTGTAACCTGCTGAAATTGGGCATTCTTCTGAAGCTAGGAAGATCGTTCCCATCTGAACCCCTTGCGCACCGAGGACAAAAGCGGCAGCGAGACCACGACCATCTGCAACCCCACCTGCAGCGATGACTGGAATATCAACGGAGTCAACAATCTGAGGAATGAGAGCCATAGTATTGGTTTCACCGATGTGGCCGCCAGCTTCAGAACCTTCAGCAATCACGGCATCAACTCCGAGCTCTTGCATTTTTTGCGCGTGTTTGACACTGGCAATAACAGGGATAACCTTGATACCAGCCTCTTTCAGATAAGGCATGATGAATTTTGGTGTACCAGCCCCAGTCGTTACGACAGGAACTTTTTCTTCAATGATGACTGTCACAATATCCTTGATATTTTTCATCATGAGCATAACATTGACGGCAAAGGGCTTGTCAGTCAATTTACGCAGTTCACGGATTTCTTCGCGCAACTGCTCACCCGTCATTCCACCTGAAGCAATGATTCCCAGCCCACCAGCTTCTGAAACAGCTGCCGCCAGTTGGTAGTGGGAAATCTGAGCCATGGCTCCTTGGAAAATAGGGTACTTGATGTTCAACAATTCTGTAATAGACATAGGGCATCTCCTTTATTCTGTATTTAAAATCATTATATCACTATAATAAAGCGTTTTCAAGAAAGCTCTGGTCTGACAAAAGCTAGGACTTTGTGAAAATAATCTCAGAAATCCTTGATAGGACTGGCTTTTTCTTGTGAAACTCCGTTTATCAGTGTCCTTATAACAATAACTTATAGTCTATTAGAATTTGTTATATTCTCTAAGACCGAATTTGAGCAAGTGTGGGAAGGATTTTTATTGGACGCATCTTTTGTGATATAATAATAAAAAATATACGGAGGTAGAGCATATGGATAATGTAATTGATTTGTCTATCCCAGTGGCAGAAGTGATTGAGAAGCAGCCAGAGGTTTTGGATGTTTTGGTCGAGTTGGGCTTTAAGCCTCTGGCCAATCCTGTCATGCGAAATACTGTCGGGCGCGTGGTTTCGATCAAAAAAGGAGCCAGCATGAACGGTATTGACCTGGATAAAATCAAGCAAACGCTGGAATTAAACGGCTATGAAGTGGTGGGGATTTAGGCATGGCTACTGAACGCATTGAAGTCCTCAAGTCAATCTTGCTGGATCTACATAACGGAGCTTCTGCAGAATCCGTTCAGGAGCTTTTCAATGAGCATTTTGCTGGTGTGTCCGCTATTGAAATCAGCCTGATGGAGCATGAGCTGATGAACTCGGATACGGGAGTGACCTTTGAAGATGTCATGTCCCTCTGCAATGTTCATGCCAACCTCTTTAAAGGTGCTATTAAGGATGTGGAGGTGGCAGATACCGACCACCCAGGCCATCCGGTTCAAGTCTTTAAGCAGGAAAATCTAGCCTTGCGGGCTGCCCTTATGCGGGTTCGCAGACTCCTATCAACCTATGAAAGCACAGAAGATGAGGAGCTTCTACCTGAAATTCGCAAGGGACTCCAGCGCCAGCTGGGTTTGGTGGGTCAGTTTGATATCCACTATCAGCGTAAGGAAGAGCTCATGTTTCCCATCATGGAGAGCTATGGCCACGATTCGCCGCCCAAAGTCATGTGGGGCGTAGATGACCAGATTCGAGATCTTTTCCAAGAAGCTAAGATTGCAGCAGAGCAGCTGCCAGACACTTCGATTCAAGAAGTCAAGAACAAGTTTGAGACTTTTGCGGCTGAGTTTGAAGCTATGATTTTCAAGGAAGAGTCTATCCTTCTCATGATCCTCCTCGAATCCTTTACTCAGGATGATTGGATCAAGATTGCTGAGGAGAGTGATGCTTATGGCTATGCCATCATCAAGCCGACAGAGAAATGGATTCCTGCGCGACACTCATTCTCGGAGGAGGAAGCTGGGGATGCTGATGATGAAGGAAGCGAAGCGCCAGCCAGCACAGAGCAGACTAGTGATGGCAGATTTGAGCAGGTCATTGATACGCCGGATGGTCAGGTCACTATTTCCTTTAAGCCTAAGGAAAAGAAGGAGCAAGCCTTTAATCGGGACTCCCAGCAGCCTTTTGGTCATGGCTATCTGTCGGTGGCGGAGGCCAATCTGATTCTGGACCATCTGCCCATGGAGATTACCTTTGTCAATAAGGACGATATTTTCCAGTATTATAATGACAGTGTGCCTGCAGACGAGATGATTTTCAAGCGGACTCCGTCCCAGATAGGGCGCAATGTCGAGCTCTGCCACCCGCCCAAGTTTTTGGACAAGGTGCGGCGGATTTTCAAGGCTCTGCGTGAGGGAGAGCGGGACAAGTTTGAGATGTGGTTCAATTCGGAATCGCGGGGCAAGTTTGTCCATGTGACCTATGCAGCGGTGCGGGATGAGGCTGGCGCATTTCAGGGGGTGTTGGAGTATGTACAGGACATTCAGCCCTTCCGTGACATTGACAGTGATTTTTACCGAGATTTGGACTAGGTATTTGCAGTTAGAAAGTGAGAAAAATGAGTTACGAACAGGAATTTTTACAGGACTTTGAAGCTTGGGTCAAGACCCAGGTCATGATTAACGAGATGGCCCTCAAGGAGAGTCAGGCAGTCTACGAGGCGGACCAGGACGAGCGGGCCAAGGAAGCAGCCATTCGCTATGAAAGTCGTCTCGATGCCTACCAGTTCCTTTTAGGGAAATTCGCCAACTATCAGGCGGGCAAAGCATTTCATGACCTGCCAGAGGGCTTGTTTAGTGAGAGAAATTATTGATTTTTCGCTGGAAAGGTGATAGAATAAGTTCATCAGAGGTGTTTTGAGTCAAGCATTTTACAGAAAGTGGCGGTGCTGAGAAGTCCACAAGTGTGTCAAAGCTGGTTGCTGATGGATGAAAATGAAATAAACAAAGCAGCGGGCATCTGCCCGAAATTGGGTGGTACCGCGGATAAACACATTCGTCCCTTTCTAGTCTGACTAGGAAGGGATTATTTTTATGTTGCGGAAAGGAGGTTTGAATGAAACTTCTTGAATCTTATAATGGCAAAGAGTTGCCAAAGTTGGAAACTGAGCGGTTGATATTGCGTCAGCGAACGGCAGATGATGTGGAGGATATGTTTACTTATGCTGGTCTGCCTGAAGTCTGTTATCCAGCTGGATTTCCTCCTGTAGATAGCTTGGAAGCAGAGCGTGACTATTTTGAAAATCGCTATTTTGAAAATTTAGAAAAGAAGGAACTTCCGTCGGGCTATGGCATTACAGTTAAGGGGGATGACCGAGTCATTGGCTCTTGTGACTTCAATCACCGTCATGAGGATGATGTCTTTGAAATTGGCTATCTCCTGCATCCAGATTATTGGGGGAAGGGTTATGTACCAGAAGCCGTCAGTGCTTTGATAGAAGTTGCTTTTACCATTCTTAAACTTCACAAGGTTGAAATTCGATGCTTTGATTACAATAAACAAAGTCAGCGGGTCGCTGAGAAGCTTGGCTTTACTCTTGAAGCTCGTATAAGAGACCGCAAAGATGCCCAAGGCAATCGCTGTGCAGAGTTGGCTTATGGATTGCTGAGGAGTGAGTGGGGGGTGAAATAGATGGCTAGAAAGAAGAATAGAAAAAAAGAATTAAGGCATCAAGTGAGAGAAGAAAGTTCTCCCTCGATGGAATGTAAGGTGGATATTAAAGAAGGAGAGACTTACTTTGCACATATTCCTATTCAAAATGGTGCTCAAATAATTCATCCGTTTAAACTACAGAAATTTAGTAATGGAACCATCGGTGCAATTACTCCAGCATATACAACAGATGAATCACTTCAATCAGTGTTGCAAAAGAGCTTGTTGAGACGAGATGAGATTGAAATTGAGATTTTAGTAAAAAAGGTTCTCTCCTTTATAAAAAATGAATCAAATTATACCTTTAATGAACTCAAAGAATTTATTGATAAAATCATTAGCATTGATGAATTTGGTTCTTATATCCAAAACAATCATAAAGCTTTAGGAGTTAATAAAAATGCTGAATTTTATAGAGCTATTCCTTTAGTTGATGAAAATGGTAACCTAAAAATAGATTTTGATCCGAATACTTGGCGATTTATCAATCCTAACTCTAGTTTACAAAGATTGAATACCGAGAAAGAGTCTGTATTTTATACATCAGTACTTGATAGAGTAGCAATAGAAGAAGTTGGTATAAAAAAACAAACAGATAAGTTTGCGTTGTTTATATATAATGTAAAAGACAATTTTAAAATATTGCCTATTCAAGTAAACCCCTTTTGCAATGTGCGATTTCCAAAAGAATTACAAGATTATGGATTACAAACAACAAAAGTTTTAAATGAAATTTTTTCATCTAAGTCTAGTGGAGATATGGAACATGACAAGAAGGTATATGAGTTATCAAATTATATAATAGAAAAATATTTTCCACTCTCCAGAAATAAAGAGTATAAAGGATGGTCATATATCTCTGTTGCGTTTAAAGATGCAATAGATTATAAATCTAATTACCAAGATGATAGATTAGACCTATTATGTATCGCTTTTCCAAAGGATACATATGATAAGTGTCTAGATATGTCAAATGTTACTTGTGTAATGTTTAATTGTACTGATGAGGAGATGAGATTGTTAAATCTATCCTATTCGAAATGTGAAACCGAAAAGAATAGAATAATAAAAGGAGAACTAAAATGAAAGAACTTTCACCTAAATACAATCCAGCCGAGGTTGAGGCTGGTCGTTACCAAAAATGGCTTGATACTGATGTTTTCAAGCCTTCAGGCGATAAAAAGGCTAAGCCATACTCTATCGTGATTCCACCACCAAACGTAACTGGTAAACTTCACCTTGGTCACGCTTGGGACACGACTTTGCAAGATATCATCATCCGTCAAAAACGGATGCAAGGTTTTGATACCCTTTGGCTGCCTGGGATGGATCACGCGGGGATTGCGACTCAGGCTAAGGTTGAGGAGCGCTTGCGTGGTGAGGGTATTTCCCGTTATGACCTCGGTCGTGAGAAATTCCTCGAAAAGGTCTGGGAATGGAAAGACGAATATGCCACTACTATCAAGGAACAATGGGGCAAGATGGGGCTCTCTGTAGACTACTCTCGCGAGCGTTTCACTCTTGACGAAGGTTTGTCAAAAGCCGTCCGCAAAGTCTTTGTCGACCTGTATAAGAAAGGCTGGATTTACCGTGGTGAGTTTATCATCAACTGGGACCCAGCAGCTCGCACAGCACTGTCTGATATCGAGGTGATCCATAAGGATGTCGAAGGTGCTTTCTACCACATGAACTATATGCTGGAAGACGGTTCACGCGCCCTTGAAGTGGCGACAACTCGTCCTGAGACCATGTTTGGGGACGTTGCGGTTGCGGTCAATCCAGAAGACCCACGCTACAAGGACTTGATTGGTAAAAACGTCATCCTTCCAATCGCTAATAAATTGATTCCAATCGTTGGAGACGAGCACGCAGATCCTGAGTTTGGTACGGGTGTCGTGAAAATAACACCTGCCCACGATCCAAATGACTTCTTGGTTGGTCAACGCCATAACTTACCACAAGTTAACGTCATGAACGAGGACGGAACCATGAATGACTTGGCCTTCGAATTTGCAGGTATGGACCGTTTTGAAGCTCGTAAGGCAGTCGTTGCTAAGTTGGAAGAAATCGGTGCCCTCGTTAAAATCGAAAAACGTGTCCACAGTGTTGGTCACTCAGAGCGTACAGGTGTTGTGGTTGAGCCACGCTTGTCTACTCAGTGGTTCGTCAAGATGGACCAATTGGCTAAGAATGCCATTGCCAACCAAGACACAGACGACAAGGTAGAATTCTACCCACCTCGTTTCAACGATACCTTCCTCCAATGGATGGAAAATGTCCACGACTGGGTAATCTCTCGCCAGCTCTGGTGGGGTCACCAAATCCCTGCTTGGTACAATGCTGAGGGTGAAATATACGTTGGTGAAGAAGCTCCAGAAGGCGACGGATGGACTCAGGATGAGGACGTATTGGATACGTGGTTCAGTTCGGCTCTTTGGCCATTCTCTACCATGGGCTGGCCGGATGTCGACTCAGAAGACTTTAAACGTTATTATCCAACATCAACTTTGGTGACTGGTTATGATATTATTCCGTTCTGGGTGTCTCGGATGATTTTCCAAGGTTTGGAATTTACTGGCAAGTCGCCATTCAAAAATGCCTTGATTCATGGTCTCATTCGTGATGAGCAAGGACGCAAGATGTCTAAATCTCTCGGTAACGGGATTGACCCAATGGATGTTATTGATAAGTACGGAACAGATAGCCTTCGTTGGTTCCTTTCAAACGGTTCTGCACCAGGGCAAGACGTGCGCTTCTCTTACGAGAAAATGGATGCTTCATGGAACTTCATTAACAAGATCTGGAACATCTCTCGCTATATCCTCATGAACAATGAAGGTTTGACCCTTGAGCAAGCAACTGCCAATGTGGAAAAAGTTGCCAACAAGGAAGCTGGAAATGTTACAGACCGCTGGATTCTCCACAACCTCAATGAAACCATCGGCAAAGTCACTGAAAACTTTGATAAGTTTGAGTTTGGTGTGGCTGGCCACATCCTCTACAACTTTATCTGGGATGAGTTTGCGGACTGGTACGTTGAGTTGACCAAGGAAGTCCTTTATAGCGATAACGAAGAAGAGAAAGTCATCACACGTTCTGTTCTCCTTTACACCTTGGACAAGATCCTTCGTCTCCTTCACCCAATCATGCCATTCGTAACAGAGGAAATCTTTGGACAAATCTCAGAAGGTTCTATCGTTACAGCAGAATACCCAACTGTCAACTCAGCCTTTGAAGACATTGCGTCCCACACTGGTGTCGAAAGCCTCAAAGACTTGATCCGTGCTGTTCGTAATGCGCGTGCAGAAGTAAACGTAGCACCAAGCAAGCCAATCACAATCCTTGTTAAGACTAGCGATAGCAACTTGGAAGCCTTCTTTAACAGCAATGTCAACTACATCAAACGCTTCACAAATCCAGAACACTTGGAAATCGCATCAACCATCCCTGCACCTGAACTCGCTATGTCAAGCGTCATCACAGGAGCAGAAATCTACTTGCCACTCGCAGACCTCCTCAATGTCGAAGAAGAACTGGCTCGCCTCGACAAAGAACTGGCTAAATGGCAAAAAGAACTGGATATGGTCGGTAAGAAGCTCTCTAACGAACGCTTCGTAGCCAACGCCAAACCAGAAGTCGTCCAAAAAGAACGCGACAAACAAGCCGACTACCAAGCTAAGTATGATGCGACAGTGGCTCGTATTGATGAGATGAAGAAGTTGGTGAAATAAGCTATAAACCTCGGCAATTTGCTGGGGTTTTTGGTATAATAAATAAAACGTTAGAAAGCGATTTATAAAAACGAATATGGAAAAATTCCAAGTTTTTACGCCTGAAAAGTATGTTCATTTTATGCTTGATAAGGTAAAATATGAAGGGGAAAATATACTAAAAAAATATTTTTTAGAGAATTCTGTAGGTGAAGGAAATATTTTGTGTGTTGCAATTAAAAGATACATTGAAGTAGCACTGATGCACGAGTGTTCCATTTCATCCATAAAATCTGATTTAGAAAAGTACTTTGTTGCTTTTGAAATCGATCCTAAATTAAAGAAATTGTTTAAGAAACTTAGATAATATTGCTTTAGAATACGGGATTCAAAAGGTAAACTGGCAAATTATTTCTGATGATTATTTAAGATACAATCTTAAAATGAGATTTGATTTTATTGTTGGTAATCCTCCATATATCACATATCAAGAACTCAATAATATGGATAGAAGTTTCTTGAAAAACAATTTTACTTCTTGTAAAAAGGTAAATTTGATTATTGTTATGCTTTTATCGAAAAGAGTTTACTAGATTTGAAAAAAACGACAGGAAAAATGTGTTATCTAATCCCTAACAGCATATTTAAAAATGTTTTTGCTGAAAATCTAAGGGAAATCTTTAAAAAAAATATTCTACAATTAATTGATTACAGACATACGCATATTTTTGGGAGAATTCTAACGTCATCAGCAATTATAGTCATTGATAATTCTAGGATATGTAATTACTTAGAATATATTGATAGTGATTTTAACAAGTCTTTTCTTATAAAAAAAGAAGATTTGGGGTCCAAATGGTATTTTACTGAAAATATCGAATTTAAGGCTGATCAATTAACCTTTGGAGAGTTATTTAAAGTCTCAAATAGCGTAGCTACATTATCTAATAAGGTATTTATAATCCCTAAGCAAAAAGATTTGGACTTAGAAGATGAAATTTTAAAACCTGCGGCTAGTCCAAGAAAGTTATCTAAAAATATTGTAGATAAAATTATTTTTCCATATAAATTTGTAAACAATGAACTTATAAGATATTCCAGAGAAGAGTTTGAAAGAATTTTTCCTAAGGCAACTAGATATCTTCGAGAATGGAAAGAGGTTTTAGATAACAGAAAATCTGATGGGGAATGGTTTGAGTATGGTCGATCACAAGGTTTGAAATTCATGAATCAGGAAAAATTAATGATTTCATCGGTAATTACTGAGAAAGTAAATGTATACGAGTTAGATTCTCAGACAATACCATATTCGGGATTTTATATTATTCCAATAGCGGAAGAAGGACTAGATTATGCAAAAAAAATTCTTGAATCAGAAGATTTCTATAATTATATAGAAACTAGAGCAATTAATGCGAGTGGAAAATCAATTCGTATATCCGTGAATGATGTAAAAAATTATCCAATAAGAGTATGAGGAACGAACAATGGCTGAAAAAGTGAAAGAAGTAAGTTTTAAATCAACAACAAGAACAGTAAATCTCTTAGGTAGAGATAATGTACTAGATTACAGAAGTGCAATATTGGAATTGGTAAAAAATAGCTATGATGCATTTTCTAATCAAGTAAATATTCGAATAATTGGGAAAGATGTAATTATTAATGAAGAGAAGGATAAGAGAGCTACTTCTATAGAAATAATTGACTACGGTCAAGGGATGAGCTTGGATAAAATCATTAATGTCTTTTTTACATTAGGGACTGATGATAAAACTTATACTACTTCAATAAAACACCTAGATTCTGAGCGTGTGATGAATGGTTCTATGGGAATAGGTAGATTATCACTTGGTAGACTTGGGAATATAAGCACCGTCATTACTTCAGATGGTAGCGAAGCATATAGATTTAGTATCAATTGGAATAACTTCATAACAGGAGAAGATTTAGATACTGTAAAAGTAGATATTGAACAATTATCATTGAGTGAGTTCACTTTAGAGTATACAAATAGAGGTTTAGAAAACCCCAAATGCTCAGGAACAATTTTAATAGCCAGTGAGTTGAAAGATGAATGGTTACTATCAGATAAAGGACAATCGGGGACAAATTATTCTCTATTGAAGCTAACTTTAAATAAATTAAAAAACCCTCTTAAATTAGAAAAATCAGGCGAATTTAAAATTATATTAGACTACTTTGAAGAAAAAGAAGAAATAGAGCCTTCTTTAGCTGATGTTTCAACAGATGCAGAAATTTCGTTTGCTTTTTCACACGACAGTGATATGTTAATCTTAGAGGGGTATTTTGATGAAATTGATATTAGTCAATTACCGCCGGATTTTGTAAATGCGAAATTCGATAAACTAAAAGATTATATTCAAGAAAAGAGTGGTAAAAAAAGAAGTAGATACCATTTTGAGAGAGAGTTTAAAATTTCAGAGTATATCCCTGATAAAATGCCTAATAATCCGATAGGTGATTTTGATGGAGTTCTCTATTTTACAAAGAAAACTGGTTCTAATAAGTATCCTTTTTTAAAGAGACCAGCAATGGGAACAAATACTGTTGATATTGAACCCGGAATCTTATTATATAGAGATGGTTTTAGGATTAGACCTTATGGTGAGGTTGATACTATCGGGTTTGACTGGGTTGGAATTGAAAAAGAAAGAACTAAAAATCCAGCTGGTGTTGGCCGTAGTAGCTACATAATGCAAGCAAACCAGTTGAGTGGTTATGTAAACATCACCAAGGAAAAAAATGGAGGGTTTGAAGATCAAGCTAATCGTGAAGGTTTAAAAAATAGTGCAGAGTTTGAATATCTTGAGAGTGTCATTCTCAGAATTGTAAAAGATTTTTCTTCTGTGCGTTCAGAAATTATTATTTTATATAATGAATTTTTGAAAGAGAAAGCTGATGTTCCACTTTTTAGTGAAAGAGGAAAGAAGACAAAGAAAAAGTTAGACAGTCTTGTTAATAGACACCAAGGAAATTTACAAGGACTTTATAAAGATCCAGAGTATGAGGCGCTGGTCTCTAATCCCCAATCGTTATTTGAGATGTATTCATTACAGGATACTACTGAGGAAGAGAATAGTTCACTTGTTAGTGAGGGTGATACGTTACGAACTATGGCAACTCAAGGAATAGTTATGTCAACTTTTGCACATCAAATAAAAAATGATAAGAAATTCTTTCAGAAGATACCCCAACATCTGATAGATACTGGGGATTATTATTCAGAGTATTTTAATTCAGATTTTCATGAATTTAAACAACCATATAATTTATATAATTTTTCAAAAGCAATTGAAAGAAAAACAACCAATATACTTGGATTTTTAGAGAGTAGTGTTAATAATCCAACAAGAGATAAAAAAGAGAAAATTAATTTATCGACCTATCTGTTTAAAATTTATTCTTGGTGGGATAAGTCTGTTAAAGATAATTTTTATTCATATGATTATTTAGTTAATGGTGAATCATCTAGAGAAGTATTGCCTGAACAGATTAAAAATATTTATATTTATGCAAGTGAAACGCAGTTAGATAGTATTTTTCTAAACTTAATAACTAATTCTTATAAAAATTTTAAATATCCAACTAAAATTAAACACAGAATTATTAATATTGACCTAGAGGTTGTAGATTCTGACTTAATTAAGATAACTTATGAAGATAATGGTAATGGTTTAAATAAGAATATTAAAAATCCTGATATAATTTTTGAAGCTTATAAATCGTACACTAAGGGTGGGACTGGTCTTGGGATGACAATTTTAGCTTCAGTAATATCTAATCTAAAGGGAGACAAAGAACTTTTATCCAATCCTGGTGACAGAGGATTTAAATTTAGAATGATTTTAAAAGGTGGAGTAGAATTAAATGTCTGAAATGAAAATAATTTATTATATTGATGATGATGATGATGCTATTTATACATTAAAAGATCTGAAAGAAATTTTTAAGCAAAGGATATGATGTCCAGTTTCTGGGAATAAAAAATGAAACATCAAAGGAAGATTTTTAGACGCATTATATTCAAAAGAAAAATATGGAATTATTCTAGACTACGATTTATCTATGAGTGAGATTTATGGAGATGCTATTGAATTATGGCAAACTATTAAGAACAAAATCCTTTCTTTCCTGTTTGCATTTACACTTCTCATAGTGATGATGTTCAAATTGACCCTTCAGTAGAAAAGAAATTTTCTAAAGATGGAGATTCGCCTGACGAACAGGTATTTGGTAAGGAAGATGAAATCGAAAAAATGTTAGAGTATATTGATAGACAAGTTAAATTAGGAATAGAAAATATCAATACGCTGGAGAGAGTAAACCAAGGTTTAAAGAAATCGGATGCTTTTTCTACAGAAGTAGCAATTAACGAAACTAAAATAGAATATCAGTTTTCTATTAAACAACCTCGGCTTTTAAATGATGATATTGCTGATCAATTAGATGATTTAATTGCGAAAGCTTATCAAATTATTGATGAGGCAGGAGATATGTAGTGAATTATATTAGACAACTATTCAAACGAGATTATAGAGGTTTTGAATCTCCTCCGATCAGAAGAGAAAACGTTAGTGAAAAATATTCTGTCAAAAGTCAAAGAGATTTGTTAAAAGGGTATCTAGTAGAGGATTTTGGCGGAATGTGCATATATTGTGGATGGAATTGTAAAAGGTATGGTGGAGCTAGTTTTCATATTGAACATATAAAAAGTCAAAATGATAATAAAGATTTAATAGATGAATATAGTAATTTGGCTTTATCTTGCCCAATATGTAATACTACAAAAATAAAAAATCCCTCCCTTCTGATTTAGATCCTTTAGGGAAGACTATAAAAAATTATTTTATAGAAATAATAGAGGTGCAATTGTACCAAACAATACCATAACAGCAGTAGAAAGAAATTTATCAGAGGAATATATAAAAACTTTAGGTCTATCAAAGGAATTATATAAGTTAGACTATATCTATTCTTCACTTAACATTATTAAAAGAAAATCTGGTCAGTCAGGACAAATTAATGAATCATTAATTTGTAGTATTCAAAGGATATTAGATTTTATTGATGACAATTATATTAGAAATAGTAGACAAAAATTTTAATTTAGTCAATTTTGATATCAAGGCAAATTGAGGTTGTTGTTTCACAGAATATGTTTAATTTTCAGAAAATAAGTAACTACCTCATCAATTCTGCAAGCAAAAAACTACAACATAACAGCTTTCTTCATACATGTTGGGGAATTGAGTTGGCTTTTTGCACAGACCAACGAGTTCAGAGTGCGTATAGAAATGAATCTGATCTCATAACTTCTAACTTATTGCATATAAATATTTCCTAATTTTATGATTTAAAGGCTCTAGGGTTTCTGCGATGGATAAAACCATTGTAGAAATTCTGGAGCCTATTTTTTCCCCTCCCCAGCCTACACTTGTGGTATAATATTGTCAGTAAAAGAGAAAGTAGGAGCGTGTATGAAAACTCCATTTATCAGTCGTGAGCGCTTGGCGGAGCTGACCGCGCAGTTTCCAACGCCTTTCCATCTTTATGATGAGAAGGGGATTCGAGCGAGAGCGCGGGCTTTGCATGAGGCTTTTACTTGGAATTCTGGTTTTAAGGAATATTTTGCCGTCAAGGCGACACCAAATCCTGCTATTTTAAAAATCCTCAAGGAAGAGGGCTGCGGGGTGGACTGTGCTAGCTATGTGGAGCTGCTCATGAGCCAAAAGCTGGGCTTTGCTGGGAATGAGATCATGTTTTCGTCTAATAATACGCCAGCCGAGGAATTTCGTCTGGCGCGGGAGCTGGGAGCGACCATCAATCTAGATGCTTACGAAGATGTGGATTTCTTGAAGGAAGTGGCTGGGATTCCCAAGGTGATTTCCTGCCGCTATAATCCCGGTGGTGTCTTTGAGCTGGGGACTAGTATCATGGATCATCCAGAGGAAGCCAAGTTTGGTATGACCAAGGCGCAGCTGATTCAGGCCTTCAAAGAACTCAAGGAGCTGGGAGCAGAGACATTCGGCATTCATGCCCTCTTGGCCTCTAATACTGTCAGCAATGACTACTATCCAGCGCTAGCTCGTCAGCTTTTTGAGCTGGCGGTCGAGATATTAGAGGCGACGGGAATTAAGCTGGACTTTATCAATCTGTCTGGCGGTGTCGGAGTCAATTATCAGCCTGATGGCGAGGAAAATGACATTGCAGTCATCGGTCAAGGAGTTCATCAGGCTTATGAGGAAATCCTGACACCAGCTGGTCTGGGGCAAGTCAAGATTTTCACAGAGCTGGGGCGATTTATGCTGGCGCCTTTCGGCCTCTTGGTGACCAAGGTGACCCACAAAAAGCAGACCTATCGGACTTATCTGGGAGTGGATGCTTCTGCGGTCAATCTCCTGCGTCCCGCTATGTACGGAGCTTATCACCATATTACCAATATGGATCGGCCAGAGGGACCGACGGAGATTGTCGATGTGGTCGGCAGTCTCTGCGAAAACAACGACAAATTTGCCATCCAGCGGGAGTTGTCTGTCAGTCAGATTGGCGATACACTGGTCATTCATGATACTGGTGCCCACGGCTTCTCCATGGGTTATCAATACAATGCCAAGCTGCGCTCTAGCGAGATTCTCCTAGAGGAAAATGGTCAGGCTCGCATGATTCGTCGGGCAGAAAGGCCAGAAGATTATTTCGCGACTCTCTATGGCTTTGATTTTGAAAAATAGAGATAATTTGGTATAATAAAGAGTAATGTAAAAAATGAAACAGGAGTTCGGATTATTATGAATACATTGTTAGCAATTTTATTGATTATGCTGGCTTTCTTTGGTGGGATTTTGCTTGGTATGTACTTGCTTCGCCGTCAGGTCGAAAAGGAATTTGCGGAAAACCCACGTCTTAATGTAGAAGCAGTGCGGATGTTGCTCAGTGCCAATGGCCAAAAACCAAGTGAAGCACGCGTTCAACAAGTTTACCGTCAAATCATCAACCAACAAAAAGCAGCAGTTGCTAAAAACAAAAAATAAGCTTCTCTCAGCCGCCCTCTGGTGGCAGACGGAGATTTCTATATAAAAAATGGGGATTTGGGCTAGGCTTCCAATCCCTTGTTTTAGAAAGAAGACTGTATGGATAACCGACCGATTGGATTTTTAGACTCAGGGGTGGGCGGTCTGACTGTTGTCCGTGAATTGATGCGGCAACTCCCCCACGAGGAAGTGGTTTATATAGGTGATTCGGCTCGGGCTCCATATGGTCCTAGGCCGGCGGAGCAGATTCGAGACTATACTTGGCAGTTGGTCAATTTTCTCTTGACCAAGGATGTCAAGATGATTGTCATTGCCTGCAATACTGCCACAGCTGTTGTCTGGGAGGAGGTCAAGGCTAAGTTGGACATTCCTGTCCTCGGTGTGATTTTGCCCGGAGCCAGCGCTGCTATCAAGTCTACAACTGGTGGCAAGATTGGCGTCATCGGGACCCCTATGACGGTTCAGTCCGATATTTACCGGAAAAAGATTGAAGCCCTATCTCCCGAGATGGAGGTGCAGAGCTTGGCTTGTCCTAAGTTTGTCCCGCTGGTGGAGTCAAATGAGCTCCAGTCCAGCCTGACTAAAAAGGTGGTCTATGAGACACTTCATCCTCTGGCGGGCAAGGTGGATACGCTTGTTTTGGGCTGTACCCACTATCCTTTGCTTCGACCGATTATTCAAAATATGCTGGGGCCGAGCGTCAAGTTGATTGACAGCGGCGCTGAGTGTGTACGGGATATTTCTGTCCTGCTCAATTATTTCGAAATCAATCGTAGCCGCGACAAGCACGAACTGAATCATCGTTTTTATACTACAGCCAATGCTAAGAGGTTTGCAGAAATCGCAGAAAACTGGCTGAATCTGAAAGTCAATGTGGAGCATGTGACCTTATGACAAAGAACATTTATGAATACAAAGATGCCTCTGACTGGTATGTAGCTGAATGGGGACAAAGTGCCTCTTACAGTGAATTTGAGCGAGTGCCTGCAGAAGCTTCTGAGATTTTAGACCGCTTAGAGAGTGTTTTGGCAGAAGAAGAGCTAGGCCTGCCCTTAAATATCACGGTTATTCGCTATGGCTCAGCCTTTCGCTTTTTGACCTTCTTGCTGGATATTTTAAACCAGGAAACGGGTCGAAGCTTGGAATTGTTGCAGCGACAGGGAGCCCTTCTTTTGGTTGAAGGGGGCAAATTGCTCTATGTCCATCTGCCCCAAACGGGTGTGGATTTACAAGCTTTTCTAGGAGCAAAAGATGTCAAAGACACCCTCTTGATTGCGACGCGCAATGAGGGCAAGACAGCAGAGTTTCGCAAGCTTTTCGGGAAGTTAGGCTATGAGGTGGAAAATCTGAATGACTATCCTGATTTGCCAGAAGTGGCTGAAACAGGCATGACCTTCGAAGAAAATGCCCGTCTCAAGGCTGAAACGATCAGCCAGTTGACTGGCAAAATGGTTTTGGCAGATGATTCAGGCCTGCAAGTGGATGTCTTGGGTGGTCTACCAGGTGTCTGGTCGGCTCGCTTTGCTGGCGTTGGTGCGACAGATGCAGAAAACAATATCAAGCTCCTGCATGAATTGGCCATGGTCTTTGATATTAAGGACCGCTCTGCTCATTTCCACACGACTCTGGTGGTGGCTAGTCCAGATAAGGAATCCTTGGTGGTCGAAGCGGATTGGCCAGGCTACATTGCCCATGAACCCAAAGGCGAAAATGGCTTTGGCTATGATCCTTTGTTCTTGGTCGGAGAGACGGGAAAAACTTCGGCTGAGCTGACAATCGAAGAGAAAAATGCCCAGTCCCATCGTGCGCAAGCAGTGCAAAAATTAATGGAGGTATTTCCAGCATGGCAAAGCAAACAATCATCGTAATGAGCGATTCCCATGGGGACCGTGCCATTGTCGAAGAAATGAAACATCATTATCTAGGAAAAGTCGATGCTATTTTCCATGATGGAGACTCAGAATTGCCTTTTGAGGATGAAGTCTGGAAAGGGATTCATGTCGTAGCGGGCAATATGGACTTTTATCCTGGTTATCCAGAACGGCTGGTGACAGATTTGGATGGGACCATTATTGCCCAGACCCACGGGCACCTTTTCAATATCAACTTTAGCTTCCAAAAGTTGGATCTCTGGGCTCAGGAAGTGGGGGCAGATATTTGTCTCTATGGCCATTTGCATGTTCCAGATGCTTGGATGCAAGGGAAGACTCTCTTTCTCAATCCGGGTTCCATTAGCCAACCTCGTGGCTTAATTAACGAACGTCTTTACGCTAAGGTAGAGATTGACGATGCCCGCTTTAAGATTGATTTCTATACGCGAAATCATGAGCTCTATCCAAGCTTGTCTAAGGAGTTTGCCCGATGATTGCTAAGGAATTTGAAGATTATCTGCTGCAACATGAAGACACTTTTTTGACACCTGGGGAGAATCTGGCGGTCATGATTGACACGCACAATGTGGATCATGCCATTCTCTTGCTTAGCCAGATGACTTATTCGCGCATTCCAGTGGTGACTGCGGAGAAAAAGTTCGTTGGCACCATTTCTCTGACGGATATTATGGCTTATCGGATGCAGCATGAGCTGGCAGAGGAAGAGTTTATGTCTATGGACATTGTCCACATGACACGAAAGGATGGTCTGACTGTCGAGCCAGATTACAAGATTGCGGACGTTTTGCACAAGCTGGTGGATGAGTCTTTCCTGCCTGTTGTGGATAAAGAACAACATTTTTATGGCATCATTACTAGAAAGTCGATTTTAAAAGCTGTTAACTCGTTGATGCATACCTTCACGAGTCAGTATGAGATTTCCAAAAAATGAAAGAACATATCACTCCTTTTTTAGAACAAAAAAATATCTCAGAAAATTCAAAATTAGCCTATTCCTATGATCTGGAGCAATTTGTCAATGAAATCCACAGCAAGGTGACGGAGACCAATTTGCGGATTTATCAAGCCTCTATCAAGGATTTCAAGGTAGCTGTCCAGAAGCGGAAGCTCTCAGCGGTCAATCAATTTCTCTACTATCTTTACGAGAACAAGATGATTGGGGAATTTCACCGCTTGACCTTGCCAAAAGTTGCTATTTCCAAGGAACTGGGAAGCGAGCTGATGGACTTGTCAGCCTTTTGGGAAGCTTCTACGGTACCGCAAGGCCGGCTGATAGCGCTCTTGATTTTGGAAATGGGTCTCTTGCCAAGTGAAATCCTGCAGGTCAAGGTTGAAGATGTCAATCTTGATTTTCAGGTTTTACGGATTGAGAAGGCCGGGCAGAAGCGGATTATTAAGATCCCTGAAAGTCTGACGAGCGAGTTGGGCGATTATTTGACAGGGACTTATTTATTTGAAAAGAATGGCAAGTCCTATTCACGCCAATGGGGCTTTCGCCAGCTAGAAGCTTTCTTGATTGAGCAGGGGCAGGCCAGTTTGTCGGCTCAAAGCCTGCGGGAACAATTTATCCTGCGCCAGCGGGAAAAAGGTGTCGGTATCTACGACATTGCTCGTGATTTGGGCTTGAAGACAGTCATTACATTAGAAAAATACAGATAAGAATGGATATCAAGTTAAAAGATTTTGAGGGGCCGCTGGACTTGTTGCTCCACCTCGTATCCAAGTATCAGATGGATATTTACGATGTGCCCATTACCGAGGTCATCGAGCAATATCTGGCTTATGTGTCTACTCTGCAGGCCATGCGGCTGGAAGTGACAGGGGAATACATGGTCATGGCCAGTCAGCTCATGTTGATCAAGAGCCGCAAGCTCTTGCCCAAGGTGGTAGATCAGGTGGATCTGGAGGACGATCTAGAGCAGGACTTGCTGAGTCAGATTGAGGAATATCGGAAGTTCAAGTTGCTGGGGCAGAAAATGTCTCTCCAACATGAGGACCGGGCTCTTTACTACTCTAAGCCCAAGCTGGAACTGGTCTATGAAGATGCTGAACTCCTGCACGACAAGACAGCCGTTGATCTCTTTTTAGCTTTTTCCAAGGTGATGACCAAGAAGCAGGAGGAGTTTTCAAAGAGTCATACGACCATTGTGCGAGATGAGTATAAGATCGAGGACATGATGGAAGTAGTGCGCCAGCGCTGTCAGGCTCAAAAACGCCTTGCCCTGCAGGATATTTTCGCAGAAACCAAAGATATGAATGAAGTGATTACGCTCTTTTTGGCAACCTTGGAGTTAGTCAAAGTGCAGGAGGTGCAGGTCATTCAGGAGGAAAACTTTGGAAATATTTATTTAGTAGGAAGAAAGAATGAGTAAATTAGCAGAGATTGAAGCCCTGCTTTTTGTGGCGGGGGAAGACGGTCTGAAAGTTCATCAGCTATCAGAAATTCTCTCCTTGCCGCCGACTGGTGTACTCCAGAGTTTGGAAAAATTAGCGGAGAACTATCAAGCAAATCCCGACTCCAGCTTGACCTTGTTGGAAACGTCAAAGACCTATAAGTTGGTCACCAAGCCTGAATTTGCTGAGATTTTACGAGAGTATTCGCGGGCGCCGATTAACCAGAGCTTATCCCGAGCTGCACTGGAAACCTTGTCGATCATTGCTTACAAGCAACCCATAACAAGGGTGGAAATTGATGATATTCGCGGGGTCAATTCCAGCGGAGCGATTTCTAAGTTATTAGCCTTTGAGCTGATTCGGGAAGATGGCAAGAAGGAAGTCATCGGCCGTCCCAATCTCTATGTGACGACGGATTATTTTTTGGACTATATGGGCATCAATCATTTGGACGAATTGCCGATTGTGGACGAAGAGGAGCTCATTGCTGAGGAAAGTCAGCTTTTCGGAGAGTGACAAGTTAATCCTAAAGGGATGTTTTCTGAACGCTTCCAAGTTTTGAGGGAGACCCTGCTTTCCCTATTTGCCATTTTTCCAGCTGTTAAAGTTGTGAAAATGGTCTCTGTATCTTGTGAAAGGACAATATCGATGAGAATCAATAAATACATTGCCCATGCGGGAATTGCCAGCCGGAGAAAGGCTGAGGAGTTGATCAAGCAGGGGCTGGTGACCGTAAATGGTCATGTGGTGCGTGAGCTAGCAACTATCATCAAGTCGGGCGACCGAGTGGAAGTAGAAGGCCAGCCTATCTACAATGAAGAAAAGGTCTACTACTTGCTCAATAAACCGCGCGGTGTGATATCTAGCGTAACCGATGACAAGGGGCGCAAGACAGTCGTTGATTTGCTGCCACAGGTCAAGGAGCGGATTTATCCCGTTGGCCGACTAGACTGGGACACTTCCGGTGCCTTGATTTTGACCAATGATGGTGATTTCACGGATGAAATGATTCACCCGCGAAATGAAATTGACAAGGTCTATGTGGCGCGTGTCAAAGGTGTGGCCAATAAGGAAGTTCTGCGTCCGCTGACTCGCGGTCTAGTCATTGAGGGCAAGAAAACCAAGCCAGCGGTTTATGAGATTCTTAAGGTCGATCCCGTGAAGAATCGTTCGGTTGTTCAGTTGACCATCCACGAAGGGCGTAATCATCAGGTCAAGAAGATGTTTGAAGCGGTGGGGTTGCCAGTGGACAAGCTTTCACGGACTCAGTTTGGACATCTGGACTTAACTGGGCTCAAGCCGGGTGAAGCACGTCGATTGAGTAAAAAGGAAGTCAGCCAGTTGCATAACTTGGCTGTGACCAAGACTAAGAAAAAATGATTAAGAAAATCTTGATAGCGCCGGTTCGTTTTTACCAGCGCTTTATTTCCCCTGCCTTTCCGCCTTCCTGCCGTTTTCGGCCGACCTGTTCCAATTACATGATTGAAGCCATAGAAAAACACGGAGCCAAGGGGGTTCTGATGGGCTTGGCAAGAATTGGTCGCTGCCATCCCTGGTCCGAGGAAGGGGACGATCCAGTACCGGATCATTTTAGTCTTCGGCGAAATGACTCTAAAATAGACATAGAACGGAAATAGCCTTGTTTCCGTTTTTTGCTAGAGAATAAAGTCCAGTCTTAACAATTACTATCAGCTTTTCAATATTTTTGTTATAATATTTTTTATGAGAGTTGTTTCAGGAAAGTACGGGGGCAGACCCCTCAAGACATTAGATGGCAAGACAACGCGACCTACGACAGATAAGGTCAAGGGCGCGATTTTTAATATGATTGGTCCCTATTTTGATGGCGGCCGAGTGCTGGATCTGTATGCAGGTAGTGGCAGTCTGGGGATCGAGGCAGTATCTCGCGGTATGGAGTCGGCTGTTTTGGTTGAAAAAGATCGTCGAGCGCAAGCTATCGTGGCAGAAAATATTGCTATGACTAAGGAAGTAGCACGCTTTGAGCTGCTCAAGATGGAGTCGAGTCGAGCGCTAGAGCAGTTGACTGGTCAGTTTGATCTGGTTCTGCTGGATCCGCCCTATGCCAAGGAGCAGATTACTGCGGATATTAAGAAAATGGCGGAGCGCAAGCTCTTGAGCGAGGATATTATGGTTGTTTGCGAGACGGATAAGTCGGTTGATTTGCCAGAGGAAATCGCAGACTTGGGTATCTGGAAGCAAAAAATATATGGAATTTCAAAGGTGACGGTCTATGTCAGATAAAATTGGGCTCTTTACAGGGTCATTTGATCCCATTACCAACGGACATGTGGACTTGATTGAGCGTGCCAGTCGGTTGTTTGATTGCTTGTATGTGGGAATCTTCTACAATCCTCACAAAGAAGGATTTTTTAGTATCCATGCGAAAAAAAGGATGGTTCTAGCGGCTTTGGCGCATTTGGAAAATGTGGAAGTCATCACTTCCCATGATGAATTGGCGGTTGATGTGGCAAAAAGACTAGGTGTGACTGCTCTTGTCCGAGGTCTACGAAACGGCCAGGACTTGGACTATGAAGCTAGCCTGCATTTTTTTAATAAGGAATTGGCACCTGATTTGGAGACCGTTTTTTTGCTGAGTCAGCCGGCCTACCGATATATCAGTTCTTCAGCGATGCGGGAATTGATTGCTTTTCAGCAGGATCTTTCTGCCTATGTACCAGCGAGTGTGATTGAGGAGTTAGAGAAAAAAGATGAATAATGACATGACAAATCCGGAAAAGATGACGAAGGAAAATAAACGTGGTTTAACAGTAGTTGGTTGTGCTGGAGTAGCCTCGATTATTGTGCTTGTGCTCTTCCTTTTCTCTTTCATTGTTCCATTGCCTTACTATATTGAGGTGCCTGGAGGAGCAGAAGATATTCGGAAGGTTCTGACTGTGGACGGAAAAGAGGACCAGGCAGCAGGTTCCTACAACTTTGTAACTGTTGGGATCCAGCATGCAACCTTTGCCCACCTGGTCTACGCTTGGCTGACGCCTTTTACGGATATTTATTCGGCTCAGGATATGACGGGTGGCTCAAGTGATGCTGAGTATATGCGTATCAACCAATTTTATATGGAAACGTCGCAGAATATGGCCAAATACCAAGGTCTCAAAGCCGCAGGAAAAGACATCAAGATGAACTATCTGGGTGTGTATGTTCTGAAAGTAGCTCCAAATTCGACCTTTAAAGGGATTTTGAATATTGCGGATACGGTGACGGGAGTCAATGACAAGACCTTTGAAAGCTCGGAAGACTTGGTCAAATATGTCAATTCTCAGTCTTTGGGCGATAGTGTCAAGGTGACCTATGAGGAAGATGGAGAAACCAAGACAGCGACTGGGAAAATCATCAAGCTGGAAAATGGCAAAAACGGAATTGGCATTAGTTTGATTGACCGCACGGAAGTCAACAGCAGTGTTCCAATTGAATTTTCAACTGAAGGTATCGGTGGTCCTAGTGCTGGTCTCATGTTTAGCCTAGCCATTTATACTCAGCTGGCCAATCCAGACCTGCGAGACGGCCGTGTGATTGCGGGAACGGGCAGCATTGACAGAGAAGGCAAGGTTGGAGATATTGGTGGGATTGACAAAAAAGTCGTCTCTGCGGCCAAGATCGGAGCGACAATTTTCTTTGCTCCTGATAACCCTGTCAGCGAGGAAGAAAAAAAGGCTAATCCCAAAGCCAAGACTAACTATGAAACGGCGCTTGAAGCAGCCAAGGAAATCAAAACGGATATGAAAATCGTACCGGTTAAAACCCTTCAGGACGCGATTGATTATTTAGAAAAAACCAAAAAATCTTAGTTTCGGCTAAGATTTTTGTCTTTTAGAGACGAACGAAGGGTGTTTTTATTAAATCGTCTGACTTTTTACAGAAAGATCTTTTTCTTCTGAAAAAATATAAATTCCCCTTGTTTTGTGATAAAATAATATGAAGTAAGATAGATGAATGACAAAGGATAGGTATGCGTAAAGAGATTTCACCTGAGTTGTATAATTACAATAAATTCCCCGGCCCAGAATTTAAGCAAATGGGCAGCAAGATAGTTGCAGAAAAATTCGAGTTTGAATTGGTGGAGAATTATAAAGAGGCCTTTGACTTGACCGCCTTTCACCAACGCTTTTCAGAAATTCTGAACAAGTTCGACTATATTGTCGGCGATTGGGGCAATGAACAGTTGCGATTGCGCGGTTTTTATCGGGATGAGAAAGCCAAGGAAAATGCAGAGAAAATCAGTCGTTTGCAAGACTATCTGCTAGAATATTGTAATTATGGCTGCGCCTATTTTGTTTTGGAAAATGCTCAGCCAAGACGGGCTGCCTTTGACAAAAAATCCCACCATAAGAGAAAATCGGATGGCAAAAAACATCCAGAAATTTCTAGAGAACGTGGCTCTAAAAAAACGAAGGACGATCAGCAAAAACATCGTCCAAAGGCAAACAAGAACAAACAACAGAAACAAGGCAAACAGGCAAAGCAAGCGGCATCTAGCCAATCGCAGCGCCATTTTGTCATTCGTCAGAAATAAAGGAGAAACATGGAACCATCGATTTATAGCTTAACGCGAGAAGAAATGATTGAATGGGCGGAAGCTCAGGGAGAAAAGAAATTCCGTGCTGCCCAGATTTGGGAGTGGCTCTATCGTAAGCGGGTCCAGTCTTTTGAGGAGATGACCAATCTATCCAAGGACTTGATTGCCAAGCTCAATGATCAGTTTGTCGTCAATCCGCTTAAACAGCGCATTGTTCAGGAGTCTGCTGACGGTACCGTCAAGTACCTTTTTGAGTTGCCGGACGGTATGCTGATTGAGACGGTGCTCATGCGCCAGCACTACGGACTTTCTGTCTGTGTGACCACCCAGGTCGGCTGCAATATCGGCTGTACCTTCTGTGCCTCTGGTTTGATTAAAAAGCAACGTGACCTCAATAACGGTGAGATTGTAGCTCAGATTATGCTGGTTCAGAAGTATTTTGACGAGCGTGGTCAGGATGAGCGGGTCAGCCACATCGTGGTTATGGGAATCGGCGAGCCTTTCGATAATTATAAGAATGTCTTGAAGTTTGTACGGACGGTTAATGATGATAAAGGTCTGGCCATCGGTGCCCGCCATATCACTGTTTCAACTTCAGGGCTGGCTCATAAGATCCGTGACTTTGCCAATGAAGGCGTGCAGGTAAATCTGGCTGTTTCACTGCACGCACCCAACAATGAACTGCGTTCTAGTATCATGAAAATCAACCGTGCCTTTCCGATTGAGAAGCTCTTTGCGGCCATTGAATACTATATCGAGACCACCAACCGTCGGGTGACCTTTGAGTACATTATGCTCAATGAAGTCAATGACGGGGTAGAGCAGGCCAAGGAATTGGCAGAATTGCTGAAAAACATCAAGAAGCTATCTTATGTCAATCTCATTCCTTACAACCCAGTAAGCGAGCATGACCAATACAGCCGCAGTCCCAAAGAGCGTGTGATGGCCTTCTATGACACTCTAAAGAAAAATGGAGTTAACTGTGTGGTACGTCAGGAGCATGGTACAGATATTGATGCAGCCTGCGGCCAGTTGCGTTCCAATACTATGAAGCGAGATCGTGAGAAAGCATTGGTAGAAAATGTTCAGCCTTAAAAATTATCTGACTTCAGACGGTGAGCTGACAGCTCGAGGCCGGAAATTGCTAGTAGGAGGATGCGGACTCTATTTCTTGATGCTTTGCATCCTGTGCTTTATTCCTCAGGTTCCAGAGCCAGGAATGGAGACGCCGGGAGTTCAGTATTTTGGCCGAATAGTGGTTTTGTTAATCCCTTTTAATTCCTTTGTCAATATTGGCGAGATTACTTCTTGGATCCAGCTGGTCAAGGTTTTTATCCAAAATCTAGCTAATATCTTCTTGCTGTCGCCCTTAATTTTTCAATTGCTTTGGCTCTTTCCAACATTGCGGAAGACCAAGAAGGTTGTTTGGCTGAGCTTTGGGATGAGTCTGTCTATCGAAGTGACTCAGATTCTGCTGGACCTTCTCATCAACGCCAATCGAGTCTTTGAGATTGATGATCTTTGGACCAATACTTTGGGTGGGTATCTGGCTTGGCGGGCATTTCAGCTTGGTCAGAAAATCTGGAAAAATCGTCAAGATGACGTTTTCAAAAGGGATTAGCGAGAGAAAGGTTCGGATTTAGGTTAAAAAATTAAATTTTTTCTTGACAAGAAAAAGGGAAAGGCCTATAATAAAATGAATCATCAGAAAAGTAATAATTTTTTCTACTTTCAGGGAGCCTGTGGTTGGTGGAAACAGGTAGTGGAGGATTATGAAGTGGGCTGATGTAAAAAATGAATTTGAAGCAATAAAAATTCGGTGAGCACACCTTACAGTGCGACTTGTTGTTAGACAAGGCAGAGACATGGAGGCAGTCTATACTTTTCTCCATAATTGAGGTGGCACCGCGATTTTACGCCCTCACACAGAGTTTTTCTGTGTGTGGGTTTTTGTTTTGCTTGAAAATAAAGAAAAGAGGAAATCAAGATGACAGAAACTAAAGGATATTTTGGACAATTCGGCGGCTCCTTTGTACCGGAGCCTATCCAAGCCTTGCTGGATGAATTAGAAGCGACTTTTGAAAAGTATAAAGATGATCCAGAATTTTTAAATGAATACCGACATTATTTGGCAGATTATTCAGGTCGGGAGACTCCGCTCTACTTTGCAGAAAGTCTGACTCAGTATCTGGGCGGGGCGAAGATTTATCTGAAGCGGGAAGATCTCAATCATCTGGGCTCCCATAAGCTCAATAATGTTTTGGGGCAGATTCTTCTAGCTAAGCGCATGGGCAAGACCCGAGTCATTGCTGAAACTGGAGCTGGCCAGCATGGTGTGGCAACTGCGGCAGCTGCAGCTAAGTTTGGTATGAAGTGCGATGTTTACATGGGGGCAGAAGATGTAGAACGCCAGCGCCTCAATGTCTTCCGCATGGAAATTATGGGAGCGACTGTTCACGCGGTGAAAACAGGAACCAAAACCCTCAAGGATGCGGTTGATGCAGCCTTTGGAGCTTGGATGAGTGATTTGGAAGCCTTCTATGTTTTGGGTTCTGCTGTCGGTCCTCATCCTTATCCGACGATTGTCCATGAGTTCCAAAAGGTGATCAGTGAAGAATCTCGTCGTCAGATTTTGGATAAGGAAGGCCGCTTGCCGGACTATGTTATTGCCTGTGTAGGTGGTGGTTCCAATGCTATCGGCGCCTTCTCCCAGTATGTGGCGGATGAAGAAGTCAAGCTGGTTGGTGTTGAAGCGGCTGGGCGTGGACTTGATACAGACCAGCATGCGGCGACCATGACCAAGGGAAGCGTCGGAGTAGTGGATGGTATGAAGACTTACGCTGTCTTTGCTGAAGATGGTCAGGTGGCGCCGGTTTACTCTATTTCAGCAGGCTTGGACTATCCTGGAGTTGGTCCCGAACATGCTTTCTTTAAAGATTCTGGTCGAGTAGAATACGTGGCAGCGACAGATGATGAAGCTGTGGATGCCTTGCTTCTCTTGACACAAAAGGAAGGAATTTTGCCGGCAATCGAAAGCTCTCATGCCATTGCTGAAGCCATCAAGCGAGCTCCACAACTGTCATCTGACCAAATCATCATTATCAATGTATCTGGTCGTGGAGACAAGGATGTGGCAGCCATTGCCGACTATCTAGAAAAACGAAAATAAAATACCCAGCAGAAGAGTAGTAACATCCCTCCTTTCAGAGAGTCTGTGGTTGCTGTAAACAGGCAGGAGAAGTTATGAAATGGACTGCTGGAGTCAACATTTTGTCATTTAGTTGATCTTTTATTACTTTGTTAGCCTACTTTGCTGTAAACCAGTATGCTGCCTTCTACTAAAAGGGATCTAAATGACTGTAAATAGGTAAATGAGATGTGGAGCCTAAAAACTCCATAACTGAGGTGGCACCGCGATAACACGCCCTCACAGGATGAACTGTGTGGGCGTTTTTCTGTAGTTTTAGAGCAAGTTATGACAGTGGACAGGAGCTATCTGTTCTTGTGAAATGCAGTCATGGCTAGCGAATTGCTCCTACCTAAACGCTTCTGATTGAATAGAAAGAAAGATTATGCAAAAGATTTTACCAGCTGATATTTTATCGCCGATTCTAGCTTATATGCGGATTCAGGGCGACCACAAGGTGATTTTGGAAAGTATTCCGAGAGATAGTGAGACAGCCCGCTTTTCTATCCTAGCCTATAATCCAGTCTTTGAAGTTCGCTATGAAAATGGCCAGTTAACAAAGAATGGGCAAGTAATTGAGGCAGATCCATTGGACTATCTGCATGAGTTAGCTGTAAAAAAAGATCATTATTCAGACCTGCCTTTTGGAGGCGGAGCCATCGGTTTTGTCGGTTATGATATGATTTCCCTCTATGAGGAGATTGGCCAGATTCCAGCTGATGTGATTGGAACGCCGGACATGCACTTTTTCGTCTATGAAAGTTACATGATTTTTGACCATAAAAAAGACAAGGTCTATATCCTTGAGGAGGCCCTCTACAGTGATAGAAGCGAAGCTGATTTAGCTGCAAGTCTGGAGCGTATCATGGCTGAGCTGGCGCAGCCTGCGGTAGATGAATTCTCACCGCTGGAACTGTCCAGTTTGAACTTCCAGAGTCATATTGAGCAGTCAGCTTTTGAAAAAATGGTGGAAGAAGCGCGCAGCTTGATTCGGCAGGGCGACATGTTCCAATGTGTACTCAGTCAGCGCTTTTCAGCAGAGTATTCTGGTAGGCCGCTGGATTACTATCGCAATTTGCGTGTGACCAACCCTTCTAGCTATCTTTACTTTTATGACTTCGGAGATTATCAGATCATCGGGGCCAGCCCAGAAAGTCTGGTGTCTGTCAAGCAGGGGCAGGTTACGACCGATCCTATTGCTGGGACCAGACCGCGCGGGCAGGATGAAAGAGAAGATAAAGCCTTGGCGAAGGAGCTGCTGGCTGACGAGAAGGAAGTGGCTGAGCACCGTATGTTAGTTGATTTGGGGCGTAATGATATCGGTAAAATTGCTCAGAATAACAGCGTGGAGATCACGAAGTACATGGAAGTGGAGTATTTCCGCTATGTCATGCATCTGACCAGCGTGGTTCGTGGTCAGCTTTTGCCTCAACTGACGGCTATGGATGCGCTCAAGTCCACCTTGCCGGCCGGCACCGTCTCGGGTGCACCTAAGATTCGAGCCATGAAGCGAATTTATGAGTTGGAGCAGGAAAAACGTGGCGTTTATGCGGGGGCTATTGGCTATCTGTCTGCGACAGGGGATATGGATTTTGCTATTGCTATTCGGACCATGGTTTTGAAAAATGGCAGAGCTTATGTTCAAGCTGGAGCTGGTATTGTTTATGACTCGATCCCTGCTAATGAATACCAAGAAACCATCAACAAGGCCAAATCAATGACCAAGATAGGAGAGATGCAATGATTTTATTGATTGATAATTATGATTCTTTTACTTACAATCTAGCCCAGTATATCGGCAATTTCGCAGAAGTTAGGGTCTTGCGAAATGATGATGCAGGTCTTTATCAGGCGGCAGAAGAAGCGGATGCCTTGGTGCTGTCTCCAGGTCCAGGCTGGCCAGCAGATGCAGGACGGATGGAAGAGCTTATCCGCGATTTTGCTGGTAAAAAGCCGATTTTGGGGATTTGCTTAGGGCACCAAGCCATTGCAGAAGTATTTGGCGGAAAGCTAGGTTTGGCTCCCAAAGTCATGCACGGCAAGCAAAGCATTCTACGCTTTGAGGGCAAATCTCCTATCTATGAAGGAATAGAGGATGAGCAGCCAGTTATGCGTTATCATTCGATTTTGATTGAGGAGATGCCAGAGGACTTTGAAGTGACGGCTCGAGCGGCTGATGATGACTCGATTATGGCTATCCAGCATAAGAGCCTGCCTATTTATGGTTTTCAGTATCATCCAGAAAGTATTGGCACGCCGGATGGCTTGTCGTCCATCAAAAATTTCATCGACTTAGTAAAATAGGGGAAGAATTATGAAAGAAATTATTGCAAAACTAGCAGATTTTAAGGATTTAAGCAGCTCCGAAGTGTCAGATGTGCTAGAGCGCATCGTTACTAGAAGAGTAACGGAAACACAAATTGCAGCCTTTTTGCTGGCTCTAAAGATGAAGGGGGAAACAGTAGAGGAACGGACGGCTTTGGCTCAGGCTATGCGAGGCCATACTCCGCAGATCCCTACAAAAATTCGCACAGCCATGGACAATTGTGGAACTGGTGGTGACAGATCATTTAGTTTCAATGTTTCGACCACAGCGGCCTTCGTATTAGCGGGTGGTGGGATCAAGATGGCCAAGCACGGCAATCGCTCTATTACTTCTAAATCGGGATCGGCTGATGTTTTAGAAGCTTTGGGGATTAACCTAAACATGGATACAGCTAGCTTGGGTAAGGTCTTTGATCAGACGGGAATAGTCTTTCTTTTTGCTAAAAACCTTCATCCAGCTATGAAATATATCATGCCAGCTCGTCTCAGTCTAGGTGTTCCCACTATCATGAACTTGACAGGGCCCCTCATCCATCCTATGGTTTTAGAAACCCAGCTTTTGGGCACCAGTCGGCCAGATATGCTGGAGAGCACGGCAGAAGTTTTGAAAAATATGGGCCGCAAGCGTGCAGTGGTCGTGTCGGGTCCAGATGGTCTGGACGAGGCCGGTCTTCATGGTCGTACCCAGTACGCTTTGCTAGCAGATGGGGAGATCAGCCTGCATAGCTTTCTACCGTCAGATATTGGAATGGAAGAAATCTCTCTTGAAGCAATTCGTGGAGGTAATGCCAAAGAAAATGCAGATATTCTGGTATCTGTCCTGCAAAATCAAGCCAGCCCTTATCTGGAAATGACAGTTCTGAACGCAGGTCTAGGCTTCTTTGCTAATGGGAAATCAGACAGCATAGAAGAAGGAATAGCTTTGGCCCGCCAAGTGATCGCTAGTGGCGCAGCCTATGAAAAACTCAAGCAACTACAGGAGTATCAAAAATGAGCAAAGAATTTCTCCCGACCATTCTAAAGCAAAAAGAGCAGGAAGTGGCGGTCATGTCCTATGAAGAGCTGCAGCCCCTGCGCTCGACCTATTCCCTCTATGAGTATCTCAAAAGCCAGTCCCAAGAGCTGCAGCTGATTGCTGAGGTCAAAAAAGCCAGTCCAAGTCTGGGAGATATTAATCTCGGTGTGGATATTGTGGAGCAGGCTCGCACCTATGAACGATGTGGTGCAGCCATGATTTCGGTCCTGACAGATGAGATTTTCTTCAAAGGACATCTGGATTACCTGAGAGAGATTTCCAGTCAAGTCACGATTCCGACCCTCAATAAGGACTTTATCATTGATGAAAAACAGATTGTTCGCGCCCGCAATGCAGGAGCAACGGTTATTCTTCTGATTGTGGCTGCCTTGCCTGAAAAGCGGCTACAAGAACTCTATGATTTTGCGACGGGGTTAGGCTTGGAAGTTCTGGTCGAAACCCATAATCTGGCGGAGCTGGAAATTGCCCATAGAATAGGAGCTCAGATTATCGGTGTCAATAACCGCAATCTAGTTACTTTTGAGACAGATATCAATACCAGTCTCCAGCTGTCTGCCCATTTCAAAGATGACAGGGTTTACGTATCTGAGTCCGCTATTTTCAGCAAGGAAGATGCTGAGCTAGTAGCCCCTTATTTCCATGCGGTTTTAGTCGGAACTGCCCTGATGCAGGCTGAGAATGTAGCAGAAAAGATTAAGGAGCTGAAAATTGACAAAGGTTAAGATTTGCGGCTTATCAACGGCCAGCGCTGTGGAAACGGCATGCCAGGCTGGTGCAGATTACATTGGATTTGTCTTTGCTGAAAGCCGTCGGAGGGTCAGTTTGGATCAAGCTCAGAAGCTAGCTGCATTGGTGCCGCCTGCTGTCCGAAAGGTAGGAGTTTTCGTTTCTCCAAGCTTGGCAGAGCTGCAGGAAGCTATTTCAGTGGCAAATCTGGATTTGGTGCAGCTTCATGGTGATTTTGATGAAGAGCTTCTGACTCAGATTGGCCGGCCGGTTATTCGAGCTCATCAGGTCAAGGGAGCGTTAAAAGATGTCAGCCAACAAGCGGACTACCTGCTCTTTGATGCCCCTCTTGCCGGTAGTGGTCAGACCTTTGACTGGCAAGCTTTTGACAAGAATCAAATCCAGCAGCCCTTCTTTATCGCCGGTGGTTTGAATGTAGAAAATGTCCGAGAAGCTATTCAGCACTTTGCCCCTTACGCAGTTGATGTCTCAAGCGGGGTCGAGACTGACGGTCAGAAGGACTTAGAAAAGATAACAGAATTTATAGAAAGAGTGAAAGATGGTATATAATCAACCCAATCAAGAAGGATTTTATGGTGAGTTTGGCGGACGCTTTGTTCCCGAAACGCTGATGACAGCAGTTTTGGAGCTAGATAAAGCCTACCGTGAGAGTAAAAAAGACCCAGCCTTTCAGGCTGAGCTGGACGAGTTGCTGAAGCAGTATGTAGGGCGGGAGAATCCTCTCTATTTTGCTAAAAATCTGACAGCCTATGCTGGCGGTGCTAAGATTTATTTAAAGCGGGAAGACCTCAACCATACTGGGGCCCATAAAATCAATAATGCCCTAGGCCAGGTCCTCTTAGCCAAGCGAATGGGCAAGAAGAAAATTATTGCAGAGACTGGTGCGGGTCAGCACGGAGTAGCCACTGCCACAGCTGCAGCCCTTTTCAACATGGACTGTACTATCTACATGGGTGAAGAAGATGTCAAGCGCCAAGCCCTTAATGTCTTTCGGATGGAACTTTTAGGAGCCAAGGTAGAGTCTGTGACCGATGGTTCTCGAGTCCTCAAGGATGCAGTCAACGCTGCCTTGCGAGCTTGGGTGGCTCAGGTCGATGATACTCACTATATTATGGGGTCGGCCTTGGGACCTCATCCCTTCCCAGAGATTGTTCGCGACTATCAGAGCGTGATTGGGCGTGAGGCCAAGCGCCAGTTTGCTGAGCAAAATGCAGGTGCCTTACCCGATGCTTTAGTCGCCTGCGTTGGCGGTGGCTCCAATGCTATTGGGCTCTTTTATCCCTTTGTAGACGATAGCACAGTTGCCATGTATGGAACAGAAGCGGCTGGGCGAGGCATCGATACAGATGAACACGCTGCGACCTTAACCAAGGGCCGGCCAGGTGTTTTGCACGGTGCCTTGATGGATGTCTTGCAGGATGAGCAAGGACAGATTCTGGAAGCTTTCTCTATCTCTGCCGGGCTAGACTATCCGGGCATCGGTCCTGAACATTCTCATTTTAATGCTATCAAACGCGCCACTTATGTGCCAGTCACAGATGAAGAAGCCTTGGAAGCCTTCCAGCTCCTGTCTCGTATCGAAGGAATTATCCCTGCTCTAGAGTCTAGCCACGCTATTGCTTACGCAGTTAAGCTGGCTAAGGAGTTGGGACCAGATAAATCAATGATCGTCTGCCTATCCGGCCGTGGTGACAAGGATGTCGTTCAGGTAAAGGAACGCTTGGAAAGAGAAGCGGCTCAAAAAGGAGGTGCCCATGACTAAAACACTCACTCAGCATTTAGAAGCCATTAAAAAAGCAGGTAAGGGAATTTTCCTTCCATATATTATGGCTGGTGATCATGAGAAAGGTTTAGCAGGATTACCAGAAACCATCTCATTTTTGGAAAACTTGGGCGTGTCAGCCATTGAAATCGGTCTGCCGTTTTCAGATCCTGTTGCAGATGGGCCAGTTATTGAAGAAGCCGGTCTGAGAAGTCTGGGTCACCATACTTCGGCCAGGTCTTTAGTCGCAAGCTTGCAGAATTTGGACACTCAGCTGCCTCTCATCATCATGACCTACTTCAATCCTATCTTCCAGTACGGCCTCAAAGATTTCGTCAAGGACCTAGCTACGACGCCGGTTAAAGGATTGATTATTCCGGATCTGCCCTACGAGCATAGAGACTTTATCTTGCCTCTGCTGGAAGATTCGGATATTGCTCTAATTCCTTTAGTGAGCCTGACGACTGGCCTAGAACGTCAGCAGGAGTTGATTAAGGATGCAGAAGGTTTTATCTACGCTGTAGCCATCAACGGTGTGACAGGTAAGAGCGGCAGTTACCGCAATGATTTGGACCAGCATTTGAGCAAGCTCCATGATATTGCTGAGATTCCAGTGCTGACAGGTTTTGGTGTTTCAACTTTAGAGGATGTTGACCGCTTCAATCAAGTCTCAGACGGCGTCATTGTCGGATCTAAGATTGTCAAAGCTCTTCATGAAAAGGACGCCAGCATAGCATCCTTTATCCAAGAAGCAGCAGCTTATAAGAAATAAGAACCACCACACCAAACAAGAGACAGGGGACAAATGCTAGCCTGTCTTTTTGCTTTTTAAAGCAGAAACAAGCGAGGCCAGAGAAGCTAGCGATTTGGATGAGAATGAGAATTTCTGTCAGGCTGAAAATGGCTGAGCAGGAAGCAAGGAATAGAAAGTCGCCAGCTCCAATACGAAGATTACAAAAGAAGGCCAGAAGTCCTAGGGCTAAAAAGAAGAGCATGAGAAGGTTGATGCTCGCTGTCACTATCAGCAAGAGATGAAAAACCAACCAGACCATCAGGGGATATTGCTGCTCTCTTTGATCGTAGATGGCTAGGATCAAGCCCATAGTGAGCAGTAGAAGTTGACTGATGGAAATCGTACCAAGCGAAGTTGCCAGAAAAAGACTGCCTAATATAAATTCAAAAAATAAATAACATAAGGGAATCTTGTCTCCACAGAAGCGGCAACGAAGACGGTTCATGACTTGAGAAAAAATAGGAATCAAATCACGGGGAGCCAATCTTTTCCCGCAGGCATTGCAATGACTAGCGGGAGTGATGATAGACCGCTCTGGGAAGCGGTCAATAACTAAGCCTAGAAATGAGGCCAGAACCGTTCCGACTAGAAAAAAGTATAGATGAATCATACTTGTTTATTCGTGATTTTGAGTAGAAAAATCTGAAATTTTACAACTTTTCTAATAAAGTAAAATTTTGAGTTTTAATACTTGACTTTCTTAATTAGAAGCATTATAATTAAAACATAATCAATAAAGATTAGAATGATTATAAATAAAAAGAGAGGTATCATTATGACTCAAGTAAAACATGGCGCTGCAGCAGATGTAGCAACTTTTACTAACCAAAATTCTTTACCAAAAACAAAAGCAGTTCTTAACCAAGTAGTTTCAGATCTTTATACAGCTCGTATCGCTCTTCACCAAGTTCACTGGTATATGCGTGGTGCAGGCTTCATGGTATGGCATCCAAAAATGGACGAATACATGGATACAATTGATGAAACCTTGGATGAAGTCAGCGAACGCTTGATTACTCTAGGTGGCAAGCCTTATTCAACTCTGACAGAGTTTATTCAACACAGCAAGATTGAAGAAAAAGCTGGCGAATTCAGCAAGAATGTTGAAGAAAGCTTGGAGCGCGTGATTGAAATCTTCCGTTATCTGACAGATCTTTACCAAGAAGCTATGGATGTGACAGATGAAGAAGGCGACGATGTAACCAATGATATCTTCGTTGGTGCTAAGGCAGACCTTGAAAAGACTATCTGGATGTTGACAGCTGAGCTTGGTCAAGCACCAGGTTTGTAAAATGATGTTTAAAGAGGCTGGGACAAAAGTCCTAGCCTCTCAATTGTCTTTGGATTGTTGAGCAAGACGCAGTGGTTGAGTGGGCTCTACTACGCTGATTTCATCAGCTTTTACAGCCCTACTCAACTGTGCGGAGGAGTTATAGAATTAAGAAGAACACTTCATCACTATTTGAGTGAAAGATGTTTTGCTTAATTCTTTTTTTATTGTTTGAAAGGAGTGATTTATGATAAAAGGCTTGGAAAAACTAAATGACAGACAAAGAGAAATCCTATTCAAAACCAATGAACTCCATAAAAATGCAGTCGGTAATGATTACAAAGATGGGATCAGCATTGTAGAGGTATGGTTGGAAAAAGGAGTTGTTTGTGCAAGGCTGAAAAATGGAGAATGGTATCACTATACCTATTCCTATACTTGGTATTAAGAATCCCGGCGAAAGGAGGGTATCGTGAGAAACTACGAGAAAATAACCGCCTTGTATGAAAGGTTAAGCCGAGATGATGAACTACAAGGCGAGAGCAATTCGATTGTCAATCAGAAGAAAATCTTGGAAGAATACGCAAAGAAAAATCATTTGGAGAACATTAGATATTTCCTCTTATTGACTACTATAAAATATATTGATATAATTTATAGTAGTTTTTTTATGGAGGAGAAAATATGTCAGCAATAGATTTGATTGTTTTAGGAATGATTAAAGAAAAAGAACAATTCCCTTAGATTTTCTAAGGGCGCAATTATACACCCTAAAGGGTGTCCCTGCGTCCTGCGGAGCATTTAGCCCTTGCAGGGAGCAATCGAGAAGTAGCGAAGATTATCGCATATCCCCCATTCCCTTTTTTATCGTCAAGGGTAAAGTGCATTCGCTACCGCTCACCCTTGACCCTAAAAATTTGAAACGGATACTACTTATCAAGCCGACATACTGAAACAACAAACGAAGTTACAGTATAAAACGATTACCACCGTTTTGTAGTGGGTTTACTAAAAATATTCCTTTGTGGCATTTGGAAATGGAAAGGCTTGGAAATTAATGGTATAATAAAATTTAAGAGAAATAAAACATCATTGATTTGAGAGGTATTCACATTGATAGAAATAAGGGAAGTTGTAGAAAATAAGAAGCAGTTTTTATCGCTTTTATTATTGGCAGATGAACAAGAAGATATGATATGACAGATATATAGCAGATGGCACAATGTATGTTTTAGACGATAATGGATTAAATGGCGAGTGTGTTGTCCTAAATGTGGGGAATAATACTCTTGAAATCAAAAATATCGCCATTCATCCGGATTATCAAAGAAAAGGATACGGACAGGCTTTCATTGATTTTATTATAGAGAAATACAAAGGGGAATATTCCGTATTACAAGTGGGAACGGGAGAAAGTCAGACTACCATCCCTTTTTATGAAAAATGTGGCTTTATTCGTTCTCATATCATCAAGAATTTTTTTATAGATAATTATGAACATCCGATTTACGAAGAAGGTGTCCAATTAGTAGATATGATTTATCTAAAAATGGATTTATAAGTCCGAGCATTAGGAGCGTGATAAATATGAAAAACCGAGAGAAGATCATTAGCTTATGGTTTGATATGTGGCTCAAACAACAAGATTTAGGAATAGACGATATATTTGCGGAAGATGTTGTTTATACTGAAAGTTGGTGTCCTAAATATGAAAATCGAGCAACTGTAAAGCATTGGTTTAATGAGTGGAATACAAGAGGAAAAGTGCTTACGTGGGATATAAAGCAGTTTTTCCATAGTGAACATCAAACAGTTGTTGAATGGTACTTCAAAAGTAAGATGAATGATGGAAGAATAGAAGGATTTGATGGTATATCATTGGTTGAGTGGACAAAAGAGAATAAAATCAAGAAACTAAAAGAATTTGGTTGCAACATCAATCATTATAATCCTTATGAAAATAGTGAGAAACCTCAATTTAGAGATGATGGAGCTTCTTGATTTTAGAACTAATTTCAAAATATTGGTAAGAGCGATTAGAAAATAAAAAATCTAATCGCTTTTTTTATTTCAACGAGGAAAGGAGAATTTATGGAAGAACTGAAAAACACAGATAAAAAAGGCATTAGCACAAAGAGAAAGATTGGAAAGACCACCTATGAGGTTGTTGTCCATTTCAATGAAAATGCAACTGAAACAATGCAAGATAAACTTACAAGAATAATGCTGAGGGAGCTTAGGAGAAAATCGGACGAAAAAAAAGATGATTTTGATTAAAAAATCCTTGACAAGTAGCAACAGGTGGGACGACGAAATCGAATTCTAACGAATTACCGATTTCTGTCCCACTCTCTGTTTTTTCTTAAGGATTGTTTAAGCTTCTTCCTTTATACTAAGATTATCAAATGAAGACCTCCTAACTTTGTTTGATAGAACTCCTAAACTTTTCTTTTTCATAATAATCTCCCGAAAAGGCAGTCTCCGTGGCTGTCTTTTCTGTTTTGCCATCTTGAAAACTTTGCTAAAATCTGATAAAATATAGCTCATGAAAACACTCTATGATGTGCAGCAATTTCTTAAAAATTTCGGGATCATTATCTATATGGGCAAGCGTCTTTATGATATTGAGATGATGAAAATTGAGTTGGAGCGGATTTACGATGCTGGCCTGATGGATAAGCTTGATTATCTGGAGGCTGAGGCGGTCCTGCGCAGAGAGCATCAAGTAGAGTTGAAGTATTTAGAAGATAAAGGGAGAAACTAGAATGGGAATTTGGATTTTATGGGCAATTTTGTTGGGGATGTTGGCTTGGATGGGTTTCAATTATTTCCGTATTCGCCGTGCAGCTAAGATAGTAGATAATAGTGAGTTTGAAGGCTTGATTCGTCAGGGACAGTTGATTGACTTGCGTGACCCATCGGATTTTCACCGCAAGCATATCTTGGGCGCGCGTAACATCCCATCTCAACAGCTCAAGTCTAGTATCAATGCGCTTCGCAAAGACAAACCAGTTCTTCTTTATGAAAATAGCCGTGGACAACGTGTAACCAATGCGGCAATCTACTTGAAGAAGCAAGGTTTTAATGATATTTATATCCTGTCTTACGGCCTCGATTCTTGGAGTGGTAAGGTTAAGACAAGCTGATCTTTGTATAAATATATACAAAGTTAACTACCTATAATTCAATTGGTCTGGTTTTGGGCAATTCTCATTAAAAAGAAACTCAATTAGATTATAAAACAGAAAGAATTCTTAATATTGTCGGTATTGTCATTTCTGTCATCAACTGGATTGCAGGAATTCTTCTGACTATGAATGGATTTATGTAATAAATAATAAAAAGGCTTGAATAAGCCTTTTTGTTTTACCAGGTTTGTTCCAAATAGCCTCTGATAATCTCGAGTTCGGAAGGATTAAGCGGTCGATAACTGCCTTCTGTTAGATTGGGATCCAGCTGGAAATCACCGAAATGAGTGCGTTTGAGATAGGTGACTTTGACACCAACTGCTAGAAACATTTTCTTGACCTGATGAAATTTCCCTTCAGAAATGGTAACTGAGGCGGTGGAGTGCTCGGGGCTAGTCGTGTGAATCTGAAGTTGAGCGGGCTTGCAACGAGTGCCATCCAGAAAAACAATTCCTTGCTGAAAAGCGATTGTGGCTTCTTGGTCAAGAGGACCGTTGACTTCGACATAGTAGGTCTTTGCGATATGGTATTGTGGATGGAGGAGTTGAAATCCCAGTGGCCCATTATCCGTAATCAGGAGTAGGCCACGTGTGTCGCGATCCAAACGGCCGATGGCGTAAAGCTGGTCGTTAAAATCTTCTGAGGCAATTAGATCTAGGACAGTCAGCTTGTCTGCGTCAGAATTGGCAGTGACAGCACCAGCGGGCTTGTTCATCAGAAAATAATGGTGGGCTAGGTGGTTTAAAGGTTTACCAGCTAGGCTAATGGACTGGAGGTCACTATCGACATTTTGACTGAGGGAGCGAGCAGCTTGACCGTCAATTACAATCTGCTTTAGTCGCAGTTTTTGTTTCATCTCTTTTCGGCTAATCTTAGCTAGGGCTAAGAATTTATCAAGGCGCATGAGTTTTCCTTTCAAAGGTTTGGATCGATTCTTTTTCTCCTTTTATCATACACTTTCGGAAGTAAAATTGCAAAAATAGCTACAGTTTACGATTTACCTATGAAAACATTTACACTTGGTTAGCCCGTGTTTTTTGGAAAAAACTGTGTTATAATTTTTAGTTGGAAATAATAATTAAGATTTAGAGGAAATCATGACAAAATTAAGAGAAGATATCCGTAACATTGCGATTATCGCCCATGTTGACCACGGGAAAACAACCCTCGTTGACGAATTATTGAAACAATCTGAAACTCTTGATGCACGTACAGAGTTGGCAGAGCGTGCCATGGACTCAAACGATATCGAAAAAGAGCGTGGAATTACCATCCTGGCTAAGAATACAGCTGTTGCTTACAACGGAACTCGTATCAACATCATGGACACACCAGGACACGCGGATTTCGGTGGAGAAGTTGAGCGTATCATGAAAATGGTTGACGGGGTTGTTTTGGTCGTAGATGCTTACGAAGGAACTATGCCACAAACTCGTTTCGTATTGAAAAAAGCCTTGGAACAAGATCTTGTTCCAATCGTTGTGGTTAACAAAATCGACAAACCATCTGCTCGTCCAGCAGAAGTAGTAGACGAAGTATTGGAGCTCTTCATTGAGCTTGGTGCAGACGATGACCAGCTTGACTTCCCAGTTGTTTATGCTTCAGCGATCAACGGAACATCTTCTTTGTCAGACAATCCAGCTGATCAAGAAAAAACAATGGCACCAATCTTTGATACCATCATCGACCATATCCCAGCTCCAGTGGATAACTCAGATGAGCCTTTGCAGTTCCAAGTGTCACTTTTGGACTACAATGACTTCGTAGGTCGTATCGGTATCGGACGTGTCTTCCGTGGTAGTGTGAAAGTTGGAGACCAAGTTACTCTTTCTAAACTAGACGGCACAACTAAAAACTTCCGTGTTACGAAACTCTTTGGTTTCTTTGGTTTGGAACGTCGTGAAATCCAAGAAGCAAAAGCGGGTGATTTGATTGCCGTTTCAGGTATGGAAGATATCTTTGTTGGTGAAACCATCACACCGACAGACGCCATTGAACCACTTCCAATCCTTCACATTGATGAGCCAACGCTCCAAATGACCTTCTTGGTTAACAACTCACCATTTGCAGGTCGTGAAGGTAAATGGGTAACGTCTCGTAAAGTGGAAGAACGTTTGCAGGCTGAGCTACAAACAGACGTTTCCCTTCGTGTTGATCCAACAGATTCACCAGATAAGTGGACAGTTTCAGGTCGTGGAGAATTGCACTTGTCAATCCTAATCGAAACCATGCGTCGTGAGGGTTATGAGCTGCAAGTGTCTCGTCCAGAAGTTATCGTAAAAGAAATTGACGGTGTCAAATGTGAGCCATTTGAGCGCGTCCAAATCGACACACCTGAAGAATATCAAGGATCTGTTATCCAAAGCCTTTCTGAACGTAAGGGTGAAATGTTGGATATGATTTCAACTGGTAATGGTCAAACTCGTTTGGTCTTCCTCGTTCCAGCGCGTGGTTTGATCGGATACTCAACTGAGTTCTTGTCAATGACGCGTGGTTACGGTATCATGAACCATACCTTCGACCAATACTTGCCGTTGATTCCAGGGGAAATTGGTGGTCGTCACCGTGGTGCCCTTGTTTCGATCGATGCTGGTAAGGCAACAACCTACTCAATCATGTCTATTGAAGAGCGCGGTACCATCTTTGTCAACCCAGGTACTGAGGTTTACGAAGGGATGATCATTGGTGAAAACTCTCGTGAAAACGACTTGACAGTGAATATCACCAAGGCCAAACAAATGACCAACGTTCGTTCTGCAACCAAGGACCAAACAGCTGTTATCAAGACACCTCGTATCTTGACCCTTGAAGAGTCACTTGAGTTCTTGAACGACGATGAGTACATGGAAGTAACACCTGAGTCTATCCGTTTGCGTAAACAAATCTTGAACAAGCAAGAACGCGAAAAAGCTAATAAAAACAAGAAAAAACAAGCAGCAGAATAAATCATTGAGTTGACTGATGGTAGAAAGGAGCAGCATGATTTACCTGATTATTGGAATATTAATCCTGCTTTTCTATGTATTTGCCATTCCAACTAGTATTAAGGGAACGCTGAATGTCTTGACATTTGTACTTTTGCTGGTTGCCTTGATCATTTTGCTTGCTTTGGCAATTTTTCAAATTTTTAAATTGCCTGGAGAATTATTTGTGAGTATCTTTTTGATTATTATAACAGTGTGGGCCTTGATGGACATCGAGCGTCTAGTACCATCTCAGAAATCAAAAGAACTTTAAACCCATAAATTATAAGGAAGGAATTAGGATTTCAAAGGTCGTGTAGACTTTCAGTAGCCTAATTCCTTTTGTTTATCTAAAGCGAGATTCTTTTAAGGTGGTTTTGGCTGGCTAGAAATGACATACAAATACTGGTAGTTTCTCATCTAGCGAGAACATGTTTTTTGAATGCTGTTGATAATCAGTGAGTAGGTCGGGTTTGATAAGACACTGGTAATTAAATGTTTTGGATGGTTTTTGCCTATATAAATAGGTTTTGCAAGGATTTCAATAGAATAATATTTCTTCTTATTTATTAAAAGCTGATAACAGTTAAAATAAAAGGCTGATATGACTTTTTTATTTTCGCAAAAAAAGGTAAAATAGAAGGTAGTATGAATGAAGAGGTACATGATGAAGACTATTTCAAAATTTGCCAATAAGAAAGTCTTGGTGTTGGGTTTGGCCAAATCAGGGGAGTCAGCTGCCCGTCTTTTGGATAAACTGGGAGCGATTGTGACGGTCAATGATGGGAAGCCTTTCGAGGAAAATCCAGCTGCCCAATCTTTGCTGGAAGAAGGAATTAAGGTCATAACTGGTGGTCATCCATTAGAATTGTTGGATGAAGATTTTGAATGGATGGTGAAAAATCCAGGCATTCCTTACAATAATCCTATGGTCATGAGGGCTTTGGAAAAGAAGATCCCTGTTATTACTGAAGTAGAGCTGGCTTATCTGATTTCGGATGCACCGATTATCGGGATTACTGGCTCCAATGGAAAAACGACCACCACGACCATGATTGCGGAGGTGCTAACAGCAGGCGGTCAAAATGGCCTCTTGTCAGGAAATATCGGATTTCCAGCTAGTCAAGTTGCCCAAGATGCGGGTGAAACAGATACTCTGGTCATGGAACTTTCTTCTTTCCAACTAATGGGAATAGAAGCTTTCCATCCAGAAATAGCAGTGATTACAAATCTGATGCCGACGCATCTGGACTATCACGGATCTTTTGAGGAATATGTGGCGGCCAAGTGGAATATCCAAAAAAATATGACAGCTTCTGACTATGTCGTGTTGAATTTCAATCAAGATTTGGCGAAAGAATTGGCTAAGAAGACGGCTGCCAAAGTGCTTCCTTTTTCAACTAAAGAAAAGGTCGATGGAGCTTACTTGGACGGCGATGTGCTGACTTTCCGTGGGGAAGCCATTATGAAAGCTTCTGAACTAGGCGTTCCTGGTAGCCATAATGTAGAAAACGCTCTAGCAACCATTGCAGTAGCCAAACTTCGTGGGATTGACAATCAAGTTATTAGAGAAACTCTGGCTCATTTTGGTGGTGTCAAGCATCGTCTCCAGTATGTGGGCGAAATCAATCAAGTCAAATTTTACAATGACAGTAAATCAACTAATATTTTAGCGACACAAAAAGCTTTGTCAGGCTTTGACAATAGCAAGGTCATTCTGATTGCTGGTGGTCTGGATCGTGGTAATGAATTTGATGAATTGGTGCCAGATATCAAGGGCCTGAAAAAGATGGTGATTTTGGGAGAATCGGCTGCGCGTGTTAAGCGGGCTGCGGATCAGGCAGAAGTGAGCTATCTGGACGCTTCAGATGTCAGAGATGCTACTCGCAAAGCCTTTTCTGTGGCGGAGCCTGGGGATGTTGTTCTTCTCAGTCCAGCCAATGCCAGCTGGGATATGTATAAGAATTTTGAAGTGCGGGGCGATGAATTTCTTGCCGTGTTTAAAGAATTAAAGGAATAAAATGAAAAAAATAGTATTTACAGGCGGAGGGACAGTTGGCCATGTGACCCTCAATCTTTTGCTGATGCCTAAATTTATCGAAGAGGGCTGGGAAGTCCATTATATCGGTGACCGTCATGGGATTGAGTACAAGGAAATTCAGAAATCAGGTCTACCTGTTGTTTTCCATTCGATTGCAACTGGCAAGCTCCGTCGCTATTTTTCTTGGCAGAATCTCTGGGATGTTTTTAAAGTGGCAGGTGGCATTCTCCAGTCGTTGGGCATCATGCTAAAAGTCCGTCCCAAAGCCCTATTTTCAAAAGGAGGCTTTGTATCTGTTCCACCAGTGATTGCTGCGAAGGTGACGGGCGTTCCAGTCTTTATCCATGAGTCTGATTTGTCGCTTGGTTTGGCTAATAAAATTGGTTATAAATGCGCGACAAAGATGTTCACGACTTTTGAACAAGCAGAAGGACTGAGCAAGGCTGAACATGTTGGAGCGGTGACCAAGATTGCTGCCCTCCCTCAAACGGAACCGGCTGAGATTGAGAAAATTAAGGCTCATTTCACAGAAGGAAAACCTACCTTGCTCTTTGTCGGGGGCTCAGGAGGTGCGAAAGTTTTCAATGATTTTATTACAAAAAACAAGGATCGCTTGATTGAAAAATACAATATTATCAATCTGACGGGCGATGCCAGCTTGGATGAGCTTTCCCATCGTATCTACCGGGTGTCCTATGTAACAGATCTGTATCAGCCACTGATGGCTATGGCAGATGTCGTCGTGACACGAGGTGGTTCCAATACTATTTTTGAATTACTGGCGATGAAGAAGTTGCAAGTAATTGTACCTTTGGGGCTGGGGGCAAGTCGAGGAGATCAAATTGAAAATGCCAACTACTTCTTGGAAAAAGGCTATGCGCTTAAAATCAATGAAGAAAACTTGAATCGGGTCAATCTCCAAGTAGCAGTGGATGATTTACTAAGAGAAAAGGATGCTTACTATCAACGAATGGAAAAAGCACCTGAATTAACATCAGTAGATGAATTTTATGAAATTTTGAAGCAAGATATTAACAAAGGGAAAAAATGAAAAAAAGCAAGGAAGACAAGCAAGAAACGGCTCAACTTTCTCTTTCTGAATGGCAAGTCAGAAACAAAGAGTATCTTGAGAAAAAAGCTCAAGAAAAGGCAAAAAAGCAAGCTGAGTTAGAGAAAAAAAGAGCTGAACTAGAGCAGAAAAAAGAAGAAATGAAGGCAGAACTGGAAAATCAGGAGCCTTCTAACGAAGAAGATACAGTTTCTGAAGAAATTGACACAGACTCTCCGACAAGTGAGAAAGAAGATGAAGTTCAAGATTCTGAAAGTGAATCTGAAGTTGAGGAGCAAGAGGAAGTCCAAGAACAAGAAGAAGAGCAAGAGGAAGAAGTAGAGCAGGTTGAGTTTTCAAAAGTTCCAATTGAGAAAATTCATTGGTATCGAGCTTTGCCTGTTTTAGTGACAAGTTCTCTGATCTTTTTAGCTTCCCTTTATTTCCTTACACCGCTGGCAACCATGAAGACCATTGAATTTACTGGGAACAAGGTTGTGAGTCAGGAGGAGCTAAGAAGCAGTAGCAAAATCGATCAGCGCGATTACACTGTCACTGTTTACAAAAATCGCCATCATTATGAGCAAAATCTGAAAGCTTCTAGCCCCTGGATTGAAAATGTAGAGATGACCTATCAATTCCCACTGACTTTCAAAATCGATGTTCAGGAATATGGCATTTTAGGTTATTTGCAGAAAGATTCTAAGTATTATCCTATTTTAACCAGTGGAGAATACGTAAAAAATGAGGTTGCGGCTGATGCCTTGCCAGAAGAACGGATGGATGTGACCTTTTCGGATGCAGGTTTGATCAAGGAGTTTGTTCAACAACTGAAGAATGTTCCCGATTCAGTCAAAAAGAGCATAAGAAAAGTTGATTTAACTCCTAGCAAGGTGACAGAGGATTTAGTGACTATTACCATGTCTGATGAACACCAAATTTTAGTTCCTATTTCTCATATTGCTAAGAAACTTCCTTACTATGAAGGAATTCATCCTCAGTTGGAAGTGCCAAGTGTGGTTGATATGGAGGCTGGTATTTTTAGCTACGCGCAAGGCACAGAAAATGAAGCTATCCATGAAGCTAGCAACGATGCGCAAGATACAGAATCTTCAACTCAACATGCAGAGCAATCTACCGAGCATTCTGCTCAATCTCAGGCAGAAAAGCCAGAGATTTCTGAAAATAACTAATTATTATAGATAAAAAACTGCGCCAATTTCGTATTTTTATGATATAATAAAGTTTGGATAACCCTATTTTCTAGAGTTATTTGTATTAGAATGGAAACGTGGAAGACAGAGAGGACTGATGTAATGGCTAGAGATGGCTTTTTTACTGGATTAGATATAGGAAGTAGCACAATTAAAGTGTTGGTGGCAGAGCACATCAACGGTGAAATGAATGTTATTGGAGTCAGCAATGCAAAGAGTGCTGGCGTTAAAGATGGGATTATTGTCGATATTGAAGCAGCAGCAGCGGCTATTAAGTCAGCAATTTCTCAAGCAGAGGAAAAAGCGGGGATTTCAATTGGACTAGTGAATGTTGGCTTGCCTGCAAATTTACTGCAAATTGAGCCAACTCAAGGAATGATTCCTGTGACTAGTGACTCCAAAGAAATTACCGATGAAGATGTCGAGAGCGTTGTAAGATCTGCCTTGACCAAGAGCATGACTCCTGACCGTGAAGTAATTACCTTCATCCCAGAAGAGTTTGTTGTTGATGGCTTCCAAGGGATCCGTGATCCTCGTGGTATGATGGGGATTCGCCTAGAAATGCGCGGCCTACTCTACACTGGTCCTCGTACAATCCTGCATAATCTCCGTAAGACAGTAGAGCGTGCAGGAGTGAAATTGGAGAATATCATCATTTCTCCTTTAGCGATGACAAAATCCATCTTGAACGAAGGAGAACGGGAGTTTGGTGCGACAGTCATTGATATGGGTGGCGGACAAATTACAGTTGCTTCTGTAAAAAATCAAGAATTACAGTTTACAAATATCTATCAAGAAGGCGGCGACTATGTCACGAAAGACATTTCAAAAGTCTTGAAAACTTCTCAGAAATTGGCAGAAAGCTTGAAATTTAACTATGGTGTAGCTTATGTACCATTTGCAGGCACAGAATCTTTCCCAGTTGAAGTCATCGGGGAAGTTAATCCAGTTGAAATAACAGAAACCTATCTAGCTGAGATCATCTCTGCTCGTATCAAACATGTTTTTGAACAAATCAAGCAAGATTTAGATAGAAGACACGTGTTAGATCTTCCTGGCGGTATCGTCATCGTTGGTGGTGGAGCGATCTTGCCTGGCGTTGTAGAATTAGCTCAGGAAGTATTTGGCGTTCACGCTAAATTATACGTACCAAATCAAATCGGTATCCGTAATCCAGCTTTTGCCCACGTGATTAGTCTTTCAGAGTATGCTGGCAATCTGACCGAAGTGGATCGAATTGCACAAGCTGCTGTTCGTGGAGACGAGCAGTTGCGTCATCAAGCAACTAGCTTTGAACGTCCAAGTCATAGAGTACCTCGCTTTGATCATCAGCCGGTTGAACCAGTTCAACCAGTTCAAGAGGTGGAACCAGAAATTGCACCGCTTAGAAATGAAGAACCACAAGAGGAACCAAAAGCTAGTCTTACAGATAAGATGCGCAATTTAATTGGGAATATGTTTGAGTAAGGAGAATAAATAGATTATGACATTTTCATTTGATGCGGCTGCTGCACAAGGCGCAGTCATTAAAGTAATTGGTGTCGGCGGTGGCGGCGGAAACGCTATTAACCGTATGATCGATGAAGGTCTTGCTGGCGTAGAATTTATCGCAGCAAATACAGATGTGCAAGCACTTAGCAGTGCAAAAGCAGAAACAGTTATCCAGCTTGGTCCTAAGTTGACTCGTGGTCTGGGTGCAGGAGGTCAACCTGAGGTTGGTCGTAAAGCAGCTGAAGAAAGCGAAGAAGTTTTGACAGAAGCCCTTCAAGGAGCAGACATGGTCTTTATCACTGCTGGTATGGGTGGTGGCTCTGGTACAGGAGCAGCACCAGTTATTGCTCGCATCGCTAAATCAGTAGGCGCCCTAACTGTAGCAGTTGTGACTCGTCCATTTGGCTTTGAAGGAAACAAGCGTGGTAATTTTGCCGTTGAAGGAATCAATGAACTGCGTGAACATGTAGATACTCTTTTGATCATTTCAAACAACAATCTTTTGGAAATTGTTGACAAGAAAACTCCGCTTCTCGAAGCCTTGAGTGAAGCGGATAACGTATTGCGCCAAGGGGTTCAGGGTATTACTGACTTGATTACCAGCCCTGGCTTGATCAACCTTGACTTTGCAGACGTGAAGACTGTTATGGAAAATAAAGGTAATGCCTTGATGGGTATCGGTATCGGAAGCGGTGAAGAACGCGTTATCGAAGCAGCTCGTAAAGCTATCTACTCTCCACTTCTTGAGACAACTATTGATGGTGCAGAAGACGTGATCGTCAACGTTACTGGTGGCCTAGATATGACTTTGATTGAAGCGGAAGAAGCTTCTGAAATCGTTAATCAGGCAGCTGGTCATGGTGTCAACATCTGGCTCGGTACTTCTATTGATGAATCTATGAAGGATGAAATCCGTGTGACTGTTGTTGCAACAGGTGTTAAAGAGGATAAGGTTGATAAGGTAAGTGGATTGCAAGGCGTTAAACCTGCGAGCCGAGCTGAGCAAGTACGCTCAGCACAATCATCTGCTCATTATGATCGAAACTTCGATATGGCAGAAACAAGAGAAATGCCAGCTCCTTCTCATCGCTCAACTGTAGAAACTTCTAGAGCTTCTGCCTTTGGAGACTGGGATTTACGCCGTGAATCAATCGTTCGTCAAGCAGAACCTGTGCCTTCTAGCCGTGTAGAGCGCTTTACAGATATTAAGGAAGAAGATGACGAACTTGAAACACCGCCATTCTTTAGAAATCGCTAATTAAATGTATTTTCAAGCAAATAAAGATTTAATTTTTCAAAATGTTGCTCAAATAGTTGAAAAAGAAAATCGATTGAAGGACTCCGTAAACATTATTGCGGTTACCAAGTATGTTGACTGTGAAACAGCGAAAAAACTCGTGGATACAGGAATCAAACATATTGGAGAAAATCGAGTAGATAAGTTTCTTGAAAAATATCATGCCTTAAAGGAAGAGAATCTTACTTGGCATTTAATTGGTAGTTTGCAGAGAAGAAAAGTGAAAGATGTGATCAACTATGTTGATTATTTCCATGCTTTAGACTCTGTCAAATTGGCTCAAGAAATCAACAAGCGAGCAGAACATGTGATTAATTGTTTCTTGCAAGTCAATATCTCAAAAGAAGAAAGCAAGCACGGTTTTTTAGTTGAAGAACTAGATAGTGTTTTACCAGAGCTTGCAGCCTTAGAAAACATTTGCATTGTTGGCCTGATGACCATGGCTCCACTCGAAGCTGATCATCAAGAACTGAATCAGATTTTTTCAGAGGCACATCAGCTTCAACAAAACTTACAAAGCAAACAGTTAAAAAACATGCCCTTTTCTGATTTGAGTATGGGAATGAGCCGTGATTATCCAGAAGCGATTGCCAACGGCTCAACCTATGTCAGAATCGGAACAGCATTTTTTAAATAGGAAAGAACAATGTCATTTAAAGATAAATTTGATAAATTTATAGAATACTTTACAGAAGATGGAGAGAAGTCTGACTTATCAGTACAGCCTTCAGATGAATCTGATTCTGTTTTGAAGCCTGCAGAGATCGAGCCAGTTCCGGCTGCATCGGCAAAGGAAAACGCACGTACTCGTTCAGCTTCTTCACAAGTCCAACAAAAGCCTGCAACGGAAAATATTACTAGATTGCATGCTCGCCAACAAGAACTGGCTCAGCATCGAGTGAAATCTAGTGAGAAGGTTACGATTGATGTTCGCTATCCGAAAAAATATGAGGAAGCAACAGAGGTTGTTGATTTACTTGTGGCGAATGAGAGTATCTTAATTGATTTTCAATATATGACAGAGGTACAAGCAAGACGTTGCTTGGATTATCTTGATGGGGCGCGCTATGTTTTGGCTGGGAACTTGAGAAAAGTTGCTAGTACCATGTACTTGCTCACTCCAATCAATGTTGTCGTCAATGTAGAAGATATTCGCCTTCCCAACGATGTGGATCTGAGTGAATACGATTTTGATATGAAACGCAGCAGATAATTAATGATTTACTTTATTTTAAAATTAGTTTCTAATCTAATTGATCTTTACTCCCTTCTCGTCTTCATCTATGCACTCTTGTCTTGGTTCCCTGGAGCTTACCAAACAGCCCTAGGAAGGCTTGTCGGTTCTCTGGTTGAACCATTTTTGCGTTTGTTCCGCAGGTTGCCTTTGCAGTTTGGTAGATTAGACTTTACTGTTCTGGCGGCACTTTTTGCCTTGAGAGTGCTTGATACCTTATTTCTACACTTCCTCGCTTCCTTGTTATTGCTATGGTAAACAGTATCTATCAGCATTATTCTCAGGATGATCAAGATTTTCTGGATAAAAGCATGGAATTGCTTCAAAGAGTAGAAAATCAATATAGCTATGAGACGACTGCTTTTTTGAATCCTCATCAGGTCAATATTCTCAAAAATTTGAGTAAGCAATATGATGTGCAAGTATTTGCTAGTTCAGATTATTTTCCAAGTGAGTTTGCTAAAGTGTTGATTGCACCTAGCTATTATCAATTAGAACTCGAAGATTTTGATGTGGTCTTGCTAGAGATTACCTATGCAAGTAAGTTCTATAAGGTGACTCATTCACAAATTATGGGAACTCTTTTGCATCAGCTAGGGATTGAGAGGCGGACGTTTGGCGATATTATCGTCGTGGATGACCGTGCACAAGTATTTGTGGATAGAAGATTAGAAGAATATTTCATTACGAATGTTTCTAAAATAGCTAAAGTCCCAGTTCGGCTAAGAAGAGTTGATTTCAGAGATCAGTTACAAGACTCACCAGCTACTAAAACAACAGATGTTTTGGTCTCTAGTCTCAGATTGGATAAGCTGGTAGCCACAGTCTTTAAGTTGTCACGTAGTCAAGCTGTGGAACTAATCATGGGGAAGCAGGTAAAGCAGAACTACAGAACCATTGATAATCCTAGCCAACAGCTCTCTCTGGGGGATTTGATTAGCGTTAGGAAATATGGAAGATTTAAGATTTTAACAGAAAATGGTTTTTCCAAAAATGGGAAGCATAAACTAACAGTTGAATTATTACCTAGTAAATAAGGAGGGAACATGGCACTAACATCATTAGATATTAGAGATAAAGGTTTTTCAACCAGATTTAGAGGGTACGATATTGATGAAGTTGAAGAATTTCTTGATATCATTGTCAATGATTATGAGGAATTAATCCGTGAGAATCGTGAGAAAGAAGCAAAAATCCGTAATCTTGAAGAACGTCTAATTTATTTTGATGAAATGAAAGACTCGCTCAGCCAATCTGTTTTGATTGCACAAGATACAGCAGAGCGGGTCAAGCAGGCAGCACAAGAACGTTCAGGAAATATTGTGCAGCAAGCAGAGCAAGATGCGCAACGTTTATTAGATAGAGCCAAGTATAAGGCAAATGATATTCTTCGTCAGGCTACAGATAACGCCAAAAGAGTAGCTGTTGAGACAGAAGAATTGAAAAATAAAACGCGTGTCTTCCATCAGCGTCTCAAATCGACAATTGAAAGTCAACTAAGTATTGTTGACTCTCCAGATTGGGAAGATATCCTTCGCCCAACTGCTGCCTATCTCCAAACCAGTGATGAAGCCTTTAAAGAAGTGGTTGAAGAAGCGATTGGAGAAAAAGTCGAGCTAGAGGAAGAAGTAGATGTTACGCGCCAATTCTCACCTGAAGAATTAGCTGAATTGCAAGAACGAATTGAGCAAGCAAATCGAGATTTGGCAGAAACACAGACTCTTCAGACTATAGATGAAGAGCTGATCCAAGCACAACAGAAAGAAATTTTAGAATCTGGAGAACTTTCAGATTTGGATGAAGATTCTAAAGTTCCAGTAGATCTTTTATAATAAGTGCAGAAACACAAATCAGACAGAATATTTTCAGCGAGCAGGTGGTGGTGAGAGACCTGTAATCCCTTTTGTTTGGTTTATCATTCTGCTTCATCGTTTCTGAATCGAGTAAGAAACGACGTCCGCCTACGTTACAGGCTAAGAGGGATAGGATTTTTCCTGTCTAAACAAAGGTGGTACCACGATTTTCGTCCTTTTTAACGATTCGTGGTTTTTAATTTGTCTATATAATAAAGGAGATATAATGAAACTCAAAGATACCCTGAATCTTGGGAAAACTGCATTTCCAATGCGTGCTGGCCTTCCAACCAAAGAACCAGTTTGGCAAAAAGAATGGGAAGAAGCTAAACTTTACCAACGTCGTCAAGAATTGAACCAAGGAAAACCGCATTTCACCTTGCATGATGGACCTCCATATGCAAACGGAAATATCCACGTTGGACACGCTATGAACAAGATTTCTAAAGATATTATTGTTCGTTCAAAATCGATGTCAGGATTTTATGCGCCTTACATCCCAGGTTGGGATACTCATGGTCTCCCAATCGAGCAAGTTTTGGCAAAACAGGGTGTTAAACGCAAAGAAATGGACTTGGTTGAGTACTTGAAACTTTGCCGTGAGTATGCTCTCTCTCAAGTTGACAAACAGCGAGAAGACTTTAAACGCTTGGGTGTTTCTGGTGACTGGGAAAACCCTTATGTGACCTTGACTCCAGACTATGAAGCAGCTCAAATCCGTGTCTTTGGTGAAATGGCTAAGAAAGGCTATATCTATCGTGGTGCCAAGCCAGTTTACTGGTCATGGTCATCTGAGTCAGCCCTGGCTGAAGCGGAAATTGAATACCATGACTTGCTTTCAACTTCCCTTTACTATGCCAATCCAGTTAAAGATGGGAAAGGTGTGCTAGATACGGATACCTATATCGTTGTATGGACAACAACTCCTTTTACCATCACAGCATCTCGTGGTTTGACAGTTGGAGCAGATATTGATTATGTATTGGTACAACCAGCTGGTGAATCTCGTAAGTTTGTAGTTGCTTCAGAATTATTGAATAGTCTTTCTGAGAAATTTGGTTGGGCGGATGTTCAAGTCTTGGCGACCTACCGTGGTCAAGAATTGAACCACATTGTGACAGTCCACCCATGGGATACAGCTGTAGATGAGTTGGTGATCCTTGGTGACCACGTTACGACTGACTCTGGTACTGGTATTGTCCATACAGCCCCTGGTTTTGGTGAGGATGACTACAATGTCGGTGTTGCCAACGGCCTTGAAGTTGCTGTAACAGTTAACGAACGCGGTATTATGATGGAAAATGCTGGTCCTGATTTTGCGGGTCAATTCTATGACAAGGTGGTTCCAACTGTTATCGAAAAACTTGGTAACCTCCTTCTTGCCCAAGAAGAAATCTCTCACTCATATCCATTTGACTGGCGTACGAAAAAACCAATCATCTGGCGTGCAGTGCCACAGTGGTTTGCCTCTGTATCTAAATTCCGCCAAGAAATCTTGGATGAAATTGAAAAAGTGAAATTTCACTCAGAATGGGGGAAAGTGCGTCTTTACAACATGATTCGTGACCGTGGCGACTGGGTTATCTCTCGTCAACGTGCCTGGGGAGTTCCCCTTCCTATCTTCTACGCAGAAGACGGAACACCAATCATGACAGCTGAAACCATCGAACACGTGGCTCAACTCTTTGAAGAGCACGGCTCTATTGTCTGGTGGGAACGTGATGCCAAAGACCTCTTGCCAGAAGGATTTACGCATCCAGGTTCACCAAATGGCGAGTTCAAGAAAGAAACGGATATCATGGATGTTTGGTTCGACTCAGGTTCATCATGGAATGGAGTTGTGGTAAACCGTCCAGAGCTTAAATACCCAGCTGATCTCTATCTAGAAGGTTCTGACCAATACCGTGGTTGGTTCAACTCTTCACTCATCACATCTGTTGCCAACCATGGCGTAGCACCATACAAACAAATCTTATCACAAGGATTTGCTCTTGATGGTAAGGGTGAGAAGATGTCTAAATCTCTTGGAAATACCATTGCTCCAAGCGATGTTGAAAAACAATTCGGCGCTGAAATTTTGCGTCTTTGGGTAACAAGTGTTGACTCAAGCAACGACGTGCGTATCTCTATGGATATCTTGAGCCAAGTCTCGGAAACTTACCGTAAGATCCGTAACACTCTTCGTTTCTTGATTGCTAATACATCAGACTTTAACCCAGCTCAAGACGCAGTGGCTTACGATGAGCTTCGTTCCGTTGACAAGTACATGACCATCCGCTTTAACCAGCTTGTCAAGACTATTCGTGATGCTTATGCCAACTTTGAATTCTTGACAATCTACAAGGCCTTGGTGAACTTTATTAACGTTGACTTGTCAGCCTTCTACCTTGACTTTGCCAAGGACGTTGTCTACATCGAAGGTGCCAAATCACTTGAGCGCCGTCAAATGCAGACTGTCTTCTATGACATTCTTGTCAAAATCACGAAGCTCTTGACACCAATCCTGCCTCATACAGCAGAGGAAATCTGGTCATATCTTGAGCATGAAGCAGAAGACTTCGTTCAATTGTCAGAACTACCAGAAGCGGAAATCTTTGCTAACCAAGAAGAAATCTTGGATACATGGGCAGCCTTCATGGATTTCCGTGGACAAGCTCAAAAAGCCTTGGAAGAAGCCCGTAATGCCAAAGTGATCGGTAAATCACTTGAAGCACACTTGACAGTTTATCCAAATGAAATAGTGAAAACTCTCCTTGGAGCAGTGGATAGCAATGTAGCTCAACTTTTGATCGTGTCAGAATTGACCATTGCAGAAGGATCAGCTCCAGAAGGCGCAGTTAGTTTTGAGGATGTTGCCTTTACAGTTGAACGTGCTGCAGGTGAAGTATGTGACCGTTGCCGTCGTATCGATCCAACTACTGCAGACCGTAGCTATCATGCAGTTATTTGTGACCACTGTGCAAGCATTGTAGAAGAAAACTTTGCAGACGCAGTTGCAGAAGGATTTGAAGAAAAATAATCCAGTCTAACATGACTAGGTTTGACTGATGGCTAGTAGAAGAAGTTCCGTCTCAACTGAGGCGGGCTTTTTTACTTGAGAACTAAGGGGCTAAGCCTTCTTGTGAAAGCTGAAAAAATAAGTTCAAACTCTTGACAGGCTAGTATAAGTTATTTATGATAGTAGTAAAGATTAGAAGGAATGAGGAAAGATAATGACCCATCCAGTTTTTGGAGTTCATGAGGAAAATGTCGAGTATGTGACACGCTATGGAGTTTACGCAGTGATTCCGGATGAAAAGAAAGAAAATATCATTTTGGTACAGGCACCTAATGGTGCGTGGTTTCTTCCTGGAGGACAAATGGAAGAAGGAGAGGACCAGCTGGCTACTCTCGAGCGGGAATTGCTGGAAGAGCTTGGCTTTAGCATCCAAGTAGGAGATTACTTTGGCCAGGCGGACGAGTATTTTTATTCTCGCCATCGGGACACGCATTTCTATAATCCTGCCTATATTTACGAAGCCCTTTCTTATCAGGAAGTAGAAAAGCCGCTGGAAGACTTCAATAATCTAGCATGGTTTCCTGTCGATCTTGCAATTGAAAAATTGAAACGTGGCAGTCATAAATGGGGAATTGAGCAGTGGAAGCGTAAATATCAGAATAACTAGCCTGCTATATGTAAAATGATATAAATTACAGGCAATCATTCACAATTCCGGAAAAACGTGTTATAATAATAGCGACGATTTAAGGTAGGAGGCAAATGAATGAAGCTTATAAATACGACGAATACCCACGCAGAATTAGTAAAAAATCAGTTGGAAAGTACAGACGCAACGCTTGTAGAGGTTTATTCTGCGGGCAATAGTGATGTTATTTTCACAGAGGCCCCTAGCCATTACGAAATTCTCATTTCAAATAAGCATCGCGCAATCAGAGAGCAAGAAATTGAAAAAATTAGAGAATTCTTTTTGAAACGAAAAATTGACCAAAAGAATATTGACGCCTCTGCCATTCGGACGATCTATGCCAATAGTTTGATTGAGATTTCGATCCCGATTAAAGGATAATGACTTGTTTACGGGTTTAAACAGTTTTACATTCTCAATTGTATTCTTTGCTTCCCGATGGAGGTAATAGCAAAATCACTTGAAAGACTCCGCTTTTCAGCTCTTGCTTTCAGGTGTTTTTTTATTTGTCTGATTTAGATTTTAAATTGTGTGATCTTTTCTGACTAGCCAAGTTCTTCGAACTTAATAATGTTTCCATTTTTATTCTTTCTTTTATGAAATCACCTTTATTTTATGATAAATTATGGTAAAATAACTTAGAGGAGAGTAAAGATGTTTCATAAAAGTAAGTTAATGTTTTGGACCAGTGAAGTCTTGCTGTTGACGATTATCTTTTTCATCTGGCGCCAGATGGGAGATATGATTACGCCAGTAGTGAGCGTTATCAATACGATTTTAATTCCCTTTGTTATGGGAGGGTTTCTCTACTATATCACAAATCCTTTGGTGACACTGCTCGAAAAAAAGTTGAAAATCAATCGAATTTTCGGGATTTTAATCACTCTTTTCCTACTGTTTGGTCTAGTGACAGTCGGAGTAATCTACCTTTTGCCAATTTTGATTAACCAGCTGTCCAGCTTGATCAACTCGACGCAAAATCTCTATTGGGAAATTCAGAGTTTTGTCAATCAATTATCCAAAAATCCTTTATTTAAGAGTTTAAATATTCAGTCTACTATCCAGCAGCTTAACCTGTCCTATGTAGATATTCTACAAAATATTCTAAATAGTGTTACCAATAGTCTGGGTAGCGTAGTGTCTGCTGTCATCAATACCCTCATGATTCTCATCATGACGCCGATTTTTTTGGTCTACTTCCTGATGGATGGACACAAGCTCCTGCCTATGTTGGAGCGGACCGTTCTCAAGCGCGATAAGCTCAATATATCTAGTCTCTTGACCAATCTCAATGCGACCGTTGCCCGTTATATCAGCGGTATTTCGATAGATGCCTTGCTGATCGGGACCTTAGCTTATATTGGTTACAGTGTCATTGGACTCAAGTATGCCTTAGTCTTTGCTATTTTCTCGGCTTTAGCTAACTTGATCCCTTATGTGGGTCCTAGTATCGGCTTGATTCCCATGCTGATTACCTACTTTTTTACTGACCCTAATAAAATGCTGGCAGCCTTGATCTATATGTTGATTATCCAGCAAATTGATGGGAATATCCTCTATCCTCGTATTGTTGGGAGTGTTATGAAAGTGCATCCCATTACGATTATGGTTCTCTTGCTTCTGTCTAGTAATATTTATGGTATTATGGGCATGATTGTAGCGATTCCGACCTACTCCATCCTCAAGGAAATTGTGAAATTCCTTGCCAACCTCTATGACAATCACAAAGAAGCTCAGCAGCAAAAGAAGAATGAAGAATTTGGTATTATAAAAAAATAGGAGAGTGAGACAGAAATCGGTAATTCGTTAGAATTCGATTTCGTCGTCTCACCTCCGCACAGTTGAGTAGGGCTATAAAAGCTGATGAAATCAGCGTAGTAGAGCCCACTCAACCACTGCGTCTTGCTCGACAATCCAAAAACAATTGAGGAGTCTGGGACAAAAAGATTTTAATTTTTAAAAATCTTAATTATTAAGCCCTTCAAATCTATAATTAAATGCAAAAAGCGAACAAAGCAGAATTCTGATTACCAGAAAACTAGTTTTGTTCGCTTTTTATATTTGAGGTCGGACTTTTGTCCCAAACTCTTTTTTACTACATTTTTTATGGTTCATCATTGGATATTTATGCTAAAATAATAGTAATAGCATAAAGGAGGTATCGTTATGGTAACACGTCGTAAATTTTCTCCGCAAGAAATAAGAAAAGATTCTTCTTATTTTTCGCCCTTGAAGACCATTGTAGAGACAGCCTTTTATGAGAATCAGGTGCAGGCAATCAAGACCGTAGAAGAGGCCTATCAACTGGCCTCGGTAGCTGCTGGAACGGTTGTGCTGGACATGCCGGTGATTCATACTAAGGAGCTGGGACTTCCTTCTTATGCCCGCGTTTTATTAACTAACTCGGGGGCGGTTGTCGGCCGAACTGCTAAGGCTAGACGAATTTATGGCAGAGATCGTCAGGAAGATGAGCACTTGCTGTTTCTAGTTCGTAGTGCTGTTTATCAGGCACATCAGAGGAATTTTTATAAGGCAGATGCAGTTGTGGGGCTGGATGAGGACTTCATGGTTTGCGCCCACCTGATGGTGCCTCAGGAAGAAATTAATAATCTTTATTCTTGGCTTTTGAATTTCCAGATTTTGGATGAGGAATTTAAGAACCGCCTACGAGCTTCTAAAAAGTACGAGGAAAATGATATCTTTGTCTTTTTTGATCCCAAGTGGACGCATCCAGACTATCCAGAAGGTTTGGTTTACTTTGATACCAATCATAATTGCGCCGTTATTCTGGGCTTAAATTATTTCGGAGAGCTGAAAAAGGCAACTTTGACTTTGGCTTGGGGAACAGCTGCTAGAAATGGCTATGTTGCCTGCCACGGAGGTCTGAAAATTTTCAAGCAAAATACGGACAAAGAGGACTATGTTGCATCTTTCTTTGGTCTATCCGGTTCAGGAAAATCCACATTGACGCATGCCAAACATGACCATAAATATGATATCAAGGTTCTCCATGACGATGCCTTCATTATCTCGGTCAAGGATGGCTCCTCTATTGCCCTCGAACCGTCTTATTTTGACAAGACCAATGACTATCCTACAGGCCATAGTGAGCAGGATTTCTTTGTCACCGTGCAGAATTGTGGAGTGACGCTGGATGAAAATGGGCGGAAAAAGCTAGTGACTGAGGACATCCGCAATGGGAATGGACGGACTGTCAAATCGCGCTTTGCGACTCCAAATCGAGTAGACAGAATTGATGAGCCCATCAACGCTATCTTCTGGATTATGAAAGATGACTCTCTGCCGCCTCTGGTTAAGATCAATGATCCGCTGATGGCTTCCACAATGGGCTGCACCTTGATGACCAAGCGCTCCAATGCCGAGAATGTCACTGGCTTGCACGAAGACCTGGTTATTGAGCCTTATGCCAATCCTTTCCGCGTTTATCCACTGGTGGAAGATTATCGGAAATTTCGTCGTTTATTTGAGTCGGGAGTTGCTTGCTACATTATCAATACTGGTTTTTATATGGGTAAGGGTATATCAAAGGAAGTATCTTTAGATATTATCGAGCAGATTGTAGAGGGTAAGGCTAAATTTAAGCCTTTTGGTCCTTTGGAGGGTTTTGAATACCTGGATTATAAAGGCTATGCTGTTCCAAACTTTGACGACAAGTACAAACAGCTCATTTGTGAAAGAATGCAGGTTCGTTTAAACTTCCTATTGGCCTTTAATCAGAAATATCCCAAGACAGCCCTGCCTGTTGGAGCTATTTCTCGGCTAGAAAAAGTCTTGCAGGACTTAGAGGATTAATCTGCAAAACGCTTTCCCATAAATCCTTGTGCACGAATCCCAAAAATATGTTATAATCAAGGTCGATTATAATTTTTAGGAGAAGAATCCATGGAAGACCCTGGCAGTCAGAGTATTTTATTGCAAGCAATACTGCTATTTGTTTTAACCTTACTAAATGCCTTTTTCTCAGCTTCTGAGATGGCGATGGTGTCGCTCAATCGAGCTCGCGTCGAGCAGAAAGCGGAAGAAGGCGATGTCAAATACGTTCGTTTATTAAAAGTTCTTGAAAGTCCCAATAACTTTCTGTCAACGATTCAGGTCGGTATCACCGTCATCAATATCCTGTCGGGGGCAAGCTTTGCGGATAATCTAGGGAAAATCTTTGCTTCTTGGATGGGTGATTCCAAAACAGCACATGCAGTTGCTAGTTTCTTGGCCCTTGCTCTCTTGACTTATATTTCCATTGTTTTGGGGGAGCTTTATCCTAAGAGAATCGCTATGAATCTTAAGGATAGTTTGGCTATTCGGACAGCACCAGTGATTATCTTTCTGGGGAAAATTGTCAGTCCTTTCGTTTGGTTGCTTTCAGCCTCTACCAATCTTCTCAGTCAGATGACGCCGATGAAGTTTGATGATGCAGATGAAAAAATGACCCGAGATGAGATTGAGTACATGCTGACCAATAGTGAGGAGACGCTGGATGCAGATGAAATCGAAATGCTGCAGGGGATTTTCTCGCTGGATGAAATGGTGGCGCGTGAACTCATGGTGCCGCGGACAGATGCCTTTATGGTTGATATTCAGGATGATACCAAGGAAATCATCGAAAGTATCCTCAAGCAAAATTTCTCACGAATTCCTGTCTATGATGGAGACAAGGACAATGTGATCGGTTTGATTCATACCAAGCGCTTGCTGAATGAAGCCTTCGCTAATGGATTCGACAATCTAAATCTCCGCAAGATTCTACAAGAGCCACTCTTTGTCCCTGAAACGATTTTTGTAGATGATTTGCTCAAATCTCTCCGGAATACCCAAAATCAAATGGCGATTCTGCTGGATGAGTATGGTGGTATGGCAGGTCTGGTGACGCTCGAAGACTTGTTAGAAGAAATCGTCGGCGAAATTGAAGATGAGACAGACAAGGTCGCTATCGAGGTTCATGAAATCGGTGAGAATACCTACATTGTTTTAGGAACGATGACTCTCAATGACTTTAATGAATATTTTGAAGTTGAAATTGATAGTGATGATGTGGATACTATTGCTGGTTATTATCTGACTGGTGTTGGAACCATTCCAAATCCAACAGAACGGCTCAGCTATGAAGTGGAAAGCCAGAATAAAAAAATGATTTTGACCAATGATAAGGTTAAAAATGGCCGTGTCACTAAGGTAAAAGTGGAAATATCTGAAATGATTGAAGAAGATGAAGAAGCTGAAAAATAATTCAGCTTCTTTTGTTTTAAGTTTTCCGCAAGATTTTTATAAGGAATGCTTAAGCTGAAAGTCTTATACTAGTCTCAACAAATAAGAAATGAGGACAGTCCAATGACATATAAAGTAAAAGTAAGCTATCAGAAATCATTCATCCGCTCCAAGTTAAACGAAGCAGCCTAACCAGTACTAGCAATAGAAGCAAGAAATAGATTCTCGTATCAACATTTCATAAATTTTTCATATCATCTCCTAAATGTAAAAAAATTATAAAACTAAAAACAAACCAAAGAACAGGAAAACTCCTCTGCTCGCTAGATTTTAGCTGACAGAGGAGATTTTTTATGTTTGCTGAATCAAGATTTCATTCTTTCTGCCGAGTAGCAAAGTCCACAAAGCGAAATTTATCTAATTTGTGTCGACTCTCCGTGTATTGAAACTGGCGGCCATCAGCTAGATAAACCTGAGATTTAACGGAAACGACATGCTGGTCTCGGCCGATGTCCAGAAGGATCTGGTCTTGGTCACTAACATGATCGATTGTAATTTCTTTTCTGGCATAGGCAATGTTAAGCTTTAAGGTTTCTTCTAAGTAGGCATAGATAGAATACTCTCCGATTTCTCTGGTCAGATCTGGCACCAAGCTTTTATCTAGATAGTCAATATCCAAGACAGAAGCAATGTTGTCGACCACTCGCTGTCGGACAATGCGCCAAACCAAGCGGTACTCTGGAAAGCCGGTTGTTTTTGAGAGCTTTTTATCTACAGTGATTTTATCAAGGCTGATGACATTGGTCTTGGATTGAAGCTGATGCTGTGCCACTAATTCTTGATAGCTGGTTAAGTTAGAAACAGGGAAATCTAGTTGTTCTTGTTTAACGACTTTGGAGCCCTGCCCCCGCACTTTCTCAATCAGTCCCTCTTCTTGCAGGAGCGCTAAAGCCTTGCGAACCGTATCCCGACTGACTTGGTAGATTTCCATCAGCTGATGTTCACTAGGAAGAAAGTCACCGAGCTGGTATTTTTCGCCTAAAATATCTCTTTCAAGTTGTTTGAATAATTGTTTGTATTTCTTCATAAATCCCTCTCTTGTATTCTTTTTACCATACAACTATCAAAATTTTAGCAGAAATCTTTCATTTTTACAACAAACAAGTTGCATACAGGATTGTTATCGATTACAATTGAGTTTGTAAGCTAGTTAAGAAACTAGCGAGATCAAAATATAAGGAGAGTGCTGGATGATTTCCAGCCACAAGTCAAATGGGAAAATTTGAAAAGGAAGCTAAAGATTTGCTGAAGGCAATTGGCGGCAAAGAGAATGTCACAGCAGTCACTCATTGTGCGACTCGGATGCGTTTCGTACTTGGTGATGAAAAGAAAGCTAATGTTAAAGCCATTGAAGCCATTCCGGTCGTAAAAGGAACCTTTACCAATGCTGGGCAGTTCCAAGTCATCATTGGAAATGACGTACCGATTTTTTATAATGATTTTACAGCTATATCAGGTATCGAGGGTGTTTCCAAAGAAGCAGCTAAATCAGCAGCTAAGAGTAATCAAAATCCAGTTCAGCGGGTCATGACGACTCTAGCTGAAATCTTCACTCCAATCATTCCGGCTTTGATTGTCGGTGGATTGATCCTCGGATTTCGGAATGTTCTTGAAGGCGTGCATTGGTCTATGTTGGATGGGAAAACCATCACAGAAGTGTCTCAATTCTGGGCTGGGATCAACCATTTCTTGTGGCTTCCAGGTGAAGCGATTTTCCAATTCTTACCAGTAGGAATCACTTGGTCTGTTTCTCGTAAGATGGGGACTAGCCAGATTCTAGGGATTGTATTAGGTATCTGTTTGGTGTCACCGCAATTGCTCAATGCTTACGCCGTGGCATCGACACCAGCAGCCGAAATTGCTAAGAATTGGGTTTGGGATTTCGGTTTCTTCACTGTTAATCGTATCGGTTACCAAGCGCAGGTTATTCCAGCTTTGCTGGCAGGACTTTCCTTGTCTTATCTAGAAATCTTCTGGCGGAAACATATTCCAGAAGTGGTATCTATGATTTTCGTGCCTTTCTTATCATTGATTCCAGCCTTAATCTTGGCTCACACAGTCTTGGGGCCTATCGGTTGGGCAATCGGTCAGGGGCTTTCAACGGTCGTTCTTGCAGGTTTAACCGGTCCGGTTAAATGACTCTTTGGTGCAATTTTTGGTGCGCTTTACGCTCCATTTGTTATCACTGGTCTTCATCATATGACCAATGCGATTGATACTCAGCTAGTGGCTGATGCCGGTGGTACTGGTCTTTGGCCAATGATTGCTCTGTCAAATATCGCTCAAGGCTCAGCTGTTTTTGCTTATTACCTTATGAATCGTCACGATGAGCGGGAAGCACAAATTTCCTTGCCAGCTACTATTTCGGCTTACCTTGGTGTTACGGAACCAGCCCTTTTCGGGGTCAATGTCAAGTACATCTATCCATTCGTTGCAGGGATGATTGGTTCATCTATTGCTGGCCTGCTTTCTGTAACCTTTAATATCACAGCCAATGCTATCGGGATTGGTGGCTTACCGGGTATTCTTTCTATCCAAGCAAAATATATGCTCCCATTTGCGGGGGTTATGCTTGTCGCAATCGTTGTACCAATGGCTTTGACCTTTTTCTTCCGTAAAGCAGGATTTTTCACAAAAACGGAAGATGATACAGAACTGCAAGCAGAATTTGCAGCCCAAGAAGAAGCAGAATTTGCTCATCAAGAAACAAAGATTGTCGCACCAGTAGAAATCGTTAGTCCTCTTGCTGGTCAAGTAAAAGAACTCAGTCAGGCAACGGATCCAGTATTTTCATCTGGCGTAATGGGACAAGGTTTAGTGATTGAGCCAAGTGAAGGTGAGTTGGTGTCACCTGTGAACGGTACGGTGACTGTTCTCTTCCCAACCAAACATGCCGTCGGCATCGTATCGGACGAAGGTGTGGAAATGCTTATGCATATCTGTATGGATACGGTCGGTCTAGATGGCAAGGGCTTTGAAGCCCACATTGAGCAAGGTGATCATGTGGCTATTGGACAAAAACTGATTAGTTTTGATATGGATGTCATCAAGGCTGCAGGGCTCGTGACAGAAACACCTATCATTATCACCAACCAGGATGCTTTTGTAGCAGATATAAGTGGAGAGTATCCTAGCCATATCAAACGCGGTGATAAATTGATGATAGCAAAACGGATCTAGGAATAGTTAACTCATGGGATGGCGGCTCTGAGCCCCTCCCTTTTATCAAAAAAGGAGAAAATATGACACTTGATAAAACAAAGGTTGTCTACCAAATTTATCCAAAATCTTTTAAAGACACGACTGGCAATGGTTTGGGAGATTTTCGCGGAATTATTGAAAAACTTCCTTATCTGAAAGAGCTGGGAGTGGATATGATCTGGCTCAATCCTTTCTATCCGAGTCCGCAGCGGGACAATGGTTATGATATTTCTGACTATACTGCGGTAGACCCTATCTTTGGGGATATGGCAGATTTTGAAGAGATGGTCAAGGTCGGCCAGCAGCATGGTATTGACTTTATGCTGGACATGGTTCTCAATCATTGCTCGATTGAGCATGAGTGGTTCCAAAAGGCGCTGGCTGGGGATTCCTACTATCAGGATTTCTTTATCCTTCGGGATGAGCCGACGGACTGGCTATCCAAGTTTGGTGGCAGTGCCTGGGCGCCATTTGGCGATACGGGTAAATATTATCTGCATCTCTATGATGTCACTCAAGCTGATCTTAACTGGCGCAATCCCAATGTTCGTCAAGAACTCTTCAAGGTGGTGAATTTTTGGCGAGACAAAGGAGTCAAGGGCTTCCGCTTTGATGTCATCAATGTTATCGGAAAGGATGAGGTTCTGGCGGACTGTCCAGAGCAGGATGGGAAGCCAGCCTATACTGATAAGCCAATCGTGCATGACTATCTTCGTATGATGAATGAAGCGACCTTTGGGCAGGACGATTCTGTTATGACGGTTGGTGAAATGAGTGCTACGACGATTGAAAATTGCATCCTTTACACCGCACCAGATCGGCAGGAGCTATCTATGGCCTTTAATTTCCATCATCTCAAGGTGGACTATGAAGCTGGACAGAAGTGGACTCTTAAGGCCTTTGACTTTGAAGAGTTAAAACGCCTCTTCCATACTTGGGGCAAGGAAATGAGTGATCATGATGGCTGGTCGGCTCTCTTTTGGAACAACCATGATCAGCCGCGAGCTCTCAACCGCTTCGTTGATGTAGAGAATTTCCGCAATGAAGGAGCGACCATGTTGGCAGCCAGTATTCATCTGTCGCGCGGGACGCCTTATATCTACATGGGTGAGGAGATTGGCATGGTGGACCCTGACTACGACTCTATGGAAGATTATGTAGATGTCGAGTTTCTCAATGCTTACCAGACTCTACTTGCTGAAGGGCAATCGCCAGAGGCAGCCTTCAGGATTATCAAGGCTAAATCTCGTGATAATTCTCGGACGCCTATGCAGTGGGATGATTCAGTCAATGCAGGTTTTACAACAGGAACTCCATGGCTAAAGGTGGGCAAATCCTATCCTCTTATCAATGTGGAAAATGAAATCAAGGGATCGATCTTTACCTTTTATCAGAAATTGATTGCCCTGCGTAAGGAACTGCCGATCATCGCAGAGGGCAGCTATCAGCCAGCCTATGAGGATAGTCCTCAGATTTATGCCTTTGAGCGGGAGTGGCAAGGACAAAAACTTTTAGTACTTAACAACTTCTATGCTGATCCGATTACGTTGGACATCCTACCAGACTATCAAAGCGGTCAGGTGCTGATTTCAAATTACGAGGAAACAGCAGTAGCCGTGACCATGACTTTGAAACCCTACGAAACGTTAGCTATTCTAGTAAAATAATGATTAAAAGCAGCTTAAGCTTCTTTTAAGTATGGTGCAGTATACTAGAAGCATCAAATGAAGACCTCTTAACTTTATTTGATAGAAGGAGTCCTTTAGTTTAACAGATGAGCAGCTGTTATAGCTATAGTTCCGCACCTTTTTTCATAACAATCTCCGAAAAGGTCGCCCTCTAGGGCGGCTTTTTTATGGAGAAAGCTGGAAACGGAGAGAGGTAATTTTAAGAAAAATGGAAGACTTTATCTGTTGTAACACAATGAAAATGAAACTGAAAAACAGTTTATTTCCTAAAAAATAGGCAGAATCTATCTATTTTCACTCGAATCGTGGTATAATGTAGTTATAGTAAAACGTTTTCAGGTACAAGAGGATTATTATGGTTGAAGAAGCGATTGATTATGGGAAAGTAACGGGAATGGTGCACTCTACGGAGAGTTTTGGAGCAGTGGATGGACCAGGTATCCGCTTCATCGTCTTTTTACAGGGCTGTCATATGCGTTGTCAATATTGCCACAATCCAGATACTTGGGAGATGGAGACTAACAAGTCTCAACTGCGGACTGTGGATGATATCCTACAAGAAGCCCTTCGTTACAAAGGTTTCTGGGGTAATAAAGGTGGTATTACCGTCAGCGGGGGAGAAGCCCTTCTGCAAATCGACTTTCTGATTGCTTTCTTTACCAAGGCCAAAGAGCTGGGGATTCATTGTACGCTGGATACTTGCGCCCTGCCTTTTAGAAATACGCCTCGTTATCTAGAAAAGTTTAATAAACTGATGGCGGTGACGGATTTGGTTTTGCTGGATATCAAGGAAATTAATGAGGCGCAGCATAGGATCGTGACTACCCAGACCAATAAAAACATCTTGGCCTGTGCAAAATATCTCTCAGATATTGGAAAGCCAGTGTGGATTCGACACGTTCTGGTGCCAGGCTTAACAGACCGTGATGAGGACTTGATTGAGCTAGGTAAGTTTGTCAAAACACTCAAGAACGTTGATAAGTTTGAAATCCTTCCTTACCATACTATGGGAGAATTTAAGTGGCGGGAGCTGGGCATTCCTTATTCACTGGAAGGTGTGAAGCCACCGACTGCTGACCGGGTCAAGAATGCCAAGGAATTGATGCATACAGAATCTTACACCGAATACATGAATCGAGTGCATAATAACTAAGTGATGTAAGTAGGGGAAATGGACTGGAGAGAAACCAGTCCATTTTTTTCAATAAAACACCGGCTAATTCTTTGGGATAGCCTAATTTTATAAGATTTGATAGCATGGAAGCACACATTTAAGTACATTGCAGCTAGTGGCTGTCTGATTTTAAAAGGATATAGATATTAGAGGCGCTTATAGCAAGCTTTCTTCTTTTTGCCTGCTTAGCTTTCACCTCTATGTGTAAGGCTAGAAAAGTTAGGTCCAGCTTCCAAGAAGGTGTTTGAATAAAGGCGGAATTTATGGTATAATAAACCCTAATAGCGATTTTTTTAGAGAATTGAATAAGCGTAGTGGGAGTAGTGTTTTGGAAAAGAAAAAAGCCATTGTGGTTTCGGGAGATTACGGGTATATTAGACAGATTGAAACAACAATAAAATCTCTTTGCTGTCATCATAAAAATCTAGATATTTATGTTTTCAATCAGGATATTCCTCAAGAATGGTTTTACTATACGCGTCGGAAGGTAGAAGCAGCTGGGAGTCAGTTGAACGATGTGAAATTGTTTAATGACCAGATTGACGATCAGGTGAAATCGAAATGGGAAGCTGGGACTTACGCTCATATCAACTACATGGCCTATGGGCGCTATTTTATACCGAATTACGTTGCAGCAGATAAAGTCTTATATTTAGATTGTGATATTGTTGTGACACGAAATCTGGATCATCTTTTTGAGATAGATCTGGAGGATTATTATGTAGCAACGACTCGCGCGACATATGGAGTAGGCTTTGGCTTTAATTCTGGAATGATGCTCATCAATAATAAGCGTTGGCGTGAAGAAAACATGGCTCAGCAATTGGTTGAGTTGACAGATAGAGAATTAGCCAATTTTACTGAAGGTGATCAGTCTATCTTGAATTTGATGTTTGAGGGCAAAAAACTTGATTTGGAAGATACTTATAATTTTCAAATCGGTTTTGACATGGGAGCTGCGCTAGATAAGCATGACTGGATTTTCGAAATTCCACTTTCTCCACTACCTGCTGTTTTGCATTATATTTCTGGTCAAAAACCATGGAACACTGTTTCCAACATGCGTCTGCGTGAAGTATGGTGGTTTTACAATTCTCTTGATTGGTCTACAATTATTGAGACAGATGAATTTGATGTCGAGAAAGCTATTAAACAGAGGGATGAAGGTTTTGCTCTCCACTGTGTAACCTTGACAAACTCAGATAGGTTAGAGGGAATTGAAGATTTGGTGAATGCATTACCAAACTGTCTATTTCATATTGCTGCCTATACACAGATGTCTGATAAGTTACTCAAACTGATGGCTTATGAAAATGTTCGTTTGCACCCTGCAATTCTGCCATATCCTTTGAGAGATTTACTTGCAAGCTGTGACATTTATCTTGATATCAATCACGATCAGAAATTCGATACTGTAATTAGAGAGTTTCAAGAGTCTGGTAAGCCTGTTTATGCCTTTGATAATGTACAAACAGAAGGGGTTTCAGAGCAAGTATTCTCACATGGGAATTATCAGGAAATGGTGGAAAAAATTCGATCAGATTTTAATTAAATGACGAACTGCCCCACATTTTGTAATCAAAATAGAGAAAGCAAGTTGATTCCTTATCTATAATTCTATGGAATGGGCTTGCTTTCTTAAGTCTTTGACTTAAAAGACAAGTTTATGTATGAAAAGAGGGCTCTGGGCAAGTCCACAATACAAATAATAAAGGATAATAAATGGAGCACTTTGGTCTTAAGATAAAGAAGCGTCAGAATATTTTTAGAAAGAGAATCTTCTTTACACTGTTTATTATAGCTATTTATATATTAGGAAGACATATCTTGCTTCCAGGCTACAATGGCAGTATGGAAGCTTTTCGGGTAAAGGAAGACAATCCCTTGGCCGCTTTCTATTTGCTGGCAGGAATTGATGTTTCTCAGATTTCAGTATTTTCTTTGGGCTTAGGACCCTGGATTACGACGATGATTGTATGGCAAGTCATGAACCTAAAGAAAAGCTGGAATATACAATCTTGGTCTCTTAAAAAAACAGATTTCTTTCAAAAAATTTTAACCTTGTTCTTTGCGATTGTGCAGGGACTAGCCATTATGTACACCGCTTATAGAGGAAATGGTCGCTTTCTACTTCTCGTGGATGATTGGCTCTATAATCTAGCAGTTTTACTCACAGTTGTGACAGGCAGTTTTATCATTATTTGGTTGTCAAGTCTTAATACTCGTAAAGGAGTGGGAGGATCAACCATTATTATCATTTCAGGGATTTTACTCCAATTTGCTGACCAATTAATAGTCTTGATTGGGAAGTCCTTGTCTTCTGTCCGAGGAGGAATGATGTTAGTTGTGGCTTTATTGGCCTATCTTCTTTTGACTTTTGTTGCTGTTGTGTGTGAAAAAGCTGAGATACGTCTGCCACTTAATCGGATCATGTTGAGCAGTCGCTACTATGATAAATCTTATTTGCCAATTAAGTTCATTCCTTCTGGTGGAATGCCCATTATGTACGCAACAAGTGTCTTGATGTTGTTCCAATTATTACTAGACTGGACGGGGAAAGGATTTTCAGTAAAATTTGGGAATTTGTTTGACTTTACAAAGCCCTTGGGTCTCTTTGTTTATCTAGTTGCGATTTACTTGTTGGGTATTTTGTTTGCCTATATCAATTTAGAACCGGAAGAGACAGCGAAACGCTTGCAGCGTCAGGGAGAATATTTTGACTATATTCAGCCTGGGAAAGAAACCTTAAAAGTGTTAAAACACTATATTTCTTTGCAATCAAATATAGGAGCTATTTATCTCATCTTGTATGTCGGCCTGCCCTATTTTATTAATTTCTTCTTGCCTTTGCCAAGTTTCTTTTTGACCTTGCCAAGCACACTAGTCATTTTGATCAGCATGCTCTTGCCCTTGCGTGAAGAAATACGAATCTTAAGAATCGGGACTTATTATCATAAAGAACTAGAAGTAAAAGGAGAATAGAGGGATATGTTTTACTTTGTACCTTCTTGGTATAAACAAGATCGAAAATGGTATTCTACTGCCCTACCTTTCTATCTGCAACCGAAAAATATGATGTTTGATGATGCCGTAAATTTATTGCGGATGTTTCAACAATCAGGAGAAACCAACTCTGTCCTGATTTTGAATTATTCACCTCATATCCGAACTTTCTTTTATCAACAAAGACTTTCATCAGATGAAATGTGGAATCTATTTGATAGCATACAAGGTCTGACAGATGTGCCTGCACGAAAAATTCGTTTGGATGATTTGAAATGGCCTCAGGGAGCAGAAATCTTTTATACTCCTTTTATTGTAGATGTTCACGTCGATCACCTACCTCATGCTCAGATTAATTTTTCACAAATAGGTAATATTTTTGATATTACCTATTTTGAAAATAATCAGATAGATTATCAGCTTGTTTTTGATGACCGTGGCTTTGTCTCCAGTATTATCTATTTTGAGCATAATCAGCCTTATTATCAGGACTATCTGAATGCACAAGGGATATGGCAATTCAGAGAATTTTTGACAGCTGATAACCAGCAGGTCATTATCAATCCTGAGGCACAGGGCACATTTGCTAAGGATGTCTATCAGAATATTGAGGAGCTTGTTAAAGAAAAGCTAGAGCAGCATTTGGCTTCTGTTTTAACCAAGGATGATTCGATTATTGTTTCAGCAGATGTGCAGCATAATCATTTTTTCCAACAGATTAAGAAGGATCATCTTGTTGTTCTGTCCTTCTTTAGCAATCGTTATCCGATTATGAATACAGAACAGCTCTTGTCTGATTTAAAAGATACCCCATTTTTTGTGGTAGATAGCTTGGATAAAATCGTGAAGATTGCAGAACAAGTGGGGGAAGTAGAAGAAGAGCAACTTCCTGCTTATTATGAGATTCCACCCTATGACACACAGTTGAATCTTGGGCATAGTCAGCGGAAAAAAGAGTTGATCATCTATGTCAATTTTGATACTTTACCAGAACATCATCTTCAATATGTCTTTACTTCCTTGTTTGATATGATGTTGCAACATGAGTGGATTGACTTATTGGTCGGGACGCAGAGTCAAGATTTTGGTCGAGAAGCTTCTATTCGACAGTTTCTTGAGGAATCTTTATCATCAACAAAGTATGCAGAAAAATTGCTCCTTGTTGACAAAGATAAGGCTGCTAAGAGTGGCGATCCACGTTTAGAGGATGATGATAGCCTCAGAGAGCGAATTGATACTGTGGTGATTCATAGTGATACCGATTTGGCAAAGGCTCTGAAGTATGTTCGGGTCATCTTGGATTTGGGAAGCCCAGCAGATATACGAACCCAAATTGCAGGTATCAGCGGAGGGATTCCTCAAGTGAATTTGTATAATTCTTCCTATGTCAAGCATGGCGAAAATGGTTGGATCATGAATGATATTTCTAACCTGATAGAGGCACTCTTGTATTACCTCACAGATTTGGAACACTGGAATCAGTCTTTGGTGCATTCGGTTAAGAGGATTGAGCTGTATACAAGGGGAGAAATTGTCGAAATGTGGAAAAATACGATAAAGGAATTAAAGCTAAATGAACAGAATTAGTGTCCTACAGATTGCCAATGAGAATTGGCAGCACCAATATGAGATTCCTAGTAATATCGCATGGACATTTGTTAAACCAGAAGATATCATGTCTCTCTTGCCTGAAGATATTGGTATTTTAAAAAAGGATGGGAAGAAACCAAAGGCTGCTAAGCCCTATGATGTTGTATTGGTAGATACTGTTGAGCATTTTGAGTATATTACAGTATTGGACAGCTTAATTCAGGTTTATCGCTTGTTTTATCATGAACGCTGTCAGATCACTACAAAAACTTTGGAAAGATTCCTTTTACGCAAAAGGGCCGTTCAGTCTACTTTTGAAGATCCAGCTCAGATGCTGTATCTTTTTTCACGGGGCTTTTCTTCCAAGCAAAGTGGTACCAAGCTCAGTGTTAATCACCTAGCCGTCAATCCCTCCTTTTCAGGTCAGATTAACTATGAAGGAACTAACTATCTCCGTCTGTGTGGCCAATATGGTGAGGATTACCAAACTGTAGCAACCTATCAGTACAATATCTTTCTGAGTGCAGACGCCCCTTTGGATTTATGGCCAGAGTTCAGAATTTCTGAAGATTGCGCAATTCGTTATGTCATCAAGGGTTATCCAGTTGGCAATTCTCCTATGCAAGAATGGATTTATGATGAAGAATCTTTTGATAAGCCTCTCGTTTTGGATACCAGCGATTCTTATTACCTAAGCGTCAGTGTTCAAGTGAAAGGTCAAGGAATTGTGAAAATTGGACCATTCCACCATCGCCAGTCTCATTTGGGTTATGGGGATTTATTGATTGGTGGAAATCGTGTCGTGGATAAAAATCGGGAGGAATTGATTTACTACTTCCATCCTGGTGATTTGAAGCCACCTCTCAATATTTATTTTTCTGGATATCGTCCAGCTGAAGGATTTGAGGGATACTGGATGATGAACAATTTGGGAGCGCCTTTCTTGTTGATTGGAGATCCGCGTTCTGAGGGTGGTGCTTTCTATCTCGGCTCAGAAGAGCTAGAGCAAAAGCTTGTTCAGGTCATTTATCACTGTTTAGATGAATTAGGCTTTACAAGGGATCAGTTGACCTTATCCGGACTATCAATGGGGACCTTTGGAGCTCTGTACTATGCTTCCAAGTTAGAGCCTCATGCGGTGATTGTTGGTAAGCCCTTAGTAAATTTAGGTGATATTGCAGAGAATGAATCCACGATTCGTCCTGGAGGTTTTCCTACTTCTTTAGATTTGGTGCTTCGTACAACAGGAGAATTATCAGAGGAAGGAACAGCTCAACTTAATGAGCACTTCTGGACAGCATTCAAAGAGGCTGATTTTTCAAGGACGAAATTTATTGTGTCTTATATGTATCATGATGACTACGATGGTACGGCCTACCCTGATATGCTAGAAGATCTAGGAAAGCGAGCTTATCGCGTTAATGTCATTAGTAAAGGATTGACAGGACGACACAATGATGATACGCAAGGAATTGTCGAATGGTTCTTTAATCAATATAAAACTTTATTAGTGAATAGTTTTGAAAGGAAGTTTGATTCGTGAGATACAAGGAAGAAATCTATTTTGCTTATTGGGATATGCAAAGTGTATCTCAGTATCTATATGGATCGTCTGTGAAGCTGCTAGCAGATGGGCATGTCTTATATGAGAATCAATTCATGCCGTCTGGTACAGTCATTCATGAATGGCATTCGCAAGCAAACTATCAGGCTTTACGAAATACGAGCCAGCTTCCTGAATTGAAGCGAGGAGAAAAATATATCTTTGGCAGTCATCTGGAGACTCTTCCTGAAAATTCGACCTACTTAAAGATTGAATTTATGAATGCGCGTGATGAGGAGATTTTTAATCAAATCATTAAGCAGGGTGAGACGATGAGCGTTCGTGTTCCTAATAATACCCATCATTATAAAATTCAATTAGTGAGTTCAGGTTGCCATCGTTTCTTGTTTGAAAGCATTTATATTGCCGAAGAAGGTGTGGCAGATTATACAGTCGATCGCTATTGGATTTCGAAATTGTTGCATAAGGACGTCAATCAAGAGACGATTTACGTTTGCTTTACGGAGCCTGATTTCAATCGGACGGGCTACATTCCAGAAATTGTTCGGGAGCATTTTCCAAATTTGTTGGTAGTCAATTCTTCCTATAAAGACGCTCTTTTGTATATGGAAAAAGAGTTCTTCGAAATCTTGCTTGGAACAATTGAAAAGCTGTCTCGAGAATATTCTTTTGAGAAGGTCGCTTTTGCTGGCTATGGACCGATTTCAAATATCGCAGCCTTACTTTACTCCAAGCAATTTGAAAATGCCTATGCTTTAGTGACTGATGATTTTATGTCAGAATTGGATTATCAGCATGTTCTGGATCGCTATCGAAATAGGGTGAATTATCCTTTATTTAGAGATTTGCTGCTGGAACGCTTCAATTCAGCCAGAGTAAAAGAATATGCCCATCTGAAAAATAGGCCGCGGGTACTAACCAAAATTGATTATTTGTTGGATCAGTCCTTTTTGCTTCAAAAAATAGACTTGGAGAAAACGGAAGAGTGGATGAGAAAGAATGAAGCCTAAAAAATTACATTTAGCTAATTCCTTTAAACTAAGGCGTTATAAAAAAATCTTAGAAAAGATTAATCAGCTTTCTGACAATTATGCAGCCATGTCAGATGAAGAATTGCAGGCTAAAACTCAATGGTTTAAAGGCCGTCTTTCTAAGGAAGAAAGGCTGCAGGAAATTTTACCAGAAGCTTATGCCACCATTCGTGAAGCGGCTAAGCGCGTCTTGGGGCTCTATCCTTACGATGTACAAATCTTAGGTGCCTTAGTCATGCAAGACAATCAGATTGCCGAGATGAGGACGGGAGAGGGCAAAACACTAACAGCAATTCTGCCCCTGTACTTAAATGCCTTGACTGGAAACAGCACCATCTTGGTTACGGCCAATGAATATTTGGCGATTCGTGACGCTAAACAAATGGCTCCTGTTTTTCATTACTTAGGGATGACAGTTGGGGTTGGTGTTTCAGAAAATCCAGCTAAAAGATTGAAGGTTGCGCAAAAGCAGCGGATTTATCAAAGTGATATCGTGTATACAACACATAGTGCGCTGGGATTTGATTACCTTGAAGAAAATTTAGCGACCTCTCAAGTAAAGAAATTTTTGCCTAAGTTCTATTTCTGTTTAGTGGATGAGGTTGATGCAGCTCTCTTGGATAGTGCACAGATGCCTCTGATTATATCAGGCTCTCCGCGGGTTCAGTCCAATCTATTTGTTACCTGTGATGAGTTTGTTAAGACCTTGAAGGAAGGGGAAGATTTTAAGCTAGATTCGACTCGGACTTCAGTCTGGTTGACGAGAAAAGGTGTCAAGGAAGCAGAAGTATACTTCCGTGTACAAAATGCTTACGATCCAAATAACTACCAACTGATCCGTCAAATCAATTTGGCCTTAAGGGCCAATCATTTATTTGAAAAAGATCGTCAGTATACTGTAGAAAATGGCGAAGTCAAGTTGATGGATGAGGCAACAGGGCGAGTTTTAGAAGGGAATAAACTTCAATCTGGTTTGCACCAAGCCTTGGAAGCGAGAGAACGCGTAAAGATTTCCTTAGAAACACGTTCCATGGCCTCTATTACCTATCAAAATCTGTTCAAGATGTTTCCTAAATTGGCGGGGATGACGGGTACAGGGAAGGTCTGTGAAGATGAATTTCGTGAAGTGTATGACTTGGGAGTGGTCGTTGTACCGACTAGAAAACCCAATCAGCGGATTGATTATCCAGATGAGATCTATCTAACTATCCCTCAAAAACTTTATGCTTCTTTGGATTATATTAAAAAACTACACAAAAAGGGGCAGCCAGTTTTGATTGCGACAGGATCGGTAAGAATGTCAGAAATTTACTCCATGCTCCTGCTGCAGGAAGGAATTGCTCATAACGTGCTAAATGCCTACAATGCAGCAAAAGAAGCAGAGATGATTGCACAGGCTGGCCGGCGTTCTGCGGTAACCGTCGCAACTTCTATGGCTGGTCGTGGAACGGATATTATCCTAGAAGAAGGTGTTGCTAAATTAGGCGGACTGGCGGTTATTGGAACAGAGAGAATGTCCAGTGAACGAGTGGACTTGCAGCTTCGTGGTCGTGCAGGCCGTCAAGGCGCACCTGGACTAAGTAAATTCTTTGTTTCACTTGAAGATGATATTATTACAAAGACTGGCAGTAAGTGGATCAATGATTTTTATCAGAAAGAAGTCGCCAAGCCAGAGGAAAAACAGAAGGTTCATCTAAAATCTGTTCGTATTAAATATGAGGTGACAGAAGCTCAGAGAAACAGCGATAATGCGGCAGCTGCTTCAAGACGATCAACGGAGCAGTATGACGAAAGTATCCGAATTCAACGGCAAATCATTTATAACAAGCGTAATGACATTATTGCTCGTCCTGACTTTAAACTAGAATATTTTTTATCTGTTTTATCAGATGCTATGGACGCCTATATGAAGAAGCATCCATTTAAAGAGCAGGCCGATTTGTATCGATTTGTTTTGGATAATATTAGCTACTATTGTCAAGGCATTCCAAGAGATTTAGATGTGACAAACATTCGTCAAGTTAAGAAGTTCCTATCTAAGCTTTTCATTGAAGAATATCAGCGAAAACGCGATAGAATTGAGGATTCAGAACTGTTTGGGCAGCTTCAGCGCATCGCAGTGTTAAGAGCAGTGGATGATTGCTGGGTGGAGCAAGTTGACTATCTCCAACAATTTCAAACTTTAGTGGTTAGTCAAGGTTATGCGCAAAAGAATCCTATATATGAGTTTCATAAAGAGGCTTTTGAGTCATATAAGAGAATGAATGCAGACATGAATCTTAAAATTATAAAAAATATGGCGCTTAGTTATGTTAATGTTCAGCCTACAGGGAAATTAGAGGTTTTCTTTGGCTAAAGTTTTGACAGATTGTGCTATAGACTTTATAATAAGGATATAACTGCATTCGGGAGAAAATGTATATTTATGGGTAAGAATAATAAAGCAAAATCAAAGGGGTTTAAGCGCGTTATATCGAAGTTTAAACGATTGGTGACGGAGGATGATAATTATTATGATCCGGATGCAGCCATCTTAAAACCGATTAGCCGAAAACCCCAAGAGCAGAATCAGGTTGTGTTAGGTATTAATGAAGAATTAAAACCACAGACAGAGCCAATTTCTATTATGGAAGACTTTGAGGATTTTCAAGCCAACAATAGCTTGGTAGTAGATGATCTGATAAAAAATGTCAGTCAAAGTTTATCAATGAGCGTTTCGACCTCAATGAGTTTGTCTGCTGAACATTTCGATAGTGGCTCTGTTTCAACAAGCGAGAGTTCTCTTCAAGATTCGCTGTGGGAGAAGGATTCATTAGAGACTTATTCTTTAGACTCTTCTTCTCACATTATCGATCAGTCAGATTCAGAATCTGAGCTGGTTCTTGAGGATGAATCCTTATCTGCTTCTATCAGCACCAGCGAGAGACTTTCCGATTCTGAATACTGGAGTATTTTCGAATCTGAGTCCCTCAGCATATCAGAGTCAGATTCACTTTATGAGAATGAATGGCTATCCGCTTCTATTAGCACGAGTGAGAGTCTTTCCGAGTCTGAATACTGGAGTATCTTTGAATCTGAATCTCTCAGCATATCAGAATCAGATTCGCTTTATGAGAGTGAATGGCTATCCGCTTCTATCGGTGCAAGCGAGAGCCTTTCCGAGTCTGAGTACTGGAGTATCTTTGAGTCTGAATCTCTCAGCATATCAGAATCAGATTCACTCTATGAGAGTGAATGGTTATCCGCTTCTATTAGTGCCAGTGAGAGTCTTTCTGAGTCTGAATACTGGAGTATCTTTGAATCTGAATCTCTCAGCATATCAGAATCAGATTCACTTTATGAGAGTGAATGGTTATCCGCTTCTATTAGTGCCAGTGAGAGTCTTTCCGAGTCTGAGTACTGGAGTATCTTTGAATCTGAATCTCTCAGCATCTCAGAGTCAGATTCACTCTATGAGAGTGAATGGTTATCCGCTTCTATCAGTGCCAGCGAGAGTCTTTCCGAGTCGGCTTCTATCCTTCTTAGCGAATTCGTTTCAACTTCGGTAGCGGATAGTCAGTCAGTTTCTCTGTCAGAATCCATTAGTGCTAGTCTGAGCCTTTCAGAATCTGAGTCTCTAAGTGCCTTAGAAGAGACTTCTATGAGTCTTTCGAATTCAGTTTATGAGGAGGAAGCGTATTCACTTTCAGTAAACGAGAATAAGCCAGATACTTTCTTGATTTCTCTTAGCACTAGCCTGAGCCTCTCTACTTCTGAATGGTTGGCTCAGTCTGAGTTTACTTCACTTAGCCTTTCGGCATCTGAATCTTTGAGCATCAGTCAGTCTCTATCCTTGAGTGAAGCATTTTCTCAACTTCTTTTTGAATCTGAATCAGCCAAGGAGAGTCAGCAGCTATCAGAATCACTTAGCCATAGCCAGTCCCTTTCTCTTTCAGAATCTTTGAGTGAATGGACAGTAACTTCTCTCAGTCTCAGTGAGTCAGTCTCTTTGAGCGATTCAATCTCCCTGAGTGAGTCCATTGCCGAGTATACTTGGTTAAGTTCTTCATTATCGGTTAGTGCCTCTGTTGCCCAATCCGAATTGGAAAGCCAATTGGCATCAATTTCCGAGTCTATTAGTGTCTCAGAATCTCTCAGTCAGAGTGTGAGCGTCTTCACTTCTTTCAGCTTGAGTGAGTCAGTTGCCTTGAGTGAATCCGAAAGTCTCAGTGCGTCAAGCTCCTTGAGTTTGAGTGAGTCAATTTTCTTGAGTGAATCTGAAAGCCTTAGTCAGAGTCTCAGCCTTTCAGAATCCTTGAGCCAGAGTGTCAGCACTTCACTCTCTTTGAGCCTCAGTGAGTCAATTTCAGTCAGTCAATCTGAACAAGAAAGTCAGAGCCTTAGTGTGTCAGAATCCTTGAGTCAGAGTGCAAGCCTTTCGACTTCCTTTAGTTTGAGCGAATCGCTTTCCGAATATACTTGGCTCAGTTCGTCACTCTCAGCTAGTGCCTCTGTTGCCCAATCTGAATTGGAAAGCAAGTTAACATCGATTTCCGACTCTATTAGTCAGAGTGCTTCAATCTCTCTGAGTGTTTCAGAATCTCTCAGTCAGAGAGCAAGCCTTTCAACTGCCTTTAGTTTAAGTGAATCAGTTTCCTTGAGTGAGTATGAAAGCCTTAGTCAGAGCCTCAGTGTTTCAGAATCCTTGAGTCAAAGCCTGAGTGTTTCAAGCTCCTTGAGTTTGAGTGAGTCCGAAAGCCTTAGCCAGAGTCTCAGTATCTCTGAATCATTAAGTGAAAGTGCGAGCCTTTCAACTTCTTTAAGTTTGAGTCAATCAATTTCAGAGTATAATTGGCTCAGTTCTTCACTCTCAGTTAGTGCTTCTGTTGCCCAATCTGCATATGAGAGCAAGTTAATTTCAGTTTCAGAGTCGGCTAGTCAGAGCACCTCAACCTCTATCAGTCTTTCCGAATCTCTTAGTCATAGTGTCAGCATCTCAACTTCCTTTAGTTTGAGTGAATCGATTTCCCTGAGTGAATCAGAGCAAATCAGTCAAAGTATTGTGAGAGTTTCCTTATCTGAGTTTTATAGCATTTCAGTCTCAGAGTTGCTTTCTTACAGACAGAGTGTTTCAGAGTCTAAGTCAGTATCACATAGTTTACAAGTCTCAGAATCTCTGTCACTTAGCTTGTCTCGAACAGAGTCAATGCTTCTTGCCTATCAACAAGAATCGCTTGAAAGTATGAGTCTTGCATCTCAGGAACTTTCAGAGACAGTCGCACTATCTCAAGAAAGCCTGTCTGTCCAAGTATCTACAACTCCAAACTTGAGCGTAACAGATCAAGAGGCATATCAGATGGTAAGACCAGGTTTACAGCCAATTTCTCCTGACTTAAAAAATGTCGCTAGTACATTATCTGGATTGGCTTCTATCGCTCAAAATAAGAAAGACCAGCGATAATTTTAAAGATACTAGAGGATGCAATAGTATCCACATATATTCACAAAATCAAAAGGAGTCATTATGATTAGAAATACGATGCCCAACAGCAATAAAGGTTTGGGAACGACGGATGTATTACCAATTAGTGAACCACGTATAGGAGTACTGACAGGGGAAATCAACTACAAAAAAGTACCAATAGGTGCCTATGATCTTCTGGGGCAATTTACTTTAGCGAGTCAACCGGATTATGTTAGTGATTTGAATATGATTCAATCGATGGGCTTCAATGTTTATAGAATTTCTATCTCTTGGGCGCGAATTTTCCCAACTGGTGAAGAAGCGCAGCCAAGTGAAGAAGGTTTGAAATATTATGAAGCTATCATTGATCAAGTGTTGCAAAAGGACATTGAACCGATTGTAACTTTAAGTCATTTCGATCTTCCTCTTCATCTGTATGAAAAATACGGTGCGTGGAAGAGCCGCAAGATGATTGAACTTTATGAGCATTATACAGAAGCTGTTTTCAGACATTTTAAAGACAAGGTAAGATATTGGATTACTTTTAATGAATTTAATATTTTACACCATTTACCATATCTTGGTGGTGGTCTGTCTTTTGAAGAGGGAGAAAATCGGAACCAACGAATCTGGCAAGCGGCTCATTATCAATTAGTCGCTTCGGCACGTGCTGTTAAGCTTGGAAAATCAATCAATCCAGAATTTCAATTTGGTGGCATGTTGGTAGTTAGTCGTAACTATAGTCAAAATCTAGATAGTGCGATTGATGCGATGGAAGCAGAAGTTAAGAACCGTGAAAACTATGTCTTTACAGATGTACAAGTTCGTGGTTCTTATCCAAACCATTTCTTGCGCCGTTTAGAACGTGAGCAGATTGCTTTGGATATTGAAAATGATGACTTCTTTGACTTACGAGTCGGAAAGGTTGATTTTGTTAGCTTTAGTTACCATGCATCTAGTAATTCTCAAGAAGTCTTTATCAATAAATATGGCTATAATAACACCAATAAGAATCCAATTGATCCTGTAGGTCTTCGTCTAGCTATGAATAATCTTTATGACCGCTATCAAAAGCCACTATTTATTGTGGAAGATGATCTAGTATTAGATGAGTCAGACAGCCGATCAATAGAAGAGCTAAAAACGAATATTCAAGAGATCGTTAAAACAGTAGAATATGATGGCGTTGAACTTCTTGGCTATACACCTCTTAGCTGGGTAGATCTCAATTTCTAAAATAGATGCGTTTACATCTAGTTACCTTTTAAGAAAATACCTGAATGGATTATATGTCATCTATTCAGGTGTTTTTGCTTATAAAAGAATTAGGTTACAAAACTAAGAGAACCATGGAACTAGCAGGTGGATAGAATTTTATTTGCTCCTGTAGTATCCGGATTTTTTTGCTCGGAGGCTTATAAAACAATGGTAATAAGCGTCATTTTATGCTACAATTGATAAGATAGTATATAATTAGAATAAATGAAGAATAGAGGGAGCAGAATGAGACTTAAAAAGACCCTATTTGGTAACTATCGTGCCAAGGAAGTTGAAGAATACATTGAATCGTTAGAAGAAGGATTTGATAGTGAAATTCGTAAAAAGAATGAGAAAATTGAATCTTTACATAAAAAAATGGATGCTTTAAAGAACCAAGAAAGAGAAATCGGTGAAGCCGTTGTTTATGCTAAATCGCTGATTATTGAAGCACATGAAAAGGCAGAAAAAGAGGCTCAAGAGGTTCTAGAGAAAGCTCAGAAAGACTTCTTACAAGTAAGATCGTCTATCCTTGAAGAAATCGATGAATTGACGAAAAAACGTCTTGAAACGGAACAACTCTATAAGGCGCAAAAGGAAAAAATCAAAGAGCTTCTTAGTCAAATTGGTCAGATTCTAGACGAAGAAACTTTAGAGGGTCAAATTGACATCGCAAGTCTAATCGAGGAAGCTTCGGAAGACGACGAATTTGCAAGCATATTTGATACTCCTTTAGAGGAAGATGAAGCTACGCGTTTGTTTGATACGCCTTTGGAAGAAGACGAGGCTTCAAATGAGCAAGTTGAAGCTGAAAGTCTATTCGATGAAGCTTCTCTTGAAGCGCACGAAGAAGAAGTAAATGAATCAGATGTTTTTGGTGAGGAAGAAGTCCCAGTAGAAATCTCTGCTCCACAAAAAGAAGTTGTAAATATTGAGCAAACATTTGCTAAGACAGGTACAGATAGCTCTGTTCCCGTTACTTACTTCACTTCTCCTGTCAAAAAGTCTAAAGACGAAGATAAAGAAAAAGAGAAAAAGAAGAAAGGAAAAATCATCAAACGCCTTTCAAGAATTAAAAAAGATAATCTTTTGTAAGAGGAACATGGTTTATGACAATTTATAACATCAACCTAGGAATTGGTTGGGCAAGCAGCGGGGTTGAGTACGCACAAATTTATCGTGCAAAATTGCTTCGCAGTGTGGGCTTAGAGGCAAAATTCATCTTTATGGATTTTATTTCAGCCGATAATATTGAACATTTGACGAAGAATATCGGCTTTGAAGACTCTGAGGTCATTTGGCTCTATCAGTATTTTACAGATGTTAAGATTGCTCCAACGACCTACACTCTGGCACATGTTTTAGCTAGTTTTGATAGGGAACCTCTAGAAATCGTCCGTAATCCTGAGAACAAGACCTTTCGGATCTTGTTTGGAGATAATGATTTCGTAACGTGCTATGCTTGCGATATGGATAATGAGCTGATTGAGCGGGCAGAGATTGTTTCGCGCGGCTGTCTCATTCAGAAAGAATATTATACGTATACCAAAAACTTTATTGAATACTATAGTCCTGTAGATGGTCGGGCTCGTCTCTATCAACGGACTTGGCTCAATGAAGACGGTAGTGTGGCTTACGAAGAGATTATCGATGAGGTAGACGGTAAGCAAGAAACGCAAGTTTATCGTTTTCCAGATCAGGTCTTCTACTCCAAGCAGGAGTTTGTTGCTCATTTCATGAGAAGTTTGAAGTTGACAGACAAGGATTTACTGATTCTAGACCGAGAGACAGATATTGGCCAGCCAATCTTCGCCAATAAGGGGGCTGCTAAACTAGCTGTCATCGTTCACGCAGACCACTTCAGTGAAAATCCCGCAGAAAAAGAGTATATCTTATGGAATAATTACTACGAGTATCAATTTGAGTATGCGGAAGAAGTGGACTACATCATCAACTCGACGGATGCTCAAACAGAGCTGCTGAAGGAGCAGTTTGCTCAATATACCGACATCAAGCCGAAGAATATTTTAACTATTCCTGTGGGTAGCTTGGATCAACTGCGTCGACCAGAAGGTCAGCGGAAACCTTTTGGTTTGATGACAGCTTCTCGTTTAGCCAGTGAAAAGCATATTGATTGGCTGATTCACTCTGTAGTGAAGGCGCATGAGCAATTACCGGAAATCACCTTTGATATCTACGGTACAGGTGGTGAGGAAGCTATGCTACGGAAGTTGATTGCGGATCTGCAGGCAGAAGAGTATATTCGACTGATGGGGCATCATCATATGGCGGATATTTACAAAAATTATTCCGCTTATCTAGCAGCATCGACAAGTGAAGGTTTTGGTCTGACTCTGTTGGAAGCAGTAGGTTCTGGCCTGCCCATCATTGGCTTTGATGTTCGTTATGGCAATCCGACCTTTATCCGCGATGGAGAAAATGGCTACCTGATTCCCAAGGCTCGTCCAGATGATCTAGATGCCATGACAACAGAGTACGCAAAAAAGATTGTTCAGCTATTAACTCAACATTCTCAAGAAGATTTGTCCCGTGTATCCTACGAGATAGCTGAGCCTTACCTTGATGAGCATATTGCCCAGCGCTGGTCTGATCTGGTTCGATCGGCTCAGACCAACTAAGTAGGATTCAGAAAGAAAGGCATAACCACTATGATTTGTTTGTTTGACCGCTATGATCAAGCAAGTTTTGATTTGTTACGTTCATTAAAAGCAACAGGACTTGATTGTCCTGTTGTTGTTGTACAAGACGATGGCTATCTTTCACCAGATGTCGAGTCTCCTTACAGTTATTTTACAGGAGATTTGGACACACCGGAAGGTCGGCCGATATATTTTAATCTTGTCCCCAAACCGCACCTATGGGAGATTCGCTCCAGCAATGTAAATGGCGAAATCTTGGATATGGGCAAGAAGCGTGCCAATATTTTCTATCGCCAACCGACACATGAAAGACGTGTGCGGGCTGTCGAATGGTTGGATACAGAGGGGCAAGTCCGAGCGGCAGATATCTACAATCGCAAAGGACGGCTTTTCGCACAAATAACCTACGATCAGACACAACGTCCGACCCATACACGTTATTTTGACCAGAACAATGTCGTGGTGATTATGGAAAATCATCTGACTGGTGATATCATCTTGACACTTGAAGGAAAGCGTCATATTTTTAAATCTAAACAAGAATTTGTCGTCTTTTATCTGCAATATCGTGGATATGATACAGATCGTATTATTTATAATTCTCTAGCAACCCCCTTCTTGGTGGCCTACGCTCTTCGTCCTAAAAATGGTCGTGCAGAAGATGTTCTTTTCTGGCAAGAGCCTATCGGAGAAGCCTTACCTGGAAATATGAAAGTAGCTATGAAAATGCCTCATCGCAATATCCGCATCGCTGTTCAGGACAATCATGCCAGAGAAGAAAAAGGGAATTCTGCAGGAACATATCAACGAGCAACTAGATAATCGTAGAAAACCGTTGAAAAGAGAGAAGCAAGAGTTTAGTATGATTGCAATGTTAGGCGGTATTCTTTTTCTTATCACCCTTTTGGTCACAATCATCATGCAGTTGGGACACTTTTTTAGCTCCTGATATTCTAATCAGAATGATGAAAAACAGCAGACTTTCCTGCTGTTTTTTGTTACAATTTATACATGACTAAGAATCAAGAAAATAGAAGGGAGTGTCACTGTGTTAGCAATTGAAAAAATTAAGAAAATCACTCCCGAACATCTGCCGACCTTAACGATTTTGACGGGAGATGACTTGGGACAATTTGAGCTGTTAAAAGACGAGTTTCTGAAGCAGATTCACTACGATCCAGCGGATTTGAATGTCACGTTGTTTGACATGAAAGAAACGTCTTATGCAGATGTGGAGTTAGATTTAGTCAGCCTGCCTTTTTTTGCGGATGAAAAGATTATTATTTTAGATCATTTTGCGGATCTAACGACAGCAAAAAAGCGCTATTTATCGGATGATGAGCTCAAGTCCTTTGAGCAGTATTTGGAAGCTCCTAGTAGCACGACCAAATTGGTCATTTTCGCGGAAGGTAAGCTAGACAGCAAACGCCGACTAGTCAAGCTACTAAAGCGAGACGGACAGATTTTTGAAGCGGCTGAGATTAAGGAAGCAGACTTACGCCAGTATTTTGCCAAACAGGCCCAGCTTGAAGGTCTGGACTTTGCTCCGAAGGCTTTTGACCACTTGCTGATCAAATCAGGCTTTCATTTTAGTGAAATCAGTAAAAACTTGGCTTTTCTGAAGTCTTATAAGGAGTCGGGGCAAATCAGTTTAGAAGACATCGCTGAGGGCATTCCCAAAACCTTGCAGGACAATATTTTTGATTTGACCCAGCTGATTTTACAGAAACAAATTGATGCCGCACGGAGTTTGGTGCGCGATCTAACCTTGCAGGGTGAAGATGAAATCAAGTTGATTGCCATCATGTTAGGCCAGTTTCGAATGTTTACTCAGGTTAAGATTTTGGCGGATAATGGCCGATCTGAGAGCCAAATCGTGGCGGAGTTATCAGACTATCTAGGCCGCAAGATGAATCCCTTCCAAGTCAAGTTTGCGCTTAAGGATGCGCGTGGGCTTAGCCTCAACTTTCTGAAAAGAACCCTGACCTGCTTGATTGAAACGGACTACCAGATCAAGTCTGGCCTTTATGACAAGGACTACCTTTTCGACCTTGCCTTGCTGAAAATCGCAACAGGAAACTTCTAAAAGCTTAGCAAAATTTATAAGCCAAATAGTTGAAAAATGTGCGTTTTTGCGTTATGATTTGTATAATAATAAAGAAAATGAGGACAAGTAAATGGCAATTATTTTACCAGATCTACCTTATGCATACGACGCTTTGGAACCTTACATCGATGAGGAAACAATGCACCTTCACCATGACAAGCACCATCAAACTTACGTGAATAACGTAAATGCAGCGCTTGAAAAACATACTGAAATTGGTGAAGACTTAGAAAAACTGTTGGCAGATGTTGAGTCTATCCCAGCTGATATTCGCCAAGCAGTGATCAACAACGGTGGTGGACACTTGAACCACGCTCTTTTCTGGGAATTGATGACTCCTGAAAAGACAGCTCCTTCAGCAGAACTTGCAGCAGCGATCGATGCGACATTTGGTTCATTCGAAGAATTCCAAGCAGCCTTCACTGCAGCAGCTACAACTCGTTTCGGCTCAGGTTGGGCATGGTTGGTTGTCAACAAAGAAGGGAAACTTGAAGTAACTTCAACAGCAAACCAAGATACACCAATCTCAGAAGGTAAGACACCAATCCTCGGCTTGGACGTTTGGGAACATGCTTACTACGTGAAATACCGCAACGTGCGTCCTGACTACATCAAGGCTTTCTTCTCAGTGATCAACTGGAATAAAGTGGATGAGCTCTACGCAGCAGCTAAATAATAGATTATAAAACGGATCGCAATGATTCGTTTTTAAATGCCCTTAAATTGACCTTTCTACTTGTTATTTTAATGAGAATCTTTTATAATACTAAAATATTAGGAGAAAAACTTTGATTAAAAATGACATAAAGAAACTGGCTTGCTGGTTCGGTGGTGTTTTCTTATTTATTTGTTATTTGGGTCTTTTGGTGGAACCACAGCAAGCTGATAAAAAGATAGCAGAGGCAGGTCAATCAATCGCTTCTTCACAGTCTACAGAAGGAGAAGAAACAAAATCTGAGGCGACTGCGCGTACTAGTAAGACGATGGAAGAGAAGCAAGAGGTGATAGAGCAAGACCTTCCGACTATGGAAGCATTGGGTTTATCTTACGATTATGCGAATATGACCTTGCCACAAGTTGTTCAGGCTTACATGGATGACATGGGAATTGACTCTTCTCAGATTGCTTTTTCTTATAAAGATCTGACGAGTGGGCAAACTTATGCCATGAATGATACCCAGCCTATGACAGCAGGCTCTACTTATAAACTCCCCCTGAATATGTTGGTTGTTGATGAGGTAGCAGCAGGAAAATTATCGCTGGAAGAGCGGTTTGATATTACCAATACCAGCTATGAATACAAGGGAGAGCACGATAACTATGTAGCGGCCTTCAATGGTGCCATGTCTATTCCTGATATGCAGGAGTATTCCTTGGTCTACTCTGAAAATACGCCCGCTTATGCGCTAGCAGAGCGACTAGGCGGTATGGATAAGGCCTACAGCATGTTTGGAAGGTATGGCCGATCAAAAGCTAAAGTCAAGACGATCAGCAGAGAAAACAAAACAACAACGGATTATTATATTCAAGTTCTAGAGTATCTGTGGAATAACCAAGAAAAATACAAGGATATTCTTTATTTTATCGGTGTTTCCTTTCCTGGTGAATATTACAAACGTTATTTATACGATTTGACAATTTACCAAAAGCCTGGGTATGTTAGAGAGGCACTCAATGTTGATGCTATTGTCATGGAGGAGAAGCCCTATATTGTGGCACTTTATACAGCCTATCTAGGTGGTAGCACAGAAGCCAGTGAGGAGATCAGCGGAGTTGGTATTGATCAGGTCGGTCAAATTGCCTATATCATCAATGAGTGGCACCGAGTCAACATGAATTAAGACAAGTTATTTATTTAATAATTGATTTGAGTAAAAATGAGAGGTGGTTGCAATGAAGAAGCGAATTCTTATGAGTGTTTTAGGTGTGTTGTTGTCTGGTTTCTTGATTTTTGGTGTGGTTAGCTATTGTAATCATCAAACAGAGCTAAAGCGAAATCATGAATATGAGACAAGCCTGGCGAAAGCGCTGAAAAATAGCTATAAAGATATTAAAGAGATTCAATTTAGTGATCCAAGTTATTCTGATAAGCCTGGTGGATGGTATGTGAAAGTTCAGCTGACCTTTAGAGATGGAGTAAGGTTGATGTATAGAACAGGACACCATCTTGGTGATACTGTTAATCATGATTCAATTTTTTCTGGTCCAACTTTAGATGAAGAGAGTGATAAATTAAAATCAAGAGTTGGTTATACAGAGAATCAAATTAAGGTAATGTATTCAATGAAAACAGAGGTAATTTTAAAATGACATATGAATATACTGATAAGGAATTAAATCTTTTTAATCAGGAAGAAACTGTTTATAGTGTTGATCCGAAATTAGCCAGAAATAAAGGGCGTGATGTTATAACAGATAAACCAAGTGAAATGCTCCAAGGTGGAGAATCAAATCGAATAACTATAGGAAATCAATATTTCCGTGTTGTCTCTGTCAAAAATGACCGTGCAACTGGCTTTCAGGGTATGGCTGTTGCGCCGATTGTCAATGGTCAGGTAGATACAAACAGTGTAGCAGTGGTAGCTCCAGGTACGACGCCAACGGATGTGAATGATTTTATTTTTGTTTTAAGGGAAAAGTAAATATGGCAAAATAAATATATAATTTATTTTTTGCTTAAAGTGAAAATGAGAGGTGGCTACGATGAAGAAGCGAATTCTTATGAGTGTTTTAGGTGTGTTGTTGTCTGGTTTCTTGATTTTTGGTGTGGTTAGCTATTGTAATCATCAAACAGAGCTAAAGCGAAATCATGAATATGAGACGAGCCTGGCGAAAGCGCTGAAAAATAGCTATAAAGATATTAAAGAGATTCAGTTTAGTGATCCAAGTTATTCTGAAAAGCCTGGTGGCTGGTATGTTCGTGTGAAATTAAATTTTAATGACGGAGAAGAGGTTGAATATAGCACAATCCATGCTTTGCATTTGAAAACAAATTATGGTGGTTCAATTGGTGGTAAAGAAGCCGAGAAAAAGTGGAACTATTTAGATTCTCAAAAAGGAATTACTAGTTATAAAATTTTAATTGAGTTCTCAGATGGTTCTAAAGGGGAAATAAAATGATATATACTTATACAGATGAACAATTAAATGGACTGAATCAAGAAGAGGCTGTTTATAGTGTTGATCCAAATTTAGCACAAAGTAAAGAGCATGATATTATAACTGATAAATCCGATGATCAGATAAAAGCAGGAGAAACAAACATATATAGAACGTCTGATGGTCAAAGATTTAAGATTCTTTCTGTCAAAAATGACCCTGCAACTGGTTTTCAGGGTATGGCAGTTGCTCCGATTGTTAATGGCCGGGTAGATACGAATAGTGTGGCTGTAGTTGCAGGTACGATGCCAACGGATGTGAATGATTTAATTTTTATTTTAAGGAAAAAGTAAGTATGGTAAAATGAATGTAGAATTTATTTTTTGTTTAAAGTAAAAATGAAAGGTAGCTGTGATGAAGAAGCGAATTCTTATGAGTGTTTTAGGCGTGTTGTTGACTGGTTTCTTGATTTTTGGTGCGGTTAGCTATTTTAATTATCAAACAGAACTAAAACGCAATCGTGAATATGAGACGAGTTTAGCGAAAGCATTAAAAAATAGCTATAAAGATATTAAAGAGATTCAATTTAGTGATCCAAGTTATTCTGATAAGCCTGGTGGATGGTATGTTCATGTTCAGTTGACCTTTGCTGATGGAACAAAATTAAAATATGGGGCGGCTCATCATTTAGATGATGTTAGTAATCATGATGCTTCATTTGGGGGACCTACTTACAATGAAAATATGGCCAATTTGCGATCTAGAGTTGGTCATACAGAAGGTGAAATTAAAGTAATCTATTCAGTAAAAGAGGAGATGATTTTGAAATGATATATAATTATTCTGATAAAGAATTAAATGAATTTAATCAAGAAAAAAATGTTTATAGCGTTGATCCGAATTTAGCTAAGACCAATGGGCATGAAATTATAACTTCTAAGAAGGATAATGAGTTGGCTGATGATGAGAAAAATACAATAGCTATAGGAAATCAAGATTTCCGTGTTGTCTCCGTCAAAAATGACCCTGCAACTGGTTTTCAGGGTATGGCCGTTGCGCCGATTGTTAATGGCCGGGTAGATACGAATAGTGTGGCTGTAGTTGCTGCGGGAACCACTCCTACTGATTTTAATGATTTGAAAGGTGCAATTACCAGTATCAATCCTGAGTTGAGCTCACCACAATTAGCGGTTGCAGATGAATTTCTTCAGGAAGTTAGAAAAAACTATCATGTAACACAACTGACTGGCTATTCACAAGGTGCTTATATGATAAAGCTAGGCGCAAAATATCATATTCCAACAACTGTCTTTAATGGCTGGTTTAGTTATGATACCTTGAGTAAAGATGAAGAAAATTTCTTAAGAGAAATACTCATCTATTTAAAAATTATCGTCATGCTCAAGATGATGTCGTTCAATATCAAGATGGAAACTTGGAAGGAGTAAAGGGTGGAGATGGCTTTGGCACCATCTATTGGGTTTATGGTTCTAGCCATAAGATTTTTGATTGGCAGTTTAATGAACAAGGACAAGTGATTGATGAGCATGGCAGGGTGGTTATCACTGCCATGCGTTTCAATTACTTGGAGACGGCTAAAAACAGTCTGCAGTCTTTGGACACGGAATTGGCTTCATTGGTCGGATTGCGAGATCGTCTAAAAGCAGATGGTCTTTCGAAAGGGGAAAAAATCTACTTAGACAGTGAGCAGGCCTTAGTTACTGCTTCGGCCATTGAAAATATTGCAACAAAAGGATTGGACTTGCTGATTAGTCTGTATGATGATGCCATTCAAGAAGCCGAAGATCTCTGGAATCTAATTGTCCGCCAGGCTTATACTGCGGGTCCCAAATTGAGTGAATCTGAAATTTACTCTGCTCTGTCAGATGTTGGTGTGACAAGAGAAAGCATTAGCGTGTCGGATTTTCAGCGTTACCGCGAAAAGAAGGCGTTAGCCTATGAGCTTAAGCGAGAATTTGAAGGCATTGCTCAGAAAATGCGTTCTGGTATTCAAAAACAGTTGGATCAGGATCAAGAATTGGCAAGGAATTTTAAACAATGGGATTTGATGAGATAATGGGCAACTTGCGGAATCAACGTGCAAAGATCGAAGAAGATTTCAAGGAATATAAGCAGGATTATGATAGACGAGAAGAAGACTTAGAAAGAGCGGATTATCTTTATCGTAATATGTTTGAAGAAAACATGAATCAGCTTCGCCTTGCTTTGAATGTTTTTGAACCAGATTCTATTTTATTAAGGCAGGTTTATCAGGAATATCAAGAAAGTAGTGAGCAGGTTCAATGGTTTATCAATCAAAAGCGATCAGATTTAATGGAAGAATTTTCAGAACATAAGCGTCAATATCAACGAAATTTGGACGATAATGAAGAACAAATGCACCATTTGCAAAGGAGAAATCAATGATTGTTACAACAGATTTATTAGATCATTCAACGAGAGGATACGATGATTCTTTTCTTCAATATGAAAAAATGCTACAAAAGTGGAATGTTGGATTCATAGGGCAGGCTGGTATTGTAAGACAAACTCAGAATCGCCAATTACTCCAGCAAAAGATAAAATCTTTCTCTGAAGAAGTTCGTTCAGATATAGCTTTGGTACTTTCTGATATGGATTCCAATATGCAAGGAAAGTGGTCGCAGGCAGTTAAAGATAAGGTTACTAGAACAACCAAGAAATTGGAGTGTTTTAGAGATTAAAGCTGACGGGATGGAAAAGGCCTATGATATGTTCAGTCGCTACGGTCAGTCCAAGGCTGATATTAAGACGATCAGCCGGGAGAATAATAAAACAACAACGGACTATTATATTCAAGTTCTAGAGTATCTGTGGAATAATCAAGAAAAATACAAGGACATTCTTTATTTTATCGGTCTTTCCTTCTCTGGTGAATATTACAAACGTTATTTATACGATTTGACAATTTACCAAAAGCCTGGATATGTTAGAGAGGCTCTTAATGTTGATGCTATTGTCATGGAGGAGAAGCCCTATATTGTGGCACTTTATACAGCCTATCTAGGTGGCAGCACAGAAGCCAGTGAGGAGACTAGCGGAGTTGGTATTGATCAGGTCGGTCAAATTGCCTATATCATCAATGAGTGGCACCGGGTCAACATGAATTAATCTAATAAATACGCCTTAGATGAAAATCTGGGCGTATTTTTGTTTTTTTATAGCAGTAGAGCTTGATGATTTTTAGATTGAACGTTGTTTAGAAAAAATTCGAAATAGATTTGACATAAAGAAAGGGAAAATGTATAATTTATTTAGAAAAAAATCTAAACAGTTCAGGAGAAAAAACGATGATTTCCATTCATATCTTGATTGCTATGCTGCTGATTTTAGGGGCAGTCCTTGTTCCTTTGGTTTATTTTAAAAAGACCAAGCATATTTCTCTGCTAGTTTTCCTTTTAGGGGGAGTTGGATTTTATCTGTCTAGTCAGGTTCTGGAAAATATCTTGCATCGTATCGTTTTACAGCCTCAGGCTGATGGGACTATTGCTTTGCGGATGGAAAATCCTTGGCTATACGTTCTTTATACTGTTGCTGCGGCAGCTATTTTTGAAGAAACAGGTCGCTGGGTCATCTTTTACTGGCTGCAAAAGAAGCGTCCACTGACCTTTGGGGATGGTGTGGCCTATGGCTTGGGGCATGGTGGTATTGAGGCTTTGTTTGTTGGTATTGTCAGTCTCTTAAACCTTTGGGTTATAGCTCAAGTAGTGACTCAGGGGAATGCTCAGATGCTGGCTCAAATTCCTCAAGCAGTTATTGACAATGTCCGTTCCATGAGTGCTGGCAGCATCTATCTTTTGGCTCTTGAGCGGATCTTGGCTATTCTTATCCAAATCTTGCTGACCTTCTGGGTTTGGAAGGCGGTCAAGGAGAAGGTTCCAGTGTATTTTTTAGCCGCTCTAGGACTTCACGCCCTGATTGACTTAGCGCCTGCTCTGGCTCAGGTAGGCTTTCTTCCGCCACTTGCAGTTGAAGCTTTGCTCTTGGTAGAAGTAGTGGCACTAGTCTTTCTGACCAAGAAAATCTTGAAAATTTACCTGAAAGAAAGGTCTAATCATGGGGATCAGTCAAACGCTTAAAGCTCTAGCTGACCCAGTTCGAAGGGGGATTCTGGAAATGCTCAAGCATGGTCCGAAGTCTGCAGGGGAAATTGCCCAAGCTTTTGAGCTGACGCCTGCGACGGTATCCTACCACCTCTCTCAGCTAAAGAAAGCCGGTCTACTCATAGAAGAAAAGCAGAAGAACTTTATTTATTACAGCTTAGATGTCACCGTTTTTGAAGAAATTCTTGTCTGGTTTCAATCTCTTGGAGGAGGAAACGAAAATGAAAAAAAATAGTTTACAAGAATTAGGATGGGCACTTGGCGTCATGCTCTTGCCAGTTTTCTATGCCATCTGGGTCTATCAAGAATTACCAGATAGCCTAGCGATTCACTTTGACTTATCTGGGGAAGGAGACAGCTTTTTACCTAAGTTTCTGTTAATCTCTGCTTTTCCAATTGTCATGATGCTGCTAGAAGTTATGATTTATTGGTCTACTGTTGCTAAAGATATCTTAAATCCCACTTTTAAACACCTTATTCGCTGGATCTTTCCCTTTAGCTTTGTCTTACTCTATATGGCGACTATCTATGGGGGCTTAGACGAGGACTTTGATATCCGTAAAATAGCAACTGTGATCGTTGGTGTGGTTTTTATAATTATGGGAAATTATCTGCCGAAAAGAGTCCAGGCGGATAGAAAACCCATGAATAGAAAGTGGGCACATCTTTTAGTTTTGCTAGGCTTTCTTATTTTTATAATGGCTGTTTTCTGCCTGTAAGCGGATTTATGCTATAATACTAATAGCAAGTAAGAAGGGTTATTATGATCAATAAGGAACATTATCAGATTATTAGACAGCATCCAGCATTTGCACATTTTCCTGTGGAAATTTTTGATAAAATTGCTATTGAGATTCAATTCCGCAAGATTCCCAAGGGACAGATTATCTTCTTTTCAGGGGACCGTAGAGATCGCCTTTTCCTCCTGCATCGAGGCTATGTTCGTATCGAACAGTATGATTCAACCGATACTTTTTCTTATATGGATTATATTAAAATGAATAGTGTGTTTCCATATGGAGGTATGTTTTTCGATGAGCGTTATCATTATACGGCTAGCGCGGTCACCAATGTCGAGTATTTCAGCATTCCGATGGATTTGTTTGAAGACTATTCAAAAAAGAATGTTGATCAGCTGTTGTTTATCACCAAGCGTTTATCGCAGATTTTAGAATTTCAGGAATTGCGCTTACGGAATGTCGTCTCAGCCAGTGCTACGGATCGCGTGACCCAGTCTCTATCTATTTTATGCATGGATTTGTGCAAAGAACAGAACACGCTCCCTTTTCCAATGAGTATGAAAGAGTTGGCCAAGTTAGGAGCCACTACACGTGAAACAGTCAATCAGGTTCTAAAAAAACTAAGAGAAGAAGGAGTGATTGACTACGAGCATAAAAAATTGACATTTAAGAATAAGGATTACTTTATGAGATATTTTGAAGGAAGCTAATCAATCATTTGATTGGCTTTTTTCAAACATTTTTACACATTTAAAAGCTTTTTCTGATCATATTCTAATATTAATTGAACATATATTTTTTACAAAAAAATATATATTCCTAAAAATAATAGAACAACCAAAATATGCAAAGAAAACGCTTTAAAATAAATAAATATCATGATGTTTTATAAAAAATGCAAAGAATTTGGCATTTGTAATGTAAGATTTTAGGTGTAAGCCTTTCCAATCCATGATAGAATAATAGCATAAAAGGGATTGGGAAACCAAACCTCAACGAAAAGGAGGACAATAGATGTCTACACATCCAATTCATGTTTTCTCAGAAATTGGAAAACTGAAAAAAGTTATGTTGCACCGTCCGGGCAAAGAGCTGGAAAACTTGCTACCGGACTACCTAGAACGTCTTCTTTTTGATGACATTCCTTTCTTGGAAGATGCTCAAAAAGAACACGATGCATTCGCTCAAGCTCTTCGTGATGAAGGAATTGAAGTTCTTTATCTCGAAAAATTGGCTGCTGAATCCTTGATTTCTCCAGAAATTCGTGAACAGTTCATCGAAGAATATTTGGAAGAAGCAAATATTCGTGGACGCGAAACGAAGAAAGCTATTCGTGAATTGCTGCATGGTATCAAGGACAACCAAGAATTGGTTGAAAAAACAATGGCAGGGGTTCAAAAAGCTGAATTGCCAGAAATCCCTGATGAAGCGAAAGGTCTGACTGACTTGGTAGAATCAGATTATCCATTTGCGATTGATCCAATGCCAAACCTTTACTTCACACGCGACCCATTTGCTACAATTGGTAATGCTGTATCGCTCAACCACATGTTTGCAGATACTCGTAACCGTGAAACACTTTACGGTAAATACATCTTCAAATATCACCCAGAATACGCTGGAAAAGTGGAATTGGTTTACAACCGTGAAGAAGATACTCGTATCGAAGGTGGCGATGAGCTAGTTCTTTCTAAAGATGTACTGGCAGTTGGTATTTCTCAACGTACAGACGCAGCATCTATCGAAAAACTTTTGGTGAACATCTTCAAGAAGAATGTTGGCTTCAAGAAAGTATTAGCATTTGAATTTGCTAACAACCGTAAATTCATGCACTTGGATACTGTCTTCACTATGGTCGACTATGATAAGTTCACCATTCACCCAGAAATCGAAGGCGACCTTCGCGTTTACTCCGTTACTTATGAAAACGAAAAACTGAAGATCGTTGAAGAAAAAGGTGACTTGGCTGAACTTCTGGCTCAAAACCTTGGCGTAGAAAAAGTTCATTTGATTCGTTGCGGTGGCGGCAATATCGTAGCAGCTGGACGTGAACAATGGAATGACGGTTCTAACACCTTGACTATCGCTCCTGGTGTGGTAGTGGTGTATGACCGCAATACCGTAACCAACAAGATTTTGGAAGAATACGGGCTTCGCTTGATTAAGATTCGCGGAAGTGAATTGGTTCGGGGCCGTGGTGGACCTCGTTGTATGTCTATGCCATTTGAACGTGAAGAAGTTTAATTCGTGTTCGACAATTTATCAATAGAAATTTAATAATTAGAAAGAGGAAATAACAGAATGACACATTCAGTATTCCAAGGACGTAGCTTCCTTGCAGAAAAAGACTTTACTCGTGCAGAATTAGAATACCTAATCGGACTTTCAGCTCACTTGAAAGACTTGAAGAAACGCAATATTCAACACCATTATCTTGCTGGTAAGAATATCGCTCTCTTGTTTGAAAAAACATCTACTCGTACGCGTGCAGCCTTTACTACAGCAGCTATCGACCTTGGTGCACATCCAGAATACCTTGGTGCTAATGATATTCAGCTTGGTAAGAAAGAATCTACAGAAGATACTGCTAAAGTATTGGGACGTATGTTTGACGGGATTGAATTCCGCGGCTTCAGCCAACGCATGGTAGAAGAATTGGCAGAATTCTCAGGTGTTCCAGTATGGAATGGTTTGACTGACGAATGGCACCCAACTCAAATGCTTGCTGACTATTTGACAGTTCAAGAAAACTTTGGTCGTTTGGAAGGCTTGACATTGGTTTACTGTGGTGATGGACGTAACAACGTTGCTAACAGCTTGCTGGTAACAGGAGCTATCCTTGGCGTTAACGTTCACATCTTCTCACCAAAAGAACTCTTCCCAGAAAAAGAAATTGTTGAATTGGCAGAAGGCTTTGCGAAAGAAAGTGGCGCACACATCCTCATCACGGAAGATGCAGACGAAGCTGTTAAAGGTGCAGATGTACTTTACACAGACGTTTGGGTATCTATGGGTGAAGAAGATAAATTCGCAGAACGCGTTGCACTTTTGAAACCTTACCAAGTTAACATGGAATTGGTGAAGAAAGCTGACAATGAAGACTTGATCTTCTTGCACTGCTTGCCAGCATTCCACGATACAAATACTGTTTACGGTAAAGATGTCGCTGAAAAATTTGGCGTAGAAGAAATGGAAGTAACAGACGAAGTCTTCCGCAGCAAATACGCTCGCCACTTTGACCAAGCAGAAAACCGTATGCACACAATCAAAGCTGTTATGGCTGCTACACTCGGCAACCTTTACATTCCAAAAGTATAATCTTACATAAGAAACCGTCTACCAACAGCTATGAGGGCTGCGACTAATAGCTTTAGTCCAGTCCTCTTTTATATGATGGAAATCTGTTATTTCTTATAAAAATTTGAAAAAATATTAAACCGAAATCTAAAGGCATTCAATTGAATGTGATAAAGGAGAATTTATGGCAAATCGTAAAATAGTAGTGGCTTTGGGAGGAAATGCGATTCTTTCTTCTGATCCATCAGCAAAAGCTCAACAAGAAGCTTTGGTGGAAACAGCTAAGCACCTTGTAAAACTGATCAAAAATGGGGATGATTTGATCATCACTCACGGTAATGGTCCTCAAGTTGGAAATCTTTTGCTCCAACACTTGGCGGCTGATTCTGAAAAGAACCCTGCTTTCCCACTCGATTCACTTGTTGCTATGACAGAAGGTAGCATCGGTTTCTGGCTGCAAAATGCCTTGCAAAATGCTCTTTTGGATGAAGGCATCGAAAAAGATGTTGCTTCAGTTGTGACACAAGTTGTTGTCGATAAAAATGACCCAGCTTTTGTCAACTTGAGCAAACCAATCGGTCCTTTCTATTCAGAAGAAGAAGCAAAAGCAGAAGCTGAAAAGAGCGGAGCTACTTTCAAAGAGGATGCTGGCCGTGGCTGGCGCAAGGTTGTTGCTTCACCAAAACCTGTTGATATCAAGGAAATCGAAACAATTCGTACCCTCTTGAATGCTGGTCAAGTGGTCGTTGCTGCTGGTGGTGGCGGAATTCCAGTCATCAAGGAAGACAACGGTCATTTGGCTGGTGTTGAAGCTGTTATTGATAAGGACTTTGCTTCTCAACGCTTGGCAGAATTAGTCGAAGCTGACCTCTTTATCGTCTTGACTGGTGTAGACTATGTCTTTGTCAACTACAACAAACCAGACCAAGAAAAGTTGGAACATGTGAATGTTGCTCAGCTGGAAGAATATATCAAACAAGACCAATTTGCCCCTGGCAGCATGCTTCCAAAAGTAGAAGCAGCTATCGCTTTTGTCAACGGTCGTCCAGAAGGAAAAGCAGTTATTACTTCCCTTGAAAATCTTGGCGCTTTGATCGAATCTGAAAGTGGAACAATTATCGAAAAAGAATAAGCTATTTTACTAGTAAAATACATGGTATTTCTAACGTCTTTATATCAAGTTAGGAATATTTCTTGAAAATAAATGCGATATTTTCAAAAAATACTAGTTTTTTAGACCTTAATGTGGTAAAATAAATATAAATAGAAAGCGTTTTTCTTAAATATTTATTTAAGAAAGTGGTTGGTTTTTTGCACTTTGTTAGACATTAGGAGGAAAAACAAATGAGTGAAAAAGCTAAAAAAGGGTTTAAGATGCCTTCATCTTACACCGTCTTGTTGATAATTATTGCTATTATGGCAGTGTTAACTTGGATCATCCCTGCGGGTGCCTTTGTGGATGGTGTTTATAAAGCCCAACCTCAAAATCCGCAAGGGATTTGGGATGTTCTCATGGCACCGATTCGGGCTATGCTAGGTACTCATCCAGAGGAAGGCTCGCTGATTAAAGAAACAAGTGCAGCGATCGATGTAGCCTTCTTCATCCTCATGGTTGGTGGTTTCCTTGGTGTTGTCAATGAAACTGGTATGCTAGACACTGGTATTGCTTCTATTGTGAAGAAGTACAAGGGCCGCGAAAAAATGTTGATTTTGGTACTCATGCCTTTGTTCGCCCTCGGTGGTACAACTTATGGTATGGGTGAAGAAACCATGGCCTTCTATCCTCTTCTTGTGCCAGTTATGATGGCTGTTGGATTTGATAGCCTGACTGGGGTTGCCATTATCTTGCTCGGTTCACAGATTGGATGTTTGGCATCTACTTTGAACCCATTTGCGACAGGTATTGCTTCATCAACTGCAGGTGTAGGTCTTGGTGAAGGGATTATCCTTCGTTTGATTTTCTGGTTTGCTTTAACTGGTCTTAGCACTTGGTTCGTTTACAAGTATGCTGATAAGATCCAAAAAGATCCAACTAAGTCTCTCACTTATGCAACACGTGATGAAGATATGAAATTCTTCAATGTTGGTGAAGACGAAGAAAATGTCAACTCAACTCTTACTAAGAAACAAAAACATGTCTTCGTACTCTTTGTTCTTACTTTTGTCTTGATGGTATTGAGCTTCATTCCATGGAGTGACTTAGGTATTACTCTCTTTGGAGACTTAAATACTTGGTTGACTGGTCTTCCAGTTATCGGTAAGATTGTTGGCTCATCTACAGCTGCTTTGGGTACTTGGTACTTCCCAGAAGGAGCAATGCTCTTCGCCTTTATGGGTATCCTTATTGGTGTTGTTTATGGTCTTAAAGAAGACAAGATTATTTCTGCCTTCATGAATGGTGCTGCTGACTTGCTCAGTGTAGCCTTGATCGTAGCAATTGCTCGTGGTATCCAAGTTATCATGAACGATGGTATGATTACAGATACTATCCTCAACTGGGGTAAAGAAGGTCTGAGCGGTCTGTCTTCACAAGTCTTTATCGTTTTGACTTATATCTTCTATCTGCCTATGTCATTCTTGATCCCATCTTCATCTGGTCTTGCCAGCGCGACTATGGGTATCATGGCTCCACTCGGAGAATTTGTCAATGTGCGTCCTAGCTTGATCATCACTGCTTACCAATCTGCTTCAGGTGTCTTGAACTTGATCGCACCAACATCTGGTATTGTGATGGGAGCTCTTGCGCTTGGACGTATCAACATTGGTACTTGGTGGAAATTCATGGGCAAACTTGTAGTTGCTATCATTGTAGTGACCATTGCTCTCCTTCTCCTTGGAACATTCATTCCATTCCTATAAAGAGTGAGTGAGGTGAGTCCATGAAAACATATATCACAAATCAAGTTAAAGATGAGTTTCTTACATCATTAAAAACCTTGATTTCCTATCCTTCAGTACTCAATGAAGGAGAAAGTGAAACACCTTTTGGACAAGCAATTCAAGATGTCCTAGAAAAAACTTTAGAGATTTGTCGAAGTTTAGGTTTCACTACCTATCTTGACCCTAAAGGTTATTACGGATATGCAGAAATCGGTCAGGGAGCAGAGCTCCTGGCCGTTCTCTGTCATTTGGATGTTGTTCCATCAGGTGATGAAGCGGATTGGCAGACCCCGCCATTTGAGGTAACTATCAAAGACGGCTGGATCTTCGGACGTGGTGTCCAAGATGATAAGGGGCCATCAATGGCTGCTCTTTACGCGGTCAAGGCTCTGCTAGATAGCGGAGTAAAATTTAAAAAGCGGGTTCGGTTTATCTTTGGTACGGACGAAGAGACACTTTGGCGCTGTATGGGGCGGTACAATGAACTAGAAGAAACAGCAACGCTTGGCTTTGCACCAGATTCTTCCTTCCCTCTGACCTATGCTGAGAAAGGCCTCTTACAGGTCAAGCTGCATGGTCCTGGCTCAGATCAGCTAGATTTAGAAGCAGGAGCAGCCTTTAATGTCGTGCCTGGCAAGGCCAGCTATCAAGGAGAACTTTTGGAGCCGGTCGTGGCAGGTTTGCAGGCAGCTTATTTTGACTACGAACAAAATGACCAACAAGTCACTGTTCTCGGCCTACCTAAGCATGCCAAGGATGCAGCTGAAGGTATCAATGCTATTGTTCGGCTGGCGACAGTTTTGCAGCCTTTACAAGCTCATCCTGCTCTGGCCTTTATTGCAGAAGCGGTGGGAGAAGATGCGACTGGTTGCCGTTTATTTGGTGACATTTCGGATGAACCGTCTGGCAGACTCTCCTTTAACATTGCAGGTCTGACACTGAACTCAGAAAAGTCTGAAATCCGTATTGATATTCGGATTCCTGTCTTGGCGGATAAAGATCAGCTAGTGGCAAAACTAGCAGAGATTGCTGGGCGCTACCAACTGGACTATGAAGAGTTTGACTATCTGGCTCCGCTTTATGTACCTAAAGATAGTGAACTAGTCAGCACGCTGATGACTATCTATCAAGAAAAGACTGGCGATACTAGTCCAGCTATGTCCTCTGGTGGGGCAACCTTTGCTCGGACGATGCCAAATTGTGTGGCCTTTGGTGCTCTTTTCCCAGGTGTAGAGCAAACGGAACATCAGGCCAATGAACGAGCGTTTTTGGAAGATCTCTATCGTGCAATGGATATCTATGCTGAGACTATTTACCGCTTGGCAGGAGAGTAAAATTGCTAGGATAGATATCAGTGTTGCGAATTTTTCCAAGTAAAAACTGTGAATCAACACGAAAAAGAGTTGGATTTTCCAACTCTTTTGTTATTTACTAAAGAAAAATGGGGGGGCAAATTCTTTGAGTTTATCAAAGCATTCGATAGCAGCTTGATTATCTTCGCAGATGATCAGGCAGACATCGTCTCCGCAGACTGTAGCAACAATCTGGGGTAATTCCAGAGCGTCTAAAATAGCACCAAAAGATTGGGCTAGTCCGGGTAAGGTTTTCATGACGACTTGATGCTGAACGGGGCGTAGCATGACGAGGGCATCTTCCATATAGAAGCGTAGTCTTTTCTCCCAACGAGAAGGGGCGATACTGTTAATGACATAATAGGATTTGTCGTTTTCGGTCACCTTGACTAGATTGAGAGTTTTCATGTCACGAGAGAGAGTAGACTGGGTGACAATGACGCCGTTTGCTTCCAGTAGTTCTTGGAGTTCCTGCTGGGTATGGACTCTTTTTTCCATGATGAGGGAGCGAATGAGGCGATGCCTACTTTCGATTTTATTCATAGATTCACCTGTATTTATTTGATAAACATAGCGTCGCCAAAGCTAAAGAAGCGGTAGCGCTCAGTGATAGCATGCTCATAGGCTTGCAGTGTCAGTTGGCGTCCAGCAAAAGCTGATACCAGCATGACAAGGGTTGATTTTGGCAAGTGGAAGTTGGTTGAAAAAGCATCGACAATCTTCCACTGATAGCCCGGTTTGATAAAGATATTGGTCCAGCCGGAGTCTGCTTGGATTTGACCCTCAAATTTGCTGCCGATTGTTTCCAGTGTTCGGATAGAAGTGGTACCGACAGCAACGATGCGGTGGCCGCTTGCCTTGACTTGGCGCAGGGTCTCAGCTGCTTCTTCAGACAAACTATAAAATTCGGAATGCATCTCATGCTCTTCCAGATTGTCAACTGATACGGGACGGAAGGTTCCGAGCCCGACATGCAGCGTCAGGTAGACGAGCTTAACGCCTTTTGTCGCAATTTTATCCAGCAATTCCTCTGTGAAATGGAGGCCAGCGGTTGGAGCGGCAGCGGAGCCGTTTTCTTTGGCATAGACTGTCTGGTAGCGTTCACGATCCTCTAGCTTCTCATGGATATAAGGCGGCAGGGGCATTTCACCCAAACTTTCTAGGACCTCTAGGAAAATGCCTTGATAATCAAAGCGAACGATCCGTCCGCCGTGTTCTAGCTCTTCTGTAACAGTGGCAGTCAAACGGCCATCACCGAAAGAAACACGCGTTCCGACTCTGAGTCGTTTGGCAGGCTTAGCTAGGACTTCCCAGAAGTCTCCTTGGGTATTTTTCAAGAGTAGGAGCTCGACATGGCCGCCGGTTTCAGGCTTGGTTCCATAAAGGCGAGCTGGCAGGACGCGGGTATTATTCATAACCAAAGCATCACCTGGCTCAAGTTGGTCAATAATATTGTCAAAATGTTGGTCACTAAACTGGCCAGTTTCCCGATCTACAATGAGGAGGCGAGAAGAGTCTCGTTTCTCCAGAGGAGTTTGAGCAATCAGTTCTTCCGGTAAGTGAAAATCAAAATCAGCAGTATTCATTCTATCTCCTTAAATTGTTCTCATGATCCAAATATAGTAGGCGGCAAGTAAAAAGGGAATACTGATAAAGAAAATTCCCAGGCATAAAAAAATTAGTTGCCAACCGAGATGTTTTTTTAAGAAAAGCCCAGCGGTAAAAGGGGCAATTCCGAGTAAAAAAATTATAATCATTGGTAATAGCATGCTTTTATTATACCATGATTTGACGCTAAGTCTCTCAGTAAAATTTGAAAAAATTAAGTAGAATCTACTTGACAAAAATTGGTCTATACCATATAATAAAATAAGGAATACATCAAGAAAAATAGGAGAACAGAATGAAAGTTATTCGTGTTGAGAATCAAGTAGAAGGCGCAAAGGTAGCTTTAGAAATCTTGAAAGAAAAGCTAGCTCAGGGGGCCAAAACATTGGGGTTGGCAACAGGAAGTAGCCCGATTGAGTTTTACAAGCAAATCATTGCCAGTGACCTAGATTTGTCAGGGCTGACCAGTGTAAACTTGGATGAGTATGTGGGACTTTCAGAAGATAATCCCCAGTCTTACCGTTACTTTATGAATGAGCAGCTATTTAATAAAAAGCCTTTCAAAGAGAGCTTTTTGCCAAACGGTGCAGCAGAAGATGTGGAAGCAGAAGTGAAACGCTACAACCAAGTCTTGGCTGACCACCCAGTAGATTTACAAATTTTGGGAATTGGTACCAATGGGCATATTGGCTTTAATGAGCCTGGAACTAGCTTTGATAGCACTGTTCATATTGTCGATTTGGAGCAGTCAACTATCCAAGCAAACGCTCGCTTCTTTGAGAAGATAGAGGACGTACCGACTCAAGCCATCTCAATGGGAATTCGGAATATCTTAGATGCAAAATCAATCATCCTCTTTGCCTATGGCGCTTCTAAAGCTCAAGCCATCGCAGGAACAGTCCGAGGAGAGGTAACAGAAGCTGTGCCAGCTAGCGCCCTTCAAGGCCATGAAGATGTCGTGATTATTGCAGACAAAGAAGCTCTAAGTTTATTAGAAGCTTAACAATCTATTTCCTATCTAATTTTTAGGTGGGATTTTTTATATTTATCAAAAACTTGATTAAAAATATGATATACTAGTTAGGAATGAATTTTTTTGGAGGATAAATGTGAAGAAGAAGTTTTTGGTGTTTGGATTGATTTTGTCTGCCTTTTTATCACCGCTTTCTGCTGCGGCAGATGAATTGGTAGATATGGCACGAAAAATGTATCCCAATGAAAATGTACAAGCAATCAATCGTCCTAAGTCATCTTTGATGATTGACGGAAATACGGGCGATATACTGTGGCAGGATAACATCGATGAGGTTCGCGATCCAGCCAGTATGAGTAAGATCATGACCTTGTATTTGGTTTTTGAAGCCATTAAAGAGGGAAAACTCAGTTTAGATACGGTGATTAAGGCGACGCCGCAAGATCAGGCGGTTGCGGAAATTTATGAAATTTCCAATAATAAAATCGTGGCTGGGGTCAATTATACTGTTTCTGAGCTGATTACCATGACAGTTGTACCCTCTTCTAACGCAACAACAGTGATGCTGGCAAATTACCTATCAGATAACGATCCCGATGCTTTCTTGGATAAGATGAACGCCAAAGCGCAAGAACTAGGCATGACCAACACCAAATGGTTTAATGCCAGTGGTGCTGCTGCGGTTTCCTTCAAAGGTTACTATACTCCTCAGAGATATAATAATTATGTTAGCAACCAAACGACTGCGCGTGATTTAGGGATTTTAGTTTATAATTTTGTAAAGAACTATCCAGATATTTTAAATTATACCAATCAGGCTAAAGTAACTGTCAAGGCTGGCACGCCTTATGAAGAAACATTTGAGACTTATAATTACTCACTGCCGGGTGCTCGCTACGCTCTGGAGGGAGTAGATGGTCTGAAGACGGGTTCAAGTCCGAACGGTGCCTTCAACTACATTGCAACTGTCAAGCGCGGAAACCAGCGCGTGATTGGCGTTATCATGGGCGTTGGTGACTGGGCTGACCAAGATGGTGAATATTATCGCCATCCATTTGGAAATGCCTTGATCGAAAAATCTTATGCTGACTACGAGTACAAGAAACTGTTCTCTAAAGGGAAGCAGGAGATTAATGGAAAAACTTACAATCTGCCAGAAGATTTTTATGCGACAATCAAAAAAGATGCGAAGGCAAAGCCTGTAGTTGAGAATGGTGTCTTGAAGGCTGGAAATGATCTGTACACGCTCTCTCCAAAGATCTCTGATGAGATGAAAGTGGAGGAAGTAGATACTTCTGTTACCCAGTCTGCCAAAGAAGAAGTTACTGAAAAAGACAATAATAAAGTCTGGTATAGTGACCTGCTGAGCAACCGCTGGTTACTTGCCTTGCCAATTGTCATTATTATTCTGATTTTCTATATCGAGAATCGGAAATCGAGAAAAGCTAAAGCAAGGGCTAGAAAGCAAAGATTTAAATAAAGGCTTGTGCTTATTTTGCAAGCTGAGATAGAGGCTGGGACAAAAGTCCTAGCCTCTCAATTGTCTTTGGATTGTCGAGCAAGACGCAGTGGTTGAGTGGGCTCTACTACGCTGATTTCATCAGCTTTTACAGCCCTACTCAACTGTGCGGAGGTGGGACGACGAAATCTAATTCTAACGAATTACCGATTTCTGTCCCACTCTCTATTCTATTTTTGGAGAGGTTTTGATGATGGGGAAAAAGTTTTCTAATAGCTATTTGGCTTATTTTTTGATGTATAATTTTTATTTTCTGTCCAATTCATTGTTTTCGACCTTGATATCCGTTTATATGCTGGATAAGGGCTACACAGCTGGCCAAGTATCTATCGTCGTATCAGCTTCTTTCTTTTCTTCCATGCTGGCTCAGCCGATCATGGGGCTGTTAAATGATACACTTGGCATCAAGAGAGTTTCGCTTATCAGTTTTTTCCTGATTATCCTGGGAGATATCTTTTTCATGGAGGCTGATAATCTATGGCTCTTGGCCATCTGGTATAGTTTTGTCTTGATGCTCATCAATGGGGTGGGCACTGTGATGGATGTACTAGCAACCCAAAGTCCTTATAAATATGGGAAAATCCGAATTTGGGGAACGATCGGTTATGCCATTGGTTCACAGCTGGCAGGTTTGATTTATAAGAATATTTCTCCCCAGGCCATCTATCTGGTCTTTATCGGGACTATGATGCTGAGTATTTTAGGAGTTCTTGGCATGAATCCCAAGCGGGATAGGTTGACTAAAAAGACTGAAAAAAAAGGCCATTCGCTCTTTTCAGCCATTCTTAAAAACAGAACCTATCTTTTTTATCTTTTCCTTGTTGCTCTTTACTCTGGTGTGGGCAATACAGGGCATACCTATATTCCATCCATGCTAGAATCCAGTGGCTTGAGTGTTGATTGGGCAACGACTGTTGTCGCTGTTTCTGTGCTGTGCGAGGCGCCCTTGATCTTTTATTCCTACCTTTTCATGGATAAGATATCTGTCAAAAAGTTGCTCTATATTTGTTTAGGTATGATGCTCCTTCAGTATGCGGTTTATGCTTTAAACTTTGGCTTGGGTTCGAAAATTGCAGTGACCCTGCTTTCCAAGCATGCTTCTGGCATGGTACTGACTATGCTTAGTCTGCGCATCGTAGCAAATTTGGTGGATGAAAAATATTTGGTGACCGCTTTTGCGTTACTACAGACAGGGAGAAATCTAGGAACAATTTTCATCCAGAATATGTCAGGGTCTATCTTAGATGGTTTTGGCTATGGTAGTATGAATTTCATGTTGGCAGCCATTATAGGTCTAGTGCTCTTGCTTGCTCTCTTTTTGAAAGTTCCTGAAAAAAAGAATCAGAATCTATTTGGATAAGAAAAAACGAGTCTGGAAACTTTTCAGCTCGTTTTTGTTTGGAGAGATTACATAAGTGAGAGAGTAAATAATACCTTCGTTCCATTTCACAAGCCCTCTCTTTGGTGTTTTAATTACGAATAAAAATATAAAAGACATTATATTGAGAGGGAGATGCTCATGTTGCTTGCGAAAAATGAAGAGGGAATTTTGCTGAATGCGATGGAAAATCAGCCGTCTCTAGGCGAACAACTCTTTTGTCCGGCCTGTTCGGGAGCGGTCCGCTTCAAAAAAGGAAGGGTCATGCGACCGCATTTTGCTCATATTTCTCTTGAAAATTGTTCGTTTTATACGGAAAGTGAAAGTGCGGAGCATTTGAACTTGAAAGCTGGCCTTTATAGCTGGGGAAAGCAAAGCCAAGAGGTGCAGGTGGAGGCCTTTTTGCCTGAGATAAGGCAGATTGCTGACCTTTTGTTGGACGGTCGTATAGCCCTGGAGGTCCAGTGTAGTCCATTCAGTCAGGAAAGACTTGAGGAAAGGACGCTGTCCTATCGACAGCATGGCTATCAAGTTCTCTGGCTTTTGGGCAAGAAATTATGGTTAAAACAGTCGCTGACGAAACTGCAAAAGGACTTTCTTTATTTCAGTCAAAATATGGGCTTTCATCTTTGGGAATTGGATGAGAAAAAGCAGGAGATTCGGCTTAAATATCTCATTCACGAGGACTTGCATGGACGAGCTCAGTACAAGGTCAAATCCTTTCCTTTTGGCCAAGGCTGTCTTTTATCCGTCTTGCGCAGTCCCTTTCAAAAGCAGGGGTTAGAGAGCTATCTGGCTAAGCAAGATCCGAAGATTTGCCGCTATGTTCGTCAGCAGCTTTATTACCAGCAGCCTCGCTGGATGAAGCTCCAAGCCCAGCTCTATCAAAAAGGAGACAATCTTCTAACCAAGTCGGCCGAGGATTTTTATCCGCAAGTTCGGCCTGTCCAAGCCACCTCCTTTTGTCAAATAACAAAGGATTTAACTTCCTATTACCAGCGCTTTTATCGCTATTATCAGGCTGAAAAAAATAAGCAGCTTCAAATTATCTATCCACCAGTATTTTATGCGAGGATTTCCCCCACTTTTATGATAAAATAGAAAAGATGGAGGAAATTTCTATGGCAAAACAAAGAAATGAAATTGAAGAAAAATATACTTGGGATTTGACAACCATTTTCCCAACAGATGAAGCCTTTGAAGCAGAATTGGCGCAGGTTTCAGAGGAAGTGAAGAAAGCAGCTAGTCTAGCTGGACATTTGCTGGATTCAGCGGACAGTCTTTTGACAACGACTGAAGTGCAGTTGGACTTGATGCGTCGTATTGAAAAGCTTTATTCTTATGCTCACATGAAGAACGACCAGGATACTCGTGTGGCTAAGTACCAAGAGTATCAGGCTAAAGGCATGACTCTTTACAGCGATTTTGGTCAAAGCTTTGCCTTCTACGAGCCCGAATTTATGGCGATTACAGAAGAGCAATACCAAGCTTTCTTGGCTGAGCAGCCAGCACTGCAACTGTACCAGCATTATTTTGACAAGCTTTTGAAAAAGAAGGCTCATATCTTGACCCAGCGCGAAGAGGAGCTATTGGCTGGTGCTGGTGAAATCTTCGGTGCAGCGGGCGAAACTTTTGCTATCTTGGATAATGCAGATATCGTCTTTCCGATGGTGCATGACGAAGATGGAAATGAAGTTCAGCTCAGCCACGGTAACTATATCACTCTGGTTGAGTCTAAGAACCGAGAAGTCCGTAAGGAAGCCTACGAGGCTCTCTACAGCGTATACGAGCAGTATCAGCATACCTATGCCAAGACTCTGCAGACCAATGTCAAGGTTCACAACTACAATGCGAAAGTCCGCAAGTTTTCATCTGCCCGTGAAGCGGCCTTGTCAGCGGACTTCATTCCAGAAAGTGTCTATGACAGCCTAGTTTCAGCTGTCAATAAGCATTTGCCTCTTTTGCAACGTTATATTGCTTTACGAGCGAAGATTTTAGGAATTTCTGACCTGAAGATGTATGATATGTACACACCTTTGTCAGAGACAGACTACAAGTTCACTTATGAGGAAGCATTGGCTAAGTCTGAGGAAGTCCTGGCTATTTTGGGTGAGGATTATTTGAGCCGAGTGAAGACAGCTTTCTCAGAGCGCTGGATTGATGTTCATGAAAATCAAGGCAAGCGCTCAGGAGCATACTCAGGCGGTTCTTACGACACAAACGCCTTTATGTTGCTTAACTGGCAGGACACGCTGGATAATCTCTTTACTTTGGTGCACGAGACAGGTCACAGTATGCACTCAAGTTATACTCGTGAGACCCAGCCTTATGTTTACGGGGACTACTCTATCTTCCTAGCTGAGATTGCTTCGACAACCAATGAAAACATCCTGACAGAGAAGCTCTTGGAAGAAGTAGAAGACGATGCTACCCGCTTTGCTATTCTCAATCATTTCTTGGATGGCTTTAGAGGAACCGTCTTCCGTCAAACCCAATTTGCTGAGTTTGAGCATGCTATCCACAAGGCTGACCAAGAAGGGCAAGTTTTGACCAGCGAGTTTCTCAATGACCTCTATGCTGACTTGAACGAGAAATACTACGGCTTGAAAAAAGAAGACAATCCACAGATTCAGTACGAATGGGCTCGGATTCCGCATTTCTACTATGATTACTATGTTTTCCAATATTCGACAGGCTTTGCAGCCGCTTCTGCCTTGGCTGAAAAGATTGTCTATGGCAGTCAGGAAGACAAGGACAAGTATCTGGACTATTTGAAAGCTGGGAACTCTGACTATCCGCTCAATGTCATCAAAAAAGCAGGTGTAGATATGGAAAAAGAAGACTATCTAAATGCAGCCTTTGCAGTCTTCGAACGCCGCTTGGATGAATTTGAAGCCTTGGTAGAAAAGTTGGGACTGGCATAAGATGGTCGAGACTTATAATCAAAACTCTAATCCCAATATGCGTCGGCCAGTGGTCAAGGAAGAGATTGTAGACTTTATGAGACAGCGTCTCCAGCCGGTCACTGGCGGGCTCAAGGAGCTGGAGGATTTTGCCAGAGCTGAAAATGTACCTGTGATTCCCCATGAGACAGTGGCTTACTTCCGCCTGCTACTTGAAAGTCTGCAGCCAGAGAAGATTTTAGAAATCGGGACGGCTATTGGATTTTCGGCCCTTTTGATGGCGGAACATGCGCCTCAGGCTCAGATTACGACTATTGACCGCAATCCAGAGATGATTGAGCTTGCTAAGGCTAATTTTGCTAAGTATGACAGCCGTCAGCAGATCACCCTGCTAGAAGGCGATGCGGTGGATTTGCTTGAGACACTGGAGGATTCCTACGACCTTGTCTTTATGGACTCTGCCAAGTCCAAGTATGTGGTCTTTCTGCCTCAGGTTCTCAAGCGCCTCAATCCTGGTGGTCTGGTCCTCATTGATGATGTCTTCCAAGGCGGTGATGTTGCCAAGCCTTTTGAGGACATTAAGCGCGGTCAACGGGCTATTTACCGAGGTTTGCACAGCCTATTTGACGCAACTTTGTATAGTCCAGATTTGACTGCGAGCTTGCTTCCTTTAGGAGATGGGCTGCTTATGGTTAGAAAAAAATAATCCCTTCACTTTTTTCTTGATTTCCAAAAATTTTTAGGAAAAATTAAGATATCAAGTTGGATTTGTGGTACAATAGACAAAGTGAATTTATTGAAGGAGTAGATGAAATAATGAAGAAAAAAATCCTTACAGGAGCAGTAACTCTCTTTTCTGTAGTGGCTTTAGCAGCATGTTCACAAACAGCAAAAGATAAAGATATTGTGACAATGAAAGGTGAGACAATCACAGTAAGTGAATTTTACGATCAAGTAAAAAATAATGGATCCTCTCAACAAGTCTTGCTTCAAATGGCAATTAAGCAAGTTTTTGAAGAAAAGTATGGCAAAAAAGTGACGGATAAAGAGGTTGAAGAAGCCTTTGAAAAAATGAAATCCGCTTATGGTTCTGCTTTCCAAAATGTTCTTGCTCAAAGCGGAATGACAGAAGATGCCTACAGAGACCAGATCCGCGCAAATAAATTAGTTGAATACGCTGTTAAGAAAGCAGCTGAAAAAGAGTTGACAGATGACAACTACAAGGCTTTCTTTGAAACGTATACACCAGAAGTGACGGCTCAAATTATCAAGGTAGATAGTGAAGAAAAGGCTAAGGAAGTGCTTGAAAAAGCTAAGGCTGAGGGAGCAGACTTTGGTCAGTTGGCCAAGGAAAACTCGACCGACAAGGACACCAAAGATAAGGGCGGCGAGGTGAAATTTGATTCAACCTCAACAACAGTTGCGGATGCTGTTAAAAAAGCTACTTTTGCCTTAGAAGAAAATGGCGTTTCTGATGTAATCACTGTACGAGGTAAGCAGAACTATTCAGCAAGCTACTACATTGTTAAATTGGTGAAGAAAACTCAAAAATCTGCAAAATGGACAGATTATAAGAAGCAACTAAAAGAGGGAATCCTGACTCAAAAACAAAACGATGCAAGCTTTATTCGTTCTGTTATTTCTAAAGAATTGAAGGAAGCGAATCTGAAAGTTAAGGATCCAGCTTTCCAAAATGTCTTTGCCCAATATGTAGAAGGAGATACTTCTAGCTCATCGTCTAAAGAAGAAAGCAAGTCTCAGTCTTCTAGTTCAGAAGAAAAGAAATCACAATCTTCTAGCTCAGAAGAAAGCAAGTCAGAAGCTGCTCATACTGAAGAAAACCCAGCTCCTGCAGCAGAATAAGCTTGACGAAAAGCCAAGAAGTCAGTATAATAAAATTATTGAGAATTGATTTTCTAGATCTCAGCTCAGAGAATTGGCGGTGCTGCGAGCCATGTGAGAGGAAAATTCATGCTACTCATGTTTCAAACTAAATAGCTAATGAGAATGACAAGTTCATTGAATGAAGGTGGTACCGCGGTTTTTCGCCCTTCAGACAAAGAGCTTGTCTTTTATCTTGACTATGGAGGTAAAGCGATGAAGACCTATCTTGTCAAACAAAAATTGCGTCTAGGTGGCGAACGTTTTGATATCAAGGATGATCGAGGTAACATAGATTACCAAGTAGAAGGATCATTTTTCCAGATTCCGAAGAGCTTCACCATCTATGATGCCCAAGGACAGACAGTTAGCCAGATCAGCAAAATCTTTCTAACATTTTTGCCTCGGTTTGAAATCAAGCTCAGTGACGGGACAAGCTTTTATATTCGCAAGAAACTGACCTTCTTCCGTGATAAATATGAGTTTGACAATTTAGGCCTAAGGATTGAGGGCAATATCTGGGATTTAAACTTTAAATTACTAGATGATCGCGATCAAGTCGTGGCAGAGATTACCAAGGAACTTTTCCATCTGACCTCCACTTATCAGGTGAGTGTCTATGATGAGGCTTACTCAGATTTGGTCATTTCCCTCTGTGTCGCCATTGACTATGTGGAAATGCTGGAAAGTTCATCATAAAAAACATTAAAAAGATTGAAGGAGAAAAATAAAATGAAACAAATGTCAAGTGCTCAAATTCGCCAAATGTGGTTGGATTTCTGGGCAAGCAAAGGTCACTCTGTAGAACCATCAGTTAGCTTGGTTCCAGTAAATGACCCAACTCTTTTGTGGATTAACTCTGGGGTAGCCACTCTTAAGAAATATTTTGACGGGACCATTATTCCTGAAAATCCACGCATTACCAATGCGCAAAAAGCGATTCGTACCAACGATATCGAAAATGTCGGAAAAACTGCTCGCCACCATACCATGTTTGAAATGTTGGGGAACTTCTCTATCGGGGATTACTTCCGTGATGAAGCTATTACTTGGGCTTATGAACTCTTGACAAGCCCTGAGTGGTTTGACTTCCCAGCTGAAAAACTCTACATGACTTACTATCCAGACGATAAAGATTCTTACAACCGCTGGATTGAAGTAGGAGTGGATCCAAGCCACTTGATTCCAATCGAGGATAACTTCTGGGAAATCGGTGCGGGACCTTCTGGACCTGATACTGAGATTTTCTTCGATCGTGGAGAAGCTTTTGACCCAGAAAATATCGGTATTCGCCTGCTTGCAGAAGATATCGAAAACGACCGTTATATCGAAATCTGGAACATTGTTTTGTCACAATTTAACGCAGATCCGGCTGTACCTCGTAGTGAGTACAAGGAATTGCCACACAAGAATATTGATACGGGCGCTGGTTTGGAGCGTTTGGTGGCAGTTATCCAAGGGGCTAAGACAAACTTTGAAACTGACCTCTTCATGCCGATCATTCGTGAAGTTGAGAAATTGTCTGGTAAGGTTTATGACCAAGACGGCGACAACATGAGCTTCAAGGTTATCGCTGACCACATTCGTTCCCTTTCATTTGCCATCGGGGATGGTGCCCTTCCAGGAAATGAAGGTCGTGGTTATGTCCTTCGCCGTCTCCTCCGTCGCGCGTCTATGCACGGTCAAAAATTGGGCATCAACGAGCCTTTCCTTTACAAACTCGTTCCAACAGTTGGAAAAATCATGGAAAGCTACTACCCAGAAGTGCTTGAAAAACGTGACTTTATCGAGAAAATCGTTAAGAGCGAAGAAGAGTCATTTGCTCGTACGCTTCACTCAGGTCAACATTTTGCAGAAACCATTGTAGCAGACTTGAAAGAAAAAGGACAAACGGTTATCACTGGTCCAGATGTCTTTAAACTTTACGATACATACGGATTCCCAGTGGAGTTGACAGAAGAAATCGCTGAGGAAGCAGGCATGACTGTCGACCGTGAAGGCTTCGAGGCAGCCATGAAAGAGCAGCAAGAACGAGCGCGTGCGTCCGCTGTCAAGGGTGGCTCAATGGGTATGCAAAATGAAACCCTTCAAAATATCACAGTAGAAAGTGTCTTTAACTACAATGCCAGCCAATTGCCTTCTAAGTTGGTGGCTATCGTAGCAGACAATGCTGAAGTAGAAGCTGTTTCAGAAGGAACTGCCTCTCTCATCTTTGCAGAGACTCCATTCTACGCTGAAATGGGTGGACAAGTAGCGGACCACGGTCAAATCTTGGATGCTGCAGGAAACGTTGTGGCTACTGTGACAGATGTTCAAAAAGCACCAAACGGCCAACCATTGCACACAGTTGAAGTCCATGCTCCGCTTGCTTTGAACCAAGAATACATACTTAGTATCGACACCAATCGTCGTCTTCGTGTCATGAAGAACCACACAGCAACTCACTTGCTCCATGCAGCTCTTCACAATATCCTTGGAAACCATGCGACACAAGCAGGGTCCCTTAACGAAGTCGAATTCCTTCGTTTTGACTTCACGCACTTCCAAGCAGTAACTCCTGAAGAATTGCGCGCCATTGAACAACAAGTCAATGAGAAAATCTGGGAAGCAATCGCAGTAGAAACGGTTGAGACAGATATTGACACTGCTAAAGAAATGGGAGCCATGGCCCTCTTTGGTGAGAAATACGGTAAAGAAGTCCGTGTTGTGACCATTGGTGATTACTCTGTTGAGCTTTGTGGTGGTACCCACGTTGGCAACACTTCTGAAATTGGCCTCTTCAAGATTGTCAAAGAAGAGGGGATTGGTTCAGGAACTCGCCGCATCTTAGCAGTGACTGGTAAGGAAGCCTTTGAAGCCTACCGCGAACAAGAGGACGCTCTGAAAGCAGTAGCAGCAACCTTGAAAGCACCGCAACTCAAGGAAGTACCTCACAAAGTCGAAGGACTTCAAGAGCAACTCCGTCAATTGCAAAAAGAAAATGCAGAATTGAAAGAAAAAGCCGCAGCGGCGGCAGCAGGTGACGTCTTCAAGGATGTGAAGGAAGTCAACGGCCACCGTTACATTGCTAGTCAAGTTTCTGTATCAGATGCAGGTGCCCTTCGTACCTTTGCGGATAACTGGAAACAAAAAGACTACTCTGACCTTCTTGTCCTAGTAGCAGCTATTGGAGACAAAGTCAATGTCCTCGTAGCTAGCAAGGCTAAAGACCTTCATGCAGGAAACCTTGTCAAAGAATTGGCACCAATCGTCGATGGACGTGGTGGTGGTAAACCAGATATGGCCATGGCAGGAGGAAGCAACCAAGCGAAAATTCAAGAACTCTTGGATGCAGTTGCAGGTAAATTGTAGTATGCTTTTTAAGATCAGGATTCAGTCCTGGTCTTTTTTACTTCTTATTTTGTAAAGGATCTAAGTCTTTATGACAAAAATCTTTATTTTTTTGACAAATATACTTGTCAAAAAGAAAAGAATCTGTTACAATGTATTTAAGTTAAGAAGAAAAGATAAAAGGAGGAACTAATGGAGATACTGTTTTGGTGTCTACTTCCGATATTTTCTGGTTTGTGGCTGACGTCATCCAGTGAATTGAAAAATGTAAAAAGGAAGTTGAAACGTTTAGAGAGAAATAAAGAAAGGAGTGGAGAAATGTCACGTTTTTTTAAAGAAATGATTGGGAAAAAACCGATCATCATCGGTGAAGTTTTCGGGACAGATTGCTGGGAGGTAGTTGATGCTGATGACGATTGGGTTAAGTTGAGTAAGACCAATAAAAAAAGTCAAACAAGAATCAAGCTCATGCGCATTGACGATATCAAGTCTGTTGAACTGAAAGAAGACTGAGAGGTGTTGTCATGAAGCTGAAAAATCGACTCAAAGAGCTGAGGGCCAGAGACGGGCTGAATCAAACCGACTTGGCTAAGAAGGCCGGCGTATCGCGGCAAACGATTAGCTTGCTTGAGCGGGATGAATATACGCCCTCCGTGGTCATTGCTCTCAAAATTGCTCAGATTTTCAACGAAAGTGTCGAAAATGTCTTTCGCCTAGTGGAGGAAGAGTAGATATAAAAAAGAGATAAAGTAGATGAAATAATATCTTAGTGATTGTATTTATAGTTTATTGGTCCATTTTGTTACGATTATCTTGGGTGGTTTGCACATGCTGTCTTGGCAGCTACTGCTTGATTTGCCTCTGTTAATTTTTGTTTATATCGTTGTTATGCCTGAAATGGATGCTGAGAAAAAAAGGAGAATTAGAATGAAAGAAAAAAGAAAGAAGTCAACTCGATACCGTTTTTGGAGAAATATTGTGTTTATTGCTGTGGGAGGTGTAGTGGGTTTTATCGCTGGCTCTCTGGTCGTTTATTATGACTTAGCAGTTAGAATTGATTTTAGCCAGCTGATTAGCCTGAAGGCAGTGCAAGATATCATGATAGTAGCCATATTTCTGCTTTTTCTAGGAACGCTTTATTATCTTCACATCAGCCGGGAAAGTATGTCACGCTTGGAGAAGATGGAAGATGACGAGGAGATAGAATCATTAGAACAAGCGGGAAATCGAGCTTATGCTCTAGCTGGTATTTTAACGAATTTAATGCAGATTCCCTTCATGTTTTATGCGGCTACTGGCTTTGCAGAGGGAATCCGTCACGCAGATTTTAATATTCTGCCAGTCTTTGGTAAATTTTTCTTCTTGGTTCTTTTAATAACTGTAGCTAGCATTCTAGTTCGAAAAGGATTTAAAACGGTGAATGGAGAAGAGCTCCCTCGCTATAGCAATGTCAGGGAAACCAGAGATTTCTTAATGGATAAGATGGACGAGGCAGAAAAACAGATTAATTATGAAGAAAATTTTGAATTAGTCATGAAATTAGTAAGCTTTATCTTTCCTAGTATCTATATTGGACTGATACTGCTAAATCTTCTGTTCCAACTGGATACGATTTTGGCTTGGATTGCGGTATCGGTCATCTATCTTTATGTTACTGTCAGCCAGTACAAAATCGTTAAACGTTATTATAAGTAAGAAAGTGAGAAGAGGCCTTATGTCACAAGTGATTCAAGTAGAGAATATTTCTAAAAGTTTTGGAGATAAAAAAGCTTTAGAACGGATTAATTTTCATATCGATCAAGGAGAAATTTTCGGATTTTTAGGACCATCTGGCTCGGGAAAAACAACCTTAATTAATATCCTAACAGGCCAGCTTGATGCCGACAATGGTCAAAGTAAAATCCTTGGTAAAGCTTCAGATGCTATTAATGCTCAGGATTTGGTGAAGATTGGCCTAGTATCTGATACAAGTGGCTTTTATGAGAAGATGACTCTCTATAAAAACCTGCAGATATATGCGAAATTATACGATTTAAAAAATGAACGGATAGATGAAGTTTTAGAGCAGGTTGGTCTGTTAGAAAGCAAAAATATTGTAGCAGAGAAACTTTCGACAGGTATGAAGCAGCGGATGTTTCTAGCTCGAGCTCTTTTAAATAATCCTGAGGTCTTATTCTTGGATGAACCAACGAGTGGACTTGATCCCCGTACTTCCAAGGTGATTCATGAGCTTTTGCTTGAGCTGAAGAAAAAGGGAACAACCATTTTTCTGACAACGCATGATATGCATGAAGCGAGCGCCCTTTGTGATCGACTGGCCCTGCTAAATAAGGGAGTATTAGTAGAATATGGCGAGCCGAAAGCTATTATTCAAAAATATAACACAGCCAAGAAAGTTAAAATTAGCTATGAAAATGGAGAAACCGAGCAAATTTCGTTCTCAGAATTGGCTACAAAAGACCTAAAATTAGCTATTACAGTACATTCTTGCGAACCTACATTAGAAGAAATCTTTATTCAATTAACAGGAGAAAAATTAGATGTATAAAAAAATTAAAGCTCTCACATGGCTGCGTACTCAGATTTTATTGACAAACTCTTCTTTGCTTATGTCCGTCTTGCTGCCCTTTGGCCTCCTCTTTTTGTACAATATGATTTTAAATAAGAATGGCAATGCAGGCCAAGGACTATTGAAGATGATCCTGCCTATGACCTTTGCCATGAGTGGCGGCTATATGGTGTCTATTATGATGGCAGAGGACAAGGAGAAGCGTAATCTAAAAACCTTGATGTTGAGCGGGGTTCGTTCTACTGAATACCTCTTATCCATGTTGGTTTATCCCTTCCTATTTACAGTCTTTGCCTTAATTTTTTTCCCATATTATTTGCATGTAGATCTCTCTGGCAAATGGCCTATCTATCTTTTGATCAATCTCTTAATTATTGTTATTATCCTTTTAATCAATCTTTTTATTGGTGGTATTTCCAAGACACAATCTCAAGCTCAGGTTTATAGTTTATTTCCGCTGTTGCTGATTAGTTTCGTGCCTCTATTTGCTAGTTTTGATAAAACAATACAGCATATTCTACGTTTTACTTTTATGAATGCTTTTATCAACTTCTTTGAAACAGGAGACTATTCATTTAAAATTGAAGATTTCTCTAATTTGGTGATTTGGCTTCTTATTTTTATCAGTGCAAGCACTTATGTCTTGAGTAAAGGTCGAAAATGATGGAGGAGATTTTATGAAACTCATTAAAAAATTCAACTTTATGGAAGAAAAGAAATATGTAATCGGTCTAAATGTAGCGGGACTCTTACTGATTTTTCCCTTCTCCATGCTTTTTGCGAAATTGACCCAGCTAATCTTCCGAGCCGATCATTATGATTTTTCGGGTCTAGATCTTGCCTATTTGTTAGTTTTTACCTTTATCCTTGTCGTCATCCATGAGTACATCCACGGTTTCTTCTTCAAGTTTTTTGGTAAAGGGAAGGCCAAGGTCAAGTTTGGTTTTAAAAAAGGGATGGCCTATGCGACTAGTCCAGGAACCTTTTACAATCGTAAGGACTTCTTGGTCATTGGTTTGGCACCTTTTGTTTTGATTAGCTTGCTTCTGACCTTATTGGCCATGCTGGGCTTGCTCAGTTCAACTCTCTACATGCCTCTAGCTAGTATTCATGCAGCGGGCTGTGTTGGTGACTTTTACATCGCTTTGCTGCTGTTGGGCCAGACTGATGATATTCTGGTTGAGGATACTGAGGTTGGGATGAATTTTTACCAGAAAGAAGAGCCTAGTCAGGGCTAGGAATCACAAGTATTGTATGCTTTTTTAAAATGTCTATTAAAGGGTAATATACTTGATAATTTAATGATGTGGAGCAATGTTGATCTTGTCTAAATGGATGGCAGCATGATACCAAATTCAAATTTAAAACAAATGAAACCCGAAGGACTAGAAGTTCCTTCGGGTTTTGTATATAAGAGAAAAATGATTAGACAAGTTCGTCAATAGGAGTGTAATCGAGATTCAAGCCTTCTGCAACTGGTCTGCTAGTGATGTGGCCATGATAGGTTGTGACCCCTTCACGCAATCCAGCGTCGTCTGCAATAGCTTGTCTGAAGCCTTTGCCAGCCAGTGCTTCGATATAAGGAAGAGTAACATTGGTCAGAGCAATAGTAGAAGTGCGGGCTACGGCACCAGGGATATTGGCTACCGCATAGTGGAGGACACCGTGTTTCTCATAAACTGGCTCATCATGGGTTGTCACGCGGTCAGCAGTCTCGATAACGCCACCTTGGTCAACAGCCACGTCAACAATAACAGAACCAGGGCGCATTTGCTTCACCATATCGTCAGTTACCAGTTTTGGTGCTTTAGCACCAGGAATGAGTACAGCCCCAATCACGACATCTGCTTCGCGGACGCTTGCCTCAATGTTAAATGGATTGGACATGAGGGTTTGAATTTGGTTGCCAAAGACTTCTTCCAGTACGGATAGACGTTTGGCGCTAATATCGAGAATCGTAACTTGAGCGCCTAGTCCCAGAGCGATACGGGCTGCATGAGTTCCTACAACACCGCCTCCGATAATGGTAACTTTACCTTTTGGCACTCCTGGTACACCGCCAAGGAGAACGCCAGAGCCACCTGTTTGCTTGGTTAGGAAATGAGCTCCGATTTGAACCGCCATACGACCAGCAACCTCACTCATAGGTACTAAGAGTGGTAGTTGTCCTTGTCCGTCACGTACAGTCTCGTAGGCTACCCCGGTAGTTTTAGCAGTTACCATAGCTTGGGCTAATTCGGGAGCAGCGGCCATGTGCAGGTAAGTGAAGAGTAGGAGGTCATCACGCAAGAATTGGTACTCAGCTTCCAGCGGTTCTTTAACCTTAACAACCAACTCAGCTGCCCAAGCTTCAGCAGCAGTGGCAACGATTTTTGCACCTTGCTTTTCATAGTCTGCATCTGCGAAGCCAGATCCAAGTCCAGCATTTGTTTCGATCAGCACCTGATGGCCTTTTCCTACAAGACTGTGCACACCAGCTGGCGTCAGGGCAACGCGATTTTCATTATTTTTAATTTCTTTTGGAATTCCGATTAACATAGAGCTTTACTCCTTTTTCTAACGCTAGGATCTCCGAATACAGGACTACAAAGGGACCTAGGCCAATTATTGTGTTGTTTTCATTTTAAAGGAAACTGGCGCAAAAAGCAAGAAAAAAAGGATTGTTTTAGACAGAGAATTATGCTATTCTGATAAGAAAAATTAGGAGGAAGAAATGGAAAATATCTATGTCAAGCTGAGCCAGCATTCCAGAATTGAGACGGAGCGATTGATCTTGCGTCCAGTGACTTTGGATGACGCTCCAGCCATGTTTGAATATGCTTCAGACGAGGAGAATGTTCGCTATACCTTTGCGACCAACAAAAATTTAGAGGAAACCCGCAATAATATTGCCTTGTTTTACTTGGCGAATCCTTTGGGGCGCTGGGGCATTGAGCTGAAGGAGACTGGCGACTTTATCGGGACAATTGATCTGCATAAGATCCGCTTGGACTTGAAAACGGCAGCTATCGGCTATGTGATCCATAAAAAATACTGGAATCAGGGCTATACGACTGAGGCCAATTGGGCGGTGCTTGAGCTGGCTTTTGAAGAAATTGGCATGAACAAATTGGTCGCCGTACATGATATTGACAATCCTGCCTCCGGCCGTGTCATGCAAAAGTCAGGCATGATCTTTTCGCACGAAGAGCCTTATGCAGCCCTGGACAAGCATGAGGAAGGGCGCATAGTGACGCGGATGCATTACTATCTGACTAAGGACCAATATTTCGCAAAAAAATGAGAAAGAATATTGACAAGTGCCTATCTACATGATATAGTAGATAGGTAATGCTGATTTAGCTCAGTAGGCAGAGCGCATCCATGGTAAGGATGAGGTCGCCGGTTCGATCCCGGCAATTAGCACTAGATAAAGAGGTTGAGATTTTCTCAGCCTTTTTTGGTTTTAAATTAGGATTTCTCCTCGTTTAAATGCAATGCTTGTGGCTCTCATAGGCGCCCAAATATGATATAATAAAAGTAATATTAGCAAGGCAGGTAAAATATGTATATCGAAATGGTGGATGAAACCGGTCAGGTTTCTCAAGAAATCATCAAGCAGACTCAGGAAATCTTGGAGTTTGCGGCTAAAAAGACGGGCAAAGAAAATAAGGAAATGGCTGTAACCTTTGTGACCAATGAGCGCAGCCATGAGCTCAACTTGGAATACCGAGACACAGATCGGCCGACGGATGTCATCAGCTTGGAATACAAGCCAGAGCTGGATATTGCCTTTGACGAGGAAGACTTGGCGGATAATCCTGAGCTGGCTGAGATGCTGGAGGATTTTGATGCTTATATCGGCGAGCTCTTTATTTCGGTGGACAAGGCGCGGGAGCAAGCAGAAGAATACGGCCACAGCTTTGAACGGGAGATGGGCTTTTTGGCGGTGCATGGTTTTCTGCATATCAACGGCTACGATCATTATACACCAGAAGAAGAAGCAGAAATGTTTGGCTTACAGGAAGAAATTTTGACAGCTTATGGACTTACGAGACAATAAAAAAAACAAGCGCAAGTGGAAAAATCGAGATGTCATATCGAGCTTGGAGTTTGCCCTGACGGGGATTTTCACAGCTTTTAAGGAAGAAAAGAATATGCGGAGCCATGTTCTTTCAGCTGTAGCTGCCATCATTGCAGGTTTGATTTTTCGGATTTCAGCGACGGAGTGGCTGTTCTTGCTGCTAAGCATCTTTTTGGTGATCGCCTTTGAAATCATGAATTCAGCTGTTGAAAATGTTGTGGATCTGGCTAGTGATTATCACTTTTCTATGCGGGCAAAGAATGCCAAGGATATGGCAGCTGGTGCAGTTTTGGTGGTTTCTGGTTTTGCAGTTATAACAGGTTTGATTATTTTTCTGCCAAAACTGTGGGATATTATTTTTTAGAGAAGGAATAGAACAATGACTTTTAAATCAGGCTTTGTAGCCATTTTAGGCCGACCAAATGTCGGCAAATCAACTTTTTTGAATCATGTCATGGGGCAAAAGATTGCCATCATGAGTGACAAGGCTCAGACGACCCGCAACAAGATTATGGGCATTTATACGACGGATAAGGAGCAGATTGTCTTTATCGACACGCCGGGAATCCATAAGCCCAAGACTGCTCTAGGTGATTTTATGGTTGAATCTGCCTATAGCACCCTGCGTGAGGTGGACACGGTTCTCTTCATGGTACCGGCAGATGAGCCGCGTGGCAAGGGCGATGATATGATTATCGAACGCCTGAAAGCGGCTAAGGTGCCAGTGATCTTGGTGGTCAATAAGATTGATAAAGTCCATCCGGATCAGCTTTTGGCGCAAATTGATGATTTCCGTCAGCAGATGGACTTCAAAGAAATCGTTCCGATTTCGGCTCTGCAGGGCAACAATGTTTCCCGTCTGATTGATATCCTTAGTGAAAATCTGGAGGAAGGTTTTCAATATTTCCCAGAAGACCAAATTACCGACCATCCAGAACGTTTCTTGGTTTCAGAAATGATTCGCGAAAAGGTTCTACACCTGACTCGTGAAGAAATTCCCCACTCAGTTGCGGTAGTTGTTGATAGCATGAAGCGAGACGAGGAGACGGACAAGGTCCATATCCGAGCGACGATCATGGTCGAGCGAGACAGCCAAAAAGGCATTATCATCGGTAAAGGTGGCTCCATGCTCAAGAAAATCGGTTCTATGGCTCGCCGCGATATTGAGCTCATGCTGGGAGATAAGGTCTTCCTCGAAACCTGGGTCAAGGTCAAGAAAAACTGGCGAGACAAGAAGCTGGATTTGGCGGACTTTGGCTATAATGAGAAGGAATATTAAAAGAGCAAGAATTGTTCATTTCTGATTATTGATTGAATCGTAGATAGGAAAATTGAATGAACAAAGACTACATTTCCTATATTCGCTCCAAGGTGGGGCATGATAAGGTTATTCTGAATTTTGCTGGTGGAATTCTAGCAGACGAGGACGGCCGTGTGCTTCTGCAGTTACGAGGCGATAAGAAAACATGGGCGATTCCTGGAGGAGCTATGGAGCTCGGGGAGACTTCTCTGCAAGCAGCCGTGCGTGAGTTTTACGAAGAGACAGGCATTGCCGTTGAAGCCAAGCGCTTGCTGAATGTTTATACGAATTTTGATGAATCTTATCCTAATGGTGACAAAGTGCAGACGGTTGTCTTTCTGTATGAACTGCAGGCATTGGAGAATATTGATATTTCCAATTTTCATAATGAGGAAACACTGCGTTTAGTCTTTTTTTCTAAAGAAGAAATAGCAGAGCTGGAAAATGTATCGGATAAACACCGCCTGATGCTGGATGAGTATTTTTCGGACAGCTTTGCTATGGGGCTATGATATTGAGAATACTAAGAAAGGAACTTTATGCCTGAATTACCTGAAGTGGAAACGGTTCGGCGCGGTTTGGAGCGTCTGGTTGTTGGCAAGACGATTAGGCAGGTGCAGGTCCGCTATGCCAAGATGATTGGCGCGGGAGTGGATGCCTTTGTCCACGATTTGCCAGGTCAAACCATTGAAAAGATTGGCCGTCGGGGCAAGTATTTGCTCTTTTACCTGACAGGCGGGGTGCTGGTTTCCCATCTGCGAATGGAAGGCAAGTATCTTTTTTATCCGGATGCGGTGCCTGAGCGCAAGCATGCCCATGTCTTTTTCGAGATGACGGATGGTGGGACGCTTGTTTATGAGGATGTCCGCAAATTTGGAACCATGGAGCTGTTGAGAAAGGATCGGCTAGAGGCTTATTTCACTGCCAGAAAGCTTGGTCCTGAGCCGACAGAGGCGGACTTTCTTTTGCCGCCTTTTGCTGCAGCTTTGAGTCGTTCCAAGAAGCCCATCAAACCCTATTTGCTAGAGCAGACTTTAGTCGTTGGTCTGGGCAATATCTATGTAGATGAGGCCCTTTGGCGGGCGCGGATTCATCCGGCAAGGCCAGCAGCTAGTCTAAAGCCTGCTGAAGTAAAGCGGTTGCGTGAGCAGATTATAGAAGTTTTGCAGCTTGGGATTGAAAAGAGAGGATCGACCATTCGGACTTACAATAATGCTTTTGGTGAAAATGGCACGATGCAGGATTTTCTGCAGGTCTATGGAAAGACTGGTCAACCCTGTGCTAGATGCGGCAGCCCGATTGAAAAAATTAAGCTGGGCGGACGCGGTACTCATCTCTGTCCTCATTGCCAGAAAGCGAGGTAGCTGTTGTGGTAAGAATTATCGGTATCACTGGCGGCATTGCCTCGGGTAAGTCAACTGTGACAGATTTTTTGAAGCAGCAGGGCTATCAAGTCATTGATGCGGATCAAGTGGTGCATGAGCTGCAAGAGCCGGGAGGACGACTGTATCAAGCTCTTTTATCCGCTTTTGGTCCAGCTATCTTACGGGAAGATGGCCGCTTGGACCGGGCCAAGCTGGGAGCCATGATTTTTGGGAATCCAGACCTCTTGGCGCAGTCCAGCCAGCTTCAGAACGAGATTATTCGAGAGGAACTGGCTCGCAGACGGGACTTGTTGGCAGAGACGGAAGCTGTCTTTTTTATGGATCTTCCCTTGCTATTTGAGTTAGAATATGATAACTGGTTTGACCAAATCTGGCTGGTAGATGTGACGGAGGAAACTCAGCTCAGTCGCCTTATGAATCGAAATGCTCTGAATCAGGAAGAGGCAGAAAAACGCATAGCAGCTCAGCTATCTCTCCAAGAAAAACGAAAGAGGGCGGACGTGCTGATTGATAATAATGGCTCGCTTGAGGAAACAAGACAGCAGCTTCGCGATGCTTTGCAGAAATTAGAAAGAAGATGATTCTATCACGATACAAGTAAATTGGAAACATAATCTGAAAATCGCCTGGTTTGGGAATTTCCTGACAGGTGCCAGTATTTCTCTGGTCACTCCTTTCATGCCCCTTTTTGTGGAGCAGCTAGGAGCGCGTGGTCATGAGGTGGAGTATTATGCTGGTCTTGGCATTGCTCTTTCGGCTGTTTCGGCAGCCTTTTTATCCCCTGTCTGGGGCAGTTTGGCTGACCGTTATGGCCGTAAACCTATGATGATTCGGGCTGCTACGGCTATGGTCTTTACCATGGGTGGCATTGCCTTTGTGCCTAATATTTTTTGGCTCTTGGTTCTGCGCTTTCTCAACGGCGTTTTTGCGGGCTATGTGCCCAACAGCACCGCCTTGATTGCCAGTCAGGTTCCTAAGGAAAAGACGGGCTATGCGCTGGGAACTTTGGCAACAGGTGTCGTTGCGGGCAATCTCATGGGACCCTTGATTGGTGGAGTGATTGCTGAAGTCTTTGGCATCCGCAATGTCTTTCTACTGATTGGCTTTTTCTTTTTGATTGCGACCCTGATGACGGCTGCTTTCATCCGAGAAGATTTTAGGCCGGTCACCAAGGAAGAGGAGATTGGATTTGGAGAACTGATTCGTCAGATTAGATATCCCAAGCTATTGCTAACTCTTTTTCTGACTAGCTTTGTTATCCAGTTTGCAGCCCAGTCTATTGGTCCGATTCTTTCCCTTTATATTCGGGAGTTAGGCCAAACGGACAATTTAATTTTTGTATCTGGCCTGATTGTTTCGAGTATGGGGCTGTCTAGTATGCTGAGCTCAAGTATTTTAGGTCGGATGGGGGATCGGATGGGCAATCATCGTTTGCTCGTTTTAGCTCAGTTTTATTCTATTATCATTTACCTGCTCTGTGCTCATGCAGGCTCTTCGCTCCAACTCGGTTTTTACCGTTTCTTGTTTGGTTTAGGGACTGGAGCTTTGGTGCCAGGGGTCAATGCCCTATTGAGCAAAATCACGCCTAAGTTTGGGATTTCTCGAATCTTTAGCTACAACCAGATTTTCTTTTATCTGGGTGGCGTCATCGGCCCCATGTCAGGTTCGGCTATTGCAGCGACAGCAGGCTATCATTCAGTCTTTTATGCTACAGCAGGCTTAGTGGGACTGAGTCTCCTTATCAACCTTTTTTGTTTTGGAAATTTATTGAAAAAGAAGGAAATCTAGTGCGCGTTAAAATTCATTTGAAATGCTCCAGTTGCGGCAGTCAGAATTATCTGACCAGTAAGAATAGTAAGACTCATCCTGATAAGATTGAGGTATTGAAGTACTGCCCCAAGGAAAGAAAAGTAACCTTACATCTTGAATCTAAGTAGATTTTATGATAAAATAGAAAGGATTTTAAGGAGTTTTATTTATGTATAGCCTATTATTAACGATTTTAGTCATTTTATCAGGTTTTATTGTCATTGCTATTTTCATGCAACCAACTAAAAACCAATCTAGTAACGTGTTTGATTCGAGTGCCAACGACCTTTTTGAGCGGTCAAAAGCACGGGGATTTGAAGCTGTGATGCAGCGTCTGACAGGATTTTTGATCTTTGTCTGGTTGCTGATTGCCTTGATATTGGCAGTATTATCTAGTAAATAAAATGGGCTCTGACTTTGTCTTGGCCTTTTTTTAAAGTTTAAAAAGGGCAATAACAAGAGTCCCTCATAGTATAGAAAGAAAGTATGAAAGAAGAAATTATAGAATATTTAAAAGAAAAGCAGCAGGCCAGCGTGGATGAGCTGACGGCTGCTTTGGGGAAAGAGTCTTCCAAGGACTTTAGTGCCTTGGTCAAGATGATCTCCCAAATGGAAAGAAAGCATCAGATTCGCTTTGATGATGAGGGGCGGATTGAGCTTTACGAGAAGAAAAAGCAGAAGCGTCTGACGCTCAAGGGTGTTTTTCATGCCCATAAGAATGGCTTTGGCTTTGTCACCTTGAATGAAGAAGAGGATGATCTTTTTGTCAGCCGTAATGATGTCAATCATGCCATTGATGGCGATACGGTGGAAGTGGTCATTACCAAGGTGGCAGACCGCATCAAGGGAACGTCAGCTGAAGCTAAGATTATAGATATTTTGGAGCACAGCCTGACGTCAGCGGTTGGCCAGCTGGTGTTGGATGAGGAAAAGCCCAAGTACGCAGGCTATATCCGCTCGAAAAATCAGAAAATCCGTCAGCCTATTTATGTCAAAAAACCAGCCATGGTTTTGGACGGCACAGAGGTGCTCAAGGTCGCTATTGACAAATATCCGACCAAGAAACACGATTTCTTTGTGGCCAGTCTGATTGATGTAGTCGGTCATGTCAACGACCCTGGCATTGATGTACTGGAAGTGCTGGAGTCGATGGACATTGTCTCCGAATTTCCAGAAAAGGTCTTGGAAGAAGCCGAGCGAGTTCCAGATGCACCGACAGAAAGTGATTTGGAAGGACGTTTGGACCTGCGTGAAGAGATTACCTTCACCATCGATGGAGCGGATGCCAAAGACTTGGACGATGCTGTCCATATCAAGCACTTGAAAAATGGTAACTTTGAGCTAGGCGTCCATATCGCAGATGTGTCCTACTATGTCAAAGAAGGCTCTGAGCTGGACAAGGAAGCCCTCAATCGAGCAACCTCAGTCTATGTGACCGACCGCGTGGTGCCTATGCTGCCGGAGCGCCTGTCCAATGGTATCTGCTCCCTCAATCCAAATGTGGACCGGCTGACCCAGTCGGCTATTATGGAGATTGATGCCAAGGGGCGCGTGGTCAAGCATACCATCACCCAGTCTGTCATTAAAACGACCTTCCGCATGACCTACAGCGATGTCAACGACATCATCGCAGGTGATGAGGAAAAAGCTGAGCAGTTCAAGGCTATTGTACCTAGTATTGACAGCATGGTCCAGCTGCATGAGATTCTAGAAAGCATGCGCTTTAAACGTGGAGCGCTCAACTTTGATACCAATGAAGCCAAAATCATAGTCAATAAAGAAGGCCGGCCGGTGGATATTGTCCTGCGTCAGCGGGGGATTGCCGAGCGCATGATTGAGTCCTTTATGCTGGTGGCGAATGAGACGGTGGCTGAGCATTTTGCCAAGCTGAATCTGCCATTTATCTATCGAATTCACGAGGAGCCTAAGGCGGAGAAGGTGCAGAAGTTTATCGACTACGCCTCTAGCTTTGGGATTAGGATTTACGGAACGGCTAGCTCTATGAGTCAGCAGGCTCTGCAGGATATTATGGAGGCGGTCAAAGACCAGCCTTATGAGGATGTTCTATCTATGATGCTTCTGCGCTCCATGCAGCAGGCTCGCTACTCTGAGCACAATCACGGCCACTATGGTCTAGCAGCGGAGTTTTATACTCACTTCACCAGTCCCATTCGCCGCTATCCGGACCTGCTGGTTCACCGGATGGTACGGGATTATGGACAGTCTAAAGAAATAGCAGAGCATTTTGAGCAAGTGATTCCAGAGATTGCCAGTCAGTCTTCCAGCCGAGAGCGTCGGGCAATCGAGGCCGAGCGTGAAGTCGAAGCCATGAAGAAGGCTGAGTACATGGGAGAATTTGTTGGGGAAGAGTTTGACGGCGTGGTTTCAAGCGTGGTTAAGTTTGGACTCTTCGTCGAACTGCCCAATACGGTCGAAGGCTTGATCCATGTTACTAACCTGCCAGAGTTTTATAGCTACAATGAGAGGACGATGACCCTGCAAGGAGAAAAGTCTGGCGTGGTCTTTAAAGTCGGTCAGCAGATTCGCATCAAGCTGGTTCGAGCGGATAAGGCTACGGGCGAGATTGACTTTGAATACCTGCCTAGTGAATTTGACCTGGTAGAAAAGACTAGCAAGAGTAGCAGAGGCAAGTCTGGCAGGAAGAGACGCCGTGAGGATGACAAGCGCAGCCATTCTTCCAAAGAAAAAGGCAACAGAGATAAGAAAGATAAGAAGTCCAAGAAAGGCAAGAGCCAGAAGGCATTTTACAAGGAACTAGTCAAGAAAGGAGCCAAGCATGGCAAAGGGAGAAGGAAAGGTCGTCGCGCAAAATAAAAAGGCCAGACACGACTACACCATCGTAGACACCATCGAGGCTGGCATGGTGCTGACAGGGACGGAGATTAAGAGTGTTCGCGCTGCTCGTATCAATCTCAAAGACGGCTTTGCCCAGATCAAGAACGGTGAGGCCTGGCTCAGTAATGTCCATATTGCGCCTTATGAAGAGGGCAATATCTGGAACCAAGAGCCTGAGCGCCGCAGAAAGCTGCTGCTGCATAAGAAGCAGATCCAAAAGCTGGAGCAGGAGACCAAGGGAACTGGTATGACGCTGGTACCGCTCAAGGTCTATCTCAAGGACGGTTATGCCAAGCTCCTTCTGGGCTTAGCCAAAGGGAAGCACGACTATGACAAGCGCGAGTCCATCAAACGCCGCGAGCAAAACCGCGACATCGCAAGACAAATGAAGAACTTTAATACAAGATGAAAGACTGGGTGACCGGTCTTTTTTAGTATTCAACTGTGACTTTGGATTTATGTTATAATGGAAAGGATAAGGAATGTAATTCGGAAGCTATCTTACAGACAGATAGCATATATAAACATGTAATAAATTCTTCAGTAAATTACTTGAGGTTAAGGAATGAAAGTTATAAAATCGAAAAAAAGTATCTTTTTCATAATTCTTCTTACGGCTTTATTTGGAGCTCTGTTCCTTCATCACCAATCGCCAGTAGAAGAGGAGCGTTTTGCATCGGGAAATGCGGTATCTGTTGAAAAACTCAGTTTTGAGCAGTTGGAAGATGAAAAACTTGTATTTGTGACAACTAAGGATTCTGAAAAGGAATTTCAAGGATTAAGAGTTGGACAAAATAAATTTTATATACAAGATTGGAGGTTCGATTATAGTAAAGAAAATGGAGCTGATAGTCGTCAGAATGAAGGAGAGTATTATTTTATTAATGTGTATGATCTAAAGACGAAGAAGTTTAAGAAAAGATTGGATATTTTTGAAATTGTTCGACATTATGATCCTTCGTTGGGGGTTGATTTATCTGGCGATGTTCTAAACATTCAAGGTCAGGATTATATTTACATTAGATTAGTAAAAGAAAACAGCTCAACGAGGTTTAAAGAGATCCTCTTTAATGTAGATACAGAAGAGGTAATTGATTATTCTAAAGAGTTTGTTAAATATAAGTTACAGTTTGACGAAGCGTCCATTACAAGTGGCTTGTCGGCTTATCTCACTGACTCATACGGTATTGATTCACACTTTACTGATCTCGAACCTTCAATAAGAGAAGGAAAAGAAATACCTAGCAATCTAAATATTTCGCAACTTTACCCTGAGGTTGTTAAAAAAATGAATTCTTTTGAGGGAAAGATTTTTACTCGTCAAGGCAATATTAGCTCAGAGGAATGGTATAATACACTAATGCACTGGTTTGCTCCAGTAGGGCAAGATAAGCTTTCTCTTTCTATAACTGATAAGGAAACTAATGAAGTAACACCTATTAATTCTTATGAAGATTTTTTAAAGTGGAAAGAGTCACATCAAAATGATTGAGATGGGCAAAGAAGTGAATAGTAGCTATAGGGGAAGATGACTAATGACATTAAAAGACTGGGCGACCAGTCTTTTTTAGTTTTATATTAGTGATTTTCATCTACAGTAGCTGTCTTAAATTGTTTATTTTCAAATTTACTAAACAGAAAAGTTCTGACCACTTTGCCACTTGTCAAGTCTGCTCTTTTCGAGTATGATAAAGATAGTGAAAATTTTGAAATTTGGCTTTCAGAGAAAGGATTTTTTATGACAGAAAAATTGCTAGCTTATAAACGCATGCCAGTGTGGACAGCTGAGACCATGCCCGAATTGGTCAAGAACAAGCACAATACCAAAGAGGGAACTTGGGGCAAAATCACTGTTATCAAGGGACGCCTTAAGTTTATTGAGATGTCAGAGGAAGGTGAGGAGCTGGCTGAGCACATCTTTGAAGCTGGTCAGGATAATCCTTTCGCCCAGCCCCAAGCTTGGCATCGGGTTGAAGCTTTGACAGATGATTTGGAGTGGTATTTGGAATTTTACTGTCGACCTGAGGATTACTTCCCCAAGAAATACGGCAGCAATCCAGTGCACTCAGAGGTTTTGGAAGCTATGCAGACGGTTGGCCCAGGACGAGCCTTAGATCTAGGCTGTGGTCAAGGTCGCAATGCTCTTTTTCTAGCCAAGCAGGGCTTTGAAGTAACGGCCGTAGATCAGAATGAGCTGGCACTGGAAATCTTACGTAGCATTGTCGAGCAGGAAGATTTGGATCTGCCAGTGGGTACCTACGATATCAACTCAGCTAGTCTGACTCAGACTTATGACTTGATCGTCTCTACCGTTGTTCTGATGTTCCTGCAGGCAGAGCGGATTCCAGATATTATCCGCAATATGCAAGAACATACAGCGCTTGGCGGCTACAATCTCATCGTCTGTGCTATGGATACAGAGGATTTCCCTTGCTCTGTTCCCTTCCCATTTACCTTTAAGGAAGGGGAGCTTGCCGAGTATTACAAGGACTGGGAGCTGGTCAAGTACAATGAAAATCCTGGCTACCTCCATCGCCGTGATGAAAACGGCAATCGAATTCAGCTCCGCTTTGCGACGATGTTAGCTAAAAAAGTGAGATAAATTCTTTGAAGCTCAAGTCGGCTCTGCCAAAATCTCTAGTGAATTGCTTATAAAGATTTTATAGCAGGATGTTTTCTGATAAGACAAAAAATAATAGCCTTTCCTCTAAATAAGATGAGGCTATTTTTTAGTTTATTTGCTCTGATTTGAGAAAAAAGTAGAGGAAATATAGATTAAATAAAAAATATACACAATTTTATGTAAACGTTTGCAAAAATTTTAGAAAGAGAGTATACTAAAATAGGAATGTTAAGGTATTACGGTTTATGTTGTTTAGACTGGGAGTTGATTCCAGCCCCGCAGATAGTCAAAAGGAGATAGACTATGAAGAAAATACTGCTCAGACTAATGTTCCTTGCAATGTTAGTTGCTCTTTTGCCTGTTCATGTGGCACAAGCGTGTTCTGCTTTTATTGTCGGTAAAGATCTGACAGCAGATGGCTCTACTCTATTTGGTCGGACAGAGGACTATCCATACGCCCCTGACGGTGGTCGGCACAATCAAAACTATGTAGTTGTGCCAGCTAAGACCTATAAAGATGGCGATAAGATAGAAGATGAGTCAAATGGCTTTACCTATCCGCATTTGGCGAATGAAATGAAATACACAGCTGTCTACGACTCTGATCGTGACAACGGAAGTAACGGAAACTTCGCTGCGCATGGCTTTAATGAACTTGGTGTAGCTATGACAGCGACCGTTTCAGCAACACCAAATGATAAAGTGTTAAAAGAAGACCCACTTGTAAAAGATGGTCTTCCAGAAGCATCATTAGTTGACCTTGCTTTGCCTCGTGCAAAAACAGCACGTGAAGTTATTGAGACAGTTGCGAAAGTTCTGGATGAAAAAGGGTCAGCAGAAGGAAATATCATCGTTGCAGCAGATAAAAATGAGCTATGGTATATGGAAATCTTGTCTGGTCACCAATATGTAGCCATCAAATTCCCAACAAATAAGTATGCTGTCTTTGCGAACACTTACTATCTTGGTCACGTTGACTTGAACGATAAGGAAAATGTCATTGCTTCTAAAGATGTGGAAGAAGTAGCTAAAAAAGCAGACAACTATAAGACTGACAAAGATGGCAACTTTATGATTGCTAAATCATACGGACCTGATAAATATATGGAACGTAACCGTTCTCGGACCTACGCAGGTATCAAGTGGATGGATCCACAAGCAAAAGTAAATTATGACGATGAAGCTTTTGATCTCTTGCGCGAACCAACTGATCCAAATAAGAAATACACGGTTCATGATGTGATCGCTGAACAAAGAAATCGTTTTGAACACTTGCCAGAATATAAAGCAGATGACTTAGTTGAAGTCGGTAAGAAGATCGATGGCAATGTATACAAATATGCGCTAGGTAACGAAAACGTAATCGACGCCCACGTTTATCAAATCAAACCAAACCTACCAAATGCCTTTGGCGGTGTTATGTGGCTGGGTCTGGCACAAAGTCGCAACACACCATATGTGCCATTCTATGGTAATGTAGAAGATACTTACGAAGCTTTCAAGAACCGTTCTACTAAATATGACGGAAAATCTTGGTATTGGACTGTTTGGCATATTGACCAAATGGTTATGAAATATCCAGAAATCTTTGGTAACAGCATCCAAGAAAAATGGAAAGAAAAAGAAGCTGAATGGGATAAAGAACAAACTGAACGCGATGCCAAATATGCAAACTACACAGATGAACAAGCCAAAGCCGCTGGACCAGAAGTGACGAAGGAAGCCTTGGAACGCTCAGAAAAAAATCTTTAAGGAAATCAAAGCAGTCGAAGCAGAGATGGAAGAAAAGATTAAGAAAGAAAAAGGTAAAGATGCAGATCTTGTCTATACAGGCTATAACAAAGCAAACCTCCTAGCTGAAGCAGAAAAAGGAAAATCAGCGGACAAAGCTAGCGATACGAAGAAAGATAGCTCAAGTCAAACTACTTGGATTGTCATCGGCGTATTGGTTGTGCTAGTTGCTGGATTCTTCGGATACAAACAATTTAATAAAAAGAAGGAGGAAGAATAAATTTTGAAAGAAAAGCTAGAAGTTTAAGACTTCTGGCTTTTTTCCTCTCTCAGATAATAAACCTATATCCTAAAATACTTAGTAAGGAGATGAGGATAGAAGATTAGAATTGTCAAAAAACTAGGCTTCATCTTGCTTTTAGCGATAAATTGCTATAAAATAGATAGGGTTAAACATCAATACTTTTATATTGCAAATAGGAGAAAAGATGACAAAAAAATTAAAACGTCCAGAGGTACTGTCACCAGCTGGTACGTTAGAAAAGTTAAAAGTAGCTGTTCGCTATGGGGCAGATGCTGTTTTTATTGGTGGTCAAGCCTATGGTTTGCGCAGCCGTGCGGGGAACTTCACTTTTGAGCAAATGGAAGAAGGTGTCCAATTTGCGGCTGAGCATGGTGCCAAGGTCTATGTAGCGGCCAATATGGTCATGCACGAAGGAAATGAAGCCGGTGCTGGAGAATGGTTCCGTCGTTTGCGAGACATTGGGATCGCGGCTGTTATTGTTTCTGACCCAGCCTTGATTGCGATTGCAGCTTCTGAAGCACCTGGTCTGGAGATTCACTTGTCAACGCAGGCTAGTGCAACCAATTATGAAACGCTTGAGTTTTGGAAAAATCTTGGTTTGACACGGGTTGTTTTGGCACGTGAGGTCTCCATGGCTGAGCTAGCTGAGATTCGCAAGCGTACCGATGTAGAAATCGAAGCCTTCGTCCATGGAGCGATGTGTATTTCTTACTCTGGTCGTTGTACCCTTTCCAATCATATGAGTATGCGTGACGCCAACCGTGGCGGTTGTTCGCAATCTTGTCGTTGGAAATATGATTTGTACGACATGCCTTTCGGACAAGAACGCAAGAGTTTGAAGGGGGAAATTCCAGAAGAATTCTCAATGTCAGCTGTTGATATGTCCATGATTGACCGCATTCCTGATATGATTGAAAATGGTGTCGATAGTTTGAAAATCGAAGGCCGGATGAAGTCCATTCACTACGTTTCTACGGTGACAAACTGCTATAAAGCAGCTGTGGACGCCTATTTGGAAAGCCCAGAAAAGTTTGAAGCTATTAAGCAAGATCTAGTAGATGAAATGTGGAAAGTAGCTCAACGCGAGCTGGCAACTGGCTTTTACTACCATACGCCAACTGAGAATGAGCAGCTTTTTGGGGCCCGTCGTAAGATTCCAGAATACAAGTTCGTTGCTGAAGTGGTTGCTTATGATGAGGCTACACAAACTGCAACGATTCGCCAGCGGAATGTTATCCATGAAGGCGATCAAGTGGAATTCTATGGACCTGGTTTCCGCCATTTTGAAACCTACATTACTGACCTCCATGATGAAAGAGGAAATAAGATTGACCGTGCACCAAATCCAATGGAATTACTGACGATTACAGTTCCGCAACCAGTCCAACCTGGTGATATGGTCCGTGCCCGCAAGGAAGGTTTAATCAATTTGTATAAAGAAGATGGCACTAGTGTGACTGTTCGGGCTTAATCAGGCGCGAAAGCTGGAGTAATGTGCTCATCAAGTAGGCCTTGCCTACATGGTGGATACGAATTGATAACGGAAGCCCTTGTTCTAAAAATTCATCCATTGGCTTTAAAAATAAAACTCTTCAAATCGCTTTTGATTTGAAGAGTTATTTTTTGAATTTGCGGTTTTCGAGCCGAATATCTTTCTTTTGAGCTTCACGGATATTATTAGGGACCAGACTGATACGCTGGATATCAGGCACACGGATGATCGTCGTCATGCTTTTTTTGAAATTTTTGACAATCAACTGTTGGCGGTCACGGTCATATTTGACAATATCTCCAGTAAAATTCTTATCCAGAAAAATAACATGGACACCAGAATTTTTTCGCAGAGCCAAATCAATCGTATGTAGGATATGACTTTTGTCATCCTCTTCCTTATCCGTCTTTTTATAGTTAATGAACTCATTCGTCTTTTGTAAAATCATTTCGAGATATTTTTTCATAGATAAAATCTCCATAACTTGTTACAATATATTATATAATAAAATAAGTTAAAAAGTAAAATCTTTTACGAATAATGAGATAGAAAGTAGAAAAGAGGTAAAGTATGGCAGATTTTAAATTTGAAATCGAGGAAAAATTGCTCGTTTTATCGGAAAATGAAAAAGGCTGGACCAAGGAGCTCAACCGCGTAAGTTTTAACGGTGCGCCAGCCAAGTACGATATTCGCACTTGGAGTCCTGACCACAGCAAGATGGGCAAGGGAATCACCCTTTCCAATGAAGAATTTCAAGTTCTTTTGGATGCATTTAAAAACGGATAGACTTTCAGTCTATCCGTTTTTTCTATTTATCTGAAAAATAGGGATGAAAGGCTAGGCTTCTAAATATAGGAATGCTGATGAGAGTAATTGCTACAATTTTTAAAAGATCAGGAAGAATGAAAGGTGTGACTCCAACAGCAATGGCTTTAGAAAAATCCATATTAGCCAGAAAATGAAGTCCGATTACGCCACCAACGAAGACCAGTGTATCTCCGATCAGATTAGCCAAAAGGATCGTGTAAAACTTGCTATCCTTGCTTGTCAGACTGGAAGTAACCAGCGCAAAGAGTAGATAGGCCCAAAGATAGCCCGCGCTTGGACCAAAGAGAGCCTGAAATCCACCGCTTCCACCAGCAAATACCGGCAGACCAACAGCGCCCAGCAAGAGATAGAGAATTGTTGAGAGGACAGCCTCTCTGGGCTTAAAAATGGTCGCAATCAAACCGACAGCAAAGGTCTGTAGCGTAATGGGAATGGTCCCAATGGAGAAACTAAGCTGGGAGAGTACAGCTAGGAAAGCAGCGCCAATAGCTGGGAGTGCAAGAAGAAATGCTTTGTTCTTGTTCATAATAGTAAACCTCTTTTTAAAATTATGGTAACTATTTTAAATCAAAATAAAAAAAAGTCAAGTCTTTTCATATCAGACTAGACAGTTGTTTGTTTATTTCCGCTTTTTGCGACTCCGAATGAGGAGGAAGATAAAGGCGATTAAGCCAAAAATATTAAAGAAAATAATTCCTAGAGCTGCTAGTAATTTTTTCGTTTTGCTCATTTCCAATCCCCTTTCTCTTAGTATTTCTTACTATCATATCAAAAATACGGTTTCTTGAATAGCAGAAAGGGTAAAAGATGGCTAGGGAGTCATGAATATTTTAAGAAAATAGGATCATCTTGACAAGTTACAATTTATAAGCTTGTCTAGAAGAAGTAAGTCAACTAAATAAAAAAGAGGAAGATTCTTTACATAAATCTTCCCTAATTTTAGAAATAATTTAGAATTGCTTGAATGATAATTGAATTTTGTGCTTTAAAATAAAGAAAGAAGTCAAAGAATAAAGCCAGAATAGTGTGTTTAGCTCTATCAAAATGGCCTAAGACTTCTTTCTTACAAAAATGTAAGATAAAAATCAAAAATGAAAGGATAAGTTATGGTTGCCCTTTATTCTTTATTTTATGATAATAATGAGCTTTAGAAATACGAAAGAAGAAACTTTTAGCGCATGGTGACAAATTCTTCGGAGCCAGTTGGGTGGATGGCAACAGTCGTATCAAAGTCGGCTTTGGTAGCTCCCATCTTAATAGCAACAGCGAAGCCTTGAATCATCTCATCTACGCCATAGCCAATGCCATGGAGGCCGACAACCTTTTCATCGTGACCCGCAGTGATAAGCTTAAACTTGGCTTGCTGGCGGTGCTGGGTGACAGCTGAGTACATAGAGGTAAAGCTAGAGGTGTAGACATGAACTTGCTCAGCACCATAATCTCGAATAGCTTCTTCCTCCGTCAGCCCTACTGTGCCGATAGCGGGGTGGGAGAAGACGACAGTCGGAATAGTGGAGTAATCCATCTTGGCATCTGTCTTGCCGTTAAAGAGGCGCTCAGATAGGGTGCGGCCAGCCTTGATTGCTACTGGCGTCAGCTCTTTTTCGCCCGTCACATCGCCCAAGGCATAGATGCCAGGTACGACAGTGTTTTGGTACTCATCCACAGCGATAAAGCCTCGGTCATTTAGGGTAACCCCTGCAGCATCAAGATTGAGGCCTTGGACATTTGGCTTACGGCCAATAGCCCAAATAATCCGCTCAGCAATATGGCTACTACCGTCTTGGAAGTAGAGTTGTAGCTGACCATCAGGAAGTTTTTCCACTCGTTCGGGTATCTTGTGAGCATGAAGACTAGGACCAGATTTTTCCATTTCAGATACCAATCCGTCAATCAGATAGCTATCGAAATTGCGGAGAGGACGGTCGCGACGGACAAAGAGATCCGTCTTGACACCTAGAGTATGGAGGACACCAGCAAGCTCCACTGCGATATAGCCTGCTCCGACGACAGCAACAGACTTGGGCAGCTCTTCCCAAGCAAAGACATCGTCAGAAGTCTCGCCGTATTCGGCACCAGGAATCTGAGGAATGGCTGCATGAGCACCTGTTGCGATAACGATGTGTTTGGCGCGAATCAATTCTCCATTGACTTCGACTGTATGCTTGTCAACGAAATGAGCGCGACCTTCGATCAATTCAACGCCGTTGCGTTTAAAGCTTCCATCATAGGATGAGCGAGCGCGGTCAATGTAGGCTTCCCGATTCTTTCGTAAGGTAGCAAAGTCAAAGTGCTGATTTTCTGAAGTAAAGCCATAGTCTGGTCCATAGTGTCGGATGGCCTCGGCAATCTGAGCACCGTACCACATGATTTTTTTAGGGACACAACCGACATTGACACAGGTTCCCCCTAATTTCTTTTCTTCAATGACAGCTGCTTTAGCACCATACTCACCAGCACGATTCATGGTAGCAATACCCCCGCTACCCCCGCCAATTGCAATAATATCGAATTCTTTCATAGTTAGATAGAAGCTCCTTTAATCAATATGAAGTAATTGTACCTTTTTTAGAAAATGAATGCAAAAATCTGCTATGATCTAGAGATTTTACAGCGTTTGTAGAGGAAAAATGGCCTTTTAGGGATTTTATCCCTTTTCCTATCACAATATGTTAGGCTTATGATATAATGTAGTATAAAAGAAAAATGGTTTTCATCAAGAGGAGGAAAAAAGATGAAAAAGCTGAAAAAATGGCAGCTATTTAGTATTATCGGAGTTGCTGTTGTAGTTGTATTGGGAGCAATTTCTGCAATAGTCCTGAGCAATCTTAGTTCTACAACAGAACCTAAGGAAGTTGCACCAATTGTGCAACAGGCAAAAGAAGGTAGCATAGCCTCATCTGTCCTGTTGACGGGGACCGTAACGGCTAACTCAGAGCAATATGTTTATTATGATGCTACCAAGGGCGACTTGGAGTCGGTCCTAGTCAATGTTGGTGACCAAGTAGCTGTAGGACAAGCACTTGTTCAATATAAGAGCACAGAAGCTCAAGCAAATTATGATGCAGCAGTTCGTGCTGTCAATAAGGCTGACCGTCAGATTAATGACTTACAGACTAATGGGGCGACAGTAGAAAAAACTGGCGATGAAGAAACGGATAATAAGTCCCTTGCCTCTGCTCAACGTACCGTCGATTCTCAACTGGCTGATTTGCGCGATGCACGTTCAGACGCTGTGGACAATATGAACAAGGCGCAAGCATTGTTGAATGCAGCGACTGTTACAAGCACTGTTGAGGGGACAGTAGTGGAAGTAAACCGCGATGTATCCAAATCAACAACAGGAACTAACCAAACCTTGGTGCACATCGTCAGCAACGGCAGTCTTCAAATCAAGGGAGAACTCTCTGAATACAATCTGGCTAATTTGTCAGTTGGACAAGAAGTAACCATTACCTCAAAAGTGTATCCAGATAAAAAATGGACAGGTAAAATTAGCTATATTTCCAACTATCCTAAGGACGGACAGCAAGCTTCATCAACTAATACAGGTGGCGCGGCTTCCTCTGCAAAATATCCATTTACAGTCGATATTACAAGTGAAATTGGTGATTTGAAGCAAGGTTTCTCTGTCAGCGTTGAAGTGAAAAACAATACAAAAGGGATTCTTGTACCAGCAAGCAGTATCATCTCAGACGGAGACAAGAACTACGTTTGGACTGTCGAAAAAGGTAAAGCAAAGAAAGTGGAAGTGACCTTAGGAAATGCTGATGCTGAAAATCAAGAAATCTCATCTGGTTTGACAAAAGACAGTAAAGTTATCACCAATCCAACAGATAGCTTGAAAGATGGTCAAGAGGTGAAAGCGGATGAAAAAACTCATTGATCTACGAAATATTAATAAAACCTATCGGAATGGTGATCAAGAACTTAAAGTCTTAAAAAATATCAATTTGACAGTTGAAGAGGGCGAGTTTGTGGCTATCATGGGGCCGTCTGGTTCCGGGAAGTCCACCCTGATGAATATTATCGGGATGTTGGATCGCCCGTCTACTGGCGAGTATTTTTTAGAAAATGAAGATGTTGCAAACTTGGGTGATAAGAAATTGGCCAAGGTTCGAAATAATCAAATCGGCTTCGTTTTTCAGCAATTTTTCCTCTTGTCTAAATTAAACGCACTTCAAAATGTGGAACTCCCGCTGATTTATGCAGGGGCGTCACAAGGAAGTCGCAAAAATCTGGCTAAGCAGTATTTAGAAAAAGTAGATTTGGGTACTCGTATGACCCACTTGCCATCAGAGTTGTCTGGGGGACAGAAGCAACGTGTTGCCATTGCGCGTGCCTTGGTAAACAATCCTTCGATTATTCTTGCCGATGAGCCTACAGGAGCCCTTGATACCAAAACTGGAGAGCAAATCATGGAACTCTTGATGGAGTTGAACGCTGAGGGAAAAACGATTATCATGGTTACTCATGAACCTGAAATTGCTGCCTATGCTAAGCGCCAGATTGTCATTCGTGATGGAGTCATCTCTTCAGATAGCGCTGAGAAGGAGGAACGTGATTAATGCAAAATTTCAAATTTGCTATTAGTTCCATTCTTGGGCATAAGATGCGGGCTTTTCTGACCATGATCGGGATTATCATCGGGGTTGCGTCTGTTGTCGTCATCTTGGCATTGGGAAATGGAATGCAACAGGGAGTTACCAAGAGCATCACAAAAGAACAGAAGTATGTAAGCTTGCTTTATTCTCCCACTAAAAATAATTATACGATGGGAGTTAATTTGATGGAGGTCAATGGTGGTCAAGATGCAGATAGTGAGATACTAGAGGAACCACCTGTTGTCCAAGAGTCTTGGGTTAAGGAACTATTGAAGATTGACGGAGTCAAGGGCTATTATGTGACCAATGGTTCGACAGCTGACTTTTCTTATCAGAACAAGAAGTCTGATAAGGTCAACATTACGGGAGTGAATGCTACATTCTTTAAAATTAGAAAATATGAGATTTTAGCTGGACGGACTCTCTTGCCTAGTGACTATCAAAGTTTTTCTAATGTAATGATGATTGATGAAACAGTGGCAACCAGCCTGTTTGGAAGTAGTGCGGAAGCCCTGAATAAAATAGTTTCAGTCGGTGACAGCAACTATCGGGTCGTTGGTATCTATAAGGATCCCAATGCTGGTCAGAGCATGAGTATGAGCTCAGGTAGCGCCTTGATGGCTAATACACAGGTAGCATCTGAATTTCATACAGATGAAATTGCAACTGTCTATATCTATGTGCCAGAAGTGGATCGTATCAACGAAGTTGGTGTAGAAGCAGCCAAAGAATTGACGGCTCTTTCAGGAGCTCGTCAAGGAGAATATCAAATCTTAAATATGGATACCTTGCTGGAGCAGTACAATCAAATCACAGGAACTATGACCGGTGTTATCGGAGCTATTGCAGGAATTTCCCTCTTTGTTGGTGGTATCGGTGTGATGAATATCATGCTAGTATCCGTTACAGAGCGGACACGGGAAATTGGTTTGCGAAAAGCTCTTGGAGCAACGCGTGGAAATATTCTCACACAGTTCTTGATTGAATCCATGGTATTGACCCTTATTGGTGGCCTGCTTGGTCTTAGCCTTGCCTATGGAATCAATGCTCTGCTAGCTGCAGTCGTGCCTGAAAACGTATTTGGAGGCCCACCAGTTGTCTCTGTCACTGCAGCAGTTGGAAGCCTTGTCTTCTCAGCCATGGTTGGGATTGTCTTTGGTATCTTGCCGGCTAATAAAGCCTCTAAACTAGATCCGATTGAAGCGCTGAGATATGAATAATGTCATCAAGAGGCTGGGACAAAATAGTTCTCAGCCATAAAAAAGCTAGAGATTCCCAATGGCGGAACTCTAGCTTTTAATTTTGACTCGTTCTCTTATTGTATTTAAGGAGATTATTAGCCATGAGTACCAATCCCATGTCAATTCTCACTTGACGCTTACCTCTTAGGTTACATCTCGTGTAACCCAAACAAGCCTTTATCTGCCCAAAAACAGGTTCCACATCAATTTTACGTTGAGCGAACATCTATCTACCTTCGGGAGATAAAAGCGCCTGGCATTCTTTCGTTTTTAAGTGCTGATAGCGTTCGTTAATATACAGTCCCTTTTGAGGGGCTGACTCAGGCTCATCAGCGTAGTAAACCTTGAGTTCCTGTTGAAAGTCCGTCTGTGTTTTCTGATGTTTGATATGGTGAAAACGATAGCACCAGCCGTCAGGATGTGTGTAGCTATCCTCCTTGTCATCATAGTGCCAATTCGCTAAGTTTCTAGCCGACTGTTTATACCCTTTCCTCTGTTCCTTATCAAACATGGCATATTTAATCAGATGGTTCACCTCCTTTTCATCTAAACGAAGGAGGTTCTCTTCACTTCCATATCCAGCATCTGCGATAACTGTCTTTATGTCATGCGGATAGGTTTCAAGTAAGGGCAGAAGAGTCTTGGTATCTGTCGGATTTGAGAAGACATCATAGTGAAGAACAAATTGATTTTCAGTAGCGATTTGAAGATTATAAGCAGCCTTGAGTTGGCCATTTTTCATATGGCCTCCTTTTTCTCATACCATTCAAGAAAGACCCAAAGAAGCAAACAAGCGAACTAGGATTGGTGATTGGGAAGCAGACACGGTTGCAGGGAAAACTGGAAAAGCTTTTCTAATTACTCTAACGGATCGTTATTCTCGCTTTCTTAAAATCAAGAAGGTAGGGGTCAAGAAAAGTAAACTAGTCATAGAGGCTATGGTACAAATTTTGGAGCCCTTGCCGAAAGAAACTGTCACCCCAGATAGAGGAAAAGAATTCACGAATCATCAAGACTTGACTGACAAATTAAAAGTAGAAGTCTATTTCCCAGATCCTCATGCGCCTTGGCAACGAGGAACAAATGAGAATACCAATGGATTACTACGAGGGTATTTTCCCAAAGGGAGTGATTTGACATTCATTGACGATCATACCATTAAGCTGTGGGATGATAAACTAAATAATAGACCACGAAAGTGTCTCAACTGGAAAACTCCTTATGAGGTATTTTATGGTTAAATTATGCACTTAATTTGACAATTCGAACTCAAAAAAGTTTATAATAGTTTTAACATGTTCAATAATTGAGCAGACCTTGGATAATAGCTAAAGGAGAAATTATGACTTTTGATAATCTAGTTGCACAAATTAATGAACTTGCTGAAACGCAGAGAGATCGAGGGACATATTTTGAATATTTGGCTCGTGCCTATTTTCAAAATGAACCAACATACCAGAATGAGTTTAAGAATGTATGGATGCTAGCAGATGTTCCAGAGGAATTTGGAATACCTAAAGTTGATCTTGGAGTAGACTTAGTTGCTGAAAAATTTACTGGTGAATTAGTAGCGATTCAGGCAAAATTCTATAATCATAGTATCAAAAAATCTAATATTGATTCTTTTTTAGGGGAGCTTGGAAAAGATTATTACGAATCAGGTATTATTGTTGCTTCAACCGATAAATGGGGCAAAAATGCTGAAAAAGCTCTAGCAGATCGTAGTGATGTTATTCGTATTGGGCTTTCAGATTTAAGAAATTCTCAGATTGATTGGTCAAAATTTTCTTTTGAATCACCAGAAGTAGTAGCTGTAAAAGCTAAAAAGAAGTTAAGATATTATCAAGAAAGTGCAATTCAGTCTGCATTGAATCATTTTACAGAAAATGATCGTGGACAACTTATAATGGCGCCTGGAACTGGTAAGACTTTTACGAGTCTAAAAATTGCTGAAGCAATGGCAAGAGATGCCTCTAAGGAACAATACACTATTCTTTATCTAGTACCTAGTATTCAACTACTTACGCAAACCTTGAGAGGGTGGAATAATGATACAGAAATGACAATGTCTTCTATGGCAGTTACCAGTGATAGAAATGCTAGTCGTGGCACTGTCAAGCAAGATGAGTCCAATATAGCTATCAAAGCCAGTGACATTGGATATCCAGCAACAACTTCTTCAAAAAAGGTTGTTGAGAACTATTTGGAATTAATGACTAGACCCAAAAAAGAACTATTAGTTGTTTTTGGGACTTACCAGTCAATTGACGTTCTTGGAAAAGCTCAAAAGGACGGTTTTCCAGAGTTTGATTTAATTATCGCTGATGAAGCCCACCGTACTACTGGAGCGAAAGCTTTAGGAGATGAAGCATCAGCGTTTACAAAGGTACATAGTAATCTAAATGTAAAGGGGGCGAAGCGCCTTTACCAAACAGCAACACCAAAATTATATGGTACTGATGCTAAGAAAAAAGCAGAAGAAAACTCAATCATTATTTCTAGTATGGATGATGAAAGCCTATATGGTAGTGTGTTCTATCGTTTAGGTTTTGGAGATGCTATTAGTCATGACATTCTTACTGATTATAAACTGATGGTTTTAGCAGTTGATGAAACAGTTGTTCAGAAAGATATGCAAAAAGCTCTTGCTGATTCAGAGAATGGATTGAATATTGATGATGTGGGGCGTATCATTGGTGTTTGGAATGGAATGATTAAACGAGAAAGTTTTGCAGATAAAGTTTCTGGAGAACCAATGCAAAGAGCTATAGCCTTCTCTCGGACTATCGAAGATAGTAAACGACTATCAACTCAGTTTGAAAATGTTGTTAATGAATACCTTAATAGTGATGAAGGATACTCCGTAAATGTTCGTCATGTTGATGGTAGCATGAATGCCCTTGAAAAAAATGAAGCATTAGATTGGTTAGCAAGTGATAATATACCTGAAGATTCAGCACGTATTTTATCAAATGTTCGCTTCCTGACAGAAGGAATTGATGTTCCTAACCTAGATGCTATTATTTTCCTGTCTCCTCGAAAATCCCAAGTGGATATTGTTCAGGCTGTCGGTCGAATCATTCGTAAATTTGAAGGTAAAGATTATGGCTACATTATTTTACCTATTGTAGTTCCTGAGGGGGCAACGCCAGAATCAATTTTAGACAATAATAAAACATACGATGTTATCTGGCAGGTGTTAAACGCCTTGCGTTCAGTTGATGAACGCTTTGAAGCTACAGTTAATAAATTGGAATTAAATAAACAAAAACCCAAAAATATCCAAGTTATTGGGGTTGGTGGTGCACCAGACGATCCTAATTTCAATGATAGTTATGTGAAAGAGCCAATAGTTGCTTACCAAACAGAACTTGAACTTGAATGGGAAGCTGTCGAAGGGGCAATCTATGGTAAAATTGTCCAAAAGGTCGGTGATAGACGTTATCTAGAGGATTGGTCTAAAGATGTAGCTGATATTGCGAGACGTCACATTCAAGGAATTGAGTTCATCTTAGAACAAAATTCTGATAGTAAATCTGCTTTTGAAAAATTTCTTCAAAGCCTTCAACACAATATCAATGAATCAATTGACCAAAGTCAAGCGATTGAGATGTTAGCGCAACACTTAATCACTTTACCAATTTTTGATGCACTTTTTGGAGAATACAGTTTTGTTAAGAACAATCCAGTAAGTTCTGCGATGGAACAAATTGTAGAAGAATTATCACAATTTGGTTTTGAAAAAGAGCAGAAAGAGTTACAACCATTTTATGATTCAGTTCGTTTACGTGCAGAGGGGATTGATAACGCCCAAGCTAAGCAGAAAATCATTATTACTCTATACGATAAATTCTTTTCTACAGGATTCAAATCAACCACAGAAAGATTAGGTATCGTCTTTACTCCTGTAGAAGTTGTAGATTTTATTGTCAAATCAGTCGATGTAGTCTTGAGAAAGCACTTTAGTAAGACTTTAGCGAGTGAAAATGTTCATATTTTGGATCCATTTACTGGAACTGGAACATTTATCACTAGAACATTGCATTACTTGAAATCACTGATGGATAGTGGTGAAATTACCTTTGATGACATTTTAAGAAAATATACACAAGAATTGCATGCTAATGAAATTGTTCTTCTAAGCTATTACATTGCTGCCATTAATATTGAAGCTGTATTTGATGAAATTAATGGTGATGAAGCATATACACCATTTGAAGGTATTGTTTTAACGGATACCTTTGAATCAACAGAAACAGAAGATACGCTTGATGACTCATTCTTTGGTACTAATGACAAACGTTTAAAACGCCAGCAGGAAAAACCAATTACTGCTATCATTGGTAATCCACCATATTCCATTGGACAAAACAGTCAAAATGACAATAACCAAAATATCTCGTATCCAAAATTAGATAAACGCTTAGCAGAGACCTATGTAGCTAAATCTAATGCAGGTCTCACAAAAGGATTATATGATTCTTATATCAAAGCTTTTCGTTGGGCATCAGATCGCCTTAAAAATCAAGGAGTGATTGGATTTGTAACGAATGGAAACTATCTCAATACGAATTCTGCTGATGGTTTACGTGCTGGACTTTACGAAGAATTTAATCATCTTTATATTTTTAATCTCCGTGGTGACCAGAGAACACTAGGAGAACAATCCCGAAAAGAAGGCGGGAAAATCTTTGGTTCGGGTAGTCGTACTCCTGTAGCAATTTCAATTCTAGTAAAAGATGGCTCAGATAGTCATGAACTTCACTATCATGACATTGGTGATTACCTGTCACAAAAGGATAAGTTGAAAATTATCGAAGACTTCACTGATATATCATCCATTGATTGGTCAACTATTCTACCAGACGAAAATAATGATTGGCTCAATCAGAGAGATCCGAATTATCAGAAATATGATAATCTAGCTGGAGAGATTAATTCTGTCTTTAACAGCAATGCAGTTGGTATTAGTACAGCGAGAGATTTGTGGGTATACAATTTTTCAAAACAGAAAACAAAAGAAAATGCTGAAAGGTTAATTAATAACTATAATTTAGAAGTAGATAGAACAGAAATCATAGCTCCTGAAAACCGGAAGTCGATACTGAATAGAAATGATAACTTTATTAAGTGGTCAGTTAAATTAGAAGATTCAATCTTAAAGTCAAAAAGAATACAATTCTCGAAGGATAATATAATCGAATCAATGTACCGACCTTTCACAAAAAAATACTTGTATTATAGTAGCGATGTTATTGAAAGGCCTGGACAGTGGCATAGAAAATTCGGGAAAAATAATCTAGTTATTATGACAACTGGAAAGGGTATATCTCGTCCCTTTTCTACTTTAATAACTAATTTAATGCCTAATCTACATACAATGGATACAGGACAACATTTTATGCGTTTTGACAACGAAGTTGATGAAACGTCATTGTTCCAAAACAATGATAATATGAATCAAGCGTTTTCTGATAAGCTGGGATTGAATTTGGATGACACTTTTGCCTATGTTTATGGGTTGCTCAACTCTAAAGAATATCAAGAGAAGTATGCTAATGATTTGAAGAAAGACTTAGCTCGAATTCCCATTGTTAAGAATAAAGAAAAGTATGTTGAAGTTGGTCAGAAATTGATTAACTTGCATCTTAACTATGAAGAAGTTCCTGTCTATGATGGAGTTGAAATTACGACAGCAGGGAATCCAAGTTACAAAGTAACCAAGATGAGATTCGCTAAAAAGCGTGATGAAAAAGGAAAATCTGTAAATGATCTATCTACAATCATATTTAACAGCGACATCACCGTCAGTAATATTCCTGAAAAAGCGTATGAATATGTTGTAAATGGGCGCTCTGCTATTGAATGGATTATAGATCAGTATCAAGTCAAAATTGATAAAAAATCTGGAATTACTGATGATCCAAATGAGTATAGTGATGATGAAAAGTACATCTTCAATTTACTTTTGAGAATCATCAATGTATCTATCCAAACTGTTGATTTAATCAATAGTTTGCCTAAATTTGAGGTGGAGGAGTAGGGTATGTTTTTAGAAAAGGTGGAATATTGGGATTTTCGGAAGTATAAATCAAATGATGATTCTCCTGGCCTAATTGTGAATCTTCAAAAAGGCATGAACTTGATAGTAGGTGAGAATGATGCGGGAAAGACAGCGATTATTGATGGTATTAAATTACTGCTAGGTACGTTGAGTGATGACTATGATAGAATTTCAGATACAGATTTCTATACACGCGATGGAAAAACATTCAAAGAAGAATTGAAAATAGTAGGTTATTTTACAGATCTTTCATATGAAGAGGCTGCGAAGTTTTTAGAGTGGATTTCATTCACTCAAGATGCCAAACCATTATTAAAAGTAACTTTAAAGGTTACCAAAAAGAAAAATCCTAATGGAAATGAATATTTTGATAGGAAAATCTATGGTGGTGACTATAATTCAGAAACTGTTATTGATAGTGAAAGAAGGCAGCTGTTACGAGCAATTTATTTGAAGCCACTGAGGGATGCTCAGAGGGAGTTACGGCCGGGTCCATATTCTCGATTATCAAACATTCTTTCTGCCCATCCTCAGGTTGGTGAAAGTGGAAAACAAGAACTTCTGGATATTGTTGATAAGGCGAATGGAGAGGTAAAAGAATTTTTCTCTAAGGATGAACATAATGTGGTTCAGTTAATTATGAATCAACTAGAAACCTTTTATGATAAAAATGATTTTGAAAAAAGTAAGATTGCCTTTAATGTCTCAGAAGCTAATATTTATTCTATATTATCACGACTAAGTTTAGATACTGAAAGTGTCAATTTAGGATTAGGGAACTCTAACCTTTTATATATAGCAGTTGAATTGCTTCTGATGAGAGATGGTAGTAATTATATTGGTCCTAGAATTGCATTGATCGAAGAAATAGAAGCTCATCTTCACACACAAGCTCAGATTCGATTGATTAAGCATATGGAGAGTAATTCCTCTACCCAATTTATTCTAACAACACACAGTACCAATCTAGCTTCTTCTATAAATCCTAAAAATCTTATTTTGCTATATAATAATCAAGCGTTTTCAATGGCAGAATCAGAAACTTTGTTAAAAACAGAAGATTATGAATTTTTGGAGAGATTTTTGGATGCGACAAAGAGTAATTTATTTTTTGCAAAAGGATTAATATTTGTGGAGGGTGACGCAGAAAATTTGCTTTTACCAACATTTGCTGAGCTAATAGGCTATCCTTTACATGAATATGGGATTTCAATAGTTAATATAGGGAATACAGCCTTTGAACGGTATATTAAACTATTTTCAAGAAGTGGAGCTGATAGGATTCAATTACCTATTTCTATTATAACTGATGTAGATGTTAGACCACTGGAATATTATAAGGATAAAGGTACATCTGGAAAAGTATACATAATAGGAAATCAAATTGAATTTCAACAGATTTCAAGTGAATTGAACCTAGAATCTGATTTACCTGAAGAAGACCGTCCTTATGGGACAATATTTTCTACAAAAAAAAATCTAATAGATGGATTTGGACTCAAGCAAAATTTTGATGAATCCCAATTAGAAAATAAAGTTGTTAAAGATTTGAATGAAGAGCACATTGAAGAACTCATAAGAATAAAAAATGATACAATTATCCAAAAATATGACGATTACAATGCTAATTCTAAAACCTTCGTTGCTCCCGAATGGACATTAGAATATAGTTTAGCAAAGAGCCCGTTAGTAAAGTTGCTTTGGAAATCTATTCATGAAACAAGATATAAGGAACCCTATAGTACTAATAATAAAGAAAAATTTGATAAAATAAATAATCTGTTTACCGATGGTAGTGAATCAATCAGCGCTGAGCTAGCATACAATGTATTTAAGTCTTTGAATGATAAAGTTGTATCTAAAGCAATCGTTGCACAAAAGTTGGCGATTGAAATAGGAAATTTAGATAATGAAGGCAAAGAGCAACTAAAATCAGAAGTACTATCCAATAAGTACACTCAATATTTAGTTGATGCGATTAAACATGCTGCTCAGATAAATGAAGAAGAGGGATGTACTGATGAATGAATTAATAGCATCAATTGAGAAAAGTTTACTCCCATCTGGATGTCATTTTTCTGAGGAACAGCAATCCGTTATCTATGAGAACAATGATATGGATGTTGTCGCTGGACCTGGGACAGGAAAAACCACAGTTCTTACTGCACGCATTAAAATACTATTGGAACAATTGAAAGGTTCTGGACAAGGCATCTGCGTTCTAACTCATACAAATGTTGCTGTTGATGAAATAAAATCGAGTTTAAAAAAGCTCGGTGTTGAAGAAATCAAAAATCCTCATTTTATTGGAACAATTCAAGATTTTTTCAATACATTTTTTGCTAAGAAAGCATTTCATTTGATTCTAGGTGATAAACAAATGAGAGTGCTTGATGATGAAATATTCCGAGAAAAATTTGATAAACAGTTTGTTCGATATTATCAAACTTTGATTGAAAAAGGTAGTGTTAAATCAGTTCCCGAGAAATTACCCAATCCAGCTGGAAAAATAGATAAATGGAATTTTTTGCATGAGGGAAATCCAGTGAGAGTAGAATCTAAGGTTGGTGGAAAAAATAAACAATATAACAACGCTTTTAATACTAGTATAAATAGGTTATTTAAATCAGGTATTATTACAAATCATTGTTGTCTGGAACTGTCAAATTGGTATATTGAACAGTATAACAAAATATTTAAAGCAATAATCTCTAAAAGATTTGCTTATTTGTTATTAGACGAGGCACAGGATACAAGTAAATTTCAATTTGAATTACTCCAATCATTATTTGATAATACTTCTGTAATCGTTCAAAAGTTTGGAGATCCTTATCAAGCAATCTACAATATTTGGGGTGGTGATACAGAATTGGCGTGGGAAGTCGACGATTCTAGGGAGAAGCGTATTTCCAAAACCTCACGATTCAGCGAAACTATTGTAGATGTTGTAAAAAATGTTTGTATTGTGAAATACGATGATTTTAAATCAACTACTAACCATACTTCCTTCTCTCCGTATTTTATTATTTACGAAGATGGAGATGATTTGATAAAGAAATATAGATTGTTAATTGATGAATTAGAAGATAAGAATGAAACTTTTAAGAAATCAAGAAAACCTAAAGTTATTGTATCAGCTCTACACAGGGATTTGGAAAACACTTTTGGTGAAAGATATAATCGTGCTGTCACAAAGAATACAAATTATAAGAGTGATTTTGAGTTATTTTCGAGTATTTTGCTAAAGTCATTATCAAAATATTTTGATAACGACTTTGAAGATAGCTTAAACAAAGATGAATTTAGAATAAAGGCATTTAAAATTATTAAAGAACTGAGGAATGATAATGATGAGAAAATAATTGATGAGTTAAGTGAACTTCTTGATGGACTTGTAATTGATAAAGAACTGTTGCAAAATAATTATGGTTTATGTATTGAGATTAAGGAGTTGCTGAAATCTAATTTCTCTAATGGCTCACAAACTATATCAGACCAGTCAGTATATAATGACGGTGAAGATATAAGTCTAGCTACCATACATTCGGTGAAAGGAGAGACTCACAAGGCAACTTTGCTAATGTTGGATTCAGAGTTTTCTACTGGTTATGGTGATAGTTCCACTAGCTATTCTATGCTTCAATTACTCGAAAAATATTTGACTAAAAATTATGTTGAACTTCCACAAGATAAAAGTGATATGGAGAAAGAAACAGAAAAGGCTCTTAAACTTGCTTATGTTGCTCTAAGTAGACCAACTCATCTTATCTGTATAGGGATTCCAGAATACAAAGTAACAGAGAATGAAAACTTATTAAATGTTTTTAAAAGTGCTGGATGGATGGAAAGTTCATAGGAATGTTAGTTCACGTATACTGAATTACTTAATTACTTAATATCTTTCCAAAAAATCATCATTTTTCGGAAAAACATAACTGACAGTAGAAATTCTGCTGTCAGTTTTTTTATCCTTGAATATACAATATAAGTGCACAATAAAAACCAATAAGATTTTTTAGTAAAATATGGTGCTCGCGGTGTGATTCGCAAACTTCGTCATCGTGGGAAAACACGCCATACGAAAGGTCATGATGAAAACAGAGGGAAATTTCCTGTTTCTCATACCATTCACGAAAGATCCGAAGAAGCAAACAAGCGAACTAGGATCGGTGATTGGGAAGCAGACACCGTTGCAGGAAAAACTGGAAAAGCTTGTCTAGTTACTCTAACGGATCGTTATTCTCGTTTTCTTAAAATCAAGAAGCTAGCGGTTGTCATAGAGGCTATGGTACAAATGTTGGAGCCCTTGCCGAAAGAAACTGTCACTCCAGATAGAGGAAAAGAATTCACGAATCATCAAGACTTGACTGACAAATTAAAGGTAGAAGTCTATTTCCCAGATCCTCATGCGCCTTGGCACCGAGGAACCAATGAGAATACCAATGGATTACTACGAGAATATTTTCCCAAAGGGAGCGACTTAACATTTATTGACGAGCACACCATTCAGCTGTGGGAAGCTAAACTAAATAATAGACCACGAAAGTGTCTCAACTGGAATACTCCTTATGAAGTATTTCATGGTGAAATTGTGCACTTAATTTGACAATTCAAGTCTCAAAAATCAAAAAACATCCCTTGGAAAAGTCCAAGAGAAGCTGTAAGTCTTTATAGAGTTTTACAATCCTATAAATAATTTCTGGTAAATTTTTGGTAAGATGGTAAGTTTTCCAATCACAAAGCCCGTCAAATCAATAATTTTAGAGCCGATTACTTCATAGTCGGGAAAAGTAATACATCGCGAATCGTAGTCACATCTGTGAGCAACATTACGAGACGGTCGATACCGATTCCGAGGCCTCCAGTTGGTGGCATACCGTATTCCAAGGCTTCAACGTAATCATAGTCGATACCTGTCGCTTCGTCATCGCCAAGTTCTTTAGCTTTTGCTTGTGCTTCAAAACGAGATAATTGATCAATTGGATCGTTCAGCTCAGTGAAGGCATTAGCATATTCTTTGGTCATGATGAAGAGCTCAAAGCGGTCCGTGAAGCGTGGGTCTTCTGGGTTTTTCTTAGCCAGAGGTGACACAGCAACGGGATGACCGTAGACAAAGGTTGGCTGAATCAAGGTCTCTTCAACAAATTCTTCAAAGAAAGCATTGATGACATGGCCTACTTCGGTGAAGTGCTTTTCAAGCGGCACTTTCTTTTCCTTAGCCAAGGCAGCAGCTTCTTCAAAGCTCATATCTTGCCAGAAGTCTACGCCAGTGATTTCCTTGATGGCATCTACCATATGAACACGTTTAAATGGCTCGTTGATCTTGATCTCAGTACCTTGGTAGTTGACTGGTCCATCTCCTTTTACAGAAATGGCAGCATGTTGGATGATGCCTTCTGTCAAGTCCATGATATCTTGGAAGTCCGCATAGGCTTGATAAACTTCGATAGAAGTAAACTCAGGGTTATGAGTAGCGTCCATCCCTTCGTTACGGAAGATACGACCAATTTCATAGACGCGTTCCATACCACCAACGATAAGGCGTTTCAAGTGAAGCTCAGTCGCAATCCGCAATACCATGTCAATGTTTTGGGCATTGTGGTGGGTGATGAATGGACGGGCAGCAGCACCGCCAGCTTCATTGTGGAGAACAGGTGTTTCAACTTCAAGGAATCCTTGTCCATCAAGATAGCGACGAATTTCTGAGATAATTTTTGAACGAGTGACAAAGCGCTCAAAGCTTTCACGGTTGGAAATCAAGTCCAAATAACGTTTGCGGTAGATGGTTTCAACGTCAGTCAAACCGTGGAATTTCTCTGGAAGGGGACGCAGAGCTTTTGAAAGGTGAGTAATATGCGTTGCTTTGATAGAGAGTTCTCCCATATCTGTGCGCATCACATCGCCTTCAATTCCCAAGAAGTCACCCAAGTCAGCCTTTTTGAAAATCTCATAGTTTTCTTCACCAACTTCGTCCTTACGAACGTAAATCTGGATTTGGCCTTCACGGTCTTGGATGTGGGCAAAGCCGACTTTCCCTTTTCCACGTTTAGTCATCAAACGACCAGCAATAGTTGCTTTTTCGTTCAATTCATGCAATTCTTCTTTGGATTTGTCGCTGTATTTTTCTTTAAGTTGAGCAGAATTTGCAGTACGTTCAAAACGTTTTCCGAAAGGATCAATTCCTTGCTCAGCTAGCGCAGCCATTTTTTCACGGCGAATAATCTGCTGGTCATTTAGTTCTTCAATATGTTCAGTAGTCATTTTCTTCCTCCTAAGGCTTTCCCTTCTATTCTATCACAAAATAAAAGGAAATTCAGCAATAATTATCGATAAAAATAGAAAAACTGCGATGTTTAAAGATTCGCAGTTTCATCAGTTAGCATGTAATCTAAGTTGTTCCAAGTAAGTAACTTGAAAGAGTCAAAGTCCTCTGTTTCCAAAATGGTGACACTAGCGTTGGCCAAGCCTCCGTCCTTACGGAGCAAAGATGTTTCGTAACCGAGCAGCCGACGAATGCTGGCAGTTAGGTTGGCTCCATGTCCGACAATCAAGACATTTTGATAACCTTTCCCTTTGAGAGACTTCACGAAGGCAATTGTCCGATTGGTGGTTTGAGCGACGGATTCTGCGTCAAATAGTTGGTGATCAAACTGGGATAGATCGTGGCGAAAAGCCCACATCTGCTGAGGATAAGTGGCTTCTACAGTAGCAATTTCAGCTCCTTCCAGTTTTCCAAGAGCCCACTCTCTTAGTTGAGGAGTTGGAACAATATCGGTTTGATACTGATTTTCACTTTGGATGATTTCTGCAGAACGGCAAGCACGCGGCAAATCGCTAGAGTAGATTTTATCGAATTGAACGTTTGATAAATGCTTGCCCAAGCGCTTGAGCTCATCAATGGATGTCGCCAGTAGTGGAGAATCTCCGCTTGTCCCTTGGAAACGCATTTCTAGATTCCATTCGGTTTTTCCATGTCGGATAAAATACAATTTCATATCAAGATCCTTTTTCCTTTTGAAGCGAATAGCCTAGTCCTCTTTCAAGTCCGCGAACTGTGCTTGAACAAAGTCAGCCAAGTCCTGAGCCTTGATCTGGATACTACGGCCGACTTCACCAGCAGAAACAATGATGCTTTCGTGACTCAGAGCCGTTTGGTCAATGAAAATGGGGAAGGAGTGTTTTTGGCGAATGCCGACAGGATTATTAGCGCCATGGATGTAACCAGTCGTTTTTTCTAAATCTTTCTGCGGAATCATACTAACTTTTTTATTGCCTGAAATTTTTGCTAATTTCTTTTCCGACAGATGTTCGGTGATAGGCAGGATGCCAATGACTGTTCCTGTTTTATCCCCGTTTAAAGCCAGTGTTTTATAAATTTGCGAGCGGTCAAATTCCTCTGTCAGGCTATCATCTAAAGCATTAATCTGCAAACCTTGGTGTTCGATTTTTGCCTTGTTTAAAATTTGCTCGACCAGTGTTTTTTTGAGTTTTGTTTTTTTAGCCATTATTTATATTTCTCTTCTAGTTGGGACATCCAAATTCCTAGCCAGATGCCTAGTCCAAAGAAAAAGGCAGCAAGAACAAGTGTGAAAATGGATACTCCTGCATAACTAATGCTCTCACTGTTGCCGCTTTGAGGGAGAACAATGAGTAAGGTGCTGGACAATACAATGCCAATGATAAAATGGTAAACGCGGGAATGATAATGCTTCAAAATGTAGTCCATGGCTTTTGAAAAGAGAATCAGAGCCAGAGCGCCGCCGATGCCGATTGGCAGGAAGGTGCCAAATAAATCCAGGCGTTTAAATCCTGTCAGCATGGGAGAATAGAGTCCTAGAATCAATAGCAGATTTGAAGGACTGAGTCCCGGAATCAAGATTCCTAAAGCGATAAGAGCACCCGCTAAAACAAAGGACAGGAAGTTAGCTGGCAGTGTTCCCACCATTCCATTCAGCGAGTAAAGAAAGATCCCTGACAAGATGAAACTAAGCCAGAAGGTAACAGTATCAGCTCGATCTCTGTCGGATTCCTTGACGGATTCTTTGATCAGGCTGGGAATGGTACCGATGATGGCTCCAGCAAAGCCCCAGAGAACGATAACCTTGTAATTATCCAGCAAGAGATTGACTGGATAGGAGAAGGCTGCGATCCCTAAAACCATCCCAATAGCCACAGGAGTGAAGTAGAGAACATTCTCGACAAAATTTTCTTTGATATGGGCTAAAAAGCGAATCATTCGCTCATAAATCCCCAAAATAGCAGCTAATACACCGCCAGACACACCAGGCAGAATGAAACCAAGCGCGATAATCATTCCTTTTAAAACTCTAGCAATCCATGAAATCATAATATCTCCCTACAAGTTTTTTCATTAGACTATTGTACCATAAAGCTACATACTTTTCTGAAAAAAGCAAGAAAAATATCTTGTACAGAGAAAAAAAGATACAAGATTTCCTAACAATTATCTTGCATCCTTTTTATTTTGGTGTTGAAAATAATTTTTTATAAGTCTCTTTTTTATCCTGTACAGGAGAGAGCTGATTGAGGTCTAAGTTATGTGGGAAACCTTCCAATTTACCTTCTGAGGTGTATTGATGTAGGTCATAGGGCTGTTCAGTATTTGGAGCAGCGTTATAGTAGCCGTCATTATAGCCATAAGTTGGAATCCAAACGGCAGTAAATTTCTCAGTTGAGATACTGTGCTCTTCCATGAAATAGGTCCCAATGTAGATACCAATATTTTGAGCTCCAAGACTTTCAAGTTTGGCACGAAAGGCCTCGATTCCTGCGTTCATGTCGCCCATGGTCTTTTCTTCAACATCAAGCCAGTAAAAGGTAGGCTTATATTTCGAAGAGGCCTTGTAGAAGCTTTCAGCCTCTTTTTCCATTTCTTTGATATTGCCTGCTGCTATATAAGCATAGACAGCTACAGGAATCCCCCGTTTTTGAAACTCTTGGATATGGGTGGCAAATGATTTGTCAAGTCCATTTAAATGAGTGGCAACATTTTCTTTTTTTGCTTGAGCTCCACTATGCACGCGAATGATAGCACCAGAAATATTTGTTGATAAGGTATCATAGTCTATTTCGCTGGGCAATTGCCAACCGGAAAGGTCAACGATAGGCTTATTAAGCAATTCTTCCTCAGGTTCGTCTGAAGGAGCTTCTTCCTTTTTTTTCTTGGTTGTCACCTGACTGACTTGAGTTTTTTTTGTTTGGGCTTGTTTAATTTGCACATCAAGATGGTGTTTGCTTATGACAATATATAGAATAAAGCAAGCAAAAAATAACAAGAGTGCAAGCGGTTTAATCCTTTTTCTCATACTGTTTCATTGTAACGTAAAATAAATAGAAAAGCAAAATATTTATCTATATTTCCAGCGAAATATGAAAATGTAATCTGATTGCAATAGAAGATAAAACAATTTGAAATAATTGGATTTTTGAGGCGATAAATAAGTAAATATCTTTTGAAGCCATCCTAATGCTTTTTTTTCGAATCAAAAAGTGGTATAATGAAGTTTGAATTTTTAGAATAAATTGGTGAAATATGAAAATTGACAAAAAGCATTTATTGAATTACTCAATTTTGATTCCGTACATGCTGTTATCTGGCATTGGCTTGATTGTCGTTTATTCCACGACGAGCCCCATCCTCATTCAAAGTGGGCTCAATAGTTTTCGAATGGTCGCCACTCAAGCAGGTTTTTGGCTTTTCAGCTTGGTGATGATTGGGATTATTTACCGAATGAAGCTGGATTTTCTGAAGAGGCCAGGAGTGATTACGTTTGTTATCATAGCTGAAATTATTCTGCTTTTACTCTCACGCTTTATCACAGGAACGATCAATGGGGCACACGGTTGGCTAAAAATCGGCCCAGTTACTGCTCAGCCGGCAGAATATCTGAAGATTATTTTGGTCTGGTATTTGGCCCTACAGTTTTCTAAGAAACAAGAGCAAATAGAAGTATATGATTATCAAGCAATCACCTTTAATCAGTTGATTCCGCGTGCCGTTACTGATTGGCGGGTTATTGTTGCTTTCTTGATAGGCCTGGTGGTTATCATGCCCGACTTAGGAAATGCGACCATTTTGCTCTTAACAGTTTTGATTGTAATTTCCACCAGCGGAATTGCTTACAGATGGTTCTCAACCATGCTTGGTGCTGTTGTAGGAGGGTCGGCAGCAGTTTTAGCGAGTATTTGGTTGATAGGTGTCAAGCGTGTTGAGCAAGTTCCTGTTTTTGGATATGTTGCAAAGCGTTTTAGTGCTTTTTTCAACCCTTTCGACGATTTGTCTGGCTCAGGACACCAGCTGGCCAATTCTTACTATGCCATGAGTAATGGTGGTTGGTTTGGCTTAGGCTTAGGAAACTCTATCGAAAAACGGGGTTACCTACCAGAGGCTCATACAGACTTTGTTTTCTCGATTGTTATTGAGGAAGTCGGATTCTTTGGAGCAACTTTAATTTTAGCCCTGCTCTTTTTCTTGATTTTACGGATTATTCTCGTAGGTACAAGAGCCAAGGATCCATTTAACTCTATGATGGCTTTGGGAATTGGCGGTATGATTCTGATGCAAACCTTTGTTAATATTGGTGGTATTTCGGGCTTGATTCCTTCAACCGGTGTAACCTTCCCATTCTTATCTCAGGGGGGAAATAGTTTGTTGGTTCTATCAGTTGCCATTGCCTTTGTTTTAAATATTGATGCCAATGAGCGACGAAACGCCATGTATCAGGAACTAGAAGTAAGTCAATCCTAAAAGATCTTCTTGTATGTTAGCTCTTCAACAATAGAAAGGTGTAAATAATGTCATTTACAAAATTAGAAAATTATAGCAATAAAGAAATGATTCGAGAAGAAGTTTCTATTTTAACGGACTTGTTGGTAGATATTACCCGGGATATTCTCAGTCCTGACACTTTTGCTAAAATCTCCATGATTGAAGAACTAGCAGTTCAATCTAAATACCAAGAGCTGAAAGCAGTAGTAGAAGAATTATCCACGGATGATATGGTCTATATCTCACGCTATTTTGCTATTTTACCTCTACTCATCAATATTTCTGAAGATGTTGACTTGGCTTATGAGATCAATCATCAAAATAATATCGATCAAGACTACCTTGGTAAGCTTTCGACGACGATTGATTTGGTTTCAACACGAGAAAATGCACAAGAAATCCTGGAAAATCTAAATGTTGTTCCCGTTTTGACTGCTCATCCGACTCAGGTTCAGCGCAAGACCATGTTGGATTTGACCAATCATATTCACACACTGTTGCGCCAGCATCGTGATGTTAAAGCTGGTCTGGTGAACGAAAAGAAATGGTTAGCCAATCTCCGTCGCTATATCGAGCTGATGATGCAGACTGATATGATTCGGGAAAAGAAACTTAAGGTTACCAATGAAATCACTAACGTTATGGAATACTATAACAGTTCTTTTCTTCAAGCAATCACGAACCTGATGCTAGAGTATAAACGCTTAGCAGAAGAAAAAGGAATCCATTTGGAAAATCCTAAACCAATCACCATGGGAATGTGGATTGGTGGTGACCGGGATGGGAATCCATTTGTAACCGCTGAAACTCTGAAATTGTCTGCGACGGTACAGAGCGAAGTTATTCTGAATTACTACATTGACAAGGTTTATACGCTCTATCGTAACTTCTCCCTGTCTACTAATCTTTCAAAAACAAGTGAAGCTGTAGCCAAGATGGCAGCTTTGTCAAGCGACAAGTCTGTTTATCGGGAAAATGAGCCTTATCGCCGTGCTTTTCATTACATTCAGTCCAAGTTGATTCAGACCTTACTTTATCTGAAAGAAGGTAATTTCTCCGGTGAAGGGCATCGTTTGGCTGATAAAGCTGAAGCAGTCCTGCATGCAAATGCTGCTACCTCGGTCAGCCATAATGGTAGAGAAATCATTCCAAATTATATCCAGTCTAAACTTAGTGGTAGTTTAGATGAATTACGAAAAGAACAACTTCCATCTTACAAAGATGCGCAAGAGTTTAAGGAAGATCTTCTAGTTATTCGTGATTCTTTGCTGGAGCACAATGGACAAGCTCTGGTGACCGGAGAACTTACTGAATTGCTACAAGCAGTTGATATTTTTGGTTTCTTCTTGGCCAGCATTGACATGCGTCAGGATTCCAGTGTCCATGAGGCTTGTGTGGCGGAGCTCTTGGCTTCTGCTAATATCGTAAAAGATTACAGCAGCTTGTCAGAGGAAGAAAAATGCCAAGTTCTCCTCAAGCAGCTTCTGGAGGATCCACGGATCCTGTCAGCCACTCATGCACCTAAATCTGAACTTCTACAAAAAGAATTGGAGATTTTCAAGACGGCTCGTCAGCTTAAGGATGCGATTGGCGAAGATGTTATCAAGCAAAATATTATTTCTCATTCGACTAGCGTATCAGATCTGCTAGAGTTGGCGATTATGCTCAAGGAAGTCGGCTTGATCGATGAAGAAGGTGCGCGTGTGCAGATTGTACCTCTGTTTGAAACGATTGAGGACTTGGATAATTCTTGCGATACTATGGAGAAATATCTGTCTCTGCCAATTGCTCAAAAATGGATCGCTTCTAAAAACAACTACCAAGAAATCATGCTGGGCTACTCAGACAGTAACAAGGATGGTGGTTATTTATCATCATGCTGGACACTCTACAAGGCTCAGCAACAACTGACAGCTATTGGCGACAAGTTTGGCGTCAAGATTACCTTCTTCCATGGTCGCGGAGGAACTGTCGGTCGTGGCGGTGGCCCAACCTATGAGGCAATCACTTCACAACCATTGCGTAGTATCAATGATCGTATCCGCCTAACAGAGCAGGGAGAGGTCATCGGAAATAAATACGGTAATAAGGACGCTGCTTACTATAATCTGGAAATGCTTGTATCGGCGGCTATTAACCGCATGATAAGCTATAAGAAGAGTGATAGTAATACGACCAATGAATACGAGAGAGTGATGGATCGAGTGGTTGATCGAAGCTACCAAATCTATCGCGATCTAGTCTTTGGCGACGAACGTTTCTACGATTATTTCTTTGAGTCCAGTCCTATTAAGGCGATTTCTAGCTTTAATATCGGATCTCGTCCAGCCGCCCGTAAAACGATCACTGAAATCGGTGGCCTAAGAGCCATTCCTTGGGTCTTCTCTTGGTCTCAAAGTCGGGTTATGTTCCCTGGTTGGTATGGTGTCGGTTCCAGCTTTAAGGAATTTATTGATGAAGATCCTGAAAAGAATCTAGCCTTCCTACAGTTTATGTACAAGAGATGGCCATTCTTCCAGTCCCTTTTGTCAAATGTTGATATGGTCCTGTCTAAGTCCAATATGAATATCGCCTTTGAATATGCGCAACTTTGTGAAGATCAAGATGTGCGGGATATTTTCAATACCATCCTCGACGAATGGCAGCTGACCAAGGATGTTATCTTGGCGATTGAAGACCATGATGAGCTCTTGGAAGAAAATGCCTATCTCAAGGATAGTTTGAACTATCGTATGCCTTATTTCAATGTTTTGAACTATATTCAGCTTGAGCTGATCAAGCGTCAGCGCCGAGGAGAACTTTCACCAGAACAAGAACGTTTGATCCACATTACCATCAATGGAATTGCAACAGGACTACGAAATTCTGGTTGATGTATAGGCAGCTTTAAATGATATAAAAGAATCGGCTTTTGAGCCGATTTTTTATTGAGTTTAAACTATTTTGAATCAATAACTTATTTCCTGCGATTTGTGTAAATAAAAAATGAAAAAGTTTTCATATCTGTGCGCTAAAATACTTGAAAGTGTTTACAATTAGTGATACAATGATAAGTGTAGAAAAATGAAAACGATATTTTCAACAAAAGAAAGGAAACTATATGAACACAGACGACACAGTAACCATTTATGATGTCGCCCGTGAAGCGGGAGTTTCAATGGCGACAGTCAGCCGAGTTGTAAATGGTAACAAGAATGTAAAAGAAAATACACGAAAAAAAGTACTAGAAGTAATTGAACGTCTTGACTATCGTCCTAATGCAGTTGCCCGTGGTTTGGCCAGCAAAAAAACGACCACTGTTGGTGTTGTAATTCCCAATATCACGAATAGTTACTTCTCTACTTTAGCCAAAGGGATTGATGATATTGCCGAAATGTATAAGTACAATATCGTCCTGGCAAACAGCGATGAAGATGATGACAAGGAAGTTTCGGTTGTTAATACCCTTTTCTCTAAGCAAGTAGATGGTATTATTTTTATGGGCTACCATCTGACAGAGAAAATTCGTTCAGAATTTTCACGTTCACGGACACCAGTGGTTCTAGCGGGCACGGTGGATGTAGAACATCAGTTACCAAGTGTCAATATTGATTATAAACAGGCAACCGTTGATGCTGTGGAACTATTGGCTAAGCGCAACAAGAAAATTGCTTTTGTCAGCGGTCCTTTGGTAGATGATATCAATGGTAAAATTCGCTTGTCTGGCTACAAAGAAGCTCTGAAGAGCAAGAAAATTTCATACAGCGAGGGCTTGGTCTTCGAGTCTAAGTATAGCTACGATGATGGTTATCATCTAGCTGAACGTCTGATTGCTTCAAAGGCAACAGCGGCCTTTGTGACCGGAGATGAGTTGGCAGCAGGTTTGCTTAATGGTTTGGCCGATCGAGGTGTTCGTATTCCTGAAGACTTTGAAATCATTACTAGTGATGATTCGCAAATCGCTCGCTTTACTCGCCCTAATCTGTCTACTATCGGACAACCTCTGTATGACATCGGTGCAATTAGTATGCGGATGCTGACGAAGATTATGCATAAAGAAGAGTTGGAAGAGCGCGAAGTTCTCCTAGCTCATACGATCAATGAACGTAAATCAACTCGTAAATAATAAATTGATACGGGATGGGACGGAATTAAATTTTGAAAGAATTTAATTCTGTCTCGTTTTTTATTTTAGTTAAGCACAGTCGCCGAATATAAAAGACTCTGAGTTTCTTCTTTACAGAAATTTAGGTATAATAGAAGCAGGAATGTTGAAAATCATTGCTTGTCCAATCTGCTTAACTGATAGGAATGAAGAGGTCAGGAGTTAGCCAAGATTTGGCATAGATTTTCAGATAAAATGTAAAAATAAAGAAGTGGAAACGCATTTTTTCTGTCTTCTTTTTACTAGTAGGCATCATTTATTGTAGCTGTATTAAGGAGAATTTTGTGATTACACAACTAGATACCAAGACTGTTTATAGCTTTATGGATAGTTTAGTCTCTATCAAAAAATATGTTCAAGGGGCCAAGGACTTGGGCTACAAAAGTTTGGGCATGATGGATGTGGACAATCTTTATGGGGCTTATCATTTCCTAGAGGAGGCAAAAGCGGCAGGACTTCAGCCCTTGCTGGGTCTGGAAATGGAAATTTATAAAGATGGAAATCCTCTCAATCTGAGACTGTTAGCCATAGATAGTCAGGGTTATCGCAATTTGATGAAGATTTCGACTCTAAAAATGATGAATCGTCAAAATTGGGAAGATTTTCAACATCTTTTTAAGGGGCTGGCTCTGATTGTGCCAATCTTTGAGGGCGTGGATCAACTAGATCTTGGCTTAGACTTTTATGTTGGGGTCTTTCCGGATACGCCTAGACAGGAATTGACTAGGTCAGTCCTGCCCTTACATACGGTTCGTTATTTTGAGCAAGGAGACTTGGAGACTTTGCAGATGTTGAGGGCGATTCGGGACAATATCAGCTTGCGAGAGGTCGGCCATCTGTCAAACCATGAATTTTTATTAGCGCCAGCCTCTTTAGTGGACGCTTTCGCTGAAAACTTTCCAGAGAGTTTGACCAACTTGGAGAAATTGGTGGCTGGTGTTCATTATGAAATCAATACTGAGTTGAAACTTCCACGCTTTAATCCTGAGCGGCCAGCTGTAGAGGAGCTGCGAGAATTGGCTGAGATGGGATTGGCCAAGCGGGGACTTGCAGGGGAAGTCTATCAAGTAAGGCTGGATCAGGAGCTGGATGTCATTCATCAGATGGGCTTTGATGATTATTTCCTTATTGTCTGGGATTTGCTGCGCTTTGGTCGTAGTCAAGGTTATTATATGGGGATGGGGCGTGGTTCTGCAGTTGGTAGTTTGGTAGCTTATGCTTTGGAGATTACTGGCATTGACCCAGTAGAAAAGAACCTGCTGTTTGAACGTTTCCTAAACCTAGAACGCTATACCATGCCCGATATTGATATTGATATTCCCGATGTGTATCGGCCGGAGTTTATCCGCTATGTCCGAGATCGTTATGGTAGCATGCATGCAGCCCAGATTGTGACCTACTCAACCTTTGGAGCCAAGCAGGCCATCCGAGATGTCTTTAAGCGTTTTGGTTTGCCAGAGTACGAGCTGACCAATATCACTAAAAAAATCGGTTTTCGAGACAACTTAACCACTGCTTATGAGCGAAATATAGCTTTTCGTCAGATTATCAATAGCAAACTAGAATACCAGAAGGCCTTTGAAATTGCTAAGAAAATCGAAGGAAATCCACGCCAGACCTCAATCCATGCGGCTGGTGTTGTCATGAGCGACGATGATTTGACCAATCAGATTCCTTTAAAATATGGGGAAGACATGTATATCACCCAGTACGATGCCCACGGTGTGGAAAGTAATGGACTGCTTAAGATGGACTTTCTGGGCCTGCGCAATTTAACCTTTGTCCAGCGGATGAAAGAAGCGACTCTAGACAAATACGGAGTTGATATTGATATTGCTGGTATTGACCTGGAAGATGAGGAAACTCTACGCCTCTTTGCAGCGGGTAATACCAAGGGTATTTTCCAGTTTGAACAAGCGGGTGCCATCAGTCTTTTGAAAAGAGTCCAACCCGTCCAGTTTGAAGAAGTAGTGGCTACCACCTCTCTCAATCGTCCCGGAGCTAGTGACTATATTGATAACTTTGTCAAGCGCAAGCATGGTCGCGAGCGCGTGGAGATGATTGATCCAAGCTTGGAGGATATCTTAGCTCCAACCTATGGCATCATGCTTTACCAGGAGCAGGTCATGCAGGTCGCCCAGCGCTTTGGTGGTTTTAGTCTGGGAAAGGCCGATATTTTACGGCGGGCAATGGGCAAGAAAAATGCTGCTGAAATGCATAAAATGGAGGAAGAATTTGTCAGGGGAGCTGTCAGATTGGGGCACTCAGAGACCAAGGCCAAGGAAGTCTTTGCGGTCATGGAGAAATTTGCTGGTTATGGCTTCAACCGCAGTCATGCCTATGCTTACTCGGCTCTAGCTTTTCAGTTGGCCTATTTCAAGGCTCATTATCCAGACATCTTCTTTGATGTCATGCTTAATTATTCTAGCTCGGACTATATAACAGATGCACTCGGCTTTGGCTTTGAGCTAGCTCCCTTGACCATCCATAACATTCCCTATAAAGATAAGTTTCAGGAGCGGAAAATCTATCTTGGTTTGAAAAATATTAAGGGCTTACCAAGGGATTTTGCTTTCTGGATCATAGAAGAGCGTCAAAAGAATCCCTTTAGCAGTGTGGAAGATTTCATTTTACGCCTGCCTCAGAGTTATCATAAATTGCCGCTTTTAAGTCCTTTGGTGCAATTGGGGCTCTTTGATGTTTTTGAGCCCAATCGCCAGAAGATTTTGCACAATCTACCGAATCTTTTTGTCTTTGCGGATGAGCTGGGGAGTTTATTTGCTGATACTAGCTATTCATGGACGGATGCCGAGGATTTTACTGCTGCAGAAAAGTTTGAGCAGGAGCAAGCTCTGATTGGGATTGGACTTAGTGACCATCCACTCATTAGCTTAGCCAAGAAAGCCCATCATCCTTTTGTCTGGATTGAAGAGCTGGCCGATAATAGTAAGGCGACCATTCTAGTTGAAGTCCAGTCTATCAAGGTTATTCGCACAAAAAATGGTGAAAACATGGCCTTTATGCAAGTGACAGATACGAAGAAAAAGTTAGATGTTACTTTATTCCCTGAAGTTTATCGCCGCTTTGCTCAACTAATCCAAGAAAAAGGCTATTACTATCTGACTGGAAAAATTCAGGAGAGGGATGGCCGACTACAGATGGTTCTAGCAGAGGTGGAGAAAGCAAGCTCAGAACGCTTTTGGATCCAATTGGCTGACTCTAGTCACGACAGGCAGATTGCGGAGATCCTGCAGCGATACCCTGGGGATATTCCCGTGGTGCTACGCTATGAGAATGAAAAGAAAACGGTTCCTGCATCAGGCTTTCAAGTTCAAAAATCAGACCAACTTCAAGCTGAACTAGAAAATTACAGCATGAAAACGGTTTTTCGGTAAAAAATCAGGAAAATAAGAGAATTTTTATTCTGATTGTGGTATAATCTATAAGAATGTTAAAAAGATAAAGGAGCACATTACGAAATGAAACGTATTGCTGTTTTGACCAGTGGTGGAGATGCCCCTGGTATGAATGCTGCTATTCGTGCAGTCGTTCGTAAAGCAATTTCCGAAGGAATGGAAGTTTATGGAATTTATGGCGGCTACGCTGGAATGGTTGCTGGTGATATTTATCCACTTGATGCGACTTCAGTTGGAGACATTATTTCTCGTGGAGGAACTTTCCTTCATTCAGCACGCTACCCTGAGTTTGCAAAACTTGAAGGGCAATTAAAGGGAATCGAACAACTGAAGAAACACGGCATTGAAGGTGTAGTTGTTATTGGTGGAGACGGTTCTTACCATGGTGCGATGCGCTTAACAGAGCATGGCTTCCCAGCTGTTGGTGTACCTGGAACTATTGACAATGACATTGTCGGAACAGATTTCACTATCGGTTTTGATACTGCTGTTACAACTGCAATGGACGCGATTGACAAGATCCGTGATACATCATCCAGTCACCGTCGTACTTTCGTTGTTGAAGTAATGGGACGTAACGCTGGTGATATCGCACTTTGGGCAGGTATTGCTACAGGTGCAGATGAAATTATCATTCCTGAAGAAGGCTTCAAGATTGAAGATATCGTTGCCAGCATCAAACGTGGCTATGAAAAAGGTAAGAAGCATAATATCATTGTTCTTGCTGAAGGTGTTATGTCAGCAGATGAGTTTGGTAAAAAGCTGAAAGAAGCTGGTGATACTAGCGATCTTCGTGTGACTGAACTTGGTCACATCCAACGTGGTGGTTCACCAACTGCTCGCGACCGTGTATTGGCTTCTCGTATGGGAGCGCATGCCGTTAAACTACTTAAAGAAGGTATCGGTGGTGTTGCCGTAGGTATCCGTAATGAAAAAATGGTGGAAAGCCCAATCTTGGGAACTGCTGAAGAAGGCGCACTCTTTAGCCTGACTGCAGACGGCAAAATCGTTGTCAACAATCCACACAAAGCTGATATCGGCCTAGCAGAGCTCAATCGCAGCATTAATATTTAATTGGTCAATCAGGGGTGAAATCCCCAAATAGTAGAAGGAGTTTCTTAATATCATGAACAAACGCGTAAAAATCGTTGCAACTTTAGGTCCTGCGGTAGAAATCCGTGGCGGTAAAAAATTCGGTGAAGACGGATACTGGGGTGAAAAACTGGACGTTGAAGCTTCAGCTCAAAATATTGCAAAATTGATTGAAGCAGGAGCAAACACTTTCCGTTTCAACTTCTCACACGGTGACCACCAAGAACAAGGTGAGCGTATGGCAACTGTTAAACGTGCGGAAGAAATCGCTGGTAAAAAAGTTGGTTTCCTTCTTGACACTAAAGGTCCAGAAATCCGTACAGAATTGTTCGAAGGCGAAGCAAAAGAGTACTCATACAAAACTGGTGAAAAAATCCGCGTTGCGACAAAACAAGGAATCAAATCAACACGCGATGTGATTGCTTTGAACGTTGCTGGTGGACTTGATATCTATGATGATGTTGAAGTAGGTCGCCAAGTATTGGTTGACGATGGTAAACTTGGTCTTCGCGTTGTAGAAAAAGACGATGCAAACCGTGAATTTGTAGTTGAAGTTGAAAATGACGGTGTTATCGCTAAACAAAAAGGTGTAAACATCCCTAATACTAAAATTCCTTTCCCAGCTCTTGCTGAGCGCGATAACGACGATATCCGCTTCGGTCTTGAACAAGGTATCAACTTCATCGCGATTTCGTTCGTACGCACTGCAAAAGACGTCAACGAAGTACGTGCAATCTGTGAAGAAACTGGTAACGGACATGTTCAATTGTTCGCTAAAATCGAAAACCAACAAGGTATCGACAACTTGGATGAAATCATTGAAGCTGCTGACGGTATCATGATCGCTCGTGGTGACATGGGTATCGAAGTACCATTCGAAATGGTTCCAGTTTACCAAAAAATGATCATTACTAAAGTCAATGCAGCTGGTAAAGTTGTTATCACAGCAACAAACATGCTTGAAACAATGACTGAAAAACCACGTGCAACTCGTTCAGAAGTATCAGACGTATTTAACGCTGTTATCGATGGAACTGACGCTACAATGCTTTCAGGTGAGTCTGCAAACGGTAAATACCCACTTGAGTCAGTGACTACAATGGCTACAATCGATAAGAACGCTCAAACTCTTCTTAACGAATACGGACGTTTGAACTCAGATACTTTCGAACGTAACTCTAAGACAGAAGTTATGGCTTCAGCTGTTAAAGATGCTACAAACTCAATGAATATCAAATTGATTGTTACTTTGACTAAGACTGGTCACACTGCTCGTTTAATCTCTAAATACCGTCCAAATGCTGATATCTTGGCATTGACATTCGATGAATTGACAGAACGTGGCTTGATGTTGAACTGGGGTGTTATCCCAATGTTGACAGAAGCACCTTCATCAACTGATGATATGTTCGAAATCGCTGAACGTAAAGCAGTTGAAGCAGGTCTTGTTGAGTCTGGTGACGATATCGTTATCGTTGCAGGTGTACCACTTGGCGAAGCGGTTCGTACAAACACAATGCGCATCCGCACTGTACGCTAATTTATTTCATAGTATGCAAAAACCGATAGATCCATTCTATCGGTTTATTTTTTGTTCTAGAGTTTTTAATTGATTTCGTAATTATGAAAACTTCAAAATAAGAATATTAACATTTTGCATATCAAAAAAGAGAAGATCCTTATGATCCTCTCCAGATTTTTGACTTTTCAATCGGCCACAGTTAATAAGGAGTCAAAGAACCAATAGTGTAACGATGATAATTATGGATTATCGTTATATTATTGGTTAATAATGGATACTCTCTATATCACTTTTTCTCTTTTCTAGATTCTAATCCCCAACCGATTATCCAGCAGCAGACGAGCAGATAATTTTCAATCCAGCCCAGTAGATTCGCTTGATTCGCTTTTTCCAGATAGCCTAGCAGATGGTTGGTGCCAAAGCCCAGCCCGCCCAGAATCAGTGCTAGCAAGGTCATACGTAGATAGAGCCAATCATACTTTATGTTGGCGGCAATGACTAAAGGCAGAATAGCCAGATTCCAGAAACCAATTTCCCGCTGCCAGTAGGGAGCTAGACCATAGATGGACTCATTGCCCAAGAGCTGGGGCTGGAAAATCTGGATTATAGCCGCGCCCAGCATAGCTAAGATCAGTAAAATGAAAGTCACTCGTAAAAATTTATTCATATCTGTCTCCTTTCTTCTTTGTAGATTATAATGTTTTTGAAAATGATTTTCAAGTTTTCATTTTTTACAAAAGAAATCTCTAATAAAATATTTTACAAGCAAGTCCTATCTTTTTAGGTGCTTTTGTGGTATACTAAATTAGTTGCAGAAATACAGTTTTTCTATTCAGTGGGAACTAGCGACCGAGTCGGCGCTTTTTTAGTGCCTAGACTTGAGAGACCATATTTATGAAGAGAAGAGCGAATACTCTCAGAAAATCGAGATTTAGTAAGAGAAAAGCACTTGGTATGTTTCGATAGATGAGTATCAAAAGCCTTATAAGGTGGCTTCGCACTGCCTTTAGAAAGAAGAAGAACATTGAAATTTAATGAATTACATTTATCTACTGAATTACTAGCAGAGATTGAAAAAGCTGGCTTTGTAGAAGCAAGTCCTATCCAAGAGCAGACGATTCCACTTGCTATGGCAGGTAAGGATGTCATTGGTCAGGCCCAGACAGGGACAGGAAAGACAGCAGCTTTTGGTTTTCCAACGCTGGAAAAGATTGATACCGATAATCCTGCTGTGCAGGCGTTGGTTATCGCACCGACCCGTGAATTGGCCGTGCAGAGTCAGGAAGAGCTGTTTCGTTTTGGCCGCAGCAAGGGTGTCAAGGTGCGTTCTGTTTACGGTGGCTCCAGCATCGAAAAGCAAATCAAGGCCCTCAAGTCTGGTGCTCATATCGTCGTAGGAACACCTGGTCGTCTCTTGGATTTGATCAAACGCAAGGCGCTTAAGCTGAATCAGATTGAAACTTTGATCTTGGACGAAGCGGATGAAATGCTTAACATGGGCTTTTTGGAAGATATTGAGTCTATCATTTCCCGTGTGCCAGAAGAACGTCAGACATTGCTCTTTTCAGCGACCATGCCTGATGCTATCAAGCGTATTGGTGTCAAGTTCATGAAGGAGCCTGAGCATGTCAAGATTGCTGCCAAGGAATTGACAACGGAGCTGGTAGACCAGTATTATATCCGTGTCAAAGAAAATGAAAAATTTGATACCATGACTCGCCTGATGGACGTGGAGCAGCCTGAGCTGTCAATCGTCTTTGGTCGGACCAAGCGCCGGGTGGATGAGCTGACTCGCGGTCTGAAAATCCGTGGTTTCCGAGCAGAGGGTATCCATGGTGATTTGGATCAAGGCAAGCGCCTTCGCGTTCTGCGTGACTTTAAAAACGGCAATTTGGATGTTTTAGTGGCGACAGATGTGGCTGCGCGTGGATTGGACATTTCTGGTGTGACCCATGTCTACAACTACGACATTCCGCAGGATCCAGAAAGCTATGTTCACCGGATTGGTCGGACCGGTCGTGCTGGTAAGTCAGGTCAGTCTATCACGTTTGTAGCGCCAAATGAAATGGGCTATCTGCAGATTATCGAAAATCTGACCAAGAAGCGTATGAAAGGCCTCAAGCCTGCGACTGCAGAGGAAGCTTTCCAAGCTAAGAAAAGAGTTGCCCTTAAGAAGATTGAACGCGATTTTGCTGACGAAAGCATCCGTTCTAACTTTGAGAAATTCAGTAAGGATGCCCGCAAGCTGGCAGCAGAATTCAGCCCAGAAGAGCTGGCCATGTATATCCTCAGCTTGACGGTACAGGATCCGGATACCCTTCCTGAAGTAGAAATTGCCCGTGAAAAACCATTGCCATTTAAAGCATCTGGCGGTGGCTTTGGCGGAAAAGGTAAGAGTGGTCGTGGCAACGGTCGTCGAGGTGACCAAGTCCGTGATCGTCGTGGTGGACGCGAAGATCGAGAGGGCGGCCGCCGTGACTTTAAACGCAAGTCAAACAAGAACAGTCGCGACTTCGAAAGCAGAGGAAATAAACGCCCACAACGCACTTCTAGCGAAAAGAAAACCGGCTTTGTTATCCGTAATAAAGGCGATAAATAAACAGAAAATCCGATGTCAGCTGATATCGGATTTTTCTATTGAAAATAATTTGAATATCTTTCAAGAATTGTTTGAAAATAGCACAATGAAAACGCATAAACAAACAATAATCTATTTTTTTGAAAAAAAGTATACATTATTTTGTTTATATGAAAAAATTGTAGTATAATGATATAAGCAAAGGTGCATGGACATTAAAGTGATTTGAGGTGTCCAAGGAACCTAAGAATCAAAGGGGAAACTTTGATGAGACGTCTCTAGACATCAACAACAAGGAGGATTGTACATGAAGGAAAGTCGTCATAAAGTGATCTTACAAGAGCTGGACCAGACGGGAGTTGTGTCTGTAAAGAACCTGAAGGAATTGCTGAATGTAACAGATATGACCATTCGGCGAGATTTGATTGATCTTGAGAAGCAAGGACTTTTGATTCGGGTGCATGGTGGGGCTCATAAAAAGGTGAAAGATAGCTTGAATGAAGCTTCGCATTCTGAAAAAACGATGTTAAATATCGAAGAAAAGAAGCTGATTGCTAAGAAATGTGCTGATTTAATTGCTGAAGGAGACACAGTTTTTATCGGATCAGGTACTACAACGGATTTTATAGGCGATTATTTAGAGGGGAAAAATATCAGTATTGTAACCAATTCACTCCCTATTTTTGAAAAATTGAAGGATTACCCTAATTTTGATTTGATTTTGATCGGAGGACGCTATCGGGTCAAGACCCAGACTTTTGTGGGGCAGTTTGCCAATAAACTTTTACGAGAAATCAAGGTATCAAAGGCCTTTATTGGAGTGAACGGAATCGACGGTCACAATGTGACGACTGCCAATGAAGAAGAGGGAAATGGAAATGCCATTATTCTCAACAATGCAATTGAAAAATACATTGTTGCAGATAATAGCAAATTTGATAGCTATTCTTTCTATAGTTTTTACCGTTTGGACAATATTGACGCGATTGTAACGGATGACCATATCTCTCCGAAAGTGAGAGCAAAATATAGTTCTTACACCAAGGTTCTCTGATTTGATCGCGTTGTCATGAATGTTGATTTAAGAAATAAAAGCTGCGAATTTCGTAGCTTTTATTTCTTATTGCAGATGAATAATTGTATTTTACAGTGGACGAAAAGTTCTTGTATATCAGCTTAGACTTGCTAGGATATTCTTATGACTCGTGTTGTTCTTCAGCCATGCAGAATGACGAAATGTTCTATCTTCATATGAACATTAAAATTTTAAGTTATTAGATAAATAAACAAAAAATAACAAAACAAACTATTGACAGCGCTATCACATAATGATATAATTAATTAAACGAACAAAAAGAAACAAAAGGAGAGATGATAAAATGGCGCTTGCCCAATTATTTGATGAAAATCTAGTGTTTTGTTTACATGCAGAAAATCAAGAAGATCTTTTTCATCAAGTAGCTGATTTGTTAGAAGAAAGAGAAGTTGTAACTTCTTCTTATCGAAACGCTTTACTTGAAAGAGAAAAGGCGTTTCCAACCGGATTGGATATGGAATTTTTAGGCAAGGACTTGCCGAATGTTGCCATACCTCATACGGATATTGCGCATAATTTGACTGAAAATGTGGTAGTTGTTAAGCTAGATCAGCCTGTAACCTTCCACAATATGATTTCTCCTACGCAAACCGTTGAAGTGTCTCTCTTGTTCTTTATTATCAACAACTCTAGCTCAAGCCAGACCAATATCTTAGCACAGTTAATGGATTTCTTCACTAGTGAAGGAAATCTAGCTGGTTTAGCTTCTTTGAACTCTAAAGAAGAGTTGTTTCAATATATTTCAAAAGTTATTAAATAAATAAATCGGAGGATTTTATTATGATTAAAATTTTAGCAGCCTGCGGAGCTGGGGTAAACTCAAGTCACCAAATCAAGAGTGCTCTTGAGGAAGAGTTGTCAAACCGCGGTTATGATGTACATTGTGATGCCGTGATGGTTAAGGATGTCAATGAAGATCTAATGCAAGGTTATGATATCTTCACGCCAATCGCTGCAACGGATCTTGGTTTTGAACCAGGAATCCCAGTTATCGAAGCTGGACCAATCTTGTTCCGTATTCCTGCAATGAGCGCTCCAGTGTTTGACAATATTGAAGCAGCTATTAAAGAGCACGGACTAAGTTAATCTATTCTTTATCTTGTTAACATTCATATAACAAAAAAAGGGAGGAATTATTATGGATGTCATTATTGACCTAGCCAATAAGATTTTTAAACCCATCTTAGATATGGGTGGTCCTATCATCATGCTGATCATTTTGACAGTATTGGCTCTACTTTTTGGAGTAAAATTCTCCAAAGCGCTTGAAGGTGGTATCAAACTTGCCATCGCTCTTACTGGTATCGGTGCCATCATCGGTATGCTTAACGGAGCTTTCTCAGCTTCACTTGCTAAATTCGTTGAAAACACTGGTATCCAGTTGAACATCACTGACGTTGGTTGGGCACCGCTTGCAACTATCACTTGGGGTTCTCCATGGACCTTGTACTTCTTGCTCATCATGCTCATTGTCAATGTTGTGATGTTAGCCATAAAGAAAACAGATACATTGGATGTGGATATCTTTGATATTTGGCACTTGTCAATTACTGGCTTGCTCATCAAATGGTATGCAGATAAGAGCCATGTAAGTCCTGCTGTATCACTCTTGATTGCAACTTTAGCAGTTGTCTTGGTTGGTGTCTTGAAGATTATCAACTCTGACTTGATGAAACCAACTTTTGATGATTTGTTGAATGCACCAAGCTCATCTCCAATGACTTCAACTCACATGAACTACATGATGAACCCTGTTATCATGGTTTTGGATAAGATTTTTGATAAGTTCTTCCCTGGGTTGGATAAATATGACTTTGATGCTGCCGCTTTGAACAAGAAAATCGGTTTCTGGGGATCTAAATTCTTCATCGGTTTCCTTCTCGGTGTAGTTATCGGCATCATGGGAACTCCGCACCCAGTAGCAGGTGTAGAAGATGGTAACACATGGCAATTGGTTATTAAAGGCTGGTTGTCTCTCGGTTTGACTGCCGGCGTCTGCTTGGAGCTCTTCTCACTTATCGGATCATGGTTTATCGCAGCCGTAGAACCACTTTCACAAGGTATTACTAACGTAGCAACAAAACGTCTTCAAGGACGTAAATTCAACATCGGTCTTGACTGGCCATTTATCGCTGGTCGTGCAGAAATCTGGGCCTGCGCTAACGTACTTGCCCCAATCATGTTGATTGAAGCAGTTCTGCTTTCTAATGTAGGGAACGGTATCTTGCCATTGGCTGGTATCATCGCCATGGGTGTGACACCTGCCCTTCTGGTTGTTACTCGTGGTAAATTGCTTCGTATGATTGTCTTTGGAACACTCTTGTTACCACTCTTCCTTCTTTCAGGTACCCTGATTGCACCGTTTGCAACAGAACTTGCTAAAGGCGTAGGTGCCTTCCCTGAAGGAGTTAGCCAGTCTCAATTGATCACTCATTCAACACTTGAAGGACCAATCGAAAAACTCTTGGGCTGGACTATTGGTAATACTACTACAGGTGATATTAAAGCTATCATTGGTGCTATTGTCTTCCTTGGTGCTTATATTGGAATCTTTGCTTGGTACAGAAAGCAAATGATCAAACGGAATGCAGAATATGCAGCAAAAGCAAAATAATATCCGTTAACTATTGTTAAATATTGTAAGACTAGGGAAGCTAGATTGTCCATTTCCAATGGGAATGTTGATAATCTAGCTTTTCCTATGTGATAAATACTAAGCAGAGAGAAGTCAGAAGCCTGCCTTTATCTCTGAAGTAGAGAGGAGATTTGGATGGTGATCGCGCTAGAAAACGATAAATTGACAGTGCAGTTTGAGAAATTGGGAGGAGCACTTTCTTCAATCAAGGATAAGGATGGTGTAGAATACCTCTGGCAGGGAGATGCGACCTATTGGAGTGGTCAAGCTCCAGTTCTTTTCCCCATTTGTGGGAGTTTGCGCAATGACACCGCTCACTATGTATTAAAAGATGGTCAAGAAGCGAGTGGAGTCATTCCTCGGCATGGTCTCGTTCGCAAGAAAGAATTTGAATTAGTAGAACAAACGGATACGAGTGTGACTTTTGCTATTGAGGACACAGAGGAGATGTTTCAGAACTATCCCTATCATTTTCGCTTATCAATTCGCTATAGCTTGACTGGTAAGAAGCTTCGTACCCAGTATATCGTAGAAAATCGTGGAGATAGTGGCGCTATGCCGTACTTCATCGGAGGTCATCCGGGATTTAACTGCCCTTTATTTGATGATGAAAATTATGAGGATTACTATTTGGAGTTTGAACAGGAAGAAACCTGCAGTGTTCCTCTCTCTTATCCTGAAACTGGTATGTTGAACTTTCTGGAACGTACAAGTTTCCTAGATCATCAAAAAGAACTAAATTTGGACTATGCCATCTTTGATAAAGATGCAGTGACCCTTGATGAGCTAAAATCACGGACCGTTGCTCTTCGTTCTCGGAATCATGATAAAGGGTTACGTTTAGATTTTCAAGAATTTCCAAATCTAATTATCTGGTCAACTATTAACAAAGGGCCATTTATAGCCTTGGAACCTTGGTCAGGTTTGTCGACCTCGTTAGAAGAGGGTGATTATTTAGAAAGCAAGAAAAATGTCCGTCTACTCCCAGCAGGAGAAAAAGAAGAAATCGGATTTGATATTACTATTTTTTAAAGAAAAATTTTAAAAATGTTTAAAAGTAAACATATAATGTTGACAGCGAACATAAAATGTTGTATTATAAACTTGTGAATCAAATAACGTTTAATGTTTTAAAACATTTTAGTTCATTATATAGAAAATTAAAGGAGGACTTAATATGTCTATTATCATTGGTGCAGATGCTGCAGGTTTGAGATTGAAAGAAGTTGTGAAAGACTTCTTGGAAAAAGAAAACTTCCACGTAGTGGATGTTACGGCTGAAGGTCAAGACTTTGTTGATGTGACTCTTGCTGTTGCTGCAGAAGTAAACAAAGAAGAACAAAACCTTGGTATCGTGATTGATGCCTATGGTGCTGGTCCGTTCATGGTTGCAACTAAGATTAAAGGAATGGTTGCCGCAGAAGTATCTGATGAACGTTCAGCTTATATGACTCGTGGCCACAACAACTCACGTATGATCACTATGGGTGCAGAAGTCGTTGGTGATGAATTGGCGAAAAATATTGCTAAAGGTTTTGTTAATGGTAAATACGACGGCGGTCGTCACCAGATTCGGGTCGATATGTTGAACAAAATGTGCTAATACTCTTCAAAAATCAAGATAATCTGTCGTCAGCTCCCTTTAGCTAACTTCAGTTATGCTCGCAGCTCGCTTCCTAAGCTAATCTTGATTTTTCTTGAGTAAGGATAAATGATATGAGATTTATATAATTAATCGGAGGGAATAACTAATGAGAATTGCAATTGGATGTGACCACATCGTAACAGATGAAAAAATGGCGGTTTCAGAATTCTTGAAATCAAAAGGACATGAAGTCATTGATTTTGGTACTTACGACCATGCTCGTACACACTACCCAATCTTTGGTAAAAAAGTCGGTGAAGCTGTAACTAGCGGTCAAGCTGATCTTGGGGTATGTATCTGTGGTACTGGAGTTGGTATCAACAACGCTGTAAATAAAGTTCCTGGAGTCCGTTCTGCTTTGGTTCGTGATATGACAACAGCTCTTTACGCCAAAGAACAGTTGAATGCCAACGTTATTGGTTTTGGTGGTAAGATTACTGGTGAATTGCTCATGTGTGATATCATCGAAGCTTTCATCAATGCTGAATACAAACCATCAGAAGAAAACAAAAAATTGATCGCTAAAATCGAGCACGTTGAAACTCACAATGCTCATCAAGCAGATGCAAACTTCTTTACAGAATTCCTTGAAAAATGGGATCGCGGTGAATACCACGACTAAGAGGTGATGCATGATTTTAACAGTCACAATGAATCCATCCATTGATATTTCTTATCCTTTGGATGAATTAAAAATTGACACTGTCAACCGTGTGGTGGACGTGACAAAAACAGCTGGTGGAAAAGGTCTCAATGTTACTCGAGTTCTTTCAGAATTTGGTGATTCTGTTGCTGCTACTGGTCTAGTTGGTGGCAAACTTGGTGACTATCTAGTAGAGCATATCGATGATAAAGTAAGTAAACGTTTCTTTTCCATTCAAGGAGAGACTCGTAACTGTATCGCTATTCTACACGGAGACAACCAAACAGAAATTCTTGAGAAAGGACCTGAAGTTCTGGAACAAGAAGGCCTAGATTTCTTGGCTCATTTCGAGAATCTCCTTGATACTGTGGAAGTAGTTGCTATCTCTGGTAGTCTGCCAGTAGGTCTTCCAGTTGACTACTATGCGAGTTTGGTAGAACTTGCAAATCAAGCTGGCAAACCTGTAGTCTTGGATTGCTCAGGTGCTGCTCTTCAGGCAGTTCTTGAATCACCACACAAACCAACAGTTATCAAACCCAATAACGAAGAATTGTCTCAGCTTCTTGGGAAAGAAGTTTCTGAGGATTTGGATGAATTAAAAGAAGTTCTTCAAGAACCGTTATTTATAGGTATTGAGTGGATTATCGTTTCACTTGGTGCCAATGGTGCTTTTGCTAAACATGGTGATACTTTCTACAAGGTAGATATTCCAAAAATTCAGGTAGTCAATCCTGTTGGATCTGGAGATTCTACTGTTGCAGGGATTTCTTCAGGACTTCTTCATAAGGAATCTGATCAAGAACTCCTCATCAAGGCCAATGTCCTTGGTATGCTCAATGCTCAAGAAAAAATGACAGGTCATGTCAATATGGCCAACTATCAAGCTCTATATGATCAATTAATAGTAAAAGAGGTATAAAATGGCTTTAACAGAACAAAAACGCAAATATTTGGAAAAACTCTCTGACGAGAACGGCATCATCTCAGCTCTTGCCTTTGACCAACGTGGTGCTTTGAAACGCCTCATGGCTCAATACCAAACAGAAGAACCAACAGTTGCTCAAATGGAAGAACTCAAAGTCTTGGTAGCAGATGAATTGACAAAATACGCATCCTCTATGCTTCTTGACCCAGAATATGGACTTCCAGCTACAAAAGCGCTTGATGCCAATGCTGGTCTTCTCCTAGCTTATGAGAAAACTGGCTACGATACCACTAGCACTAAACGCTTGCCAGACTGCTTGGATGTTTGGTCTGCCAAACGAATCAAAGAACAAGGTGCGGATGCAGTCAAATTCTTGCTTTACTATGACGTAGACAGCTCTGACGAACTCAACCAACAAAAACAAGCCTACATCGAACGTATCGGTTCAGAGTGTGTGGCAGAAGACATTCCATTCTTCCTTGAAATCTTGGCTTATGATGAAAAAATCGCTGACGCAGGCTCTGCAGAATACGCAAAAGTGAAACCACACAAGGTTATCGGTGCCATGAAGGTTTTCTCAGACCCACGCTTTAACATCGATGTCTTGAAAGTGGAAGTTCCAGTCAATGTCAAATACGTTGAAGGCTTTGGCGATGGTGAAATCGTGCATACTCGTGAAGAAGCAGCAGCTTTCTTCAAAGCACAAGATGAAGCAACTAACTTGCCATACATCTACTTGAGTGCGGGTGTATCAGCTAAACTCTTCCAAGAAACTCTTGTCTTTGCCCACGAATCAGGCGCAAACTTCAATGGAGTTCTTTGTGGCCGTGCAACCTGGGCAGGATCAGTTGAAGCTTACATCAAAGACGGTGAGGCAGCAGCTCGTGAATGGCTTCGCACAACTGGATTTGAGAACATTGATGAACTCAACAAGGTTCTTCAAACAACAGCGACTTCATGGAAAGAACGCATCTAATTTAATCTTGAATGTAGAAATCAAAAAACGTAGTAAGTTTCAGGACTTACTACGTTTTTCTTCTATATAAGCTAGTTTTTCAGCTCGTTTCTTCTTTTTGAAAAGAGCTTCAGCCGACATGGCTGCAGATTTGTCGGGATGTTCCTCTTGATAGATGAGTGTGACGGGCAATCGGGCGCGAGTGTACTTGGCTCCTTTTCCAGACTGATGTGTTTTGAGACGAGCTTCTACATCGGTAGTATAGCCTGTGTAGAGGGTGCCGTCTCCGCATTTAAGGACATACATATAGGCTTTATTTTCCATAGTAAATCTCTTGAATTTCTGGTGTATAGCTGCCGTCTTGCTCGTGGATAAAGAGAGGTGGGAGGATTTTCAGGCCGTCTGGTGAACCATCTTTAATAGCCTCGATTAAGAGCATATTGGCTTCTCTCCCCTGCTTGGGATAGACAAACTGGATGCGCTTGGGCGCTAGATTATGGTTTTTCATAGTTTCTAAAATATCCAAAAATCGGTCAGGACGGTGAACCATTGCTAAGCGACCATTGGACTTGAGAACTCGCTGGGCAATCGTGCAAATTTCTTCTAAATTCGTAGCAACTTCGTGACGCGCTAGCAGATAATGCTCACTGCCGTTGAGATTGGAATGTTCATCGACCTTGAAATAGGGAGGATTGCAGAGAATGATGTCAACCTTACTGCCAGAGATGTGGTTGCCTAGATTTTTCAAGTCGTCATGGATGACCTGCATCTGTTGAGTAAGGTTATTTAATTCAATGGAACGCTGGGCCATATCTGCCAAACGTTCCTGAATTTCCACCGCTAGAATCTGGGCCTGAGTCCGTGTGCTAGCAAAGAGACCAACAGCCCCGTTTCCAGCGCAGAGATCAACGATGAGCCCTCGTTTGGGTAATTTTGGAAAGCGAGAAAGCAGGACACTATCGACTGAATAGCTAAAAACCTCGCTATTTTGAATGATTTTAATATCAGTGGAAAAGAGCTGATTAACTCTTTCTCCGTCTTTTAATTTTGTTTCTGTCATACCAACATTATAGCATGATTAAGTGCCATTCCAAAGAAGAAAGAGAAATTTTATAGGAAAAAACACCTGACAGAAACAGTCAGGTGCGAATTTTAGTTGAATTCATATTTTTGCTTGATGGTGCAAGCGATGAAAATTCCGATAAAGAAAACCATGAGAATCAGATAGACTGGCAAGGTTGCGGCTGTCAGCGTTGCAATTTCCAAAAGGTGTTGCAGGACAAAGGCGGATAGATAGAAGCCTGCGACTGAAAAAATGATCAGAAGAGCGCGCCAGAGGTTGAGTGGCAGGCAGGCCCGAATGACTGACAAGAAGCTGATGCTGCCTAGCAAGTAGTAGGTCAGGGTGGACATTTCTATGTTGCTCCAGCCATGGCTGCTGCCCCAGATACGGACAAATAGCACGCTGAAGATAATCATGAGGGAGCTTGGCAGAGCCAGCTGTAGGGAGCGTTTGAGGAAGTGCTTTTCAACTGGTTTGATATTGCGCTCAAAAGTGAGGACAAAGGGTGGGAAACCTTCGACAAACTGGTCAATCAAGGTGATTTGAATCGGAATGAATGGGAAAATCAAGAGGTATTCCGGTTTTCCTAGCAGGATACTGGCAATACAGATGATAGCCAGGATAAAGGAATAAATGGTCTTGATGAAGAAAATCGGAGCAATCCGACCGATATTGTTAACGACTCGGCGGCCTTCAAAAAGAATCTCAGGTACATCGTTAAAGTCGGAGTTAAGAAGGACCAAGTTGGCAATTTGCCGAGTTGCTGGGTCGCCCTCGGCCATGACGATGGAGCAGTCTGCTTCACGCAAGGCCAAGATATCATTAACCCCATCTCCGGTCATGGCTGTTGTCCGGCCTGCGGCCTTGAGAGTCTGGATGAGCAGTTTTTTCTGATAGGGAGAAACACGACCGAAGATGGCTGTTTCTTCTGCTTGCTCAACCAGTTCTTGATCGCTGATTTTAGAGCAGTCGATGTAGCTGGCGTAGTTGGCAAATCCAGCCTGGCTAGCGATATGGGAAACAGTCACTGGATTGTCACCAGAGATGATTTTCAAGTCAACATCCTGAGAGCGCAGGTAGTCCAGTGTTTCAGCCGCTCCCTCCCGAATAGGGTCAGTGATTTCCAGAACAGCTAAAGCGGTCATATCTTCAGGCAGTTGGATACTGTGTTTGTCTAGCACTTGGTCGCTGTGAGCCAGCACCAAAACCCGAGATCCGCGTTTTTGGGCCTCTCCAACCGCTGCAGGATTGCTGTCCAGCAGCATTTCGGGCGCTCCCAGAAAAATGGTTCCGACACTGGATAAATGCATAGCGCCCCATTTTCGGTCACTAGAAAATGGGATGACATTGTCGCTAGTATAGGTGTGTTCCAGGTGGCCGTAGCCCTTGCGGATAGCCTGGGCTGTTGGGTTATTATCCTCGCTGGTTTGGATGTAGGCTGCTAAGATTTGACCGACGGTCTCATCAGAAAACTTATCTGACAGACTATGCAAGGCTTCAACAGTCATCTTACCTTGGGTAATTGTCCCGGTCTTGTCCAGGCAGAGAGTATCCACCCGAGCTAAGGTCTCAACAGAATACATTTCCTGAACAAGCACCTTGCGCATGCCGAGCTTGATGACAGCTGTCAGGAGTGAAGTGACTGTCAGCAGGGCGATTCCCTTAGGCAGCATACCCAAAAGAGCTGTCGAGCTGGTAATGACAGAGTTTTTGACAGGCAATCCCTTTATCATTAGGGCTTCAAAGAAGAGAGCCAATCCGAAAGGAATGATGATTTTTCCGGTAAAGCGGGAAATTTTTGCAAGATTGTATAGAATGCGCGAGTTGATAGGTTTGAGGGTTTTAGCTTCAGTCATGAGCTTGTTAGCATAGTTGTCTGCACCGACATGATGCACCTCAGCATAGATCTGCCCACTAGCCAGAAAGCTACCAGACAGCAGCTCAGCGCCTTTTTCCTTGAGAACCAAATCACTCTCACCTGTCAGCATAGCTTCATTGGCCTCTGCAACACCCTCTACTACACGAGCATCACTGGGAATTTGCTCGCCGGCTGACAGCTTAATCAGGTCGCCCAGCACAATTTCTTCTGGCTGAATTTTGACTTCCTGGCCGTCACGGATGACTGTGACCAGCTCTCGGCTGACCAGATTGAGCTTGTCAATCATGTGCTTGGCCCGCAGCTCCGTGATAATACCAGTGATGGCGTTAAAGCTGATGACGGCGAAGAAGACCAGATTGCTCCAAGCTTGGACAGAGACCAAGGCCAGAGCGATCACAAAGTTTAGGGCATTAAAAAGGGTGAAAACATTCCGCTTAACGATTTGCCAGTTACTAGTACTGGTGTCACTTGTAAAATCGTTGGTCAAGCCCTGCGAAATCTTTTCATCTACTTGGGTTTGGTTTAAACCGATTAATTCTTTCTTGTTCATGAGATTAATGATACCATTTTTTTATGGAAATGGCTATCAGAATCAGCTGTTACAGCCAAAGTTTGGAAAAATATTGCAGACTATAAGGGTATAGGGTATAATGGGAAAGGATGTAATAAATTTCAAGTACAATCACAGTTTGAAATAAGGAGAGTTTATGTTTTATACCTATTTGCGAGGATTGGTAATTTTTATCCTCTGGGCTTTGAATGGCAATGCCCATTACCATAATAAAGAGAAGATTCCTTCAAAAGATGAAAATTATATCTTGGTTGCCCCTCACCGAACATGGTGGGATCCAGTTTACATGGCTTTTGCGACCAAGCCCAAGCAGTTCATTTTCATGGCTAAGAAACAGCTCTTTGAAAATCGGGTGTTCGGCTGGTGGATTCGCATGTGTGGTGCTTTTCCTATCGACCGGGAAAATCCTGGTCCGTCAGCGATCAAGTACCCAGTCAATATGCTGAAAAAGAGCAATCGCTCTCTGATTATGTTCCCGAGCGGCAGCCGCCATTCTACGGATGTCAAGGGAGGAGTGGCAGTGATTGCTAAGATGGCTAAGGTCCGTATCATGCCAGTAGTCTATGCTGGTCCCATGAGCCTCAAAGGCTTGGCAGCTGGGGAGCGCGTGGACATGAACTTCGGCAATCCAATTGATATTTCTGATATCAAAAAGATGAATGATGAGGGAGTTGAGGAAGTGGCTCGTCGGATTCAGGCAGAGTTTGACCGCTTGGATGCAGAAGTAGCGCCTTATCAGACAGGTAAAAAACCAAATATCTTCTGGCGGATTTTACGAGCAATAGCCTTTATTCCAGCAGCATTGATTGGTATTCTGACCTTCATTTTTAGCTTTCTTGCAAGCTTTGTCTGGGATCCAGATAAGCATAGAAAATAAGATACGAATCAGCTTCCTGAGCAATCTTGCTTGGGAGCTGATTTTTGTATGTGAGTGAGTTATAATGTTGGTATGTTTTATAAGGAGGATGCTATGTCTCTTGCTTTTTTATCTTTTGTAACTTTGTCACTTTTTATGCTGCACGAGTTTGATGAGATTATCCTGATTCGGCCTTGGATTTCTCAGAATCAAGACCATCAAGTCTATCAAAAGGAAATGTTTATTGCTAGGAAAGGGAGTTATCTTTCTGCTGAAAGTATTGCCTTAATGATTGCGGAGGAATTTCTGCTAGCTTTTATTCTCTTGCTGCTTGCCATTCTATTTCGCATTCCTGAGCTAGCTTTGGCTATTGGCTTCTGTCATACCCTCCATCTGCTGGGCCATATCATGCAAGTGTTTCGCTTTCGTCGCTGGGTACCGGGCGGCTTCACAGCACTGACGACTTTTCCTATACTCATCTTGGTCTTTGTCCTTTATCTGAGTCAGCAGTCAGTTTCTTGGCCGCTGCTTCTGATTCTAAGCTCGCTTGTGATGGCTTTTCTTTTGGCAAATCTGGCTTTTTTACATAGCAGAGCTAAAAAGTTAGAAGCTTGGATATACAGGATAAGCAAAGCAGACTGATATTGCAGCTTCTATTTTCATCAATGGCCTTTCTATCTATACGACTTCTTGCAAAATAAAGATTTTAAAATATGATAAGCTGAAAATTCTCTCGGTTTGTCATATTTTTTTGAATTTTTTACGAATATAAAGATAAAGGAGAAAAATATGCTTGAAGAAATCATTGAAAAATTAAAGGAATACAAGATTTTTGTTGGACTTTCCTTGCTGGGAGTCGTCTTGGCTGGCTTTTTCTTGCTGAAGGGCAACGCTCAGCCACAGAATCAGGTCAGCGCACTAACTCAGGAAGTGGTTACATCAGCTTCATCTGAAACCAATGCAGAAAAAAGAAGTGCGAATCAAGAAAAAATCGATTCAGAAAAAGATATGGATTCAGAGGAATCTGAGAAAGAAGTAACAGTTGATGTCAAAGGAGCTGTCAAAAATCCAGGAGTTTATCAGTTGCAGGCAGGAGCGCGTGTGCACGATGCTCTACAAAAAGCAGGTGGCTTATTGCCAGATGCCGAGTCAAAATCCATCAACCAAGCACAAAAATTAACAGATGAGGCGGTTGTTTATGTAGCTAAAGTCGGTGAGGAAGGAGCAGATGTGACGCAAACTAGTCAGACGCCAGCTGGAAATGGGGGAACAGAAAAAGGAAAGTCTGGCTTGGTCAATCTCAATACGGCGACCGAAGCTGAACTTCAGACAGTTTCAGGCATCGGTCAAAAGAAAGCGCAAGACATCATTGCTTATCGGGAAGCCAATGGTAAGTTTAAGTCAGTAGACGAGCTGAAAAATGTTTCAGGAATCGGTGCAAAAACCTTAGAAAAATTAAAAGACTATGTCACAGTGGATAAATAAATTTCCCATCAAACCCATCTATTTCTGTCTTTTGCTGGTGCTGACCTACTTTGCGATTTACACAGGCAGTCTGCCAGCTTATCTAGGTTTAGCAGTCCTTCTTGTTCGGCTCTTTTGGCTTTATTCGACTAGAAATAGTCTACTTGTTTTGGTGTTCTTGAGTCTCTTTGCAGGATTTTTCCTATTTCGGAGAGAAGTGGCTAATCAAGCCTTTCAAGATGAACCGAAAATCATTTCTACCATTGTGATCAAGCCAGATACAATTAAAGTCAATGGCGACTCGCTTTCTTTTCGTGGTTATTCCAATGGTCGAACCTATCAGGCCTTTTATAAAATCCAGTCAGAAAAGGAAAAAATCACTTTTCAAAAGCTGAGCGATCAACTTCTTTTAGAGATTGATGGAGAGCTTAGTTTAGCAGAAGACCAGCGCAATTTTTCAGGTTTTGACTATCGGGCTTACCTGAAAACACAGGGGATTTACAGGATTTTGAAAATCAATCAAATCAAGTCCAGTCAGCATTTTAGCAGTCTTAATCCTTGGGACTGGCTGTCAGTCTGGCGGAGAAAAGCCTTAGTTTATATTAAGGAAAACTTTCCTAGTCCCATGAGCCACTATATGACTGGACTCTTGTTTGGTGATTTGGACACAGATTTTGCTGAGATGAATGAACTTTATTCCAGTCTGGGAATTATCCATCTCTTTGCCCTATCTGGCATGCAGGTCGGCTATTTCATGGATGGTTTTCGCAGACTTCTCCTCAAATCTGGTTTGAAAAGAGAAACTGTTGATTGGATACAGCTGCCCTTTTCCTTCATCTATGCGGGTTTGACGGGTTTTTCAGTATCGGTCGTGAGGAGTTTAGTGCAAAAGCTGCTCTCGCAGTTTGGTGTGACTAAGCTGGACAACTTTGCTTTGACAATCATGCTATTAGCCATTTTCATGCCCAATTTTCTCTTAACGACGGGTGGCGTTCTTTCCTGTGCCTATGCTTTTGTCATCTCTGTCATGGATTTTGAGCATTTACCTTCTATGAGAAAGGTGCTGGCAGAAAGTCTGACCATTTCACTGGGAATTCTACCGATTCTGATTTTCTATTTTTCAGAGTTTCAGCCTTGGTCTATTCTGCTGACCTTTCTATTCTCAGTTGTTTTTGATCTTTTTATGCTTCCAGCTCTGACCTTTATTTTTGCCCTATCACCTCTTTTGAAAATCACTCAGGTCAATGTCTTATTTGAACTATTAGAAGGGCTAATCCGTTGGACGGCGTCTATTTCCTCACGGCCAGTGGTTTTTGGTCAGCCATCTATCTGGATGATGCTAGGTCTGCTTGTCACTCTAGGCATGCTCTATGATTTTCGCAGACAGAAGAAAGTTGTGACCTTACTTAGCTTGGCTCTTGCTCTGCTATTTTTCCTCACTAAGCATCCCTTGCAAAATGAAATTACAGTTATTGATATTGGGCAGGGAGATAGCATTTTCTTGCGCGATTGGCGGGGAAAATCTGTTCTGATTGATGTAGGTGGTCGAGTGGAGATTGGCAAGAAAGAAGCATGGCAGAAGCGGATTTCTTCGACAAATGCAGAAAAGACCTTGATTCCCTATCTGAAAAGTCGGGGACTGAGTCACTTGGATGTGTTGGTTCTTACCCACACCGAAGTGTGAGTTCTAAAATTGATACAATACAATTTAACTTTTTTTTGAAAAAAATTCCAAAATTTATTTTGCATTGCGAATATAATAAGTGAGAGCAAGTTGCTTACTTAATAATGATGAAGAGGAAAATTAGAATGACAACAATTTTTTTAACAAGAACAAGCTGCAGCAATTGTGGAAAACAAAGTACATTTGAAAGATTTGATAGGGTTTATGCGGCGAAGACTCCTGAGATTATTTCTGCTATTTTAGACTGGGATTTCTTTAAGTTTACTTGCCATAACTGTAACCACAAGGTGCTAATTGATTACCCAACAGTCGTAGTAGATGAAGAACAAAAAACAATTATTCAGTATTGTGCAGATGGTAATGTTGATGTACTTTCAATGCAAATATGCTCTTTGATTTCAGAGGGTGTCAATCTCAGTGAGTATAGAATTCGAGTAGTTTCGGATATAGAGTCTTTCGTTGAGAAGGTACAGATTGTTTCAGTAGGGTATGATGATAGAGCAATTGAGCTTATGAAGTATATGAATAGTCCTCTTGAGGATGGTGATATTCAGTTTAACTATGAACATATGGTTTTCACCAAGGTTGGACATGAAAACTATCAATTTATGTTTATTAATAACCAGATTGCAGTAGCATCTCTCGACTTTTCTCAAGAACAATATGAGTACTACCTTGCTGATGTTGAAGACCTAGAAACTAACACATATTACATAGACTCTAGATGGGCGGAATCATTCTTTCGTACCAGTTTGGCATAAAATTCAAAATCTATTTATAAGTATAAATGGCCTGATTTTTGGTTAGGTCATTTTTTATCTTCTAATTTAGAAAAACGTAGTTAATATATATAATTATTATGTAGATTTGTAGAAAGGAGGTAAAACCAATGGTAAGACGGAATTCTAAAATTACCCGTCAACAGAAGAAAATTCGAGATGCATTTGTATCTGAGAGAACTGTTGAAATTATTCCTGCAAAGCGAGAGTTCACTGATGTTAAAACTAAGAAGTTACGTGTTGCTGCATATTGTCGAGTAAGTACTTTTGACGAATCTCAGTCAGGTAGTTTTGAACTTCAAAAACAAACCTATACTGAAAGAATCAATAGTAATCCTGATTGGATAATGGCTGGAATCTATGCTGACCAAGGTGCATCAGGAACATCAATCAAACGACGTGAACAATTCCAACAGATGCTTCATGATTGTAGATGTGGGAAGATTGACTTGATAATCGTTAAGAGTGTTAGCAGGTTTGCTCGTAATCAGCTAGATTTCATTAGTATTTACCGAGAGTTGAAGGCACTATCCCCTCCAGTTGGAATATATATCGAAGATATAAATTTGAATACACTTGATACGAATAGTGAATTCATTCTTGGTATTATGGCCATAGTAGCTCAAGGTGAGAGTGAACAAAAAAGTGCGTCAATTACATGGTCTGTCATTGAACGCTTTAAAAGAGGGATACCAATGATTCCTACCCATAACCTTCTTGGGTATACGAAAGACCAGTATGGTCGAGTAGTGATAGATGAGACAGAAGCAAAAATTGTTCGCCTAATATATGATTCGTACATCGAAGGTATGACTGCAAGTGAGATTGCCTCTACTTTAATGACCAATCATATACCAACAGTTACTGGTTTGGAGCGTTGGACAAGTTTAGCTGTTTATAATATTCTCAGAAACGAGAAATATAAAGGCGAAATCATCATGCAGAAGACATATACTGTTGATTGTTTTAGTCATAAAACACGGAAAAATAATGGTGAAAAGCCAAAATATCGATTAAAAAATGGAATTCCCTCTATCATACCAGAATCAAGATGGGATTTAGTACAAGAATTACTCAAGCAACCTAGAAGAAAATCGAAATCTACTTCTGAGATATTTGTACCTAAACTCTACATCAAGAAACTCAAATCTGGTAAGTTGAGGGATTTTGTTGTACTTGATCCTAGTTGGAAATCGGAAGACATTCACGAAGTTTTTAAATAAGAAAGAGGTAAATTATGCGTTTTAAAGATTTTAATCTTGAAGTTGTTAATGTTGAACGTTACTCATCAGATTATAGCATGACGGTGAACAAGAACTTTGTTACATTTAGTAAAGGAATTGTCCAAGCTTTAGAATACCCAGCACATGTACTGGTTGCCTTTAATAAGGATACAAAGGTAATGGGTATACAAGTTTGTCGTGCAAAAACTAGGGGAGCATTTTCTTTTTCAAAACCTGTTGGGGAGCAAAAAGGTATTGTTCAGGTAGGTCATAAAACTTTAAAAGAAACACTCTTAACAATCATGAGTGAATGGAAATCTGATAAGCGTTATAGAGTAGAGGGGATTCACATTCCTGAAGATAAAGCTTTTGTTTTTGAATTGAAGGACTTTGATGAACTATCTGATTTTCGTAAAAACGACAATAGATAGTAAGGAACGAAGATAAAAATTATTGGTAGGAGTACAACTATTGTATTCCTGCCATTTTCATATCCTTGCAAGGGGGTTCATGTTAAAATATACTGTAGGAGGTAACTCTATGAACGATAAAGTTACAAAAGTCAGACTAGCCTATCCTTTGGGAGAAGACCTAATCTATGTATTCCTGAAAAATATAATGCCTACCGTAGATTCCTACTGGGATGCTTAGGAACGAATCCACTCGTGGCTATATGTATGAATCCCTCAGCAGCTAATGAGGACTATAGCGATCGTACAATCAACCGAATTCTAAATGCTAGTAAAAAAATTATATGAAGATAAGCTCACCGTTGAATTCAAGTCAGGGATTGAGATTGACGAAGAGATATAGAATATTAACCGCAATTTAAGGGCTAACCCCCTTTGGCGGTTTTTAATGGATTTTTTTAATTTATAAGTTGCTTAAAATGACTTATTATGTTAAAATATATGATAATCCAAATAAGAATTTAGGAGGAACCGAAACTATGACAGCCTCAATGCGTTTAAGATAAGCTGGCAATAAGAAAAGCAGAATCTATACCCGATGATAGGCTTTTTTGTTGTGCTTATTTATACGATATTGAGCATTCATTAGTTACGGTGAGGATATTGGTTATTTAACTATACCTTTATTTAACTATACCTTTATTTAACTATGTCTTTAATATGAATGTTTCCAAATTGTATGTATGCAGACCAAAAGCCACATTGTGGATTTAGGCCTGCATTTTTTTATTGCCTATAATGCTATTCAAAATAGAAATTTAAGCAAAATAATATGCAGGAGATAATATAAATGGAAAAATACAACAATTGGAAACTTAAGTTTTATACAATATGGGCAGGGCAAGCAGTATCATTAATCACTAGTGCCATCTTGCAAATGGCGATTATTTTTTACCTTACAGAAAAAACTGGATCCGCGATGGTCTTGTCTATGGCTTCACTATTAGGTTTTTTACCCTATGCGGTCTTTGGACCTGCAATTGGTGTGCTAGTGGATCGTCATGATAGGAAGAAGATAATGATTGGTGCTGATTTAATTATCGCAGCAGCTGGTTCGGTGCTTACTATTGTTGCATTCTATATGGAGCTACCTGTCTGGATGGTTATGATAGTATTGTTTATCCGTAGCATTGGAACAGCTTTTCACACCCCGGCTCTCAATGCGGTTACGCCACTTTTAGTACCAGAAGAACAGCTTACGAAATGTGCAGGCTATAGTCAGTCTTTGCAGTCTATAAGCTATATTGTTAGTCCGGCGGTTGCAGCACTCTTATACTCCGTTTGGGAACTAAATGCTATTATTGCCATCGATGTATTGGGTGCTGTGATTGCATCTATTACGGTAGCAATTGTACGTATTCCTAAGCTGGGTGATCGCGTGCAAAGTTTGGACCCAAATTTCATAAGAGAAATGCAAGAAGGAATGGCTGTACTACGGCAAAATAAAGGATTATTTGCTTTATTACTCGTTGGAACATTATATATGTTTGTTTATATGCCAATTAATGCACTATTCCCTTTAATTAGCATGGATTACTTTAATGGAACACCTGTGCATATTTCTATTACGGAAATTTCCTTTGCATCTGGAATGTTGATAGGGGGTCTATTATTAGGGTTATTTGGGAATTACCAAAAGCGAATCTTATTAATAACGGCATCCATTTTTATGATGGGGATAAGCTTAACCATTTCAGGATTACTTCCCCAAAGTGGATTTTTCATTTTTGTAGTCTGCTGTGCAATAATGGGGCTTTCTGTTCCGTTTTACAGCGGTGTGCAAACAGCTCTTTTTCAGGAGAAAATTAAGCCTGAATATTTAGGACGTGTATTTTCTTTAACTGGAAGTATCATGTCTCTTGCTATGCCAATTGGATTAATTCTTTCTGCACTCTTTGCTGATAGAATCGGTGTAAATCATTGGTTTTTACTATCAGGTACTTTAATTATTTGCATTGCAATAGTTTGCCCAATGATAAATGAGATTAGAAAATTAGATTTAAAATAAACAATATTGGAGGGATATTTATGTATCTTATTTTCATGTAATTCTTCCTGCTAAAATCGCAGGGTTTTTCCTGCGTACAAGCAAATGAAAGCATGCGATTATAGACAGGAGGAAATGTTATGGAATTAATATTAAAAGCAAAAGACATTAGTGTGGAATTCAAAGGACACGATGTTTTAGATATAAATGAATTAGAAGTATATGATTATGACCGTATTGGTTTAGTAGGAGCAAATGGTGCAGGAAAAAGCACTTTATTCAAGGTACTTTTAGGAGAATTAATTCCCCCAGGATGTAAAATGAATCATCTGGGTGAACTTGCCTATATTCCCCAGTTGGACGAAGTAACTCTGCAGGAGGAAAAAGATTTTGCGCTTGTAGGCAAGCTAGGTGTTGAGCAATTAAATATACAGACCATGAGCGGTGGTGAAGAAACAAGGCTTAAAATAGCACAGGCCTTATCGGCACAGGTTCATGGTATTTTAGCGGATGAACCTACGAGCCATTTAGACCGTGAAGGAATTGATTTTCTAATAGGACAGCTAAAATATTTTACAGGTGCACTGTTAGTTATTAGCCATGACCGCTATTTTCTTGATGAAATAGTAGATAAAATATGGGAACTGAAAGATGGCAAAATCACTGAGTATTGGGGAAACTATTCTGATTATCTTCGTCAGAAAGAGGAAGAACGTAAGAGACAAGCTGCAGAATACGAACAATTTATTGCGGAACGTGCTCGATTGGAAAGGGCTGCGGAGGAAAAGCGAAAACAGGCTCGTAAAATAGAACAGAAGGCAAAAGGTTCTTCAAAGAAAAAAAGTACTGAAGGCGGAGGGCGTTTAGCTCATCAAAAATCAATAGGAAGTAAGGAAAAAAAGATGCATAATGCCGCTAAATCCCTAGAGAACAGGATTGCGGCATTAGGAAAAGTAGAAGCTCCGGAAGGCATTCGCAGAATTCGTTTCAGGCAAAGTAAAGCATTGGAGCTCCATAATCCATACCCTATAGTCGGTGCGGAAATTAATAAAGTATTTGGGGATAAGGCACTGTTTGAAAATGCATCTTTTCAAATTCCGCTAGGAGCAAAAGTGGCATTAACGGGTGGTAATGGAACCGGAAAAACAACTTTAATCCAAATGATCTTAAACCATGAAGAAGGAATTTCTATTTCACCTAAGGCAAAAATAGGTTACTTTGCACAGAATGGTTACAAGTACAACAGTAATCAGAATGTTATGGAGTTTATGCAGAAGGATTGTGATTACAATATATCAGAAATTCGTTCTGTGCTAGCATCTATGGGGTTCAAACAGAACGATATTGGAAAAAGCTTATCTGTTTTAAGCGGTGGAGAAATTATAAAATTGTTGCTTGCTAAAATGCTCATGGGTAGATATAACATCCTAATAATGGATGAACCCAGTAACTTCCTTGACATACCAAGTTTAGAGGCTTTGGAAATACTAATGAAGGAGTACACCGGAACTATCGTGTTTATCACCCACGATAAACGATTACTCGAAAATGTAGCTGATGTAGTTTATGAAATTAGAGATAAGAAAATTAAGCTGAAACATTAAATTTTAGGTAGTCGCTGGTCAGTATAGTCTGTTCTGGCTGGCGACTCCATTGTTAAAGAGTATAAAGACTTGAGATTTTATGAAGATTAAAAATAGGAACAGTAAATCGAACTGCTCCTATTTTTCTGCTAAATATGTTGTAGTTTTCTTATATGTATAATGATAGATTAGTGGATTCTCTTCTAAGGTTCTTACTTCAAATATGAAGAAGTGATCGCGGTTATCTCTGGACTTTTCCTTATTGAGGACAAAGTAATTCTTACGTGAAGTCGCCATTGTTTTGAGGATATCATCGGTCAGGAAGGTCAATGGAATATTCATGTTGGAGTAGCGGTAGAAGTCACGTTCAAAATCTTGGTAGCTCTCGCTGTAATAGTCCATTTGCAGGTGATTACGCTGAAATTCAAGCTGATTCATAGAGCACCTCCTCTACAAGTTCAATACTAACAATGTCTTTCAATTTCAAATTAATGTGACCTGTTGTAGTTTTTATCAAAATGAAATCTTTGGTCAGACTTGGTATTGTTCCAGTATAGGAAACTTGATTGTTTTTTTTAACAACATGAATGCGCGTGTTCAGTTGCCCAGCATACACCTGACTGAGGAGTAATAATTTCTTCTCCAGTGACAAATCTGACATATACGTTACTTTGTTTGCATCGTCAGTGAGTGCTGATGTATGCTCAGATAGGAAAAAGCCCATCCATTTTTGCATCTTAGTATCCTGGTACTCTCTTGCTGACTGAAATGGCAAGTATGAACGATCAATCATTTTAATCCCTCCAATCCACCAGCGGAATGACCGCCGATAAGTTTACTACGTTCAATATTTCTGGAACCTTCGGTTAGGACGGTTCCTTTTTGAATAGCTAAAAAGCCAAACTGTTCTCTGACAACATCAATTGCTGTCTGAAGTCTATTTTCTTTTTCAATTTGTTCTACATCATCAAAAAGTGACAGTAGAGTAAAGTTTTCATCTACAAAGCCACCATAAGACACACCGATTTGCCTCACTGCACCAGAGGTGTATTTCTTTCGGAATAATTCAAGTACATGACCAACCATTGTTTTTGGAAGATTTGCTGGGTCAATTTTTTTCTGAGCATTAATTGATTTTTTCATCTCAGTTCTAGAATAGCCAATATGAATAGAAACGACAGTAGCTTTTTTATGTGCCGAGCGAAGACGGTTAGCAACCTGGTCAGCCATTTCAGCTAATACGATTTCAATTTCTCTTTGGGTTCTGTAATCTCTAGGAAGTACTTGTGAGTTACCCAATCCTCGTGATTTTGGTTTATAGGGTTCATGGACGTTGCTCTCATCAACACCGTTTGCGTGAAACCATAGCTGAACACCAACTTTGCCGAATTCTTTTTTGAGAATATCAGGATTGAAGTTGGCTAGTTCTTTGATTGAATGAATACCAAGTTTTTGTAAATGAATCTCGGTTTTACTACCAATCCCCCAAAAGTCTGTTAGTTTTGGAATGGCCCATACCTTGGTTTCTACATCTTCGTATGACCAGTTCGCTCTCATTGTAGCAGTTTTTTTAGCTTCATTATCTAGAGCTAGTTTAGCTAGAAGAGGATTGGAATTACTCATTCCAACAGTTGAGATAATACCTGTTTTACTGTAAATATCTCTCTGAATCATAGCCGAAACATTATCTAACTTATCTTTCCTTGACATTGACTTATCAGAAATAAAGTAAGAAAGTGAGCTAGTAAGGTCAATAAAGCCTTCATCGATTGAATAGGGGAGAATGTCATCTGGAGCAGCATAGTCTTGAAATATATGCTGAATCTCTAGATTCTTCTCAATATATCTGTCCATTCGCGGAGGAACGATGAGTGTACGCTTTGCCCAGTGTTCGATGAAAGATTTATACTTCGGTGTTACCTCAAGACCTTGTTTCCACGCATTCTGATAGCTGAATTTTCGAGTGTTTATATCAAATGGCAAGTCGTAGGAACGACCTACATTTGCTTTACCGAATACTTTTTTAAACATTGGAGAAGAAGCGAGAATCAATCCTGCCGAGTTGTCTGCACGGCTCATGACGCACAGTGATGTGTAGAGTGGATGTAAACCTCTATCCACACATTCTACAGAAGCGTAGAAGGACTTCATATCGAGGAAGGCTATGTCACTTTGAGGTTCAATAGAATAGTCGATATAGCCCATAGGATTATCTCCTTTTTAGTTTCTCTAGCTCTTCGATAAGTTCTCCGATGTAGTCAGTGATGTCGTATTCAAATTTGTCAGGGGTGAAGATAATACGTTCGTCTTTGATGTAAATCATTTCTTTAACATTCATTGATATCGTCATCCACCTCGGTCATAGCAATCAAAATAGAATCCTCTATCAAAAAAGCGTAAGGATAGATTTTTGCATCATCATTTTGAGGAATAAGAATTTCATCGAATCCTTCATTCTCTAGCCGCTCTTCAAAGTTGTCCATACAGAATATTTCAACTTTACAGTTCGGATTGAAACCATACGTCCCAAGTTCTAAAATATCCTTTAGCTTCATGACTATACTCCCTCGACAGGCATAAAGTGACCTACAACTAGACCAACAATTCTAGGTTCATCCTCGTAAGGGATGAACTTCTCTGGATAGTCCTTATTCAAGGATACCATTCTAAATCCATCCTCATCACGGTAGAGTTTTTTGATATAGACTGAGTCATTCCATGATAATGCATAGACTGCACCATCATAGTCGAAACCGTTTGAACGAATTAGTGCGACTTCTCCACTCTTATATACAGGCTCCATAGAATCTCCCTCAATCCAAGCAGCAATGTCGTAACCGTATTGTTCCTCATCAGAGTAGATTGTTTCAGTTTCAAACTCGTCAAAGAATCCTTCTCCAAGACCAGCTGAGAGTTGGATATCTGATAGCACTTGGACTGAGAAGAGAGGAATGACGTTTGAAGTTTGTTGGGAAAGAAGAAGTTCCTCAACATACTCCTCTGCCTTTAGCTGGTTATCGGGAGATAACTGAAGATAGTTATTTACGATATTGTATTCAGATTCAAAATAAGTGACTGGTACATCAAGAATAGCAGCGAGAGCGGTGAGGTTTTTTTGATTAGGTGTGTTTCTTCCGTTTTCCCAATTATGGTAAGCGGAACGATGAACATTTAATTGATTAGCGATTGCAGTCTGTGATAACTTTATTTCAAGTCTTCGTTGTTTTAATCTTCCGTGAGAAAACATGTTCCCCTCCTTTTTGTCTAGTTATAACTCAACAAAATTATATCAGAATATTTATATTTTGCAACTAGAATTAAAAAAGTCTATCAATTCAATTGATAGACTTTATATATTAACTATTTTTTTAGGACGGCTAGTATTTGTTTAGCAATTTCATGAATTGTTGGTACACAGACAGAATTTCCAAATTGTTTGTAGGCTTGTGTATCAGAAACCGGAATTATAAACTCTTCAGGGAAACCTTGGAGTCTAGCAGCTTCTCGTGGAGTAATTTTACGTGGGTTTTTACCTTTTTGTTCTATTAATATTTCACTTCCATCTTTGTAGTATCGAGCAGAAAGTGTATTTGTATATGGACTATCAGCATTAAATAGTGAGTAGCCGAATCCATTTCCTTTTGTTTTATGTTCAGCTTTCCTTCTTTGGTGTCCTTCCCAGAGTTTATCGGAGATAGTATACTTTTCATCAACATCAGTTTGTAGAATATTTCCTAGTTTAGTTTCTAAATGAAACGGTTCAGGGAAACGGAATTCACTAAAATTATTTACACAAGTCTTATCAAATCCAACTATATAAATCCTTTCTCTATTTTGTGGTACACCAAAATCTCTGGCCTTAAAAAGTACAGTTGATGTACTATATCCTAAATTCTCAAGAGTTGAAATGATTATCTTGTATGTCTTACCTTTATCATGTGTCTTTAGGTTTTTGACATTTTCAAGTAAAAAAGCTTTTGGACGTTTAGCTTTTATTATTCTAGCAACGTCAAAAAATAAAGTTCCACGAGTATCTTCAAATCCTAGACGTTTACCTGCTTGGGAGAAAGCTTGACAAGGAAAACCAGCAACGAGTATATCATGATCTGGTATAGTATTTTCATCAATCTGAGTGATGTCACCTTCTGGAGTGTCTCCAAAATTAGTAATGTATGTTTTTTGAGCAAATTTATCCCATTCACTTGTAAATACAGTTTCTACTTCATTTGTTAATTGGAAACCTAATCTAGTTCCACCTATTCCAGCAAAAAGATCGATCATTTTGAACGGAAGATTTTCACTAATAATAAAAGGCGGATTCTTTAGAGAATTAAAAAAAGACTGAATACTGGACTGTTCAAGTTTTGAAGGATGCGTTTCTTCTGCTTCCCAACGTCTAATGGTTCTATCTCCAAATTTTTGAAGACCGAGTGCATCTGCTAATTCTTTTTGAGTGAGATTATATTTTTTTCGTAGATATTTTATATCATTTCCCGAAAGATTTTCTGCAATTGTAGTTTTTTTTGATAAAATATTGGTAGTAGTCAATTTTCTATTACTTTCTAAAATGTGTCTATCAAAGGTCAAATTGTCCTATAATTGACACTTTAACACATTTTATGATATTAGTCAATTTAGGAGGCCTAATTATGCTAAAGGATTTAGGAGTTATTTTTGATGAGCAAAGCAGAATAGCATCGGAATTTCTATCAAAAAATGACACTGAGGTAATTCTCTCTACTGAATTTAAAGAGAATTATAAAAAACATATTGATATGTTAGGTGATGAAATTTATTTTGAACAGTATAATTCAAAATATCACACTAATAGTAAGTTTATTATAATTCCGAATCAGTGGTTTTATCTTGCTTTTATTGCAGCGCCATATTATAAAGAATTCCTTAAATATAAATCAATCCTGTTGGACACACTATCGGGCGATGATTTTAAAGAATTTTGCCAAACAGCTAGAAATGGTGAATTAGATGAAAATTTATTTGATACTATCTCAGTAGATCTTACTGAAACTGATACGTTATTTCTAAAGAAATTTGTTACCGATTATCATTGGTGGCATGGCGGGAAGGAAATCCACAGGGGGGATAGTTTTATATCACCAATTTTAGCTTTATTAAAGTTAATTAATGCTTCTTCTGAACATGTAGCAATAATTGTAAAGTATCTCGTTGATGCAGATTTTGATTTAAGTGATGTAAATAAGTACTTTGAACTTGTTGAAATGGACAGCCGAAGTGTAGTTACTACCAATTATGACAATACGAACCTTGTGGGTGATAATATTCTTCTCTATGGGGTTCCTGGGTCTGGAAAAAGTTTTAAAATTGCTACCGAATATTGCAATGATGAAAATAGAATGGAGCGATTAGTCTTTCATCCGGACTATATGAATACTGACTTTGTCGGACAAATAATGCCTACTGTAAAAGAAAATGGAGATATTACCTATCTTTTTTCACCTGGACCTTTTACAAGAATTGTGAAAAAGGCAATTGATAACCCTAGTGAACACTATTATCTTGTAATTGAGGAGTTAAATCGAGGCAATGCTCCCGGAATATTTGGAGAAATCTTTCAATTATTGGATAGAAGTGCTAGCGGTGAAAGCGTCTACGGTATTAACAATTCAATACTTGCTACGGAAATTTATGGTGATAAGTCTCATCAAATTAAAATCCCTTCTAACTTATCGTTACTTGCAACAATGAATACCGCAGACCAAAATGTATTCACTCTTGATACAGCATTTCAACGTCGATGGACAATGGAAATGATTGAAAATGATGTTGATTTATCGGAATATGGGAATTATTTTATTGCTGATACACAATATTCTTGGAAAGTATTCAACAAAGTTATCAATAAAAAAATTCTTGAGACTAGTAGCCAGACTCTAACTTCAGAAGATAAGCGAATGGGAGCATATTTTATTTCTGGTAATGTATTGAATATTGAACGGATACATCAAGTACCAGCAGGTGATTCCGGTAATGAATTCAATAAAAAAAATAAACGCTTTGCAGAAAAAGTTTTGAAATATCTTTGGGATGATGCCTTCAAGTTTAATCGTGAAGATATCTTTGATGTTGCTTTGTATCCAAGTTTAGAGGCAATTATTAAGCGATTCACGGATAATGATAATCCTGAAAATGGGCGTTTTGATGTTTTCGCCAAAGATATCAAAGAGGAGTTAGAAAATCTTAAGGAAGCAACTTTAATAGATAATAACAACGACACAGGAGAAGAAGATGTTGACAGTACCGAATAAATCCTTACTGGATATGTGTCGTGTTGCAACAAATATGGAAGGTGATACGTTTGTTGGTATTAAAGCTGAGATAATAGAAGGTGTACAAGAAGTTACTGTAAATTTTCCATTAGGGTTTGAGATTGCAAAAGATGTAGAAACAGCAAGAAGAGACATAATTGCCCTTGTTTCCGTCTTACAAGCTCATAATGATGAAGAGTCTCGCCTAAGAACTGTAAACGTGAATCAAGCTCTAAAAACGTTAAACTTTCCTATGGAGGCTTATACATTTGTTATACATGATTTTATTAATCGTGGTACATATTACAAGGAGACTGAAGAGTACTATATTCAAACTTTGGGTGGCCGAATTAATTGGGCGAGAACTATAAAACGTGTTCAACCAGTTGTTCAAGGAAATGGATTTAAATTTTTGAAAATGGAATCTAAGAAGCAAAGTGATACTGATATTACTCTTTTAACGGAAATAAACAAATTCTGTGTATATGAAGCTTTTCTAAATATGGGATGGCTGTATCAGCTTCCTCAACCTGAAAAAGCTCGTATTAATTATAATAGATCTCAGTTTGAGTCTATAATCAAAAAAAAGATGGCTACAACTTTTAATGATATGGAGAGAAGACTTTTCCAAAGTATGATTGACATACTTAATTATAAGGATAGGCAAGAGGAACCTGATAAGTTTTATTTTGGAACTAATAATTTCCAATATATCTGGGAAAATCTTATAGATTATACATATGGAATTGCCAATAAAACTTCATATTTTCCTAGAACAAAATGGGATTTAGTTTTTGAGACAAAAACTTCAAAAGGGTATGCATTAGAACCGGATACTATTATGGTTCATAATGACAATGTTTTTGTATTAGATGCAAAATATTACAAGTTTGGTCAAACTAACTTAATGAAAGATTTGCCTCCTTCTACAAGTATTAATAAGCAAATTACATATGGTGAGTATGTGGCAAATCAAGATTTGCTTAAAAAATTACATGGACAGAATTCAAAAGTTTATAATGCATTCTTAATGCCATTTTCAAAGAGTCACGAAATTTTTCAAACAGATGGAATGTATCAGTATATCGGAGAAGCTCTTGGTGAGTGGAAGGGTCAGGATAAAACTTATGAGCGAGTTCAAGGTATTTTAGTCGATGTAAAAACTTTGGTACATAATTCTGCTAGAAATCGGACTCAGTATATCCAAGAATTATCCGATTTAATCTCCGAGAAGGTTGATGAAAAATTAGCAAATATGTAATAAGACTTTCAGTGATAATTTTCACTGAAAGTCTTTTTGTTTATTTCTATATCTTCTCTGAGAAGAAGCGTTCTTACAACTTTCAGAGCAATATTTTTTTATTGTATTTGACCTTTGGACATAAAATGGGGTGTTACATCCTATATTCTCGCAAATTTTATACATGGCAATTTTAGGATTTGAGTAAAATAAAGTGAAGTAAAATGCTGAAATTAAATCTGGTAAATTCCAATCAGGTAGTAAAGTATCTAAATTTATTTTAGGTTGGACTTTAGCTAATCCTCTATTAATTTCCAGTGCAAGTATTTCCTTTGACAAGATTAATAGTGCATTTTTCAATTCACTTGATTTCATAAAATTTGATAAGTCTTCATCTTCAAATTTTAAATTCGTATTTGAAATGTCGCAAATACCAACTTTACTGAAAAACAAATATATGAAGTCAATAATGTGTGCTGTTATAGGTTCAAGATTTGCAGGCTTGTTTACATACAGATAAAAAATATCTTTTATAAAATCATCGTATTGTAAATTTTCAATTATGTCTTGATAATATAAAAAATCTAAATCACATGTGTATCCGTTTTCGGAAAATTTATTCTCTACCTTTATGTACGTCGTTATTTTACCAGTTGAAGAGGTATGCCTGGTTGTCATATCACTTAAGTTTTTTTCTGGTATTGAATTGCGAAGCACATGAAATGGAAACAAAGAGGGGAATATGAATTTACTTTTTCCAAGATTTAGCTCTAACTGTGGCTTACCAATTAATAAGAATGTACTTAATAATAATTCTTTGTATTCAATCGATTTGGCGATATTGTTAAAAATTGATAAAAGAAGTTTAAGTCTGCTTTGAAATTCAAGAATGTAATTAAACTCAATGCTATCATAATTTTCACTACTTTCCCAATCAAATAAAAATCCATATTTATTTAAATAATCTATAAAGGTACTTTTGTTAATGGACAAGAACTCACCAAACGGATTATTTTTTTTTGAGTCTACATTACTTGTAACAAGACCCGTTAAGCTATCAAAATTATACTTTGCATAATCAGGTTTAGGCATGTGTGAGCAATATAATGTAAGAATCTCCTGACCAGAGTTCGGATCAAAAGTGTCTGTTAATGAATACTTTTCAATCTTATTTTTGAATGTAAATTTACTTTCCATATATAGATTACTTTCCGGATTATAATAATGTAATTTTAACCTAAAATAGACAAAAAAACAATAACGATAATAAATAGTAATCGTTTTAATCGTGAACTTCAATTACGGATTATTTTCTATTACAATTTAACTAAGAGATGAGATATCTCTAAACGATTATCATTACAAAAACGGAGTCGTGACGACGACCATAATTTCAGATGTTTTGGTATTGATTACTTTTTTCAGCTTGTGAAATTGGCTGACCGATAACATAGAGGAAAGTAACTATGCGGTCAAGAATATTTTTTGCATGCCTTGATTTGTCATGTGTGCTTTCGGTATTAACTGGGAAGCCAATTTATCATGACAATCAATGTCAACTTTTTCAACTACTGCCAAACTCAATCTTCATCAACTGGAGTACAACCAACTGAAAGTGAAGTACTAGCACCCATGTTCGTGCAGGATTATTACATGGATTCACGCCATTCAGGTTTGCTACGTGGTACGTTTCGTCAATGTCGTATTATGGGTATTCCAATACTAACTGCCTTTGTTCCAGTCGCAGAAGAGGACTATGAACAGATGGTCTGGTGGTACAATAACTCAGTTAATGATTATCTTAAAGATTATCGTAAGCCAAGTAAAAATGCTCCTAAGATTTCATCTTGGGAAGCATTCACAGAGAAACAAGATTTACCAATGATAGATGATGACATTGAGCTTTATCTATTCATGGATCAGTTTGAGTTTTTGAAAGCAAAACTTGCAGAATCAAATTTTCAAGCACCAGATATTTTGGAAATGTTATTTGATGGTTACGAGAATAAGGAAATCTTTGAAAAACTAGGAGTACAGAAATCTGCTGGATATAAGAAAGTAAAAAATACTCAGAAAGAAGGGTTAGAGCTTTACAACAAATTTAATAAATAACAGAATCGCCATCTCAATTACGAGGTGGCGATTTTTTGCTAGTCTTTTTGATAGAAAAAGCATTCATATCCATCAGCCCTAAGATTAATATCAGACAACCAGTCAGGTGCTATCCCCATTAATGATGCAACTTCATCAAGTTTTTGTTCAATTGGACATTCGATTATTACTTCATCGTGGACATGGCCTACAATCTTGAAATCATTTAGTTGCTTCATAGAGAACGCAAGTATGTCTCTACTGATAGCTTGAACAATGTTCTCTACAAATTTTGGACCGTAGCTTTCTAACCTCTCCCAACGTTTGGCAGTTCCAGTTCCTTCGTAAGTGACGGACTCTCCACCGAACTGGTTCTCGCCAATTCTTGGTTTGATATACGCTAGTTTGCGACCAGAAGGAAGGGTGATGAACAATATACCACTTTTGACTTCAAATTGAATATTTTGAGTAGATGTTGGAAGTAGTTCCTTTACAGCAGTCTTTACAGCATTATCGACATCCCACCAATAGAGAACGATATTCGGATTTGCTTGTCGCCATGAGTTAACAAGTGGTTGGAGTTCTTCCTCTGATAGTCCCATATCAAGTGCTCCCATGGCTTTCAATGCACCGACTGAACCACCATAGCCGCAAGCAAGCTCTGCAATTTTTCCTTTTTGCCTGAGTTCAGAATTTTGTCCATGTTTTTCAACTGGTACTCCAAACATCTGAGAAGCGGACATACAGTAGATGTCTTTCCCTTGTTCAAATACTTTACTGCGCCATCTCTCTCCTGCCAGGTGGGAGAGTACACGAGCTTCGATAGCTGAAAAGTCGCAAACAATGAATTTCTTTCCTTTACTAGGGACAAAGGCTGTTCGGATAAGTTGAGATAAGGTATCTTGTGTGTCGTAGAGTAGCTCAGTAGATTCTAAGTCACCTGTTCTGAAAAGTTCTCTAGCTTCCTTTAGGTCAGGAAGATGGTTCTGTGGTAAATTCTGAAGTTGTACCAAGCGACCAGCCCAACGACCTGTACGATTAGCCCCGAAAAATTGAAACATTCCTCTTGCTCGACCGTCTTTACAAACACAGTTCATCATAGCCTGGTATTTGGAGACACTTGATTTGGCAGCTTGCTGACGAAGTTTGAGAACTTGAGCAGTTGTTTCATCAACCGTTTTGAGTAATTCTTTCACAGCTTTTTTGTCTAGAGAATCTGTTGCTACTCCGTGTTCTCGCAACCAACTAATCATCTGCAGAACAGAGTTGGGTTTTTCAAGACCCGTTAATGTTTTTAACTCTGCTTGAATTTTGGCTTTGCTCTCTCCGTCTATTTTTAAAGCAGCTTTTACAAAGTCAACATCTATGCCAATACCGCGGTCGTTGATAATCTGATCCTGGTGGTACTCATTCCAAACAAAGCTAGGTACTGGGAAGTTTTTCACCCGTTCCTTGATGGCCAATTCGACCTCAACATCACGTCTGTTGTAGTCGATAAATGTAGACCACTTGTTAGGTGCGTGATGAGGAAAGTTACGAATTCGTCCCCCATTGACTTTGGTTGGCTTACAAGGCAAGCAGAAGTAGCGAATAAGGTCAGCCCCCTCTCTCATCTTTTGGTCTTTGAGTTTGAGAACTGTTCCAACTCCTTCAAGGGAGAGTGGAAGTCCTAAATAGGCGGACCAAATCATGCTACATCGCCACGAAACTGGGGAGAGAAATCCATCTGATAAGAATTCAGGATGATGTTTCTTGAGCCAGTTGGATAGGCAAATTCGCTCAAATGAAGCGTTGAATGCCCATTTGATGACTCTATCTTCTACTAAAGCTTCAAGAATATCTTGTGGTAACTTCTCTTTATTAAAGTCGTAAACAGTCACTGGTCCATTATCGACAGAAACTGCAATTAAAAGGAGTTCAAAACTGTCATCTTCCGCATAGCGATAGACACCAGATTTTCGTAGGTCAATTTCGCAATAGGTTTCAATGTCGATGCTAAGTTCTTTAATCGGCATAGTTTGTCCTTTCTGAAAAAGGTGACAGAAGTACTGCCACCTAAAGTTCTATTTGTTTTTTCGACTGAGTGGTGTTTGGCTAAGTTTTTCTTTGTTTTGCTTTGCCTTTCGTTCCACTTCATTTCGAATGTCATCTCTAATGGTCATATACCCGAAGTATAGACCGATAAGCACCCAGAGACCCATAATTGTACAAGTTAAAATCGTATACATCATCTACCAAATTCTCCATTTCTAGTTCAAAAAGTCATCATCGTCTTCTGTCGCAAAATCATCTTCGGCACGAGTGCGTCCTCCGAGGGGTTCACCATCACGCAATTTTTGCAAGTTATTCAAACCGCAAGCAATCCCTTTATTGCCATTGGAATTAAATGCGTAGAAGGTGATAGAAGCACGACCATAGATACCTGAGTATAGCTCAGACGTATCGATAATTTCTTGGCGGTTGCCATCAACCACACCAGGTTTGTGTGGCGAGTTGGCATTTACGAAGTAGGCATTTTTGTATGCTTCATCATCAGGGCGTTCAAGGTCACCATCTCGTAGGGGAGTTTTCAGAGTAGATAATGCAGGTACTGATTTGCCATTGCCTTTGAGCTTTGACTCACCTTCTTTATATGCTTGCTCAATAGCAGCCTTGATTTTGTTAATGGTGGCAGTATCCTCTTTTGGGATGATGAGTGAGGCACTGTACTTGGGAGTGCTACCATTTATAGATTTTGGCTCGTTGGCATTTAAGTAGCTGAAGCGAGTGTTTGGTCCTGTTATTACTTTGGTTGTCATATAGTTATTCCTCTTTAAATTCATTTTTTGCTAGGTTCATCTCTTGACGGCTATCGTCAATAGGAACGAGTGTCGGTTTTCCACTTGGTTTTATGATAAGACCACCAAGCAGGTCATTAAAAGTTTTCTTGCCAAGTAACTTAGTCATGGCAGTGATAGTGAGCAGTTTCTTCTCATAAGGGTCATAGCCTGCTTCAATCACTGCTTGGCTAACGGCTGACTCATCTGAGAATTTACGAACAGAGCGACCTTCAACCAGTTTGTATCCTGGGATAGGATGTCCATCTGTTGCTTGATTTAAAGCATAAGCTTTGATGTCGTTTGCCCATGAAATCAACAGGTCTAGTTTAGGCAAAATCTCTGCAATGTCCTCGTTGTCAAGGGAAGCTGGATCCGCAAACTCCATCTTGGCTAGTGCCAAATTATCCTCAGCACGTTTGCGACAGACATTCTTGAGTTTACAGAATTGGCAGTGTTTACCAGATTGCATCTCCCCCTCACCCTTGAATGCAAGTTCAGCTTTTGGAGTGAGTACATTTTCAGCCCATTCAAGCAGCTCAGTCTTTTCTATCTTAAAGGTAGAAATGTTATGTTTTCGTGGTTGAAAGATTGTCATGGTAACGTTATCGAAATTATAAAGTCCATCAAACATCTCAAGTGCTCCAAGTGCATAACACATCATTTGAGGGTTGTGGTCTGCATCAACCTGAACACCAAGTCCATGTTTATAATCAATAACCTGAAGACGTCCGTCTGCCACGATGATGCAATCTCCAGTTCCAAAGCCTTCAGGTACCCACTTAGAAAAATCCAGTCGTTGTTCTATAAGAACTGTAGGGTCACGAGAGTAACCTCTAGCTTTCTCGACTTGTTCCATGACATAGTTGCGATATTCTTCTGCACATTCCTGCATCTCATCGTTGTAGAATGTTAAATCTTCAGTTGGATCACGCGCATTCCTACCCAAGGCTTTCTCGACTAGATAAGCACACAACTCGTGAGCATCCGAACCTTCGATAGCAAAATCAGATGTTGTGTCTGGCAGATCTTCGGTGAGACGAGCAGACGGTGGGCAATTCAACCAACGATGTGATGCAGATGCGGATAGAATGGCGTGGTTAGTCATTACCAATTCCTCCAGCTTCTTCAAGTACTGCCGCAAAGTGTTTTGGGTCAAGTACTGAGAGTGAAGAAGCACCGTAAGCATTTAGAAGAGCACGGACGTCTTCCTTATAGCCATCTTTTGCTTTCGTGGCAAGTACAGCACGGACATCCTCCAATTGAATTTCCTTTTGTGGTTCATTTTTTGGTGGATTTGATTTAGGTGCTGTTTCATCCTCAGTAGTGAGGAGTTTCTTGAACTCATCCACCAAGCGAAGGTAGTACTTTGCGGTTTCTTCCATATCATGAATCAGTCTATTCAGTTCTTTCATTTTGCTCATTGTTTTCTTCCTCCATAATTTTTCTAGCGAGTAGTTTTGAGATGACGCTGATGGCGATGAGAGTATCTGCTACATCATCATCAGGTTCGATGTATGGTTCGTTTACCATATTTGGTCCTCCTATCTTACTAAGTAAGGTTTCGAATGATTTTTCCGTTTTGTAAGGAATATTTTTATCCCTTACATCTTACTAAGTAGATCTAAGAGGTGTTTTTCCGCTTCTCACTATAATTTTTTGAACATAAAAAAGTTTCCTGTGCATTTAATAGGAAACTTTTACTTTTCTAAAAAAAATTTCGGAAGTGCGGAAAATCATCTCTGTTTCTTACTTAGTAAGGTAGGAAGCAAGTTTCCTAATTTAAAAACTAAAGACGGAGGCATATCAAATGAAATTTACCCTATCTCATTCTGGACAGACAGGAATACAAACAACTACGGTCTATCCAAATATGGTAACTATCACTGATAAAGCTATCTTACAAAACGTAGCTCAATTCGACCATGTGGCAGGTCTTTTTGTCCAAAATACTCGCTCCAATGCCAACTTTATCAAGTCAGATGTGTTAGTCATGGATATTGATAATGATCACACAGAAAATCCTGATGAATGGCTTACCGAAGAATTCCTTAAAGACGTCTTTGCGGATTATAACTTCGCTTTGGTGACGAGCCGTAGTCACATGCAGACTAAGGCAGGAAAAGCACCTAGACCCAAGTTTCATATCTACTTCCAAATTAATGAGGTAACAGATAAAGACATCTATGTAGCAATGAAGGAAGAACTCTGTAATCAATACAAGTTTTTTGATGATCATGCCAAGGATGCGGCACGATTCTTCTTTGGAAATCCAAATGCACAGGTTATATGGCATGATTCATGGCTAACTATTGATGAAGATTTGTTTCAAGTTGTTTCTATTGAAGATGAGGAAGATTTCGATGCAGACTTCTATACTCCTCCAAGTGGACCAATCCAGCAAGGGAGTCGTAATTCAACGATGTCAGTTTTTGCTGCGAAAATTCTCAAACGGTTAGGCGTGACCCAAGAAGCTAGGGATGGTTTTGATGAGCAGGCACAGAAATGTGTACCGCCACTTGACAAAGCTGAGTTAGATACCATTTGGGGGAGCGCGGTCCGATTCTACAACAGAACTATAAAAACATCAAAAAGTTATGTGGCTCCCGATGCTTTCAATCGAGAAACTTTAAAACCAGATGATTACTCAGATGTAGGCGAGGCTGGTGTGCTTGCTAGAGAATATGCTAATAAGCTGGCCTACACCAACGCAACTGACTATCTTTACTATGACGGAACTCACTGGCGTGAGAATAAGCAGTTGGCACTAGGTGCAGTTGTACACTTTACTGATGAGCAACTTGCTGAAGCGATTGCACTCTTGGAATCTGCGGATAAGCAACTTCAGTCTTCAGGTATTGATGAATTAACCATAAAGGCTGGAGGAAAGCGTCTAGAAAATGCAGTCGAAACTCCACTTCAATTGAAATATTTAAAAGCTTATCTTGCAGCTAAAGAGTTTCATAAATTTGTTATGAAACATCGTGACTATAAGAATTTGATGGCTGTCTATAATACAGCTAAACCAATTCTTTCAGTAGAATTGTCAGAATTAGATAGTGATGACTTATTACTCAATACCCCAGAGGCTACCTATGATTTACGAAAGGGAATAAATGGGCAACAAGAACACAATCCTGAAGATTACATAACAAAAATTACCGCGGTCTCCCCTAGTGATCAGGGAATGGGATTATGGCAGGAAACTTTAGCTACCTTTTTCTGTAATGACCAAGAATTAATTGATTATGTTCAAGAAATTATTGGTATGGCAGCTATCGGTAAGGTCTATCAGGAACACATGATTATTGCCTACGGAGGCGGAGCGAACGGCAAGTCTACTTTTTGGAATACCATTGCTCGTGTGCTAGGTAGCTATTCAGGTAAATTATCTGCGGATGCCTTAACTATGTCAAACAAGCGAAATGTCAGTCCTGAGCTTGCTGAGCTTAAAGGGAAACGACTGGTCATTGCTTCTGAGATGGCTGAGGGTATGCGACTCAATACAGCCGTTGTGAAGCAGATTACTTCAACTGATGAGATTCAAGCAGAGAAGAAGTACAAGGATCCATTCCACTTCGTGCCCTCACACACGCTAGTTCTTTACACCAACCATCTGCCTAAAGTAGGGGCGAACGATGATGGAACTTGGCGACGTTTGGTTGTTATTCCCTTTAATGCCAAAATAACTGGTCGCTCTGACATCAAAAACTTTGCGGACCATTTGTATGACAATGCAGCACCAGCCATCATGTCTTGGATTATCGAAGGTGCAGAAAAAGCCATCAAAGCGAACTTCAAAACAAATGTACCAACTGCCGTTTCATCTTCCGTCAAAGCCTATCGTGAAGCAAATGATTGGTTAGGACACTTCCTTGGTGACTGTTGTCAAGTTGGCGACCAGTTGTCAGAAAAATCAGGAGAACTATACAGTCAGTATCGTGCCTATTGCGCCAAAAACATGGAGTATACACGCAGTACAACCGATTTTTATTCTGCACTTGAGCAGGCAGGGTTTAAACGAAAACGGACAAGTAAAGGGAACCACATTCTTGGTTTGAAATTGGTAGAGGATGGTTATGATTTCTTAGATTAATGACCAGCATTTTTAGTCAACAGATCTCCACAATAGAGGTATTTGATTATTTTAGGTGTGTAAGTCGTTGACTGAAAGGTTGGAACTTATTTTGAATGAGGTTTCAGATAGATGATTAAAACGACCAGCATGAGTGACATTTTTTGATTTTGTGTAGGTCTATTATGGTCTTTTCTAAAACTATCCTATAAGCAAAAATTACTATAAAAAAAGCCTATAAGAGGAGTTTTGGAAATGACTGCACTAGACCTACACACTTCAATTTGACGAAAGGATTTAGAACGATGAGAGAAAAGTACGTTGAGCAAGCTTTGGTGAAGTCTGTGAAAGCTCGAGGAGGTATTTGTCCTAAATGGGTATCGCCCTCTTTTTCTGGTGTTCCAGATCGTTTGGTGTTTTTACCCAAGGGCAAGTTTGGCTTGGTGGAAGTAAAGGCTCCCGACCAGAAGCCAAGGAAGTTACAAGTGTCAAGACATAAACTGTTCGAGCGGTTAGGCTTTAAGGTTTATGTCATTGACCGCATTGAGATGATTGGAGAAGTGTTAGATGAAATTGACATTACATAACTATCAGGTAGTCGCTAAGGACTTCATCATAGGTCACCCTTATGCAGCAGTCATCCTAGACATGGGGATGGGGAAGACGGCTACAACCTTGTCTGCAGTAAATGAGCTGATGTTTGACCGATTTGAGGTTACTAAGGTTTTGGTTATTGCCCCACTGCGAGTCGCAAATACTGTCTGGAGTGACGAGATTGAGCAATGGTCTGAGTTGCGTAACTTACGGTATTCGAAAATAGTTGGTACTCCCAAGCAACGAAAAGTAGCCCTTCAGAAAGATGCGGATATCTATATCGTAAATCGTGAAAACCTACCTTGGCTGGTGGAACAATGCAGTCCGTATTTCAAGTGGGACATGGTTGTAATTGATGAATTGAGTTCTTTCAAGTCATGGCAGTCCAAGCGTTTCAAAGCCTTCATGACTATGCGACCTTACATGAAGCGAGTGGTTGGACTAACAGGAACACCAAGCTCGAATGGACTGATGGACTTGTTCGCAGAGTTTAAAGTCATTGACGGAGGAGAACGTCTTGGTCGCTTCATCGGTGAGTTTCGTAGTCGCTACTTTGAAGAAGGTCGTCGCAATGGAAACATTGTCTATGAATACATCCCCATGGATTATGCGGAGTGTCAAATTCAAGACAAGATTAGTGATATTACCATTTCTATGAAAGCCCTAGATTATCTGGATATGCCCGAATTAATTTCAACTAAGAAACTGGTGCGTATGTCAGAAAAGGAAAAAGAAAAATACATTCAGTTTAAGAAAGAGTATGTCTTGTCAGAGTTAGACGGATTAGAAGTAACTGCCGCAAATGCTGCAAGCCTAATGAACAAGTTAGTTCAGTTATCCAATGGAGCTGTATATTCTGATGATCATACGGTTGTGCCACTTCATGAACAAAAACTAGATGCCCTTGAAGATATCCTCGAATCCGCAAATGGAGAACCTGTCTTAGTTGCCTATTGGTTCAAACATGACTTGGCTCGGATTACGGGTCGTTTAGAAAAACTCAAGGTAACGAGTCGGGTGTTGAAAACAGAAGAAGATATTCGTGAATGGAATAAGGGCAATGTACCAGTTGGCTTAATTCATCCAGCTGGAGCAGGTCATGGGTTGAACCTCCAAAAAGGTGGTCACCACTTGGTCTGGTTTGGATTAACGTGGTCTTTGGAATTATACCAACAAACCAATGCACGACTTTGGCGTCAAGGCCAGGAGGCTGAGACAGTTGTTATTCAACACATTGTGACTGAAGGAACGATTGATGAGGAAATCCTCAAGGCACTAGGAAACAAAGATGCACAACAAGAACGGCTGATTGAAGCTGTTAAAGCACAAGTAGGAGGAACAGATGGATAAGGTGGAATATATAGCTAAAAACTATCGTGACATGAAAATGAAGTTACATTTAGTTCAGGAGAAATTGCTCAACTATCGACCTATCTCAGAGAATAGTGTGATTCAGTCACTGGTATTTGAGAAGTCAGAGCATGAAAAGGTCAAGAAAAGTAAAAACCATGGTCGTAGTGAGCTGATTTCTCTTAGTTTTAGAGAAAAACAAGAACAAGAAAATCAAGAGTACCTCAGTAGTTTGCTTAATACCTACTACTGCTTAAAAATGGATCTTTACTACTTTGAGTTCGTTATGGAGCTAATACCTGAGGATTTGAAGCCATTATCCAAGGATTTAATTTACTTAGGCAAGAGTTGGACTGAACTAGAAGAGATTTATGAAATCAGTCATTCAACACTTGCTTATCGTAGGCGTAAGATTCTAAAACAATTACGCAAGTGTTATCGTTGGACTTCAAAAAGTCTTGAACTTAAGGTGGAAGATTATCACATCCCTATCTAGTGATGGTTGAGTGCACTAAATTGGTACTAAATTAGCACTAAATTTGTACTGGTTTAGTACTGATTTTCAACCTAGACATGTGATATACTTAAGATGTCAAAAAAGATAAAAATCTCCCTCAAATGACTGGATATTCTTTGGCTGATAGGGTAATATAAACCTAGAAAAACCAAAGGAGAATAACCATGTGGACTGACGGACGGATTGATTATCAGGGACAAAAAGTGGATTACATTGCCAAGGTTAGTCCCCAACCTTCAGAAGTTGGAATTGACCTTGGATGTATTTTCAAATTAGATATTGAAGTAGCTGAAGAAACAATCGTTTCTTACGACAGAGGATGGGAACTCTATCCTGAAACAGAAGAACGTGAAGCCATTCTTGAGGCGGTTTTGATGGTTTTAACTGTTTAAAATATCTTTAAATTTATGCAGAAATGACTGGATATATCTCCTTTTTAGAGTTAATATGTACACAACAAAAGAAGAGGAGAACAATACCATGACAAAGCGTCAACAAGAAAAACTCAATGCCCTTTTAACAGAAATTGCAAAAGAAGAACTTTTTGTAGAAACCTTGGAAAAACGTTGGAGCGACAATCTTGACTTCTACGATGTTTCGGTATGGGGTATCAAAAGAGCATTGGAGAGAGCCTACGAAGCAGGCCAAAAATCAGTAAAATAAAGTAAAGCCTAGCCTCATAAAGGTTGGGCTTTTTGCGTGGAGGAATTATGATTATTTCTAGTGAACAAGTTTCAGTTGGACACCCAGATAAAATCTGTGATCAGATTTCAGATGCCATTTTGACGGAGTGTCTAAAGTATGACAAATCAAGTCGAGTGGCAGTTGAGACTTTAATCAAGGATAACCAAGTTGTGGTAGCTGGTGAAATTTCAACTAGACATTACTTTAATCTCGAGAACATTGTTCGTCAGGTTGTCGAGCCACTTGGTATGAAAAATGTTCGGGTAACTAACCTACTTGGACTCCAAAGCTCAGATATTGCACAAGGAGTAGATAATGGAGGTGCTGGTGATCAAGGAATGATGTTTGGTTATGCGACAGACGAAACACCTGAGTACCTGCCACTTCCTTATGTTCTAGCAACCCGAGTCCTTGAGAAACTGATGTCGCTTGGTCACCCCTTACTTGGAAAGGATGCGAAAGCACAGGTATCCTACGACTATGAGAAGAAACGGATTGATACCTTTTTAGTTTCCATCCAACATACTGAAATAGCCAACCTTGCCAAAGTGAAACGAATTGTGACTGAAGCTATGATGTCAGTAGCACTTCGTTACCGTCAGAATCTAGATTTCAAAGTTCTAGTCAATCCGACCGGACGTTTTGTTCTTGGTGGTTCGTTTGCGGATGCAGGAGTTACTGGTCGAAAAATTGTGGCCGATACCTATGGTGGTTTTGCACATCATGGTGGCGGTGCTTTCTCTGGAAAAGACCCAAGCAAGGTTGACCGCTCAGCAGCATACATGGCACGAAAGATTGCTAAGGATATTGTTCGAGAAGGGTATGCGAAACGATGTGAAGTACAATTAGCCTATGCCATTGGAGTTGCAGAACCTGTGTCGGTATATGTAGAAACCTTTGGAACCAGTCGCTACACCTCAACACAACTGGAAGGAATGATTCGTGAACGCTACGACTTGACCCCACAAGGTATCATTAAGGAACTTCATCTCTTGAATGTAGACTACACCAAAACATCTTGCTTTGGGCATTTCACAAAAGCCTATCTTCCTTGGGAGAAGTAAGATGCCAAGAAGACCAAGCACACCTTGTAAACAAAATGGTTGTCCTAACCTAGTACCTTATGGTCACAAGTATTGTGACAACCATAAAGCAAACTACCAACTGGATACCAAGTCAACCAAAGCCAAAGGATACAATGCCCAATGGAATAAAGCACGACTTCGTTACTTAAAAGTTCAACCACTTTGTGTTCAATGCAAAGTCAAAGGTCGATTGACCAAGGCAACAGTGGTTGACCATATCACACCCCACCGAGGTGACCAAGACCTCTTTTGGAATCAAACCAACTGGCAAGCACTTTGTAAGTCTTGTCATGATAGGAAGACCAAGACGACTGACCGATATGTGGAGTATACGTATCGATTTTAGTCTTGGAGTTTCGTTACAAAAGTATCTAATTTTTAACCCTTTGGGGGAGGGGGGATGAAATCTCTAAACCCTTGGGAGACTAAGACCGACGCCCCCTCAAACGTGAAAAATCGCAAAATTCAAAAGGGGGTACACAAAAATAGATTTTTACTGACCCCAAACATTATCTACGACAAGGTTTTTCATTAAATCTTGTCGTTTATTTTTACCCAAAAACTGGGATAAAAGCTAACTAAAAGAGGTTAAAATGAACGATTTTAAAGCAAAACAAGTGTGGAAAATGAGAAACGAGGGTCTGGGCTATCGCAAAATCGCAAACTTGCTTGACCTCAGTCTGACGGCAGTCAAACGCTACTGCAGTACTAACCCTCATCTAAAGGGTTATGGTCAGGCAGTAGTGGCTATGATTTCTGACGGACAAAGAAATGGACAATTGTGCAAAGAATGTTTGAAACCCATTGAGCAACCTCGTAAAGGGAGAACGAAACAATTCTGCTCAGACAGTTGCCGTCGTAAGAATTGGGTGACGCAACATCCTGAAAAAGCGGATAGCCATGTTTGTGAACTGTGCGGTAAGACCTTCACAGCTTATGGTAGCCCTAGAAGAAAATTTTGTAGCAGAACCTGCGCAAGAACACCACGGAGGACATGATGACGAAAGAAAGTATGACATGGTTAACATTAACAGTTGACCAACTTAATTCAGCTAGTTATAACCCAAGGAAGGCTCTCAAAAAGGGCGACAAGGAATACGAAAAAATCAAACGGTCGATTCAAGAGTTTGGTTATGTCGAACCTATTATTGTCAACTATGATATGACTATCATTGGTGGTCATCAACGACTGACGGTCTTGAAGGACTTGGGCTTTAAAGAAGTACAGTGCGTTCAAGTCCATATTGAAGATGAGAATAAGGTTAAGGCACTGAACGTTGCCCTAAATAAAATCACTGGTAGCTGGAATGAAGAGTTGCTTGCGGATTTGATGTTGGACTTACAAGAAGCTGACTTTGATACAGACCTAACTGGTTTTGAATTCCCAGAAATTGACCAGCTTTTTTCTAAGGTCCATAACAAGGAAGTCAATGAGGATGACTTTGATGTGGATGAAGAACTCAAGAAACCAACTGTTGCTAAACAAGGTGACATTTGGTACTTAGGAAAACATCAAGTCATTTGTGGCGACTCTACCTTGCCAGAAACTTACATCACATTGATGGGGGATAAGAAAGCTAACTTAGTTTTGACAGACCCACCTTATAACGTCAATGTGGAAGAGACAGCAGGTAAAATTAAGAACGACAATATGAGTGACTCTGACTTCTATAAGTTCTTATTTGCTATGTTCGTTAATGTTGAACAGAACATGGAGTCCGATGCCTCTATCTATGTTTTTCATGCTGATACGGAAGGGTATAACTTCCGTAAAGCGTTCAAAGATGCAGGCTTTTACTTGAGTGGATGCTGCATCTGGAAAAAGAACTCACTTGTTCTTGGTCGCAGCCCTTATCAGTGGCAACATGAGCCTTGTCTCTTTGGTTGGAAGAACAAAGGGAAACACCAATGGTTTTCTGACCGCAAACAAACTACCATTTGGGAATACGACCGTCCTAAGTTAAGCAAAGAGCACCCAACCATGAAACCAATTCAATTGATGGCCTATCCCATTCAAAACTCATCCATGCGTGGAACAGTCGTCCTTGATCCATTCCTTGGAAGTGGGTCAACCTTGATCGCTTGTGAAGAAACAGGTCGGATTTGTTATGGTATTGAATTGGATGAGAAGTTTGTGGACGTGATTGTGAAACGTTACTTTGAAGCGACTGGTGACCAATCAATCAAGGTTATGCGAGATGGGAAAGAAATCAAGTATGCGGATTTAGTTGAGGTGTCAGTATGAATCAGTTAACCTTCATTGATTTCTTCGCAGGTATTGGTGGTTTTAGACGTGGACTTGAGCTGGCTGGGATGACCTGCATTGGTTATTGTGAAAAGGATAAATTTGCGGTTAGAAGTTACCAAGCCATGTATGATACGGAAGGAGAATGGTATTCAGATGATATTACAAAACTTAAGCCAAATGACATTCCAAAAGCAGATATATGGACTGCGGGAAGTCCTTGCCAAAATGTGTCTATCGCAGGAAAGCGAGCTGGACTACGAGCTGAAAGAAGTGGACTCTTTTTTACACTCGTTGACCTCCTCAAGAGCCAAAGTGAAGAAGATAAGCCCGAGTGGCTCATCCTTGAGAATGTTAAGGGACTTTTATCAAGTCGCAGAGGAGTCGATTTCCTCGACTATCTCCTTGAACTGGACGAAGCAGGGTACGACCTTGAATGGCAAGTGTTCAATTCCAAAGATTACGGAGTTCCCCAAAACCGAGAACGTGTCTACACTATCGGACATCTTAGAAGCAGAGGTAGACGACAAGTATTACCTCTCCAGCCAGAAAGCAGTGGCAATCTTAAGCAACTTGTAGGAGGTATGCAGTCCTATCGTGTCTATGATACGGACGGTATTTCTACAACTTTAGTTGGCACTGGTGGCGGTGTTGGGGCAAAGACAGGGCTTTACTTGATTGACCAATCTACAACCAAACCAAAGGTAACAGACCAAGCACGGTGCATCACTGCTCGTTACACAGCAGGTTCTACCAAGAGGACAGCCATGAACTCTGGTGTGATGGAAGTACAACCTATTCTAACTCCAGACCGAGTGAACAAACGTCAAAATGGTCGTCGATTAAAAGAGAAAGGTGAGCCTATGTTTACCTTAACTTCTCAAGACAGACACGGAGTTGTAGAAGGAATTAAAGTAAGGAACGGTACAAAGCAAGGGTATCAAGTGGCAGAACTTGGTGACTCTGTTGATTTATCTTATCCAGCATCTCCAACGAAACGAGCAAGAGTAGGTAAGGGCATTGCTCATAACCTCTCTTGCAGTGGTCAAATGGGTGTGGTGGTCTGGAATGGTCGAATGGTTAAAATCAGACGATTAACACCTCGTGAGTGTTTTAGACTTCAAGGTTTCACGGATGACCTCTTTGAGAAAGCTCAAGCCGTAAACTCTGATGCCCAACTCTACAAACAAGCAGGTAATGGTGTAACAGTTACCGTTGTTTATGCGATTGGAAAGGCTATTCTTTCTTGCTTAAATCTTAGATGATTACTGGATAGTGTTTGGTACTAATGGTAATATACAGCTACCAAAAAGAAGGAGGCTTCACAATGAATAACGGTGCAAAAGAAAGAGTTGAATGTTTATACCCTGTAGGCTGTCGAGTTAAACTACTTGAAATGGATGATCCATTTCCACCACCTATTGGAACGCTAGGTACTGTCTATGGACATGACGACTTAGCTTCAGTTTTAGTTCATTGGGATAATGGTAGTGGGCTGAGTGTCGTCTATGGAGTTGATAGGATAGTAAAGGTGGAATAAGGCTATGTGGGAGTTGGTAGTCATTGATAGAGGTGAGAGACATTATGTCTGCGATTTGCTCAGAGAATCTTCAACTGACCCAAGTTATATCAATGGTGAATAGATTGCTCATTTGACCTTGAAACGTGACGGTCATCTTGTGTATGCTTACCATCGTGGGGTCTCATTAGATGCAATGAATGCTTTGGATAGGGAAGTTTTTAAAGAAATAATAGCAGATTATAATTGATAATAGTGAGCTTATAACTGGCTATTAAACTCCTTTAGAGGTAATATGTTCACAACAAAAGAAGAGGAGAACAAAAAATGTCAACATCCACAACACTTGAAAAAATGTTTCAAACTATGGAACAACCTCAAGTATCATCCCTTACATAGATTGGGTGATTGTAGCTTTCAATGGATACAAAGGGGTTGGACTTCATATCTATGAAACCATAGATAGCCTAGAAGACTTTGATAACTTTGAAAGAAAGTTTGACAGAATCATTGAAGCTGAAGAAACATTTCAAGATTTGGGCATGCAGTAAAATGGGCTTTTGAACAATTACAATAAACCGAAAGGGTCTCGCAAGAGGCCTTTTTGCGTGTCAGAAAAATGGAAGATAGGAGGTGAGCGACCTGGCACAGCGTGGACGTAAACCAAAACCAACTGGTTTAAAAGTTCTTGAAGGTAACTTAGGTAAGCGTCCTCTCAACCATAAAGAACCTAAACCAACTAAGAAAGCTCCTCGATGCCCATCGTGGTTAGAAGAGGATGCCAAGAAAGAATGGAAACGCATGAGCAAGGTGCTCGAGTCCATGGGTCTTTTGACAGATATGGATATGACGGCTTTTGCAGGATACTGTCAAGCGTACGCTAGATGGAAAGAGGCAGAAGAGTTCCTAACGAAACATGGCTCTATTATCAAAACACCGAACGGCTACCTCCAGCAGGTTCCACAAGTTTCCATTGCTCAAACCAACATGAAAATCATGCTCAAGTTCTCCGAGCAGTTTGGTCTAACCCCTTCTGCAAGAAGTCGAATACAGGCTGATAGTAGTGATGGAGAACAAGATGAAATGGAAAGTCTATTGAGGGAGGTATAGGATGACTTATCACTATAAACCAAGTCCTTTTATGTTGCCTACCTCACACTACGATGAGAAGAAAGCGGATAGGGCGGTAGCCTTTATCCAAAATCTTAAACACACCAAAGGGAAGTGGGCAGGTAAGCACTTTTTACTTTTACCATGGCAGGAACAGATTATTCGTGACTTATTTGGAATTGTGAAAGAGGATGGAAACAGACAGTTTCTCTCCGCTTATGTAGAGATTCCAAAGAAAAATGGTAAGAGTGAGCTTGCGGCTGCCATTGCCCTCTATCTGTTATATGCGGATGGTGAAGCAAGTGCTGAAGTTTACGGTGCTGCTTGTGATAGAAACCAAGCCTCCATTGTATTTGATGTGGCCAAGCAAATGGTAGGGATGTCAAACCCATTAAACAAGCGATCCAAAATCATGGGAGCAACCAAACGCATTGTTAATTACAATAATGCAGGTTTTTATCAAGTGCTATCTGCGGAGACTGGGACAAAGCACGGACTTAATGTGTCAGGTCTTGTCTTTGATGAAATCCATGCTCAACCCAACCGCCATCTCTATGATGTTCTTACCAAAGGTTCTGGTGATGCGCGTGAACAACCACTATTTTTTATCATCACTACCGCAGGTACAGATAAGAACTCTATCTGTTATGAACTTCATACGAAGGCACTAGATATCTTGTCTGGACGAAAGAAAGATGAAACGTTCTACCCAGTTGTTTATGGCCTAGCTAATGATGAGGATTGGCAGGATGAAGAAAATTGGTATAAGGCAAATCCATCATTGGGTCACACCATTCAGATTGACCGTGTGCGTGAAGCCTATCGAAATGCCATCGACAATCCAGCTGAAGAAAATGTTTTTAAGCAACTCCGTTTGAATATGTGGACAAGTTCCACGGTGACGTGGATTGCGGAACATGTCTATGACAAAGGAAATAGACCGATAGTTGAAAGTAGTCTGCTTGGTCGAGAGTGTTATGCAGGGCTTGACTTATCAAGTACGTCTGACATTACTGCCTTTGTTTTAGTGTTTCCACCACGGACTGAGGATGAATCTTACATTGTGTTGCCCTACTTTTGGTTGCCAGAAGACACGCTACCTTTGAGATGTCGACGTGACCATGTTCTTTATGATGTTTGGGAACGTCAAGGCTATCTCAAAACAACCGAAGGGAATGTGGTACATTATGGCTTTATTGAGCGTTTTATCGAAGACTTATCTACTAAGTTTAACATCAAAGAAATTGCTTACGACCGTTGGAATGCGACACAGATGGTTCAAAACTTGGAGGATATGGGCTTAACTGTAGTGCCATTTGGTCAGGGATATAAAGATATGTCACCACCATCTAAGGAATTATACAAACTCATGATGGAGGGCAGGGTCACACACGCTGGTCATCCAGTTTTGAAATGGATGGCTCAAAATGTGGTCATGAGGCAAGATCCAGCTGGTAACATCAAGCCAGACAAAGAGAAGTCAGTCGATAAGATTGATGGGATTGTAGCTCTCATTATGGGACTAGACCGTTGTATCCGTCATAAAGGTGATGATGGTAGTATTTACGACCAGCGAGGAATTTTGAGTTTTTAGAAGGAGGCTCTATGGGAATCTTAGAATTGATAGGCTTAAAGAGGGCAAGAGACAAACCGACCAACTCGTATGAGGGGTCGGATTTTTCGTACCTCTTTGGACGAACCACATCAGGGAAGAATGTCAATGAAATGACAGCTCTTCAAACCACTGCAGTCTATGCCTGTGTGCGAATTTTAGCTGAGGCGATTGCCAGTCTCCCCATTCATGTTTACAAGCATACGGATGAAGGCAAGGAACAAGATGTTAATCATCAGCTCTATTACCTACTTCATGATGAACCAAATCCAGACATGACATCCTTTGTCTTTCGTGAGACACTCATGAGTCATCTATTGATTTGGGGCAATGCTTATGCCCAGATTATTCGTGATGGAAGAGGGCAGGTCTTAGCCTTGTATCCCTTGTTGCCAGATAGGATGACCGTCAAGCGTGATGATAAGGGTGAACTCTACTATGTTTATCAACGTAGTGAAGAGGACAACCCGAACTTCAAAGATAAAGGAAATATCATTCTCAAAAAAAGTGAGGTTTTACATGTTCCTGGCCTTGGCTTTGATGGTTTAATTGGCTACTCACCGATTGCTATGGCAAAAAATGCCGTTGGTATGACCTTGGCGACTGAAGAGTATGGTGCATCATTCTTTGCGAACGGTGCGAATCCCGGAGGTGTTTTGGAACATCCCGGTATTCTCAAAGACCCCAGTAAGGTTAGAGAGTCGTGGAATCAAGTCTATCAAGGCACAAACAATAGCCATAAGGTTGCTGTCCTTGAAGAAGGCATGATCTATAAGACTATTGGGATTCCACCCAATGAAGCCCAGTTCTTAGAGACACGTAAGTTTCAAATCAATGAAATTGCAAGACTCTATCGGATACCACCTCATATGGTCGGTGACTTGGAGAAATCTTCCTTTTCAAATATTGAACAACAGTCCTTGGAGTTTGTGAAGTACACGCTAGATCCTTGGGTAGTTCGATTTGAACAAGCCTTTCAAAAAGCTCTGCTTTTACCTGATGAGAAGAAGACCTACTTTATCAAGTTCAATGTGGACGGTTTGTTAAGAGGGGACTACCAGAGTCGGATGAATGGCTATGCCATAGGCCGTCAAAATGGTTGGTTGTCAACAAATGATATTAGACGCTTAGAGGACATGAACCCACTTTCAAAAGAAGAAGGTGGTGACCTTTACTTGGTCAATGGCAACATGACCAAGTTAGAAGACGCAGGAGGTTTTATCAAAGATGCATAAATTTTGGAATTGGGCCAAAAATGAGGGGGAACGAACCCTCTTTTTAAATGGTGTGATTGCCAGTGAATCTTGGTTTGGGGATGAGGTAACTCCTCAACTCTTTAAAGATGAACTGCTTTCAGAACAAGGAGATATCACACTTTGGATTAATAGCCCGGGTGGAGATGTCTTTGCGGCGGCTCAGATTTATAACATGTTAATGGATTATAAAGGAGCAGTCACCGTAAACATTGATGGCATTGCGGCTAGTGCAGCATCTGTCATTGCCATGGCTGGAACAATTGTAAACATGAGTCCAGTCTCTATGATGATGATTCATAATCCGGCCACTTTTGCGAGTGGTGACAAACGTGAGATGGAAAAAGCTATTCAGCTTCTAAATGAAGTGAAGGAGTCGATTATCAACGCTTATGAGATTAAGACATCTCTAAGTCGTCAGAAACTCTCAAACCTCATGGATGGAGAGACTTGGCTCAATGCAAAGAAAGCAGTTGAGTTAGGTTTTGCGGATCAGATTATCTTCGATGGCACTCATGACAATGATGAGTCACAAGATGCCTATGCATTTTCAATGCAGACAGTAACCAATCAAGTGGTCGCCAAGTGTGAACAGTTGATAGATAAACCCAAGGTTGCAGTAAGCACCTTGGAAAAACGACTACAGTTATTAAAACCCTAGGAGGACATTTATACTATGGACAAAATTTTAGAACTACGAGAAAAACGTGCCAAGGTTTGGGATAAAGCCAAGAACTTCTTAGATTCATGTCGTGATGAAAAGGGCATGATTTCACAGGAAGATAGTGAACACTACGATAAGTTGGAACAAGAAGTGGTTGACCTTGGAAAAGAGATTGACCGTTTGGAACGCCAAGAACGTATTGAGCGTGAACTGTCACAAGCAACTAGCGCGGCTATTGTCTCTCAACCACGAACTGATGCTGGTGGTGATGAGAAGACAGGTACGGCTTCAACTGTTTACAACCAATCATTCTGGAAAAATGTGCGTCAAAAGAATTTCTTTGACGTTAATAATACCTTGAACATTGGGAATGATGGTCAAGGTGGTTACTTGGTACCTGATGAATACGAGAACCGCTTGATTAAGGCTCTTGAAGAGGAGAACTTCTTCCGTCGTTTGGCAACCATTATCAAGACCTCAAATGGTGAGCGCAAGATTCCAGTGGTGACAGGTCATGGTACGGCTGCGTGGATGGATGAAAATGGTACTTACCCAGAGAGTGAAGAAACCTTTGGCCAAGTGACTCTTGGTGCTTACAAGGTTGGGACAGCTATCAAGATTTCAGAGGAGTTGATTCATGACTCTGTCTTTGACCTTGAATCCTATATGGCAGAAGAGTTTGCTCGACGCATTGGGTCTAAGGAAGAAGAAGCCTTCTTGATTGGTGATGGTTCTGGTAAACCAACTGGTGTCTTTACCACAGTTACTGAAGGGGTTACTTCAACAGGTGCCAACATCACCTTTGATGATGTGATGGACCTTTATCATTCTCTCAAGTCACCTTACCGTAAGAATTCCGTTTGGATTCTCAATGATTCTACTATCAAGGCTCTGCGTAAGTTGAAGGACAACAACGGAAATTACATCTGGCAACCATCTGTTCAAGCAGGAGTACCAGATATGATTTTGAATCGACCATACTATACGTCAAGCTATGCCCCAGAAATTGCTTCTGGGCAAAAAGTTCTTGCTTTTGGGGATTTCTCCCACTATTGGATTAGTGACCGTCAAGGGCGTTCCTTCAAACGTCTGAACGAGTTGTATGCGACTAGTGGTCAAGTTGGATTCTTGGGTAGCCAACGTGTGGATGGGAAATTGGTTCTTCCTGAAGCTGTCAAAGTGCTCACCATGAAAGGGTAAGATATGCTTACGCTTTTAGAAGCTAAAATCTATCTACGAGTTGATACTTCTGAGGAAGATAATTTGATAAAAGTCTTGATTGCAACGAGTGAAGAACTCTGCAAAGACGTATTGCGAGTGGATGAGTTGGTGGATACACCGCTTATTCGCTCCGCAATGCTCTATGCGGTAGCTTATCTTTTCGAGCATCGAGAAGAGGCTAACCATCATGATTTGAAAGAGACGCTCTATCATCTGTTAGGTGGTTTGCGAAAAGAGGTGTTTTAAATGAAAATTGCACCTTTAAACCAGCGAGTTCTTTTCAAGAAACGTGTGATTACTCAAGATGATATTGGTAACGAAACAAGTCAGTTTACTAATTTATTTTCACGATGGGCTAGTGTGAATCAAGCAAATAGTGATGAGATATTTGAAGTGGGTCAAACGAAACGAAAACTTCAGCTGATAGTCACTCTTAGATATGATTCAGAAGTCGCCTCACTTGATACCACCAATACACAACTCATCTTTCAAGGGAAATCGTTTAATATTCTTTCAATTGACCATGTCTTTTTTGAAAAGAAAATGGTCAAATGTCGAGTGGAGGAAGAGCCATGAGAGCTGATGAACTGAGTAGGGCTATTGAAAAGGAGCTAGAGGAATACTTGCATCAAACAACAGAGACGGTAGTTGAAGCAGTCGATGATGTAACGGACGAGGCGATTGCGACTCTAAAATCTACATCGCCCAAGCGGAGTGGTCGCTATGTGAGAGGGTGGACTTCAAAGGAAACGAGTAGCACGTCCACTGGTAAAACGAAAACGATTCATAATCGGACACCAGGCCTAACTCATCTACTTGAGAATGGCTATGCCAAACAAAATGGTGGTCGAGTTTCCGGGCGTCCTCATATTGGCCCCGTTGAACAAAAAGCAGTTCAAGCTTTGGAGAAGAAGATTCGAGGTAACTTATGAGTGAAAAGGAGTTTTTTAAACAGCTAAAAGCCTTACATCTTCCGATTGCTTATCATCACTTCGAAGAAGGTCACAGTCCAAGTCCGCCTTTTATGGTTTATTATAGTCCGCAATCAGAAAACTTTGGGGCAGACAATCAGGTTTACCATAAGGGCGCGCAATTCATTCTTGAACTTTACACAAGGAAGAAAGACCTCGACGTTGAAGGGAAGATTGAAACTTTTCTGACGGAACAACATTTGTTTTTTGACAAGGTTGAAACTTATATTGATACCGAGCAACTTTATCAGGTTGCTTTTCATTTTGCATTTTAAGAAGGAGAACATATGGCTGAAAAAAATAAAGTCACGTTTGGTCTACAAGATGTCCACTGGGCAGAAGTCACAACGGAAGGGAGTGACGGAGCCTTAACCTATGGGAATGTTGAACGATTAAGAGGTGCTGCAGAGTTGACCCTTGAAGCAACAGGAGATTCAGGTTCCTACAAAGCGGATAATATCAACTTTTATACGACTGAGTCTAATGATGGTTATAGTGGAACTTTGAAGGTTGCCCTTTTAACACAAGAGTTCTTAACTCGAGTGTTAGGAGAAACACTAGATGATACCAATAAGGTGATTACGGAATCATCCAATGCAACTCGGAAAAACTTCGCATTAATGTTCCGTTTTGAAGGGGATAAGAAGGAGACACTTCATGTCCTCTATTACTGTTATGCCTCTCGACCAACAGTAGGCTCAAAAACCAAGAATGGTAGTGATATCAATGAAGTGGAATTGAAATTCACAGCCAGTCCACGTCCACTTGATCAGGTGGTTCGTCGTCGGACAACAGAAGAGACCCCCGAAACAGTGAAGAAAAATTGGTTTAAGTCTGTATATGAGCCAACTGTCGCAAGTGGAGGTAGTCGTACATGAGAAAACAGGTGACGATTTGTGGGAAAGTTTACCCACTAGCAAGTAATGCTTACACGCCGATTGCCTATAAAGAACAATTCGGTAAAGATTACTTTCAAGACCTCTTTCAAATGATTAATGCCAAGTCTATTTTAGACCAACTTAATCAGTTAGAAGAAGGAGAGGAGCTAACCGCACAAAATATGGATGTCTCCATTCTTTCTGATTTCGATATGACCTTCTTTCATCGACTATTTTGGGTATTTGCCAAATCAGCCAATCCACGGGTGAAAGCATTTGATGTTTTCTTTATGGAGATGGAGGAGTTACCGATTCAGGAGATTGGTCCAGTCTTGATGGAGATGTTAAATCAAGGAATGTCGACTCGAAAAAAGTCGATGAAACCGATGAAGCGAGTGAAGAAATCTTCACGGTAGAAAGCTACTTGTCCTGTTGCAAGGAAACTGGACTATCTATGGATGATTTAAAACACATCTCTATTGGGATGGCACTGGATTATCAGACGGATTATGTCGCCTTGCGTTCTGACAAACCACAAACTAGACGAGCAACCCAAGCTGATTTTGATAACTTTTAGAGAAAGGAGGGAGAACTATGGCTGGTAACATCAAAGGCATTACGATTGAGATTGGTGGTGACACCCAACCTTTACAACGAGCCTTGAAGGGAATAAATAAAGAATCAGCGGAATCCACTAAAGAGCTGAAACAAATTGATAAAGCACTGAAATTTGATACTGGCAATGTCACTCTCCTTACTCAAAAGCAAGAGGTGCTTTCAAAACAGATTGCGACCACGAAAGAAAAATTAGAAACCTTACGTCAGGCACAAAGTCAAGTTGAAGCGCAATTCCAACGTGGGGATATTGGTGCAGAACAATATCGAGCATTCCAACGTGAAGTTGAGACAACACAAAATGTCCTAAAAAGCTATGAAACAAAACTTGAAGGAGTTAATCGAGCGCTTGATTCTCACGGAAACACAGTTGAAAGCAACCGGTCGAAATTAAACAGTTTAGAAGCTGAACAGGCCCAATTAGCATCAGAGAGTGAGAAACTCAATTCCACCTTTCGTTTGCAAGAGAGTCAGCTTGGTTCAAATGCTTCAGAGTCTGAAAAATTAGCCTTAGCACAAAGAAGAATTGCTAGTCAGTCTGAACTCGTTGAGCGTCAAATTGCGAATTTAGAACGTCAGTTAGAACTAACCAAATCAGAATATGGCGAGAATTCTGTCGAAGCCAATCGGCTTGAGAAAACACTCAACGATACTAAGACAGCCTATAACAATCTCCAACAGGAAATGGAGGGGCTTTCCAATGCCTCCCAACAATCTGCAGCAAGCCTTGAACAAACCAATGGTTTATTAAAAGCAGATATCCTTATGGAGTTTGGAGACCGATTGGGTGAACTCTCTCAAAAGTTAATCGAATTTGGGCAACAATCTCTTGAAGCTTTTCGTGAAGTTGATGAAGGAATGGATATCATCATCACCAAGACTGGTGCTAGTGGAAAGGCACTTGAAGGGATGCAAGATATTGCGACTGAACTCGCCACTTCCATTCCTACAGACTTTGCGACAGCAGGTAGTGCGGTTGGGGAATTAAATACTCAGTTTGGCTTAACAGGAGATGCTTTATCACAGGCTTCAGCATTACTGATTAAGTATTCTGAAATCAATGGTTCGGATGTGACGCAATCGGCTATTTCTGCCAAACAGGCCATTGAAGCCTATGGTCTTGAGTCTAAAGACCTCGCCATGGTACTTGATACGGTCACTTTTACTTCCCAACAAACTGGGGTTGGTGTTCAGGATCTAATGAGTAAGGTCGTATCTGGTGCTCCTCAAATTAAGTCACTTGGGTTATCCTTTGACGAGGGTGTCGCCTTAATGGGACGCTTTGAAAAAGCTGGTGTCGATTCAAGTGCTGCACTTTCTACTTTATCTAAAGCGGCTGTTAATTATGCCAAGGATGGCTTAACCTTACAAGATGGTCTGGCAAAAACTGTTGAACAAATTAAGAATTCAACAAATGAGACAGAGAGTCTGACACTCGCTTCAGAAGTTTTTGGTTCAAAAGCTGCGCCACGAATGGTCGATGCCATTAAGCGTGGTGCTTTTTCATTTAATGATTTATCAGGGACTGCTAAGAATGCTTTAGGAGTTGTGACGTCAACTTATGAAGCAACACTTGATCCGATTGATAAATTTACGATTGCACAAAATACTGCTAAAGCTGCCATGGCAGAGGTTGGTGGTGTTTTAGCTGAAGCTCTAGCACCAGTCTTAGAATTATTGGCTCAATTACTACAAGCTGTCGCCAATTGGTTCAGCAACTTACCTGGTCCCATTCAGACCTTTATTGTCATTATGGGGGGGTTAATTACAGTTGTCGGTCTGTTGTTACCTGGACTCTTAGCCCTTCAAGCGGCAGCAGTCGCCATGGGAACGACCATTGGAGGATTGGTCGTTGCAGCAGCTCCGATTGTTGGAACAGTTCTAGGCATCATAGCAGTGATTACCCTATTAGTCGTTTGGATTCAAGAACTGTGGCAAAACAATGAGGGCTTTAGAACTGCAGTCATTGAAATCTGGAATGCCATCTATGCTTTTATTTCTGTGATCATTCAAGAGATTTCTACCTTTATCATGACGATTTGGGGAACTCTTACCACTTGGTGGACAGAAAATCAAGCCCTTATACAAGCAGCAGTGGAAACGGTCTGGAATGCCATTTCTACAGTTATTCAGACGGTCATGTCTTTGATTGGCCCTTATCTTGAAGCTGCTTGGGCAAATATTCAGTTAATCATCACCACGGCATGGGAGATTATCAAAACGGTTGTAGAAACAGCTATCACAGTTGTATTAGGAATCATCAAAGCCATTATGCAGGCTATTACTGGTGATTGGTCTGGTGCATGGGAAACCATTAAGGGTGTTCTTCAAAGAGTTTGGCAAGCTATTCAACAAATTGTGACGACTATCTTGTCAGCAATTGGTCAGTTTATTTCCAACACTTGGAACGGTATCAAAAATACCATCAGCAATATCCTATCTGCCATTTCAGGTATCGTGTCTTCTATTTGGAACACGATAAAATCCGTCATTTCGTCAGTGATTTCTTCAATTGTTTCTTTTGTATCCAGTGGCTGGTCTGGCATTCAACAGACCATTTCTAGTATTCTCAGTGGTATTAGCTCCACTGTTTCAAGTGTCTGGAATGGTATCAAGAATTCTATCTCAAACGCCATCAATGGTGCAAAAAATGTTGTATCTTCTGCCATTAATGCCATCAAGAATCTGTTTAACTTTAAGATTTCATGGCCACATATTCCTTTACCTCACTTTTCTGTGAGTGGTTCTGCCAATCCACTTGATTGGTTAAAGGGCGGTTTGCCTAAGATTTCGATTGCTTGGTATGCCAAGGGTGGGATTCTAACGAAACCGACAGCCTTTGGCATGAATGAGAAACAACTGATGGTTGGTGGTGAAGCTGGGAAAGAGGCTGTCTTGCCTTTAACCAAACAGAATCTTGCGGCAATCGGTGAAGGAATCGCCTCAACCATGGGAACTGGTGGCAATTTCATCAATGTTTCCATTACAGATGTAGTGATAAGAGAAGAAGCCGATATCAAACGACTAGCCAATCAAGTAGCAGAAAGAATTCATGACGAGTTAACTCGTCAACAATCATTGAGAGGGGTGACTTTGTGATCCAACATAATGCTTTAATCATAGACGGTGTATCAACGGCCTCATTCCCTTACAAGATACTCGTGGAAGATAGACCAAGTTTTCATATTCCGACTTCTAAAAGCCAACTGCAAGAACATGACGGTTTGAGTGGTGGTTTGGTTTTGACCAATAAGCACCGAAAAGCGATTGAGAAAGCTTATCGGATTCACCTTATTGGTGCGACTGAGGAACAAATTAATGAATTTTCTGCACTTTTAACTCGTGAAGGCTTTTGGCTTGAAAGTGAGCGCATGAAAATGACTCGGTACTGGTGCTATAAGGTGGATAGTTTTGATATTGTTCAAGATAATTTAGGAGTCTTCAGCATGGAGGTAACTTTTCTGTGTCACCCCACTCGATATTTTAAGAAAGTGAGTGAGTATACTTTAACGAAGAATGGGATGATTCCCTTGCTTGGTTCAGCTCTGTCTTATCCTAAGATTACTGTTTCAGGTAAATCGACTGGAGAGACAAGTTTCACCATCGGTGAACAAGTTATTGGTTTGGAGCAACTAAACAAAACTTTGGTTATGGATAATGACCCAAGTCATCCTAGTTTTTTGACGGAAAGTGGAGAGTTGGTTCATTGGTCAGGAGATTTTATCACGCTTGATGCCAATCAAAAGGACAAGAAAGTTGGTGTTGTTCTTGGTACTGGAATCACCAGTCTTCACATTGAAATATTATGGGGGTGGACGTAATGTTATTTTTGTTAGACGGACAAACTAAAACTCCAAAATGGAATGGGTTTCCTCTTCATGAAACCTTGAGTGCGGAAGTTGAAGAAACTTTGAATGGAGATTTTACGCTTCAATTTGACTATCCCATCACAGATTCAGGCATCTATAAAGAGTTGGTGACAGATAAATTGATACTATGTCCAGTACCATATGTCAAAAAACAACTCTTTCGGATTAAGAAACCAGTTGAAGAAAACGATAGGGTTCGTGTGACTTGCCAACATATTACGGATGATATCATGCGTCGCTCTATTCTACCAGTTTCGAATCAAAATGTGACCTGCCAAAGTGCCCTTGGACAATTGATTTCAAAAGCTAAAAGAGATATAGCACCCTTTTCTTTTGATAGTGATATTACAAAGAAACGGTCGTTTAATACGACAGAGACAGCTACACTTTACCAAGTGTTGATGGATGGGAAACATTCTATTTTAGGAACTTGGGAGGGAGAGTTGGTTCGTGATAACTTTTTGTTCACTATCAAAGAACATCGAGGAAAGAATCGTGGGGTGGTCATTTCAACGCATCATAACTTAGAAAAGTTTGATCGTACTCGTTCTAGTCAGTCTATTGTCACTCGCATTTATGCGTCCTCAATTTTTAAGCCAGAAGGTGAAAAGGAAGAGAAAACTCTTTCGGTTATGGTGGAGAGTCCTCTCATCCATCAATATCCTTATGTGCATGAGGCGGAGTATGAGAACAATAATCTCCATACCGAGGAAGAATTGAGACAATGGGCGATGGCAAAATTTAGCAATGACCATTTAGATCAGGTTTCAGAAGTGATTGAGATTGAAGCCTTTGAACTAGATGGGCAAGAGGTGCAGTTGGGGGACGAGGTGACCCTAAAAAGTAGACTTCATCAAGTTGATGTGGTCAAAAGAGCAGTTGGTTATCGCTTTAATGCCTTAACAGAGCAAATCACATCCATCTCATTTGACGATACGGTCGCGTTTGGTGGACAAGGGGTGTCAGGAAATCCAATATCATCTGTCGCAAATGAGCTCTTAACTCTCAATGATGGAAAGATTCAACGTCAGATTGAAAGGGAGCGAGCCAATCTCAGTCGTGTACTTGATTTCAATATGAGTCGAGTAAACAAGGATGTAGAAGATGGGATTGAGCGAGCAAAAGCTGAAGCAATTCGGAGTGGCAATCAAGCAGCAGTTGACTATTTATCCTCAGAGGCGGCAGAAATTCGCTTTGCGGCTATTCAAAAAGCAAAGATAGATGAACTAACCGTGTCCAATTCTGCTTGGATGCGTCGTTTGGTTTCTCATCAGGTGTTGACTGAGTATTTAAATGCGATAGAAGTCAATGCCAACAAGGTTGTTATTCCTGGAAGTCACAAGCCAGTATTTTCATTGGACTCCAATGGGAATATTTCAATTGATACACCACTCTTAAAAGTGAGAGGCGAAGAACTAGCTACCAAGAGTCAACTTTCTAAACTGTCACTCACTCCAGGTCCAAAAGGAGACAAAGGTGTCAGCATTTCCCAAATCGAAGAATACTATTTAGCGAGTAATCAAAAAACAGGAGTCCTCACATCAACGAGTGGTTGGTCAAAAACCATTCCTGTTTTAACGGATACCATTAAATATCTTTGGAATTACAAACGAACTGTTTTCACTGATGGAAATGAAACGTCGACGACACCAGTGGTTATTGGTGTATATGGGAATAAGGGAGATACCGGTCAAACCTTATATACGTGGAAGATGTATGCGGACAGTGAAAAAGGAGAAGGCATTTCACCCTCACCCAAGGGAAAACGCTATTTTGGTCTGGCGGTGAATCGACCAACCGCAACACCCTCAACGAACCCAAGTGATTATACTTGGTCTTCTTTCTTTGAGGGGACTGTTTTAGGTGGTCGGAATTACATTGATGACTATGCCATGCGAGAAACAAGTTTCACTAATCTTCAGTCAGAATGGCGAAAAGAAATCGTAGAAGATAGTACATCTGTCAGTGGCATCTCGATTAAAATGACTTGTACCAAAGCAGGAAGTGGTGGCTTTAAGCGAGATTTTTTTGACTTGCGGACACGCATTGGACAGACCATGACTTTTTCGGTGGAACTAAAAGCTTCAAGAGCAGTATCCATGATGATTGGCTCTGAATTAGGTGGAACAAAGCCTGTTTCACTGACAGCTAATTGGGAACGAGTGGTGTCTAGCTGGAAGGTGTCCAGTAATTCAACATGGTCTTTTGTCTTTACCTTATCCTCAGGAGCATGGGCGCAAGGAGATGTGGTTTGGTTACGGAATGTTCAATTAGAGGATGGCAATGTAGCAACCGCTCCAGGTCCATCCTTAGCAGATTTGATGAAGCAAATTGATGGGAAAGCAGACCAAAGTTTTATGAAGCAACAATTGGATATCCTAACGGAGAAGACGGAGTCGATTCGAGTGGATATGGAAGCGAGGGCACTGGCCAGTGAAGTTTCTGATTGGCTCAAGACCTATAAGGAATTTGAAAAGAGTAACAAGGAAACACTCACCAAATTCAATCAGGATTTTGTCACAAACACGCAACGCATCGCAGCTATTGAAGCTGATTTGAAAAGTAATGCCTTGCTTTTACAATTTGTGAACACTTATCTGCGAGCAGGTGATAATGGTGTCATCATTGGTAAGAAAGATAATTCTGAGTTTATCGAATTAACCCCACAAGGAATGATGATTAAATCAGCAGGGAATGCGGTCATGACCGTTACTTCTGGTGTGATTAAAATCCACCATGGTGTATTCGTTGAAACGCTACAAGTTGGATATTATCGTTTAGAAGCTGCAAGGCATAACCCCAAACATTTGGTTTGTCGCTTCATCGACAGCAAGACTTAGAAAGGAAAGACTATGGCAGATTATGGCAGTAATAATGACCGAGGGTACAATCTTCTACTTAGGGTAGAAGAAACAGGAACTAGCACCGCCAATAATACCTCAACTGTACGTGTTCAATTGTGGCTACGAAATGGCCAAACAACCTTTGGGATGTATAACTGTAGTGCCAGTGTTTCCATAGATGGTCAAACTCTTTCTTGGAGTGGTAGACCAGATATGTACAGCATGAACTCTTCTCTTCATCTCATTGATAAAACCATCACCATCGCTCACAATTCCAATGGTCAAAAGACCATTGGTTTTTCTGCGACCTTTTCAGGAAGTGGTGGATGGTCACCAGGAACTCTTAATACCGGTTATCAATCGTTACGATTACGAGATATTCCACGGTCCTCAACAGCTAGTGTTTCTGGGAATATGATGGGTTCTCCAATTACCATTTCTATTACGAGAGCAAGTGGGGATTTTACACACAAGGTTACTTGGCAATTTGGTAGTTTGAGTGGAGTGGTCGCAACTGGTGCAACCACTTCTTGTAGTTGGACACCAGAAGTTGCAAAATTAGCTCCTCAAATCCCCAATGCGACCTCTGGTATTGGCACAATTTTAGTACAAACCATTTATGGAGGAAAGGTCATCGGTGAGTCTCGGATTCAAGTGACTCTTCAACTTCCGAGCTCGGTGGTTCCCAGTCTATCCTCTATCAGTTTATCGGATTTAAATACGATTGCTCAAAATGCCATTACAGGCAATACCTTTGTTTCATTGGAGTCAAATCCCAAGGTTACCTTTAATGGTGCTACAGGAATTTATGGATCAACTATTCCAGCTAGTGGTTATCGAGCGGAAGTGTTTAAATTTGAAGGAAATAGCTGGATACAACTCCAGAATGTAGCTACTGCACAAAATGGCGGAGTAGGAGGTATTAACCATGTTGGTCGTGCCAAAATCTCTGCTTTTGTGACGGATTCAAGAGGAAGACAAAGTCCGAGAAAGGAAGTCGAGATTTCTCTACTTGAATATTTTAAACCCATTCTATCCTTTACTTCAGTTCGAGTCGGAACTACCATGAATCAATTAAATGTGATTCGAAAAGTAAAAATTGCACCACTCATTGTAGGCAATAGTCAGAAGAATCGAGCCACTATGACGTGGGATATTCTTGATTTATCAACTGGTACAAAGACAACGAATGTAGGTGGAGCCGCTAACTGGAGTACGACAACGGAACATACCAAAGAGAATTTTCAAGCTACCCTGAATGGCACCTATGACCAAACCAAGTCTTATACCATCATTGGTCATTTGCGAGATTTATTCTATGAAACGGATTTTGAGTTTACGGTTGGTCCTGAAAAGGTAGTTTATGGCTTATCTCCGACAGGGATGGGGATAGGAAAAGCATGGACACGAGGGGTTCTTGATGTGGATGGTAGTCAGCCTTCTTATTTTGATGGAGACATCATCATGCGTAACAAAAAGCTGATTGATATTTTCTATCCGATTGGAACGATTTATGAGTCTACGAGTTCTGAAAGTCCTTCAACTTTTATGGGAGGGAAGTGGGAGCGGTTTGGGAATGGACGTGTTTTGGTTGGTGTCTCTGAGACAGAAAGCGAATTTAATACTGTTTCAAAAACAGGTGGCAGCAAAACTCATACCTTAACCATCAATGAAATGCCTGTTCACTCACATCCGCAATATGTTTCTGCCAATTCAGGTAATCAGGCCACACGTCGAGATTATTCTTCTGACGGGAGTTCATCATTGTATCCTCAAGGAAATAACACAGGTAATTCTGGAGGAGGACAGGCTCATAACAATTTACAACCTTATATTACAGTTTATCGGTGGCGACGTACCGCTTAGAGGAGAAACAATGAAACAAGAAGTTTTGACTAATAAATTAGTGTTTTCAGGAATCGGTGGGGTCATCGGTTCTATTTTTGGAGAAATCGATGGCTTTCTTTATGGCCTTTTGATTTTTATGTTGATTGACTATGTGACAGGGATTATGGCAGCCATTGTCGAGAAGAACCTCTCCAGTTCTATCGGTAAAAAAGGGATTTTCAAAAAAGCCATGATTATCTGTTTGGTGGCTGTTGCCCACATGATTGACCTACATGTCTTAAAACAAGGTGGGGCAGTTCGAACAGCTGTTATCTTTTTCTACTTCAGTAATGAAGGACTGTCCATCTTGGAGAATGCGACTCGTATTGGATTGCCAGTGCCTAATCGTATTAAACAAGTCTTACGTCAGTTAAACGAAGATAAGGAGGATGAGAATGACAAGTAAAGAAAAGGTTGTTGCCAATGCCCTCTCGAAAGTCAATACCAAAGTGACGGTGCCTACCAATCCTTATGGTGGGCAATGTGTGGCTCTAATTGATAAAATCGTTCAGGAGGAAACAGGGAAGAATATGTCTTACACCAATGCCATTGACTGTCTTGATAAGGCAAAAGCCAATGGTTTTCAGGTCACCTATGATGCCGTAGGGGTTAACCCACAGGCGGGTGACTTTTACGTGATTCGTGTACCGAGTCACAGTTTTGGTCACATCGGTGTTTGTTTAGCGGATTCTGATGGTACTGGACTTGAAGGTGTGGAACAAAATGTCGATGGTTATTCGGATAGTAACCGTAATGGGGTCAACGATCAACTGGAAGTTGGCGGTTACACTCGACGTGTGTCACGAAAGTGGTATTCTGATGGGCGATTAGTTGATAGCCATAGTGGTGGATTGGTTGGTTATATGGTTGGCTGGTTTAGACTGCCTTATGAGGTAGCAACTAGCACAAAGAAAGTAGAAACTTCGGAGGATGAGGATATGAAAAATTTTGTCGTACGATCAAAAAGTGGGAAACAAGGTTATGTGGCAGTGGTCAATGGTGCTGTCTTTGGGATTGGTCACATTGATACAGTTGTTCAGTTGCAATCAGCTGGTGCAGCACACTTAACCTTAGACGATGGCGATTTCAACCGTTTCTTAGAGTCACAAAAGTTTGACGATGAGAAATTGGTTGCTTCAGTACAGGCCTTGGAAAAGGCAATTAAACAGTAACTTATGTTAAGCCTGATGGAGTGTATTTTCTGTCAGGCTTATTTTTTTTGCCTAAAAAGCGGAAAAAATGCCCTCAGCCTTACTTAGTAAGGTAGGAGGGCTATTATGACTAATGACAAATTACAAGATGAGATGACTTACCAACTGACCATGATACAGGCCGATAGACTCCTAAAATCTAGGATTATTAGTGAGGAAGTTCATCAGCAATTTAAGGAAAAGATGCTTGAAAAATATCAACCATTTATTAGTAGATTATCGACCTAAAGACTTGATAAATGAGGCCTTTAGAGTGATATATAGTAGCGAAAGGAGTGTATCAAATTGAGAATAGTTAGACGAATTCAACCGATGATGACACCGCAAAAACCTAAGTTGCGTGTAGCAGCATATGCGAGGGTATCTGATAGTCGCCTACATCATTCGTTATCCACTCAAGTCAGCTATTATAGTAGATTAATTCAGTCTCATCCAGACTGGGAATTGGTTGGCGTTTATTATGATGAAGGCATCAGCGGTAAAGAACAAAGTAACCGTCAAGGGTTACAAGATTTGTTAAAGGCATGTGATGATGGAAAAATTGATAGAATTTTAACTAAATCCATTGCAAGGTTCGGTAGAAACACCGTTGACCTATTGTCTACAGTGCGTGTACTTAGACAAAAGAACATAGGAATTACCTTTGAAAAAGAAGGGATAGATAGCCTAAGTTCCGAAGGCGAGTTGATGTTAACTCTCCTAGCTTCTGTCGCTCAAGAAGAATCGCATAACATCAGTGAAAACTTAAGATGGCAGATTAAGAAAAAGTTTGAACAGGGTCAACCTCATACACCTCAAGATATCTATGGCTACCGTTGGAATGGTGAGAATTATGTCATTGAGCCTGATGAAGCAAAGGTTGTACGACAGGTGTTTCAATGGTTCTTGGACGGAGATAATGCCCCAATGATTACTAAAAAGTTAAATGAGCAAGGAGTCTTGACACGACTGGGAAATCCCTTCACAGTCTCTAGTGTCCGAGAGTTCTTTAAGCAGGAAGCATACTTTGGACGTTTGGTATTACAGAAGACTTACCGAGAACCTTTTTCACGAAATCCTAAACGAAATAATGGGCAAAAGAATAAGTATATTGTAGAGGATGCTCATGAAGCCATTGTTTCAAAGTCTTATTTTGATGTGGTACTACAAGAAAAAGAACGTCGGTACAAGGTAATGTATCAGGAAAGCCATATGCACAAAGGTACTTTTAGAGAGTTAATCGAGTGTAGCCATTGTGGAAAAATAATGATTACTAGAGTAGACTCCAAAAAGGTACACCGAACCATCAGATACTGTTGCCGCACTAGAGACAGGTTCGGAACATCCTCTTGTCCTAGTAAGACTCTATCTGAAAAACGGATATTAGCTACATTTGAAGATAAAATTGGATTTAAACCAGATAAAAATTGGGTTACCGAAAATATCAAGAAGGTTATTTATGACTCATCAGTAGGTTTAATTACCGTCTTTCCTATAAAAGGTAGAAAATATGAACTGAAGGTTAGAAAGGAGCACTTCTTATGAAAAACGTCATAACTATTGAAGCAAATGCGCCTAGGAACTCAGAGTTAGCTAGCATTTCGCTACCTAAGAAACGTCGTGTAGCAGGTTATGCGAGGGTATCAACTGATCATGAAGACCAAACAACCAGCTATGAATCTCAGATGAGGTATTATGCAGAATACATTTCAACTCGAAGCGATTGGGAGTTTGTTAAAATGTACTCGGATGAAGGTATTAGTGGCACTAATACTAAACTGCGAGTGGGTTTTAAGAGCATGATTGAGGATGCCTTGGCTGGCAAAATTGACCTCATTATTACCAAGTCAGTTAGTCGGTTTGCAAGAAATACAGTTGATTCATTGACAACAGTTCGTAAGTTGAAGGAAGTCGGAGTTGAAATCTACTTTGAGAAAGAGAATATCTGGACTCTAGATTCAAAGGGTGAGCTGTTGATTACCATCATGTCTAGCTTGGCCCAAGAAGAAAGCCGTAGCATCTCAGAGAACGTCACTTGGGGCTTGAGGAAACAGTTTGCGGAAGGAAAGGTACATTTTCCCTATACCAACGTCATGGGCTTTGAAAAGGGCGAGAATGGTGAGATTGTTGTTAATCAGGAAGAAGCTAAGACTGTCCGCTACATTTTCCAACAGGCATTGCTTGGTAAAACTCCCTATAGCATTGCAAAAGACTTGACACAACAAGGTATCCTCTCACCTAGTGGTAAGAATCATTGGAGTTCTGTGACCATCAAACGGATGTTAAGGAATGAGAAGTACAAGGGTGATGCCCTCCTTCAGAAAACCTACACAATTGATTTTCTATCCAAAAAGAAGAACATTAACAAGGGAGAGTTACCACAGTATTATGTAGAAAATAACCATGAAGCCATTGTAGATAAAGAAACGTTTGATGCAGTTCAAGCATCACTAGATAGGAAAGAAAAGGGTAAGGGGAGTACTACACTATTTAGTTCAAAGCTGGTATGTGGGGATTGTGGGCATTACTTCGGTAGCAAGGTCTGGCACTCCACATCAAAATATCGAAGGGTTATCTACCAATGTAATGAGAAGTACAAGGGCGAAAAGAAGTGTACCACTCCTCATGTTACTGAAGATGAAATTAAGGATTGGTTTGTAACAGCAATAAATAAGGTAATCAGCAATAAGGATGAGATTATCCAGAATCTAGAAATGTTACTTGACGTTGGGGAAAGTTCTGACCTTGAACGAAGGTTGGTTGAGCTTGAAACCGAGGTAGAAGTAGTCACTCAAATGGTTTCTAATCTAGTGAAAGAGAATGCGATAATGCCACAGGACCAAGATACCTATCAGAAAAAGTACAGTAACTTGGTCGAGCGGCATGATGCACTGGTTAGTGAAATTGAGTCGATAGAGAAGCAGCTACTGGAAGCAGCCAGTCATCAAAAAGACCTCAAAGAATTTTTAAAGACACTCAATCAGCAAAGTGAGCTTATAAGTGAGTTTGATGAGTTGCTTTGGGAAACTATGGTAGATGAAATTAAAATTTTTTGTGACCAAACAGTGGCTATAAAATTTAAGAATGGAATAGAGGTAGTAGAGTAATTCTATGAAATTTTGATATAATGTGTGTAAAAAAAGTAGGTAAGAATAAAGTCTTATGAACGAGTTTTGCTATAAACTTAAAGGAAAAATACTTAGAACTGGCCAGAAATGGGATTTGCTTTCGAGTTCCCAAGCTGATGTACCCCTCTTTGTCGCAAAGTATCTAAATAATGAGCCACCAAGGTATGTGGGGAAAATACCATCTGACGAATATATTATTGCTTCTTCTGGGCCAACCATAAATGGTAGATTGAGGTCAGGTTCTGTTGATGAAAAGATAGAAAATATTTACCAAACTCTAAAAAAATATAGCACAAAAGCAGATATTGTAGTATATCGAGGAGTTAGTATGGAAACATTAGAAAAAATGGTAGAATCAGCACAAGTGGAAGGATGTATTGATTTTAAAGAGAAAGGCTTCCTTCATACCTCTCTTGTCAAAGGATTTGAATTCAGAGATCCTTATAAAAAACTACGTATTAAAATTCCTAAAGGAACTAACGCATTTTATGTAGGAAATCTTAATAATGAAGAGACACATTATTATGAAGTCATTATCCAAAAAGGAGCCAAGTTAAAAGTGATTTCGATTGATGATTATATAAATTGTGAGTTAGTGGGTACGGATTAATAAGTTAAGAAAAAAATGAAACTCAAATGAAACTCAATTAGGAGTTTCATTTTTTTATTGAGCTTGTATCAAATTGAGAACTCACACCGATACCGATCATATGGGCGATATGCTGGAAGTAGCCAAGCATTTTTCTATAAAGGAAATTTATGTATCTAAGGGAAGCTTGACCCAGTCGGATTTTGTGGAGAAACTGGAGCGGATGCAGACGAGAGTCCATGCGGTAGAAGTAGGAGATAGCCTTCCGATTTTTGATGGAGCTTTGCAAGTTCTCTATCCTGAGGAGACGGGCGACGGCAGTAATGACGACTCTGTCGTCTTATATGGACAATTTTTTGGAACCAGCTTTTTGTTTACGGGAGATTTAGAGGAGAAAGGCGAAGCTACCTTGATGCGGCGTTTTCCGCAACTCAAGGTGGATGTCTTAAAAGCAGGACACCACGGTTCTAAAGGATCCTCTAGCCCAGAATTTTTACATCAGCTTCAGCCCAAAATTGCCCTCATCTCTGCCGGTAAGAATAACCGCTACAAGCATCCTCACCGAGAAACTCTGGACAGATTTGAGAACATTAAGACACAGATTTTTCGTACAGATGAACAAGGAGCTATTCGCTTCAGTGGCTGGGATTCATGGGAAATCGAAACGGTAAAGTAACCCCTGTTTCCTTTCTCTGAGAGTGAGCCAGGATTAACTTACCTTGATTTCGAACTAAAATTATGATACAATGAACCCTGTTAATAAAAATTTAAAGGAGATTTCTATGTTTTCTGCTTATAAAAAATTTTGGACTCGTTATGCAGACTTTAGTGGTCGTTCAAGCCGTTCGGATTACTGGTGGGTTGTCCTATGTAATTTTTTGATTACTCTACCATTTTCGTTGATTGCCCTTTTCGGCTTCCTTATTCCACTTTTTAGTGAAATTTATTATGCGGGATTGTACGATTATGAACCTGATCTATCTGGAGCGATGGCTGGCGCTGGTTTAGCTGTGTTCATCATGTTCTTGCTTGCCATCTATGGACTTGCAACGATCGTTCCCCATCTTGCTATCACAGTTCGTCGTCTTCGCGACGCTGGCTTCCATTGGGCATTTATTTTTCTGGGAGTAGGGCCAACAATAGCTTCTTTCATTCCAGTTTTGAATATTTTAGCTGCTTTGGTTTCTCTGCCATGTGGTATTGCTCTGATTGTCTTGCTTTGCCAAGCTAGCAAACCAGCTCAGCAAGTTAAAGGGGCTCCTTATGGTCAACAAGGATTCCAAGGTCAGCAATTTGGTCAAGCTCAACAACCAGTTCAAAACCAACAGTTTGCTCAGCCTGGATTCCAAGGACAACAACAGCCGACACAAAACCAACAATTTGGTCAAGTTCAACAGCCAGCTCAAAACCAACAGTTTAGTCAGCCTGTTAACCAAGAGCAACCATTTGCTCAGCAACAAGCACCAGTTCAAAATCAAGGATTTGGTCAGCCTCAGCAACCTTTTGGTCAGAATCAAGTGAACCAGCCAACTCAACCGTTTGCTGCTAGCCAAGCCCAAACTCAAGAATCAACTCAATCAGCATTCTCAGCATCAGTTTCAGAACCAGCTGAATCAGTTCATTCAGTAGAAGCTCATCAGTCTCAAGCTGAAACTGCAGAACAGGCTCTGGGAACTGCTTCTGAACAAATCAATAACTCAGAGTCAATCTCTCAATAAAATCTATAAGATATCGACCCTAGATAGTTTCAATCTATCTGGGGTTTCTTTGTCGTCTTTTAAACTTTTGTAACCAAAATGACTTTCTATTCGTTATACTAGTAGAAAGGGGGAAGAATAGAAAAGTATTGCATAGAGAAAAGTATTGCATAGAGAAAAGCAGTTTCAAATGAGAAGTAGCAGCTGTGAGATTTGGGATAGAAAGGCTTTTTTGTTATTCTTTTTAAAGAAGTGCAAATAATGAGAGATGTTAGGAGAAGTTGTGGGGAGGTGAGATTATCAAACTGGATGAATACGAAAACATCTTGATTGGCTTTGCCCGAGAGATCGTCTTCTACTTGCAAAAGTCAGGAGCTTCTAAGGCCGAGGCAGAAGATGTGGTACAGGATGTTTTTGTCAAAATGTTAGAGACTGATCTGGTCATCCCAGCAGAGAAGATGCGAGCTTGGATGTATCGGGTTTCCATCCGCCGCTACATCGATCGCTATAGGCGCGATCAGTATTATCTAGAAATTTTGCAAAAGGAATTTTTCAAACAAGATGTGATTCAACCATTTGAAAACGACTATTATGAGCTGTTAAGGTCGACGATAGAAGAGCTCCCAACCAAGGAAGCAATGCTTTTAGATCTTTATTATTTCCAAAATTTTACAGTAAAGGAAATCGCTCAAATTATGTCGTATTCTGTAAGTAAAGTGAAAGTACAACTCATGCGTAGCCGAGTTAAGCTCCGCCATAAATTGGAAAGGAAAGGATATAAAAATGGAAACATTTGAAATTTTAGCGAAGAAAAGTAAAAGAAAACGACTTTGGAAGACAGTTGCCATCAGTAGTCTTGTCTCCTTAGCTTTATTGCTTTTACTAGGAAAGGGATTGATAGAATTAGCCTCGAGTAATGGTCGAAATTTGCAGAAAGAGTACGAAGTTATGTCGGAAATCGCCTACCCTAATGTTGACTATGACAGTCTTTACTACACTCAAAATTCTTTGTTTTCAGGAACCTTACATTCTGATCGTTTCAAAGATTTAGATGGAGTGAAGGTGGCTTATCCTTCCTATGAGGGGAACTATTCACTCATAGGTGCTTTTAGAGATCCGACTGCGGAAGGGACTTATTTGTCTCTCTCAGGAACCTATACGCGAACCCTGCGTCAAAAATATCCGGTCTTCCACAATATTAATGCTAAAGGAACAATAGATACAAAGCGAATCCCTCAAGAACTTGCTTCTGTCAAAGAAATGCCGAATCAATTGGTGGAAGTAGCTTTGACTTTTGATAAAGCTTATACCTATAAGGAAATCCAGAAGATGATACCGAACAACCTCAAGATTAACTGGTACTGGATTGGCAGCCAGTCAGAAGATGGTGAAAAAGGTATTGAACTGTTTTCCAATCCCCAGTTCACCTATGGAGCTAACGCTAGTCTTCTCTTTACTTATGATTTAGATTTTAGGAAGAAGGCAAAAGAGGCTAAGAAAGAGCAGCAGACTTTCTTGGATTATCTGAAAAAGGCAGATAAAAATCTTTTCCCAAGTCTTAGTGGGTACAACATGTATAATGATGTTGATGCCTATCTCAAGAAATTTGGACAGCTAGATATTCGTGAACCAGAAAATCGGGATCAATTGACTTTCTCCGGTGTCATCTTGACAGGAAAAGCAGAAAATTTCACTCAATTAGAAGGAAAAGAGTGGATTTATGCTTCAAGTATCGGTGCTTCCGTTCCCAATCAGCCTTACTATAAGCTCGATAAGGAATAATTGACAAAAAATGTGTAAAAGGCTTGCATTTTCAGTAAAATTTGATAAAATAGTAAGGAAAGTTAGACTGTATTGCCTACTGTCTATCTATAAAATATATTTTATTGGAGGCTTTTACTCAAATGGCAAAAGAAAAATACGATCGTAGTAAACCACACGTTAACATTGGTACTATCGGACACGTTGACCACGGTAAAACTACTTTGACAGCAGCTATCACAACTGTATTGGCACGTCGCTTGCCTTCATCAGTTAACCAACCAAAAGACTATGCGTCTATCGATGCTGCTCCAGAAGAACGCGAACGCGGTATCACTATCAACACTGCGCACGTTGAGTACGAAACTGAAAAACGTCACTACGCTCACATCGACGCTCCAGGACACGCGGACTACGTTAAAAACATGATCACTGGTGCCGCTCAAATGGACGGAGCTATCCTTGTAGTAGCTTCAACTGACGGACCAATGCCACAAACTCGTGAGCACATCCTTCTTTCACGTCAGGTTGGTGTTAAACACCTTATCGTCTTCATGAACAAGATCGACTTGGTTGATGACGAAGAATTGCTTGAATTGGTAGAAATGGAAATCCGTGACCTCTTGTCAGAATACGACTTCCCAGGTGACGATCTTCCAGTTATCCAAGGTTCAGCTCTTAAAGCTCTTGAAGGTGATACTAAGTACGAAGACATCATCATGGAATTGATGAACACTGTTGATGAGTACATCCCAGAACCAGAACGTGATACTGACAAACCTCTTCTTCTTCCAGTCGAAGACGTATTCTCAATCACTGGTCGTGGTACAGTTGCTTCAGGACGTATCGACCGTGGTACTGTTCGTGTCAACGATGAAATCGAAATCGTTGGTATCAAAGAAGAAATCCAAAAAGCAGTTGTTACTGGTGTTGAAATGTTCCGTAAACAGCTTGACGAAGGTCTTGCAGGGGACAACGTAGGTGTACTTCTTCGTGGTATCCAACGTGATGAAATCGAACGTGGTCAAGTTATCGCTAAACCAGGTTCAATTAACCCACACACTAAATTCAAGGGTGAAGTTTACATCCTTACTAAAGAAGAAGGTGGACGTCACACTCCATTCTTCAACAACTACCGTCCACAGTTCTACTTCCGTACAACTGACGTTACAGGTTCAATCGAACTTCCAGCAGGTACTGAAATGGTAATGCCTGGTGATAACGTAACTATCGACGTTGAGTTGATCCACCCAATCGCCGTTGAACAAGGTACTACTTTCTCTATCCGTGAAGGTGGACGTACTGTTGGTTCAGGTATGGTTACTGAAATCGAAGCTTAATTCGATTTCGTTCCCAGATAACAATTATAAAATCAGACACGAAAAGTCTCGCTTCGGCGGGGCTTTTTCTTTTAGACAAAGCCTTTTTCTCGCAAACATGATATAATAATTCTATAATTTTGTTGTTGAAAAGAGACGGTATGAAATTACTTTATACGGATATCCGCAGTCCTTTGACGGCGCATTTGGCTAAGCAAGCTCAGGACTTAGCAGCAGCCGGCAAGCGGGTCTTTTATATAGCGCCCAACTCCCTTTCTTTTGAAAAGGAGCGAGCAGTTTTGGAGGCATTGGAAAATCAGGCTTCCTTTGCTATTACGGTGACCCGTTTTGCTCAGATGGCTCGGTATTTTGTCCTTAATGATGTTCAAGATGGACAGCCCTTGGACGACATTGGCCTAGGTATGCTATTTTACCGAATATTATCGGAAATGGATGATCGAGAACTCAAGGTTTATGGGCGGATCAAGAAAGATGCACAATTTATCCAGCAACTGCTAGACCTTTATCATGAGCTTCAGACAGCCCAGATGACTTTTACGGATTTGAATCATCTAGAAGAGCCAGAGAAGCGCGAGGATTTGCTCAAGATTTTCACGGCTTTTTCTGCTACTCTTCAGGCAGGAAATTATGATGCGACCTCTAAACTCACGATTTTTGCCCAGCATATTCTGGCTGGAGATTTGGCTGGGGAATTGGCTAATCTTGCACTGGTTATCGACGGCTTTACCCGCTTCTCAGCAGAAGAGGAATATCTAGTAGATTTGCTGCATCGCAAGGGAGTGGAGATTGTCATTGGCGTTTATGCTAGTCAAAAAGCCTACCGGACAGCCTTTCGTGAGGGTAATCTTTATCAGGCCAGCGTGGACTTTTTGCTCAAGCTAGCTCAAACTTATGCGGTCAAGCCAGAGTATATAGCAAGGGGATCGAGTCAGGCCGATGATGCCTTTGGCAAGATTTCCAAAATTTTAGAGAGTCGCTATGATTTTTCTGAAACTCATGTGGAATTGACCGAAGATGACCGCTCTCACTTAGAGATTTGGTCGGTGCGCAATCAAAAAGAAGAACTAGAGTATGTGGCCAAGTCCATTCGTCAGCGGCTCCATGATGGCGCCCGCTACAAGGATATCCGGCTGCTTTTGGGTGATGTGGAGGCCTACCAACTCCAGCTGAAGACCATTTTTGACCAGTATCAGATTCCCTTTTATTTGGGGCGGTCTGAGTCCATGGCTCAGCATCCTTTGGTCCAATTTTTAGAGTCACTGGAACGCTTGAAACGCTATAATTTTCAGACAGAAGACTTGCTCAATCTTCTAAAAACCGGCCTGTATGGTGGCTTGAGTCAAGAGGAGCTGGATAGTTTTGAGCAATACCTTCGCTTTGCTGAGATTAAAGGGGCAGCCAAGCTGGGGAGAGATTTCACCATTAACCGTCAGGGAAAATTTGACCTGAAGCGGATCAATGCTATGCGTCGCAGTCTTATCACGCCTCTGTTAGACTTTTTCAAATCTCGCAGTCAGACAGCGACTGGTCTCTTGGCTAAATTTACCAACTTTATCAAAGAAGCTCGCCTAGATGCCAATTTGACTGGTCTGCTGGAAGATGCAAGCCAGCAAGAAGTAGAGCGTCAGGAGGAAGTCTGGAAGACTTTTTGCCATGTCTTAGAGCAGCTTGCGCAGGTGTTTGATGGTAGCAAGCTCAAGATCGATGATTTTCTGGCTCTGATTCTGTCTGGCATGCTTCTGGCCAAGTACCGAGTTGTACCAGCGACAGTGGATGTGGTGACAGTTCAGTCTTACGATTTGATTGAGCCCATGGCTGCGCCTTATGTCTATGCTATCGGATTGACGCAGGAGCGCTTGCCCAAGTTAGCGCAAAATAAAAGTTTGCTCAGTGACGAAGAACGTCAGAAATTAAACCAAGCAACGGGGGACGAGGCTGAGTTGCAGGTAGCCAGCAGTGAAAATCTCAAGAAAAATCGCTTTGCAGCGCTATCTTTACTCAATTCAGCGACAGAAGATTTGGTTTTGTCTGCCCCTGTCTTAATCAATGAAGTAGAAGATGCCATGTCTTCCTATTTGACGGAGCTGGAAATAGCACCTATATCCCTACCTATCATCAGCAAGCGACCACAGGCTAGTAGCGACGATATTGGGACTTATCGGGCTCTGCTGGCGCGCGTGATTGACCTCTATCAGGAGGATATTGACCGCGAATGGACGCCGGAGGAGCAGACTTTTTGGGCGGTGGCCATCCGAGTCTTGCGTAAGAAGTTGGCAGCTGAAGGGATTTCTATTCCCCAGATCAGCAAGGAGTTGAAAACGGAGCCTCTCAAGTCGGAAACCCTTCAGGCTCTGTATCCTTCAGAGCAGCCTTTGAGACTATCAGCCTCCGCTCTCAATGAATATTTTAAAAACCAGTATGCCTATTTCCTTAAGTATGTCCTGCGACTACAGGAGGAGTGGACCATTCAGCCGGATGCGCGCAGTCACGGGATTTTCCTCCACCGAATCTTTGAAAAGGTTATGCAGGAGCACTTGGAGCAGGATTTCGACACTCGCTTGCAGCGGGCTATGGAGGAGACTAGCTGGGAGGCTGAGTTTGAGTCTATCTATGGTGAAAATGGGGAGACCCAGTTTGCCCGCCGTTTGCTATTGGACACGGCTCAGGCCACTGGTCGTATCTTGGCTCAGTCGGATGGGCTGGAGGTCATCGGTGAGGAGACTGACTTTGGTCGGGATGATCGACCTTTCTTACTTTTGGACAATGGCAGAGCTCTTCAGGTGAGCGGCAAGGTGGACCGTATTGATCGGCGGACGGAGACGGGGAGTCTGGGAGTTGTGGATTACAAGTCTGGCGATACCAAATTCAGCTTTGAGAAGTTCTTTAATGGGCTTAATTCTCAGTTGCCGACCTACCTATCAGCTATCCGAGAAATGCCAGAATACCACGAGGACAAGGGAATTTTCGGAGCCATGTACCTACAGATGACGGAGCCCCTAGCCAGCCTCAAGGAGACCAAGGCACTGGACGAGGCAGTGAAACAGGTCATGAAAAGTCAGGTCTATAAAGGCCTCTTTCTGGCTGACCAAGCCAAGGACTTGGGCACTAACTATGAGAAAAGCAAGGTTAATCTGCTGACTAAGGAAGAATTAGAAGTGATTTTGGCCTACAATGCCTACCTCTATCAGCAAGCAGCAGAAGGCATTTTAGCTGGTCGTTTTGCCATCAATCCTTATACAGAAAATGGGCGCAGTATTGCCCCTTACGTGGACCAGTTTAAGGCCATTACAGGATTTGAAGCCAATCTCCATCTGGGGCAGGCTAGACAGCTGACCAAGCTAAATCTTGAGCAGTACGATAAACGACCGACAGGCGAAAAGCTGCGTCAAGCCTGGATAGAAAAAATCAAGGAGGAGTTGGATAAATGAGACGGATTCCCTTTTTAAACGAGCAGGATATCCTAGTCAAGCAGGCTGAGGAAGCTGCCTCTGACAAGCCACAAAAGCGTACACCAGAGCAGATCCAAGCCATCTACTCCTCTGGTCAGAATATTCTCGTTTCGGCTTCGGCTGGCTCTGGTAAGACCTATGTTATGGTTCAGCGGATTATTGACCAGATTCTCAGAGGTGTGGAGGTTAGCCAACTCTTCATCTCCACCTTTACTGTCAAGGCAGCAGGTGAGCTCAAGGAACGGCTGGAGAAGGAGTTGAGTCTAGTGCTCAAGGAGACTTCAGATCAGGAGCTCCGCCAGCATCTTGCCCAGCAGTTGGCTGAGATAGCCAATGCGGATATTGGGACCATGGATGCTTTTACCCAGAAAGTGGTCAATAAGTACGGCTACTTGCTGGGGCTAGCACCGCATTTTCGGATTTTACAGTCGGCCAGTGAGCAGCTCATTCTGCAAAATGAAGTCTTTGACCAGCTTTTCGATACCTACTATGAGAGTGCTCAGCAGGAATTATTCAGCCACTTGGTCAAAAATTTCACTGGCAAGCGCAAGGACATTGCTGGTTTCCGCCAGCAGATTTATAGTATTTATAGCTTTCTCCAGTCTACCAGCAATCCGCGGAAATGGTTGGAGGAAACCTTTCTTCTAGGCTATGAAACCAGTGATTTTGGAGCAGAGCGGGAGCGAATATTCTCTGGAGCTAGGCAATCTTTACTGGATTTGGAAGATTTTTTCCAGAGCCATCTGGCTCATGAAGGCCAGGCCTTTGCTGGGGCTAAGTATCAGGAAAATATTCAGGCGGCCTTAGATATCTTGGCTGAGCTGACAGAGCAGACCGGATCTGAGCAGTTGCTAGACCTGATTCAGCGCTTTTTAGAATTGGCCAAGACCTCTAACCATCAGGCTTTTACTGCCCGAGTTGGCAAGAATGCGGACGAACTTAAAAAAGAGCTGGCTCAGACCTATAATGAAGCCCGCAAGCCCTTGATAGAGCGAATTAAAGAGCTGGATGTCCGCCTCTATCATCTGAACTTTATGGAGCAGCATCAGGCGGAAGCTCTTCCCCTACTGGATTTGTTGCGAGATTTTGTCCGAGATTTCTCGCAGGCTTATTTGGAGCGCAAAGTAGCAGAAAATGCCTTTGAATTTGGTGATATCAGCCATTTTGCTATTGAAATTTTAGAAAATTATCCAGAAGTGCGGCGATTTTATCAGGATAAGTACCATGAGGTCATGGTCGATGAGTACCAAGACACCAACCATACTCAGGAGCGGATGTTGGAATTGCTGGCTCGAGGAAATAATCGCTTTATGGTTGGCGATATTAAGCAATCCATCTATCGATTCCGTCAGGCCGATCCGCAAATTTTTAACGATAAATTTAAACTCTATCAGGCCGATCCTAGTCAGGGCAAGCTGATTATTCTCAAGGAAAATTTCCGCAGTCACATCGAGGTGCTGGAAGCGACCAATGATGTCTTTAAACGACTCATGGACGAGGAAATCGGCGAGATTGATTACAATGAGACCCACTACTTGGTAGCGGGAAATCCAGCCAAACGGGAGCCAAATCCAGCCAATCAAGCGGAATTTCTCCTTTATGATGGCAGTGCCGATAGCGAAGAAGAGGATTCTGACCAAGGTCTGCCCAGCATTTCAGCGGGTGAGGTGGCCTTGGTAATCAAAGAAATTATCCGACTTCATAATCAAGAAGGAGTGGATTTCAAGGATATTACCTTGCTGACAGCTTCGCGGACCCGCAATGATCTGATTTTGGCAGAGTTTGACCGGCATCATATCCCGATTGTTCCTGATGATGGCGAGACCAACTACCTCCAGTCGGTAGAGGTTATGGTGATGCTGGATACCTTGCGGACCATTAACAATCCTCTCAATGACTATGCCCTGACCGCTCTCCTAAAGTCGCCAATGTTTGACTTTGATGAGGACGAATTGGCTCGGTTAGCCTTGCAAGCCTCCAGTACCAAGTCTATGGAAAATCTCTACGAAAAGCTGAGGAATGCTCTGGCTGATCAAGGTCTGGAACCTCAGCTCATCCATGGTGAATTGCGCAAGAAACTGCAGCACTTCCAGGAAACGCTGAATGACTGGCGCAGCTATTCCAAGACCCATTCTCTCTATGATTTAATCTGGAAGATTTATCAGGATCGTTTTTACTATGATATGGTAGGGGCTCTGCCCAACGGCGAACAGCGTCAGGCTAATCTCTATGCCCTGTCCTTGCGGGCCAACGACTATGAAAAGTCGAGTTTCAAAGGCCTGTCCCGCTTTATCAGCATGATTGACCGGATTTTGAAAAATGAGCACGATTTGGCTAGTGTCCCTCTGGCTGCTCCGAAAAATGCGGTCCAGCTAATGACCATCCATAAGAGTAAGGGGCTGGAGTTTAAGTATGTTTTCCTGCTCAATATGGATAAGACCTTCAACCGTCAGGATAGCAGCTCTGCCATTATCCTTAGCCGACAAAAAGGCATCGGAATCAAATATGTAGCCGATGTGGACGTTGATGCTCAGGATCCTCATGCGCCCAAGCAGATCCGTATTTCTATGGAGACCTTACCTTATCAGCAGAATGCCGAAGAACTCAAGCTGGCGAGCCTGTCTGAGCAGATGCGTCTGCTCTATGTGGCCATGACGCGGGCTGAAACCAAGCTCTATCTGGTCGGCAAGGGCAAGCAAGCTAAGCTCCAGGAGCGCAAGTGGGGAACTAGCCAAAATGGGCGCTTATCTAGCAGTCTTCGAAGCCAGCTGACCAATTTTCAGGATTGGCTCTATGCTATTCAGTCAGTGTTTGAAAAGGAAAATCTGGCTTATCAAACCCGCTTTGTAACTGATCAGGAGATGACAGACGAACAGATTGGCTTAGTAGAGCAGGTTGATCCTATTCCAGTAGATGATTTGACGGGCAACCGTCAGTCAGAAGATATCCGCCGATCTCTGGATATCTTGGAGAATGTAGATCGGCTCAACAGTCTTTATCAAGCGGCTATTGAATTGCCTAGTGTCCGCACGCCCAGCCAAATCAAGAAGTTCTATGAACCAGTTATGGACTCAGAAGGACTGGATATTATGGATGAGTCTCGAAGTTATCAGCCCCAGTTGACTTTTGAACTGCCTGATTTTGGCAAGAAGAAGCAAATCACAGGAGCCCAAATCGGTTCTGCTGTCCATGAGCTCATGCAGCGGATTCCACTGGATCAGCCTGTCACTAAGACTAGCATTCGCCAAGCCTTGGCTCAGGTTCAGGCAGATGCAGCAGTTAAGAAAGAGATTGACTTAGCTAAGATTGAAGCCTTTTTCGCTACAGAACTAGGTCAGCTAATCCAGAAGGAGGCTAATTGTCTCCATCGTGAAGCACCTTTTGCTATGCTCAAGCAGGATCCAGCCAGCGGTCAAAACTTTGTCGTTCGGGGAATCTTGGATGGCTACCTGGTCTTTGATGACCGTATTGTTCTCTTTGACTATAAGACTGACCGCTATCATGATCCGATAGAGTTGGTGGAGCGCTACCGATCTCAACTGGATCTCTATGCCGAAGCACTCAGTCGTTCCTATGGCCTTAGCCAAGTAGACAAGTATTTGATTCTACTAGGGGGAGCTGAGCTGCAAGTGGTCAAAGTGGACTAGTCTGATTAGAAACTGAATAGAGTTCCAGCAAGAAAGGATATTGCTACAGGAAATGCTTGTGGGAAGATTGAGTGCATTATTTAACTGCCAATCTTCCCTTGGCGTTTCTTTTTTTGCTTCTTTTGGGTATAATAGAAGATATGAAAGTATTACTATATCTAGAAGGAAAGTCTGTTTTAGAAAAATCAGGCATCGGCCGTGCCTTGCATCATCAAATGCATGCACTGGATCTGGCAGGAATTCCTTATACAACAGATGTTTTAGGAGATTATGATGTCGTGCACATCAACACTTACGGACCTCGTAGTTTGCTTCTTCTTCACGCGGCTAAGCGGAGAGGCAAAAAAGTGATCATGCACGGACATTCGACCAAAGAAGACTTTGAAAATTCTTTTATTGGATCCAATCTTTTTGCGCCTTTGTTTGGCAAATATCTAGCGCACATGTATAAAATGGCGGATTTTATCATTACTCCGTCTGAGTATTCAAAAAAATTGATTGAATCCTACGGTGTGACGACGCCCATTATGGCTGTCTCAAACGGCATTGACCTGTCGAAATACAAGAAAGATGAACGCAAGGAAGAAGTTTTTAAAAAATATTTTCGGATTGTAGATGGACAGAAAGTCGTAATCTGTGCCGGTCTTTATTTCAGACGAAAAGGAATCGAGGACTTTGTCGAAGTAGCTCGTAGAATGCCAGATGTCCGCTTTATCTGGCTGGGCTCTATCAATCTCTGGCTTATTCCGCGCAAAATTCGAGATCTTGTCCTCTATAATCATCCAGAAAATGTGGAATTTCCAGGTTATTTCAAAGGCGCAGTTTTTCAAGGAGCCATGTCAGGCAGCGATGCCTTCTTTTTCCCGTCTTATGAGGAGACAGAAGGGATTGTGGTCCTAGAAGCGCTGGCCAGCGGGCAACACGTGGTCCTGCGTGATATTCCTGTTTATAATGGCTGGATTGATGAGGAGTCGGCGGAGCTTTGTCATAATGTAGATGAGTTTGTCGAATCGCTTCGTAAGGTTCTTGACGGAAAAGTGGACAAACGTGAAGCAGGTTATCGTGTTGCGGAGAGTCGCTCCATCGATGACGTCGCACTTCAGTTAGTCAAGGCTTACCAAACAGTTTTGGAGATGTGATATGCGGATTGGTCTTTTTACAGATACCTATTTTCCTCAGGTTTCCGGGGTGGCGACGAGCATTCGCACCCTCAAGACTGAGCTAGAGAAATTAGGTCATAAAGTCTTTATTTTTACTACGACGGACAAGGATGTCAATCGTTATGAAGATTGGCAGATTATCCGTATTCCCAGCGTGCCTTTCTTTGCTTTTAAGGATCGGCGCGTGGCTTATCGTGGCTTTTCCAATGCCTTAGAAATTGCTCGCCAGTATCAGCTGGATATTATCCACACTCAGACAGAGTTTTCTCTGGGCCTTTTGGGAATCTGGATTGCCAAGGAACTGCGGATTCCAGTGGTTCACACCTACCATACCCAATATGAGGATTATGTGCACTATCTTGCCAAGGGCATGGTAATTCGTCCGAGTATGGTCAAGTACATCGTGCGTGGTTTTATGAGCGATTTGGATGGTGTCATTTGTCCTTCTGAGATTGTCTACGATCTTTTGGTTGGTTATAAAATCAAGGCGGAAAAACGGGTTATCCCAACAGGAATCGACTTGGCCAAATTTGACCGCCCAGAACTCTCACGGGAAGACATCAAGAAACTACGCTTTAAGCTGGGCATAGCAGAAGATGAAGTCATGTTGCTCAGTCTATCCAGAATTTCCTACGAGAAGAATATTCAGGCGATTGTTGAAGCACTGCCAATGGTTTTGGAGGAAAATGCCAAGGTGAAGTTGGTCATTGTCGGAGATGGTCCTTATGCTGAGGACTTAAAAGCCTTGGTAGCCCAGCTTCATATTGAGGATTCAGTCATTTTTACAGGGATGATTGCGCCGAGTGATACGGCTCTCTACTATAAGGCGGCGGATTTCTTTATCTCAGCCTCAACCAGTGAGACGCAGGGGCTGACTTATCTGGAAAGTCTAGCCAGCGGTACACCCATCATCGCCCATGGCAATCCCTATCTGGACAATGTAATCAGCGATAAAACCTTTGGCACTCTTTATTATGAGAGCCGGGATTTGGCGGGAGCTATTTTGGAGGCCATTTTGGCAACACCAGATATGGACGAGAAAAAGCTAGCCGATAAATTATACGAGATTTCAGCTGAGAATTTTGGTCGCCGAATCTATGAATTCTATTTGGATTTGACTATTAGTAAGGATTTTCATAATGATCTCAATCCAGAAGAAACGATGGCCAAACGCTTAGCCAAGACCATTGTCTATTTGCCAGGAAAAATCATGTCACTGCCGGTAAACAGCTCAACTAGAATGATAAAAGCATCTAAGAAGCAGATAAAGAATATTCGGAAATATTGGGAATAAACTTTCTCATAAGGCCTAATGAACGGAGGTGCTCTTATGAAAGTCCATAAAAAAGAAATTTTCTTTTTGCTCCCCCTTTTCTTTTTCTATTTTGTCTTTTATATACTGTTACGGTATGTTCCAATGGATTCCATGTTAAGTAAGGGGCTAGTAGTTGGAAATGTTCTCATCTACTCTCCTCTGGCAACCTTGTTGGTATCCCTGCTCTATGCAGCTTTATATGGATTTTCTTTGCGCTTTTCTTTCTTGGTTGCTCTCTTATTTTTCCTGACTATTTTCACCTTTGGGGAGTGGATTCCTCTTTATCATGCCGCCTATTTCCTATGCTCACTAGCTGGAAATGGCTTGGGGCATGTGATTTATCGATTTACTAGGAAAAATAGCAGAGCTGAAAACCAATAAAAGTTCTTGCAAATTTTTTCAATCGTGCTATAATAACTTTTAGAGACATATCACCTGCAGGAAATCTTTTAGAGAGCGCGTGGAGCTGGAAATCGCGCAGAGGATGCAGTTGGGACTACTCTACTGGCTTTTATGAAAACATAAAACGGTGGCTACGTTAGAGCCAATCAGAGGTGTAGGTCTTTTTGACTTGCATAAATTAAGGTGGAACCACGTTGCGACGTCCTTTTGAGGATGTCGCTTTTTGTATGGAGATGGTTAAGACAAAGTTAAAATGAATTTAGTCAAGAGCTGAATGAGGTGATAGAGTTGAAGAAAATATTATCTTGGATGATGACTTGTAGCTTCCTATTCGTCTATGTCTGGCTAATGCATACGCTCAGTCTATGGGGAACGGAAAATATTGTCGTCTTTTCATTTTTTCTACTCATTCCTCTCTTGCCATTCCTTGCCCCCTTTCTTGGTATCTTAATGTTTTTCAACAACAAGAAACTCATTATAACAGGATATCTTTTAAGTTTGACAGCTATTATCTATTTAGTCAATGCGATAAAAAGCTATCCTATAAGGATATACATGAGAGGTGAGATGACTCAGGAGGAATACCTGTCTCTCATTCTTTCCTTGATATGCTATCTATGTATTTCTACGCTTTTCTTTATTTTCAGAATGAAAAAGCTAAAATGAAATTGATTTAGCAAATCGATTGTTATCATTCTTTGTTGATAGCTAGTTTCCCAGTTCTTCAACCTTCAGTTATAAAATATGATAAATTTTTAAGGAGAAAACCATGATTAAGATTACTTTCCCAGATGGCGCTGTTCGTGAATTCGAATCTGGCGTTACAACTTTTGAAATTGCCCAATCTATCAGCAATTCCCTAGCTAAAAAAGCCTTGGCTGGTAAATTCAACGGCAAATTGATTGATACGACTCGTGCTATCACTGAAGATGGTGCCATTGAAATCGTGACACCAGACCATGAAGATGCATTGGACATCTTGCGTCACTCTGCTGCTCACTTGTTTGCCCAAGCAGCTCGTCGCCTCTTCCCAGACATTCACTTGGGAGTTGGTCCAGCTATCGAAGATGGCTTCTACTACGATACGGACAACACAGCTGGTCAAATCTCGAACGAAGACCTGCCTCGTATCGAAGAAGAAATGCAAAAGATTGTCAAAGAAAACTTCCCGTCCATTCGTGAGGAAGTGACCAAGGATGAGGCGCGTGAAATTTTCAAAAACGATCCGTACAAGTTAGAATTGATTGAAGAGCACTCGGAAGATGAGGGGGGGTTGACCATCTACCGTCAGGGTGAATACGTGGATCTCTGCCGTGGCCCGCACATCCCATCAACAGGTCGTATCCAAATCTTCCACCTTCTCCATGTGGCTGGTGCTTACTGGCGTGGAAATAGTGACAATGCTATGATGCAACGGATCTACGGTACAGCTTGGTTTGACAAGAAAGACTTGAAGAACTATCTTCAAATGCGTGAAGAGGCCAAAGAACGTGACCACCGTAAACTTGGTAAAGAGCTTGACCTCTTCATGATTTCTCAAGAAGTTGGACAAGGTTTGCCATTCTGGTTGCCAAATGGTGCGACTATCCGTCGTGAATTGGAACGCTACATTGTCGATAAGGAAATAGCTGCAGGCTACCAACACGTTTACACTCCACCACTTGCCTCTGTGGAACTTTACAAGACTTCTGGTCACTGGGATCACTACCGTGAAGATATGTTCCCAACCATGGACATGGGTGATGGGGAAGAATTTGTCCTTCGTCCAATGAACTGCCCACACCACATCCAAGTCTACAAACACCATGTTCACTCATACCGCGAATTACCAATCCGTATCGCTGAAATTGGGATGATGCACCGTTACGAAAAATCTGGTGCCCTCACTGGCCTTCAACGTGTGCGTGAAATGTCTCTTAATGACGGTCACCTCTTTGTTACTCCTGAACAAATCCAAGAAGAATTCCAACGTGCCCTTCAGTTGATTATCGATGTTTATGAAGATTTCAACTTGACTGAATACCGCTTCCGTCTCTCTCTTCGTGACCCCCAAGATACTCACAAGTACTTTGACAACGATAAGATGTGGGAAAATGCCCAAACAATGCTTCGTGCAGCGCTTGATGAAATGGGCGTAGACTATTTTGAAGCTGAAGGTGAAGCAGCCTTCTACGGACCAAAATTGGATATCCAGGTTAAGACTGCCCTTGGAAAAGAAGAAACACTTTCTACTATCCAGCTTGACTTCTTGCTTCCAGAACGTTTTGACCTCAAATACATCGGAGCTGATGGCGAAGAGCACCGTCCAGTTATGATTCACCGTGGGGTTATCTCAACTATGGAACGCTTCACAGCTATCTTGATTGAGAACTACAAGGGTGCCTTCCCAACATGGCTCGCACCACATCAAGTGACCCTCATCCCAGTGTCTAACGAAAAACACGTGGACTACGCATGGGAAGTGGCGAAGAAACTCCGTGACCGCGGTGTCCGTGCTGATGTAGATGAGCGCAATGAAAAAATGCAGTTCAAGATTCGTGCTTCACAGACCAGCAAGATTCCTTACCAATTGATTGTTGGGGACAAGGAAATGGAAGACGGAACTGTCAATGTTCGTCGCTACGGTCAAAAAGAAACACAAACTGTCTCAGTCGATGATTTTGTTCAAGCTATCCTTACTGATATTGCCAACAAATCACGTGTGACTAAAGAAGATTAAAATAAGAAAGGCAAATTCGATTGAGGAAGCTCCTCAATTGAATTTGCCTTTTCATTTTTTACAATTTTGTTAAACGTAATCCTCTCTCATCTCAGTGTTTTGTCTAATCCCATGAAAAATGATATAATAGAATAAAAGGACAGGGGAGAGAGATGTTAAAGAGAGATTTACTGAGAAATATTATCATTGTGACGGTATTTATTGCCATTCTGATGGGGCTACGCTTGTTTGTCTATACACCTTATCGTATCACTAAACAAGATGCCAATTCTTTCTTAGCGGAAAATGATTTAGTCTTGGCGGATAAGACAGCCAAGCTTACTCGTGGGGAATTTGCTCTCTATGAGGTCGATGGAAAAGAATATGTCGGCCGTGTCATTGCTATGGAAAATGACAAGGTGACCTATATGGATAACTTGCTGTATCTGAACGATCAGGTGCAATCAGAGCAATATATAGAAAAGATGCGAGAGAAATATCTGGCTTCGGCTGCCAGCACGGGCTATTATACCCACGATTTTTCTATTGTTGACTTAAAAGGAGCGACTTCTGATGTTATCCCTAAAAATTCTTTTCTCATTTTAAATGATCGACGAGAAAACACGAAAGATAGCCGTGAGTTTGGTCTGATCAAAAAAGATCAAATTAAGGGCAGTGTAGAATTTCGCGTCTCTCCCTTAAATAAATTTGGTTTTGTTGAAACGAAGTAGCAAAAAACTAGGCTGGAAATTCCAACCTAGTTTTCTTTTTGAGATGTTTTCAGAGCTTCTTTGGTTTTCTTAAGCTCATTTTTTAATGAGAAGTTTTTGGGCATGCTGATGAGAAAGGTCGTGACAGAGCCTAGGAGCACTGATACCAAAATCAATATGATTAAGGGAAGTTTGAAGCTAAATAGGATAAAGCTAACATTGACGCTCTGCATATTTGCTAAAGAAATGCTAGCAACCAATAGGATGGTAATTAATAGCAGGATATAGTGTAATTTTTCTTTCATAATGATCTCCTAATTATTCAAATTCAGCCTTGCTCTTGATATCGCCATATTCTTCTTGAGTTTCTTGGGCTAGGATATCCTCATAAGCTGCCAGTTCAATGGCAGAGCCATACTTGTTTTTCAGAGCAGTGGTCACGAGACGGTAGGCCAGATTCGCATTGCGGGACAAGATGGGACCATGGAAATAGGAGCCGAAGACATTTTTGTAATGAACGCCTTCATTGCCGTCTTCTTGGTTATTGCCATTTCCATAAACGACCTTGCCCAGAGGTTTTTCATCGTCAGAGAGGAAGGTTCGTCCTTGGTGGTTTTCAAAACCATAGTAGGTCTCGTTAAATTCTTCGTTATGAATCTTGATGTCACCAATATAGCGATTCTTGACTTGGTTGAGAGTGTAGTGTCCCATGATGCCCAGTCCTTCGATTCGACGGCCAGACGCTTCGATATAGTATTGGCCTAGAAGTTGGAAACCGCCGCATATAGCGAGCACAACGCCGTTGTCATTGATGAAATTTTCCAAAGCTTCCTTTTTAGCCGGCAAGTCACGAGCCACGATCGTTTGCTCATAGTCTTGACCTCCGCCAAAGAAGACGATGTCATAGCTATCCTTATCGAAGTCATCCTCTAGGGAGACGATATCAACTTCAACCCTAGCGCCTAGCTTTTCAGCTACATACTTGAGCATGAGGACATTGCCATTGTCGCCGTAGGTATTCATAAGGTCGCCGTAGAGATGAGCGATTTTTAAGTCATAGTGATAATCCTGGCTTTCAGGAGAAACGAGGGATCTATAAACCATTAGTTCATCTCCTTTCTGATTAATTGTCGTTCTGCTAGCAACTCGCGGAATTCCAGCATGGCGGTATAAGTAGCTAGGATATAGGCGTGTTTGGTTTCTTGCTCTTCAATCAACTTAAAGACTGCTTCCAAATCTTTGACTTCGGTAATCTGATCTGCTGGATAGCCCGTCACGCGCAGTCGACGTGCAATCTCTGAGTGGCGCACACCGCCTGCAATGACCTGAGGAATATTCATTTCTAGAATTTTCTCAAAATCTGCATCCCAGATCCAGCTAGTATCAATACCGTCCGCATAGTTGGCATTGAGCAGGACAGATAGGCTAAAGTCAAAAGGTGCCAGCTCAATCATTTCCAAGGCTTGGGTGGCTCCGACCGGATTTTTGATCAAGACCAAGGTACATTCCTTATCGCCGATTTTGAAAGTTTCCTGACGACCAAAGACAGTTCTGCTCTTGTCAAAGCCAGCCTTGATAGTAGCCGGATCGACTCCGAAGAACTGAGCAACTGACACAGCGGCCAAGGCATTGTAGATATTGTAGAGACCACCGATATTGATCTGATAGTCTTGTCCATCAATGGTAAAGGCAGAGCGATTGTGCTCAAGTGCTTTGAGAGCGGTCAGACTGTAGTCTAGCTTAGGGCGCTTGAAACCACAGTCTTCGCAGATATAAGCTCCTAGATTTGCATAAGTATTGAGCTCGTACTTGAGGATATGCTCGCACTTAGGACAGAGGATACCCTCGGTATTGTAGTGCGCCAGCTTAGCCTGGCTTTTCTCCGTGTCAAAACCATAGTAGCGGACAGGATTTTTCAGGCTGACCGAGTTAAAGAGTGGACTGTCCCCATTCATCAGCACAGTTGCTTCAGGCACCTTAGCTGCAGCATCCAAGATCATCTGGTAGGTCGTGTAGATCTCACCATAGCGGTCCATTTGGTCACGGAAAATGTTGGTAAAGACGAAGAGGCTAGGCTTGATATAATCACAAATCCGAGACAGGCTGGCTTCATCGATTTCCAGCACAGCGATATTTTTGCCAGATTTGCCTTTTTTAGCGGTCAGGAAGGTTGTGGTAATCCCGGTAATCATATTGGCACCGCTAGGATTGGTCACTACTTCTCCGAAAGCTTCCTTGAGAATGCCCACCGTCAAAGCTGTAGTCAGAGTTTTTCCGTTGGTTCCTGTAATCACCACAACTTCGTAGTTCTTGGCCAAGTTTTGCAAAATATTTTTATCAAATGTGAGGGCAACTTTCCCTGGTAGAGTCGAGCCGCGTCCCATTTTGCTGAGAACAAAGTGGGAGGACTTGCCTGCCAAGAGGCCCAATGCTGTATTTATCTTCATAAGAAATATTTTATCATAAAAAAGTAAAGAAGGTTACAGAAAAATATCCTTAAAAGTGATATAATGGTTGAGAACTGTTTGTTTTTGACTGGGAGGGCCACTATGCAATGAACTTTCAACAATTAACCAATCTCCAATACTGGGCTAATGTATTCAGTAATCCTTGGAATATTTTAATCAACATTATTGATATTGCTTTAGTCACCTGGATTTTATATCATTTTACTAAAGCAATTGCCGGGACTAAAATTATGATTCTGGTTCGAGGGGTGCTCTTCTTCATCTTGGCACAGTTTTTAGCGAATATCATTGGTTTGACGACCATTTCATGGTTGATCAATCAGGTTATTACCTACGGGGTCATTGCGGCAGTGGTGATTTTCTCGCCTGAGATTCGGACTGGTCTTGAAAAGTTGGGTAGAGCAACCGAGATTTTTTCAGCCACGCCAGTCAGCAGTGAGGAGAAATTGATTCAAGCCTTTGTCAAGGCAGTGGCTTATATGAGTCCGCGTAAGATAGGTGCCTTGGTGGCTATTCAGGGCGCTCGAACGTTGCAGGAATACATTGCAACGGGAATCCCTCTGGATGCGGATATCTCTGGGGAACTGTTGATCAATATTTTCATTCCTAATACGCCTCTGCATGATGGGGCAGTTATTATCAAAGATAATAAGATCGCTGCCTCTTGTGCCTATTTGCCGCTTACCGAAAGCACAGGTATTTCCAAGGAATTTGGGACTCGTCATCGGGCTGCGATTGGCCTTTCAGAAGTTTCAGATGCCTTTACTTTTGTCGTGTCTGAGGAGACAGGCGGTATTTCTACGACACATAATGGAGTCTTCAAGCATGACTTGAGTTTGAGCGAGTTCGAATCACAACTGCGGGAAGTTCTCTTATCAGACAAGCATGAAAAATTGAGCCTAAAGAATCGTATCCTGGGAGGATGGAAGAATGAAAGAAAGTAAAAAAATTCTCTATATTATCTCCTCCATATTTTTTGCTTTGGTTTTGTTTATTTATGCGACGTCTAGTAGTTTTCAAAATAGTATCAGCATTCGCCAAGTGACCTCGGAAACTTACAGCAATACGATTTCTAATGTCCCGATTGATATCAAGTATGATAGTGAACGGTACTTCATTAGTGGCTTCACTTCCGAGGCTAGTGTTGTTTTAACGGGTTCTAATAGAGTGGCTTTAAGTAGCGAAATGCAAGAGAGTACACGGAAGTTCCATGTGGTAGCGGATTTATCCAATGCATCAGAAGGAACAGTCGAAGTGCAGCTGAAAGTCGAAAATCTACCTAGCGGCCTGTCTGCTACGGTTAATCCGCAAAAAATTTCAGTTAAGATAGGTAAAAAAGCAAGCAAGAAAGTGCCAGTGAAGTATCTCATCACAGGCAGTCAGGTTGCAGAAGATATTTCTATCACAAATGTGAGCTTGGAGCACGAAGAAGTGACAGTGACAAGCGATGAAGAAACTTTGGAAAAAGTTAATCATGTCGCAGCAGTTTTACCAAGCAATGTCACTATTTCAGGAAATTATAGTGGGGCAGCCTCCTTGCAGGCCATGGATGCCAATGGGAATGTTTTGCCAAGTGTTGTGACACCGTTTGAAACAACGATGAAAGTTACGACCAAAACCACACATTCGAATTCGTCAAGCTCCAAATCGAGCTCAAGTTCGAATTCATCTAGTAAATAAATGCAAGATTTGAAAGGAAAATTTTAAAAATGGGTAAATATTTTGGAACCGATGGTGTTCGTGGAGAAGCGAATGTGGAATTAACGCCGGAATTGGCCTTTAAACTGGGCCGTTTTGGTGGGTATGTTCTGAGCCAACACGAAAGTGAAGTTCCTCGAGTGTTTGTTGGCCGTGATACACGCATTTCGGGAGAAATGCTGGAAAGTGCCTTGATTGCAGGTCTGCTTTCTGTGGGGATTCACGTCTACAAACTTGGTGTGATTGCTACTCCAGGTGTTGCTTACTTGGTTAAATCCGAAAAAGCTAGTGCGGGTGTCATGATTTCAGCTAGCCACAATCCTGCTCTTGATAACGGCATCAAATTCTTTGGTGGCGATGGTTATAAACTGGATGATGAGCGCGAGCTTGAAATCGAAGCTTTGTTGGACGCAGCAGAAGATACCCTTCCACGTCCAAGTGCAGAAGGTCTAGGGAAAGTCATGGATTATCCAGAAGGCCTGCGTAAGTACCAACAATATATCGTGTCAACTGGTTTAGATCTTGAAGGAATGCATGTTGCCCTTGATACAGCAAATGGTGCTGCTTCAACTAGTGCCCGTCAAATTTTTGCTGATTTGGGTGCCCAGCTGACTGTTATCGGAGAAAATCCAGATGGCCTCAACATTAACTTAAATGTAGGCTCTACTCATCCAGAAGGCTTACAGGAAACAGTCCGTGAGTCAGGAGCAGCGATTGGTCTCGCTTTTGATGGTGATAGTGACCGTTTGATTGCTGTTGATGAAAATGGCGATATTGTAGATGGTGACAAGATTATGTACATCATCGGCAAGTATCTTTCTGAAAAAGGCCAATTGGCTCAAAATACAATTGTGACTACGGTTATGTCCAACCTTGGTTTCCACAAAGCCTTGGAGCGTGAAGGCATCAATAAAGTAGTGACTGCCGTTGGTGACCGCTATGTGGTAGAAGAAATGCGCAAGAACGGTTATAATCTAGGTGGTGAGCAATCTGGACATGTTATTATCATGGATTATAATACCACTGGTGATGGTCAATTGTCAGCGGTGCAATTAACCAAAGTGATGAAAGAAACTGGCAAGAGCTTGTCTGAACTTGCGGCAGAAGTGACCATTTACCCACAAAAATTGGTCAATATTCGTGTCGAAAATGCCATGAAAGATAAGGCAATGGAAGTACCAGCCATCAGAGCCATTATTGAAAAAATGGAAATTGAAATGGCAGGAAACGGCCGTATCCTTGTCCGCCCAAGTGGGACAGAACCGCTTCTGCGTGTCATGGCTGAAGCGCCAACTCACGAAGAAGTGGACTATTATGTAGACACTATTGCGGATGTTGTCCGTGCTGAAATTGGCATCGAATAAAAGTCAAAAGATTGGAGAAGTCTCCTATTTGGAGTAAGTTCTTCAATCTTTTTAAATTATTTTCATAAATATCCTTTAGGATTCTTTGGCTAATGGAGTAAAACCTCTCTTTTTCTTTTTCATCTCGTAAATATTTGAAAAAGTATGCTAATCGTGTTAAAATATAGGGAGTAATCTAGGAATTGAGGTAATAAAGTGGCTTTTGGAGATAACGGACAACGTAAAAAAACTGGATTTGAAAAATTGACAATGCTGGTCGTGGTAATCATGTTACTTGTAACGATTGGTGCAATTTTTGCACAAGCTATCGGCGTAATCTTCTAATCCTAAACGCTGCAAGGCGTTTTTTTAGAGTAAAAAAGAAGCGAGAATTTATATGAGTATGTTTTTAGATACAGCCAAGATTCAGGTCAAGGCTGGCAAGGGCGGCGATGGCATGGTAGCTTTTCGCCGAGAAAAATATGTACCCAATGGCGGACCTTGGGGCGGCGATGGCGGTCGTGGCGGCGATGTGATTTTTGTCGTTGACGAAGGACTGCGCACCTTGATGGATTTCCGTTACAATCGTCATTTCAAGGCTCAATCAGGCGAAAAAGGAATGACTAAGGGAATGCATGGTCGAGGAGCGGAGGATTTGATTGTCCGTGTACCGCAGGGGACGACCGTGCGTGATGCTGAAACTGGCAAGGTCATTACGGATTTGATTGAACACGGTCAACGATTCATCGTAGCGCATGGCGGTCGTGGTGGTCGTGGCAATATTCGCTTTGCTACACCTAAAAATCCTGCTCCGGAAATTTCTGAAAATGGGGAGCCCGGTCAGGAAAGAGAATTACTGCTGGAGCTAAAAGTGCTGGCTGATGTTGGTTTGGTTGGTTTTCCTTCGGTTGGAAAATCAACCCTACTAAGTGTGATTACATCAGCTAAGCCGAAAATCGGAGCCTATCACTTTACCACGATTGTTCCTAATCTGGGCATGGTTCGGACTCAGTCTGGGGAATCTTTTGCTGTAGCCGATCTACCAGGTTTGATCGAAGGAGCCAGTCAGGGAGTGGGCTTAGGTACCCAGTTTCTTCGTCATATCGAGCGGACACGGGTCATTTTGCACGTTATTGATATGTCTGCCAGTGAGGGTCGCGATCCTTATGAAGATTACCTTGCAATCAATAAAGAGCTAGAATCCTATAATTTGCGCTTGATGGAACGGCCGCAGATCATTGTAGCCAACAAGATGGATATGCCTGATAGCGCAGAAAACTTGGAAGAATTCAAGAAAAAACTGGCTGCCAATTATGACGAATTTGAAGAGTTGCCGCAGATTTTCCCTATTTCTAGTCTGACCAAGCAGGGGCTTGCCACGCTCTTGGATGCAACGGCTGAGTTGCTGGATAAGACACCTGAGTTTCTACTTTATGAAGAATCCGATATGGAAGACGAGGCTTATTATGGCTTTGATGAAGAAACGCCAGCCTTCGAAATCTCCCGTGATGATGATGCTACATGGGTGCTTTCAGGTGATAAACTAGAAAAACTCTTTACAATGACTAACTTTGACCGTGATGAGTCCATCATGAAATTCTCCCGTCAGTTGCGCGGTATGGGCGTTGACGAAGCGCTTCGTGTGCGTGGTGCCAAGGATGGAGATTTGGTGCGTATCGGTAAGTTTGAGTTTGAATTTGTTGACTAAGGAGATATGTAATGGGTGATAAACCAATATCTTTCCGAGACGAAAATGGCAATTTTGTCTCAGCAGCAGATGTTTGGAATGCAAAAAAGCTGGAAGAACTCTTTAACCGGCTAAATCCAAATCGCAAACTTCGCCTTGAGCGAGAAAAACTGAAAGAAGATCAATAGTTGAAACCAATCCTTTGAGATGAAGGAATGAGTGACAGTAGTCATGCTGCCTCATTCCAGATTTCGAAGGATTTTCTATTGGAAAAAACAAAAAAAGCCAAATCCGATTTCTCGGAAATGGCTTTGTATCAACATTCTTTTTAATGTCAATACAGTTCTTATTTGAGACCGTATTTTTTGTTGAAACGATCCACACGTCCATCTGCTTGAGTGAACTTTTGACGTCCAGTGTAGAATGGGTGTGAGTCTGATGAAATTTCGACACGGATCAATGGGTAAGTTTCACCTTCGAATTCAACAGTTTCGTTTGAACGTTTAGTTGAACCGCTAAGGAACTTGTAGCCAGTAGTAGTGTCCATAAATACAACTTGACGGTATTCAGGATGAATGTCTTTTCTCATTTTAAAAAATCCTTTCTGCCATGGACTCTTTGCGAGCCATAGATTAGTTACTTTGATAGTTTATCAAATTCTAAATGATTTGACAAGTCTTTTGGATGATTTTCTTATTTTTTTGCTCTTTCTTTTAATTTTTGATAAATTAAGTCCACTTCATCTTTGGAATAAGCATTGGCACCGCTGGCAAGTGGGTGGCCACCTCCATCATGTTGCTTGGCAATTTCATTGATTGGAGTAAATTTACTGCGCATCCGCACACGATAATGGCCGTCAGGTTGTTCGACAAAGATGGCCCACATCTGGACATCCTCGATCCGTCCAGGTGCAGCTACAATAGCTGAAGTATCAGCATCCGTCAGCTGATTTTCTTTCAATAATTGCTGAGATAGGATAACGCGTGCAGCACCATTCTCATCAATTTCTAAATTATCATAAACATAACCTTGCAGTTTGGCAACTTGATGTGTGATGGAGTCCATTTTTCGAGAAAGCTCTGAAAAATTAAAAGCGTATTGGCGAAGTTTTCCAGCTACCTCAAATGTGCGTGCAGTAGTCGCTGGATAGAGGAAGCGACCTGTATCTCCAACAATGCCAGCATAAAGAAGTTTAGCGATATAGTCATTTACTTCTAAGTGATTTTCGAAGGCAAAAAGAGCGATAATTTCGCTCGTGCTACTAGCATCTGTATCAACCAGCAGCAAATCTCCGTAGGCATCATCGTTGGGATGATGGTCGATTTTAATCAAAAAGTCGCCCATGCTGTAGCGCTGATCATCAATGCGGGGAGTGTTGGCTGTATCGCACACGATTACCAAGGCCTGCTCATAGTCCGCATCTGTCACCTCATCCATCTTTGCTAGCCAAGTAAGACTAGGCTCGTCGTATCCTGTGACTTTGATGGATTTTTCAGGAAAGTTGAGCTGGAGAAGTTTTTGTAAGCCGACTTGACTGCCAATTGCATCTGGGTCGGGGCGCATGTGGCGGTGGATGATAATTTTATCGTATTCCTTAATTTTTTTCAGAATTTTACTATAGATACTCATTGTAAACCTCTTAAACTTTCTCTAGTTATTGTAGCACAAGAATTTTTATTTTTAAAATAAAAAAGATGTGTTATAATGAATGAAGATTATAATTTGGAGGGAACTATGACCTTAGCGAAAATTGTATTTGCCAGTATGACTGGAAACACCGAGGAAATTGCCGATATTGTGGCGGATAAGCTAAGAGAACTAGATGTAGAAGTTGAAGTGGACGAGTGTACCACTGTCGATGCAGAAGATTTCTTGGAAGCGGATATTACGATTGTAGCGACCTATACCTACGGTGACGGTGAGCTGCCGGATGAAATGATGGACTTTTACGAAGACTTGTCTGGATTGGACTTGACTGGCAAGGTCTACGGAGTGGTCGGTTCAGGCGATACTTTTTATGATGAATTCTGCAAGGCTGTTGATGACTTTGATGCTGTTTTTGCGGCTACAGGAGCAGTGAAAGGTTCAGAATGTGTCAAAGTAGATCTTTCTGCAGAAGAAGATGATATTGAGCGCTTGGAAGCATTTGCGGAAGAGTTAGTAAGTAAAGTTTAAAATGACAATATAGGAAGCGGCTGTGGCCGTTTTTCTTTTGTTAAAGTATTATTTTCTGACAATTCTCATGATTAGGAGTATAATATAGGTAAGCGTTATCCCTTAGATAAAGGAGGAATTTCTATGAAAGAACGCGACTATGCCTTTGGCTTCCATGATGATGTCAAGCCACTCTTTTCAACTGGTAAAGGTTTGACCGAAGAAGTAGTTCGAGAAATCTCAGAAATCAAGAATGAGCCCCAGTGGATGTTGGATTATCGCCTCCGCTCTTTGGAACTTTTTCATAAGCTGCCCATGCCTAACTTTGGACCAGATTTATCAGGTATTCGCTTTGATGATATTATCTACTATCAGAAACTAAGCGGAGATCGGGCTCGCAGTTGGGATGAAGTCCCAGAGGAGATTAAGAAAACCTTTGACCGCTTGGGAATTCCAGAAGCGGAGAAGCAGTTTCTGTCTGGAGCTGTGGCCCAGTACGAATCGGAAGTGGTTTACCACAATATGAAGGAAGAATTTGCCAAGTTGGGGATTATCTTTACTGATACGGATACGGCTGTTCAGGAATATCCGGACTTGGTTAAGCAGTATTTTGGTACTGTGATTTCAAATGCTGAGCATAAATTTTCTGCTCTTAATAGTGCAGTTTGGTCCGGCGGAACCTTTATCTATGTGCCCAAGAATGTCCAGTGCCAAGTTCCTGTTCAGACCTATTTTCGAATCAATGGTGAAAATGCTGGCCAGTTTGAGCGCTCCTTGATGATTATCGAGGAGGGCGGCTCCATCCAGTATATCGAGGGCTGTACAGCACCGACCTATACAAGCAATAGTCTTCATGCAGCAAATGTCGAAATCATTGTCAAAAAGGATGCCTTTTTCCGCTATACGACCATTCAAAATTGGTCGGACAATGTCTATAACCTCGTAACGGAGCGGGGGATTGTTGAGGAGGGCGGCACCTTAGAGTGGATTGATGGAAACTTAGGCAGTAAGGTCAATATGAAATATCCTTGTAGCATTCTTAATGGCCGTAACGCGAGAACTTCTGTTCTATCCATGTCCTTTGCTAACTATGGCCAGCATTTGGATGCGGGTTGCAAGGTCTTTCATAATGCTCCTAAGACTTCCAGTACCTTAATTTCTAAATCAGTGGCCAAGGATGGCGGTAAGACAGACTATCGTGGTCAGGTTCGCTTTGGCAAGAATAGTGCAGGTTCCAAATCTCATATCGAGTGCGATACTATTCTGATGGATGGCGAGTCCAGTTCCGACACCATTCCTTTTAATGAAATCCATAATTCCAATGTCGCGTTAGAGCATGAAGCCAAGGTTTCCAAAGTGTCTGAGGATCAGCTCTACTACCTGATGAGCCGAGGAATCAGCGAAGAAGAAGCCACAGCTATGATTATCAACGGATTTATGGAACCCATTACCAAAGAACTACCAATGGAATACGCCGTCGAACTCAACCAACTCATCAACATGAGTATGGAAGGCTCAGTTGGTTAAAAAGGTCCAGCGGACCTTTTTAATCTGTGGATAAAAACTCGCTTTTGCGAGTTCTCCTTAATCCAAAGGTCCTGAGGACTGTTTTAGGTTGCGGATAAAAACTCGCTTAAGCGAGTTTTCTTTTAATTTAAGGTCCAGTGGCCCTTTTTTATTTAGGATAAAACTAGAAGATTTTACTATTTTTTGATATGATAGATAGAATATGAGGAGGAATGAGATGACGTTAGAAGAAATCAGACAGGAAATTGACCAAGTAGATGACGCACTTGTTGCCTTACTAGAGCAGCGTATGAATCTGGTCGGCCAAGTTGTGGCTGTTAAAAAATCAACTGGGAAGGCCGTCGCAGATCCTAAGCGAGAAGAAAGGATCTTTGCTAGAGTTGCGAGCAAGATTGAGAATAAGGACTATCAAGAAACGATTCTTGCGACCTTTGCGGATATCCTAAAGCATTCACGTGCTTTTCAGGAGAAGCAAATTAGATGAGTGAAGTAAAAAATTCTTTGGCAATCTTCCTAGCAGCGATGCTAGGCGGTTTACTTCGTTATCAATGCTCATCCTTTTTCACATTTACGGGACATTTTCCTCTAGCGACACTTTTGGTCAACTATTTGGGAACTTTCTTGTTAGTCTATTTGGTTAAAGGCTATCTCAGTCGCAAGCAAGTTTCTAAGCGTTTGTTATTGGCTTTGTCGACGGGATTTTGTGGCGGCTTGACGACTTTTTCTAGTCTTCTATTAGATTCGCTCAAATTGCTGGATTTAGGCCGTTATCCAGAATTGCTCCTATATCTTGTTTTGAGTATCGGCGGCAGCCTTTGCATTGCTTTATGGGCTGGAAGGAAGGTGACCGCATGATTTGGTTTTTGCTCATTGCTTGCGGTCTAGGAGCTCTTGTCCGTTACTTTTTTTCTAAGGTTAATAGCAGAGCTGCTTTGCCAATAGGCACCTTGATGGCTAATGTACTGGGAGCCTTTTTGATTGGATATTTTTATAATCATATCCAAGATAAGCAACTGTATAGCATTTTGGCAACAGGTTTCTGTGGCGGTTTAACAACTCTTTCCACTTTTAATGTGGAATTAGCAGAGCTATTCCCAGATAAGAAGAAATTTAGCCTCTATCTGATGCTGACTTACTTTATAGGATTTTTAGCCATTCTTTTAGGAATTTTTATCTAAAAATCTTTACTTTTGCTAGAATTTTGATATAATATACTTTGTGCATAAATGGATGCACTAAAAAAACGGCTAATCCGCTGTCGTCTAGAACTACAAGATTAGCAAGATAGGAGAAAAAATGAATCCATTAATTCAAAGTTTGACTGAAGGTCAACTTCGCTCAGATATCCCTGCATTCCGTCCTGGTGACACTGTCCGCGTTCACGCGAAAGTTGTCGAAGGAACTCGCGAACGTATCCAGATCTTTGAAGGTGTCGTTATCGCTCGTAAAGGTGCTGGTATCTCAGAAAACTACACAGTTCGTAAAATCTCTAACGGTGTAGGTGTTGAACGTACTTTCCCAATCCACACTCCACGTGTTGACAAGATTGAGGTCGTTCGTTACGGTAAAGTTCGTCGTGCTAAATTGTACTACCTTCGTGCATTGCAAGGTAAGGCAGCGCGTATCAAAGAAATCCGTCGTTAATATCAGAAATGACTCTGTCACTTGGCAGAGTTTTTCTCTAGTCCCCTTAGTTCAATGGATATAACAACTCCCTCCTAAGGAGTAGTTGCTGGTTCGATTCCGGCAGGGGACATTAAACAACACTTAAAACCCTTGATTAACAAGGGTTTTTGTTATATTTGACCCAAATCTGCCCCAAAAGTTTCGAAAATATTTCTTATTCGATTATGATTTTTTTCTTCTTGTTGCTCTAAACGATGGGTATAGACTTATACATGCTCAAAAGAGATTGGTCTATCGGAAGCTAGATGATGAAAGTAAGTTTTTTGCAGTGGAGCACACAAGCATTAGCGCTCACTTTTTACAAAAATTAAAGAGGAGTGTGGACAAAAGATTGTTCATAAAATCGTTCTAAAATAATTACAACAAAACTATTCTCTTCTAAGATTAGTTGAAATCCTCAGCCTAAAGGAGTCAGATGGCTTGCTGTCATTACCGAGTAACGAGAGTAATATCAGTCTTTATAACTGTAGATATGGAGATATAGAAGAATGAAAAATGAGTGCTACAGCAAATGTTGTAGCGTTTTTAATAGAAAGTAACAAAAATACTCATAATCTATTGAAATTTTTAGTTTTTAAGTTTACAATGATATTAATATAGTGTTTTGAATATATTCCTATGAAGATTATCAGTGATTTTTATTAAAGTTAAATAATTATAGTATAGGTCATTAGTAATGTTTTAATCTATATGGTCGCATTGATAAAGGATTCATTTTCTAGGACTAAGACATTATTCTTTTAAGTATTCTGTAATCTGTCTATAATACTTCAGAAACTATTTTCTCCAAAAATGAAAGCGCTTTAAAATTCGGAAGTTTTATTAAATTAGAGATTTAAGATTGGAATATTTTTCCAACATTAACACTAAATGAAATGAGGGTAAAAATGATAAAAGCTCATTATAATCGTGATACGAACGAAATGCAATCGTTAAAAATACATTTAACAAATGTTGCTGAAAGTGGAAGAAAACAAGCAGAGTCTTTAGGACAAGGGGATGTGCTTTTTTTGCTAGGCTTGTATCATGATTTAGGTAAGGCAAATAAAGCTTTTCAAGATAAATTGGAAATGCAACCTAACAAGCATGTTGATCATTCATCTGCTGGAGCTATCTATCTCTTTCAAAGTATACAAGCATGTTTAAAAAAATCAAGTATTCCAATGGAAGATAGGATACTTTTTCAGGAGATCAGTGCTTATGTTATTTCAGCTCACCACGGTATGTATAATATTTTTCTGGAAGATGAAGGTGTTCAAGCAGAACAATTTGCATTCAATAAATTAAGGCATAGAATGACAAAATGTATGAATAATCTTGCTTACCAAGAAGATATTCTACCTTTTGCTCAAGAATTAGAAGCTGAATTAAATCCTCATGGTTACTGTGATTTAAACGATTTAATCGAAAAAGCATTTACAAATTACCAGCAAGCCTGGTCTAAACTTAGTTGGTCTGATGAAAGTGAGAAAGAATATTATAGTGGTTGTTTTATTCGCATGTACTTATCTTTTTTGAAGAATGCAGATGTACTAGATACTGTCAATGCTTATGGCTTGCTCATTGAACCTTTAAAAGATGAAGAAAAACAACAACTAAATGATTCTTATCTTGAAGCTATTGAGCGAAAATATCGTAGCTTTAGTCATCCAACTACAAGACTGAATGAGATTCGTTCACAAATTGGTGAACGAGTTAAGAGTAGAGGGGAAAAAGATTCAACGGGAATCTATCGTTTAGACCTTCCTACTGGCGCTGGGAAAACGAATCTGAGTATGAGATACGCCTTTCATCAGCTGGTTGATCAAAAGAAATCAAGATTTTTCTATATTACGCCTTTTTTATCTGTTTTAGAACAAAATGCAGCAGCTATTAAAAAAGTTATTGGAGAAGATGGGGTACTAGAGCATCATTCAAATGTTGTACAGAACAAACAAGAGAACGAGGATAAGGGAGACGAAAAAGAGAGCTTATTACCAGAGTACCTGATAGAAAGTTGGGATAGTCCAGTCGTTTTGACATCAATGGTTCAATTTTTTCAAACTTTATTTAAAACTAAATCAGCAAATATTCGCCGTTTTTCTAGTTTAGCGAATAGTGTTTTGATTTTAGATGAAGTGCAATCATTGCCTATTGAGGTGACAACTTTATTTAATTTAACCATGAATTTCTTAAATGAAGTTATGAACACGACTATTATCTTATGTACGGCTACACAGCCTGCTTATGATTCTGCTGCTATCAAACATAAACTTTTTTATGGTGGGAAATATGGTGAAGCTGCTGATATTGTTGAGTTAACTCATGAAGAAAAAGCAGTCTTTTCAAGAACAGAACTTAGAAAATTTGATGAAAATAATCAACATTCGAACCTGTCAGATTTAGTAGATTTTGTACTGGAAAATGACGAGTCTATTCTTGCGATTTTTAACACCAAGAAGACTGTTGATAAATTCTATATGATGCTTGAAGGATTGACTGATAGACCTATTTATCAACTTTCGACTAATATGTGTGCTCAGCACAGATTAGACATTATAGCGGAAATTAAACAACATCTTAAAAAAGGAATACCTATTATTTGTATTAGTACGCAACTAATTGAAGCTGGAGTTGACATTGATTTTAATCGCGTCATCCGATCTTATGCAGGAGTTGACTCAATTGTGCAAGCTAGTGGCCGATGCAATCGTGAAGGTAAACGTGATAAAGGTCAAGTTACCTTAGTCAATCTTACCTCTGAAGAGGAAAATCTATCACGCTTGAAAGAAATAAAAGCTAAGAAAGACGCCACAGAGCATATTATCCATAAGATCTCATCGCCTATTGAAATGTCACTTTTAAATCGGGATTTTTTTGAATATTATTATGCTAATAATCAAGGTTCAATGGATTATCCTTTATCGCATGGTGAATCAGTTTATGATTATTTAAGCATAAATTCATATCAAGACAGTAATGATTTTAAAGGAAAGTTAAAACAAGCCTTTAAAACTGCTGGTTTGAAAATGAATTTAATAAACAATGACACAATAGGGGTGATGGTTCCGTATGGAGAAGCTATTGAAAAGTTGTTGGTTTTAGAAGAATTGTGTGAATATGATTACCCATCTGTTGAAGACTATCAAACAATAAAAGCACTTTTAAAGGAATTGCAGCCCTATACGGTAAATGTTCGTCAGCACGATCAAATACTTGAAGCGACAAAATCATATTTGAATGGGCAAATTCAGATATTGTCAGATGGTTATTATGATGAGAAAAAGGGGATCACCCTAGAGTCAGGAAGTTTCCTGATGTAAAAATTAAAAGAAAACAGGTCGACGAGAGTCAGTAGAGGACTTCGTTGACCTGTAATTCAGTATAAATAAGCACTAAATATAATTTCAATCCACATAGATAGCACTATGATGGCTAGATTATATCAAAATTGATCCATATAATCAACAGTTGTTTTATAAACACTATATATAGAAAGTAAATAATTGACTTTTGAAGTTTCAAGTGCTAAGATAGGTTTATAGAATCACAGAAGGAGGTTTTAACCTTGTACAGATCAAGAAATTTCTATGTAAAGATACGTAGCGAACAGGCTCTTTTTACAAATCCTGCAACTAAAGGTGGTGGAGAGAGATCGTCGTACCAAGTTCCTACTAGACAAGCCCTCCAAGGCATAATTGATGCTGTGTACTACAAGCCAACTTTCACAAATGTTATTACTGAAGTTAAGGTCATGAATCAAATTCAGACAGAGTTACACGGTGTTCGTGCTTTGTTACATGATTATAGTGCAGATTTGAGTTACGTTTCATACCTGAGTGATGTGGAATATCTAGTGAAATTCCATTTCATTTGGAATGAGAATCGTGAAGATTTGATGCAAGATCGGCTACCTAAAAAGCATGAAGCCATTATGGAACGTTCTATTCGAAAAGGTGGGCGGAGACATATTTTTTTAGGAACCAGCGAATGCTTTGGCTTAGTCGATGAAATTAGTCAGGAAGAGTATGAGAATACTCCTTCTTACTACGATGGCATTACTATTGATTTGGGTATTATGTTTCATTCTTTCGCCTACCCAAAAGACGAAACGACACCGTTAAAATCTTATTTCACAAAAACAGTGATGGAGAATGGGTTGATTAAGTTTAAGCCTCAGTCTGAGTGTGAAATTGTAAATACTTTATCTAGTTATACCTTTAAGACAACTGGCCAGATTAAGTCCGTTGATGATGAACTTAAGGAATACGATGCTATGGAGAAAGGAGAAGAATAATGGATTTTTTTACTTCTCTCTTAAAAGCTTATGAAAAAGCAGAAGAAATTGGCTTAGTTGACCAACAAAGTGGGGACAATCCTGTTTTGCTTCCAATTTATCATACTAGTTTGAAGTCAAATGGTAAGAATATTATTGCAGTTAAGTTGGATCAGGATGGGAATTTCTATAAAGCAGAATTCATCTCTGATAATCAAACGATTATATTTCCTGTGACTGCAAATTCTGTAGCAAGATCTGGTAGCAATCCTGCTCCACATCCTCTTGTAGACAAGTTTTCTTATTATATACCAGAAGTGAGTCAATCGCAATATGATGATTTTCATAAACAATTAGCTAGTTGGATTGCTTACTGTGAGGAAGGTAGAGTCAAGGAATTTTTGATAAAAATTCAGCATTTTATTCTCCAAACAGATTTTCTAAGTAGCATTCTTCAGTCTTTATATGGTGAGCATTACCAAAGAGAGGGATTGAAAATCACCTATTCTGACTCTGATGGAAAAAACAAGACTGTTGATTTATCCGCTTATTTCCTAGAGTTTTCAATTGTACGATTTAATGGCTTTAAAGATGAATCAGTGACTAGCTACAAGGAATTACATCAATCATATATTTCATTTGTAAGAGCTAATCAGGATAATTTGGGAATATGTAATATTAGCGGACGAACGGAGCAAATTACCAATAAGCATCGAGGACTGATGGGGAATGCTAAAATTATTTCGGTTAGTAATAAAGGAGAGGCCTATAAAGGGCGCTTTAAGGAGCGAGAAGATGTTTTTAGTGTTGGGTATGAAACTTCAGAAAAAATTCATTTAATGATTAAGTATCTGCTAGAAAATAAAAACAGTAGTACTTGGCTAGGATCGTCACAATATCTCATCAATTGGTTTAGTGATGATTTAGCGAATGAGAGTCAATTGGATATTGTTAAGCCGATTTTTAATGAATTATTTGAAGATGATATAGACCAAAAAGACAGTTCGGTTTTCCTCAAACCGAACCAAGTAAATAAAAAAATAAGGTCTTCGTTTATTAAAGGAAGAAAATTATTTGGCAATGATGCAACCTACTACGTTGCAATACTAAATAAAACAAGCAATGGTCGTATTGCTTTAAAATATTTCCGCCAGCTTCAAGTTTCACAGCTGCTGAAAAATCTGGAAACTTGGCAGGAAAACTATTCTTGGAAGGCAAAAACTAAATCTGGAAATTATAAATTAAGAACACCTACTTTTAATGACATAATCAACGCTGCCTACGGTATTGACAGAGAACGTTATTTGGAATTGGACAATGACAGTTTTAAGAGTGATCAATATCAGCAATTAGTAACAACTTTGATTGATGGGAATCCAATACCTAGTACTATCGTTAAGAAGTTAGAAAAGAATATTAAACAGCGACAAAAGTACCCTAATCACTGGTCTCAGGTGCAGCAAATAAGTTTAGCGATTTTACACAAACAATATGGAAGGGAGTTTAAACCAATGTTAGATCACGAAAATACTAATCGTTCTTATCTCTTCGGAAGATTATTAGCTATTTTTGAATTGATGGAATCGAAAAAATATGAAATCGAGAATCCAAATAAGGACAAGAAAGAATCTAATAGGATAACAAATGCCGAGAGGTACTGGAATGCCTATACCAGCCAGCCAGCTAAGTTAATGATGAATTTAACAAATAAAATCAAGCCTTATGAAGAGGCTGTGAAATTAAACGCTCATGGAATCTTTCACAAATTAGACAAAGAGCGAGCAGAAATTATTCAATTACTCAGCCCCCTAATGGCAAAGAAGGATATCAATGATCCCTTGGATTATCAATTTATTTTTGGTTACTATGCTGAAAAGCAATTCTTTTATACAAAACAAGAAAAAAATGAAAGTGAGGAATAGCAGATGTTGGAACACAAGATTGATTTTATGGTAACAGTTGAGGTAAGGGAAGCTAATGCAAATGGAGACCCCTTGTCAGGAAATATGCCAAGAACAAACGCAGCCAATCAAGGCTTAATCAGCGATGTGGCCATCAAACGCAAAATCCGCAATCGAATGCAGGATTTTGGCCATACCATCTTTGTACAAGCAAATGATCGCATTGAGGATGGGCTTAATTCACTTGAGAAACGGTTTAAGACTCAATTTACAGGAAAAGAATCAGATGAAGAAATTAATGAAAAAGCCAATCAATTATGGATGGATGTCCGTTCGTTTGGTCAAGTGTTCACTTATCTAAAAGATCGCTCGTTTGCTATTCGTGGACCGGTTTCTGTCAGCATGGCTAAATCTTTGGATCCAATCATCATCTCTAGTTTACAGATTACTCGAAGCACAAACGGTGTCGAACCTAAAAAAGCAGGTGGACGTTCATCTGATACGATGGGAACCAAGCATTTTGTGGACTATGGTGTCTATGTCATCAAAGGTTCGATTAATCCAAATTTTGCTGAAAAAACAGGATTCTCTAACGAAGATGCTGAAGTTATTAAGGAAGTGCTCGTTAGTCTTTTTGAAAACGATGCTTCTTCTGCACGTCCAGAAGGTTCTATGCGCGTGAGGGAAGTCTTCTGGTTTACTCATTCTAATAAGCTAGGAAATGTTTCTAGTGCGCGTGTTTTTGATTTGATTGAATTTGACAAAGAAAAACAGGATAAAGATAGTTACGATGACTACCGCATTCATCTGAATCAAGAAAAATTAGCAGAATATGAAGCTAAAGGATTGAAAGTTGATATCTTAGAAGGACTGTAAAATGGTTTATGCTGAAAGTGACTATTTGATGTTATCTGGTATTCAGCATTTCCAATTCTGCAAGCGCCAATGGAGTTTGATTCATATTGAGCAGCAGTGGGCTGAAAACGAAGCGACAGCTCATGGGCAGATTTTGCATCAAAAGGCGGATAATCCTTATATTAAAGAAAAGCGAAAGGATGTCATAACCTCACGAGCTATGCATGTCTCATCAAAAGAGCTTGGTCTCTATGGGATATTGGATGTGGTTGAATTCCATAAGGATGAAAAAGGAGTTCCGCTAAAAGGGAAACGTGGCAAATGGCTTCCTGTCATTATTGAATATAAGCGTGGAAAACCAAAAAGAGATACTCGGGATATTGTTCAGCTGGTTGCTCAAACGATTTGTCTTGAAGAAACTCTTGGGTGCGCAATCGAGTATGGCTATCTTTATTACCATAGTGTGAATCAAAAGAAGCGAATAGAAATCACTTCTGATTTACGAAAAGAAGTAGCCGAGTTAGCTTGCCAAATGCATGAATATTATGACAAAAAGCTTATTCCAAAAGCTGAATATTTTAAAAACTGTCAGTTATGCTCCTTAGTTGATATTTGCATGCCGCGTTTGAGTAAAAAGGCGCGCAATATTGACAATTACATTTTCCAAGCATTAAAAAGTGAGGATAGCTTATGAAAAAGCTACTTAATACTCTATATTTGACTCAAGATAATTTTTATTTAACCCGTGAAAGAGATAATATCGTTATCAAGCAAGAAGGTAAAGTTATCAGTCGTTTCCCGTATCGAATTATTGACGGCATTGTTTGTTTTTCTTATTTGGGAGCGTCTCCTTCTTTGATTGAACTCTGTGCTGAGAATCAGATTAATTTGTCCTTCCATACCCCGCAAGGACGCTTTTGCGGTCGATTTGTTGGGCAAACAAATGGGAATGTTTTGCTAAGAAGGCAGCATTATCGTTTGGCTGATGAAGAACAATCTCTAGAATATGCAAAACATTTTATTCTTGCTAAAATTTCAAATTCTAGAAAATATTTACTACGTTTTAAGCGTGATCATCGCGATCGGATTGATAGCCAACTATTTGAAGAAGTGAATACGGAATTGACTTGGGCCTTGGAACAGGTTCAAGCAGCTGAAAACAAGGATTCTCTTTTAGGAATAGAGGGTCAGGCAGCAAACCAATATTTTCGTATTTTTAATGATTTAGTATTAACTGATAAGGAGACTTTTCAGTTTAATGGGCGAACTAGACGCCCTCCATTAGATTGTGTCAATGCTTTGTTATCATTTGGCTATAGTTTATTAACATATGAATGCCAATCTGCTTTGGAAGCAGTAGGGCTGGATAGTTATGTTGGCTTCTTTCATACGGATAGGCCAGGTCGTGCTAGCTTGGCATTGGATTTAGTCGAAGAATTTCGTGCTTATATAGTTGACAGATTTGTGTTTTCTTTGATAAATAAAGCTCAGTTAAGCAAAAAACATTTTGACTTTAAGGAAAATGGAAGTGTCATATTAACTGAAAAAGGGCGTGCAATTTTTATTGAAGCCTGGCAAAAGCGGAAACATCAGGAAGTAGAACATCCTTTCACTAAAGAAAAAGTGAAATTGATGTTACTGCCCTATATCCAAGCACAGTTATTGGCCAAGACAATCCGTGGAGAATTGGAATCCTATCCACCGTTTTTAATATAGGAGCCGGTTTATGATGGTATTAGTAACATATGATGTGAATACTGAAACTGCGCAAGGCAGGAAAAGATTACGTCATGTGGCAAAATTATGCGTTGATTATGGGCAACGCGTTCAGAATTCAGTTTTTGAATGCTCAGTAACTCCTGCAGAATTTGTAGAAATAAAAGCTAAGCTTTTGAGTATAATTGACACTGAGTCCGACAGTATTCGTTTTTATTTACTAGGAAAAAACTGGCAAAATCGTCTAGAAACGATTGGACGTGATACAAGTTATGATCCTGATATAGGGGTATTACTCCTTTAAATAGTCTAGTGCGAATGGATGTTACTCAGAAAAAAGCAGGACTTTCGCGCAAAAAATAAACAAAAATAAGGCAAAAATTCGAAATTCTAGAAGAGTTTACTTTCCTCGAAAGATAATTTTTGCCTAAAACAGTGCAACTACGCGCTGTCGCTCCCTTCACGGGGGCGTGGATTGAAATTGGAAATTGAAGAACTGACGCGTAAGCTCCATGAGTCGCTCCCTTCACGGGGGCGTGGATTGAAATATCGGAAAAGCAGTAACCGATCCATCAGGCACTCGTCGCTCCCTTCACGGGGGCGTGGATTGAAATTATATCTTCATAAGCTAATTTGTAGATTTCGTAGGTCGCTCCCTTCACGGGGGCGTGGATTGAAATGCGAATGTGTGTCTTTTGTGGCCAATCGCTTGAGTCGCTCCCTTCACGGGGGCGTGGATTGAAATATATTTTCTCCTTTTAAAATCTTACGCTATACGGCGTCGCTCCCTTCACGGGGGCGTGGATTGAAATTGTTCCATTCCGCCATCACGCGTGATAGCAAGTGGTCGCTCCCTTCACGGGGGCGTGGATTGAAATAGGCATTATTGGCAGTCCAGTAACGATCAACATCGTCGCTCCCTTCACGGGGGCGTGGATTGAAATTTATGATCGGTACGAGCTGAAGCTTGGCCAAAAGGTCGCTCCCTTCACGGGGGCGTGGATTGAAATAGATTGTGAGTTGGCGTACTCCAGTTTGCATGATAGTCGCTCCCTTCACGGGGGCGTGGATTGAAATATCAGGAGGCACATGCTGGGCAAGCAAGCTCTCGTCGCTCCCTTCACGGGGGCGTGGATTGAAATCTCTAAGCAAGAAATCATCTCTTGTAATTGTTACGTCGCTCCCTTCACGGGGGCGTGGATTGAAATACTGTCAAACATAATGACAATACTTATCGCTCTAGTCGCTCCCTTCACGGGGGCGTGGATTGAAATCCCTTGAATAACTGTTCCCCAGTCGGCGTTAATGTCGCTCCCTTCACGGGGGCGTGGATTGAAATTTGGTTAGCGAGAAAAATGTTGCTATCGCTAGAGTCGCTCCCTTCACGGGGGCGTGGATTGAAATGCTTTTTTCTTTTGCTCTTTTAGTACTTGGTACCGTCGCTCCCTTCACGGGGGCGTGGATTGAAATACGCTCTGAAAGCAAGTAAAGTGAGCCAAAGCCACGTCGCTCCCTTCACGGGGGCGTGGATTGAAATTTACCCTCTGCGATTGCAATCGACATCTCAATCAGTCGCTCCCTTCACGGGGGCGTGGATTGAAATAATGCCACAATCTTCAGCAGCGATCTTGATAATGGTCGCTCCCTTCACGGGGGCGTGGATTGAAATGCTAAAAAAGTCCCCTCCAAGTCCCCGACCAAAATCGTCGCTCCCTTCACGGGGGCGTGGATTGAAATAAACACAACCCGTCCTTTAAAGGCTTCAATATCACGTCGCTCCCTTCACGGGGGCGTGGATTGAAATTTTGTATATTGTGTCACTTTCGCTATTTTCTCAAGTCGCTCCCTTCACGGGGGCGTGGATTGAAATTTCCAGCTCTTTGCGAGTGTGAGTTCGCCCTTCGTCGCTCCCTTCACGGGGGCGTGGATTGAAATATTCTTATACTCGACCGGATTCCCCAGCATATACCGTCGCTCCCTTCACGGGGGCGTGGATTGAAATTACAACGCATTGTAGGGCAGTTTGTGGGCTCCCTTCACGGGGGCGTGGATTGAAATTACATCCAGACCATTAGCTCGCTTGATGGTTTCGTCGCTCCCTTCACGGGGGCGTGGATTGAAATCAGTCTTATTCCCCCAAGCATAGCGGACAGTATGGTCGCTCCCTTCACGGGGGCGTGGATTGAAATTACCGTCTGCCCCTGGCTTACCTGGAATACCTTGAGTCGCTCCCTTCACGGGGGCGTGGATTGAAATCTTGATTTGTTTGTCGCTCAAGCCCATAAGCCGAGCGTCGCTCCCTTCACGGGGGCGTGGATTGAAATTCCTTTTGGGTGTCCTTAGCAAACACCTGCACAGTCGCTCCCTTCACGGGGGCGTGGATTGAAATTCAGCAAAACTAACCCCTTGCTCAATAATTGTTTGTCGCTCCCTTCACGGGGGCGTGGATTGAAATTGGTTCTGATTATCATTTTTGACAAAACACTCTTGTCGCTCCCTTCACGGGGGCGTGGATTGAAATTCACATCATTTCGTTTGATGAATTGGGTGGTGTGTCGCTCCCTTCACGGGGGCGTGGATTGAAATTCCAAAGGCTTATCCCTGAGAGTGGTTGAAATTCCCGTCGCTCCCTTCACGGGGGCGTGGATTGAAATTTTGGAAAGATTGGAGGTACTAGCCAATGTCTAGTCGCTCCCTTCACGGGGGCGTGGATTGAAATTATCCCAAATCCTAACAAACCTTGTAATGTAACGTCGCTCCCTTCACGGGGGCGTGGATTGAAATAAATAATCAGGGATTTCATCCCCTACATTTAAACGTCGCTCCCTTCACGGGGGCGTGGATTGAAATCAGAAGGTGGTTGACGAGACTAGCAACACAGTCGGTCGCTCCCTTCACGGGGACGTGGATTAAGCATTGGCTGACAGACTTGTTGTCTGTCGCTCCCTCCCAGAATGTGTTTTTTCATGAAGCCACTGTAATTAACAAAGAGCTAACCTCTCCTTTTGGTTGGAAGGTTATTTGTCAGTTTTAGAGCTGTGCTGTTTCGAATGGTTCCAAAACGACACGAAGTTCCCCATAGTCAAATAAATCCGATTCTTGAAAGGAGAGTCGGATTTTAGTTTTGTTTGATCTCGATTTTCTTACTATAAATTTTTTGTAATTTCTGGTTGTATTTTTTTAAAATTCTGCTATAATGGTAAAATATTTATTTAGGAGGAAGAGAATGAGCTATATTTTGGAAATTTTACCTAGTCTTCTAAGTGGAGCAGCAACTACCTTGCAAGTGTTTGCTTTGGTCTTGGTTTTTTCGATTCCTTTGGGAATTATGCTGGCTTTTTCGATGCAAATTCGCTTGAAGCCCCTGCAATGGCTGCTTCATATTTATATTTGGATTATGCGTGGGACGCCGCTTTTATTGCAGTTAATCTTTATTTACTATGTTTTGCCAAGTATAGGCATTCGGCTGGATCGGATTCCTGCAGCGATTATTGCCTTTACATTAAACTATGCGGCTTATTTTGCGGAGATCTTCCGCGGAGGAATTTCTTCTATTCCGACTGGACAGTATGAAGCTGCGAAAGTTTTGAAATTCACTCCAGTTCAGACGATTCGCCTGATTATTTTGCCGCAGGTCGTAAAAATTGTGCTACCAAGCGTATTTAATGAGGTCATGACTTTGGTGAAAGATACCTCTTTGGTTTATGCTTTAGGCATTTCAGACTTGATTTTGGCCAGTCGTACAGCGGCCAACCGAGATGCAAGTCTGGCACCGATGTTTGTTGCAGGCTTGATTTATTTACTCTTAATCGGTCTGGCTACGCTGGTTGCTAAGCAGGTCGAAAAGAAATTTAGTTATTATAAGTAGGTGCTATTATGTTAGAATTACGAAATATTAGTACAAAATTTGGTGATAAGCAGATTCTAAAGGATTTTAATTTGATTGTGCCTGAAAAGCAAGTATTGGCCATTGTTGGACCTTCTGGTGGAGGGAAGACGACCCTTCTGCGTATGCTGGCAGGCTTGGAGACAATTGATTCGGGACAAGTGATTAATAATGGAGAGATTTTGGATGTCACTGAACTTGAAAAGCGCAATCTTTTAGGCTTCGTTTTTCAAGATTTTCAGCTCTTTCCTCATTTGTCTGTCTTGGAAAATTTGACCTTATCACCAATACATACAATGAACATTTCCAAAGAAGAAGCTGAAGAGAAGGCGCAGGGCTTATTGGCCCGTTTAGGCTTGTATGAGCATGCCAAGGCCTATCCTTATTCGCTGTCAGGCGGGCAAAAACAGCGGGTCGCTTTGGCTCGTGCTATGATGATCAACCCAGAAATTATCGGATATGATGAGCCGACTTCTGCCTTGGATCCTGCCTTACGCTTGGAAGTAGAAAAACTCATCCTCCAAAATCGGGAAATGGGGATGACACAAATTGTAGTCACACATGATTTGCAGTTTGCGGAAAACATTGCGGATTCTATTCTCAAAGTCACACCAAAATAAGGGAGGTCCGAATGAAACTAAAGAATATTCTTTTGACCTGTTTGACCTTGATCCTAACTTTTCTGCTCGGTGCTTGTAGTTCCAATGTCAGCGATCCCAGCTTGGATAACTGGAGCAAGTATGAGGAGAAAAAACAGATTACAATTGGTTTTGATAATACCTTTGTCCCTATGGGATTTGAGCAAAAAGATGGCACTTATGCAGGCTTTGACATTGATTTGGCCAATGCTGTTTTTGAGGAATATGGAATTAAGGTGAAATGGCAGCCGATTGATTGGGATATGAAAGAAACAGAGTTGACCAACGGCACGATTGACCTTATCTGGAATGGCTACTCCGCGACGGATGAGAGAAGAGAAAAGGTAGAATTTACCATTCCTTATATGAAAAATGAGCAGGTTTTGGTCAGCAAAAAATCCTCTCATATCTCACAGGCCAGTGATATGGTAGGAAAAGTATTGGGTGCTCAAGCAGGATCTTCTGGCTACGTAGCGTTTGAAAGCAATCCTGAAATTTTGAAAACCATTGTTAAAAATCATACAGCGACTCAGTATCAGAGCTTTAACGAGGCGCTGATTGACTTGCAAAACGACCGGATTGATGGTCTCTTGATTGACCGCGTCTATGCCAATTATTATCTGACAGAAGAAGGAATTTTAGATCAGTATTCAGTCTTTTCCGTTGGATTTGAGAGCGAGGACTTTGCGGTCGGGGCTAGAAAGGCGGACCGTACTTTAGTTGAAAAAGTAAATACTGCTTTTGGAAAATTATATCAAGAGGGAAAATTTCAGAAAATCGCTGAAAAGTGGTTTGGAGAGGATATTGCGACAGACCAAGTGAAAGCATATAAAAACAACTAGCAGAAAACTAGTTGTTTTTTCGTGTTTCTTGGTGGAAGATATTTTGCCAGACTTCGTGGCGGCGCCAGAGGCTAGTATGGATGACCTCCCCGATTTGATAGCGAATCAGCTTGGTTTTTTGGCTGACGGATGTAATTTCTAAATTTTTGATAGGAGAAGTTTGGGCTCTCTCTAGTTGAAATTCCTCTTTGTTTAGCTGGCAACCATCTTGGGAAATGTAGACAAAATCAGAAGAAAGAAGTGCATCCAATTGACTACCTTGGTCGACTAATTGCTCACGCATCAGGAGCTTTTGATAAACATTATCCAGAATCTCATCTTCAGGAATCGGAGCTGGCTCAATATGAATATCAATGTCGAAGACGCCAAAGTCTTCCTTGAGCATATCCTCTACCTGATCAGCGATTTCATGACTTTCAAAGACGGAGAGGTCGGGATTCATTTCCAGTATAATATCCAGATAGATATTGCTACCATAGGTCCGGCCACGCTGGGATTTGACGCGTGTGATTTTAGGAATTTCCAGGATAGCGCGCTTGTAATCGTCTAAAAGGTCTTGATCAAAGCCATCTGACAGGCTGAAGGAGGACTCTATAAAGATATCATAGGCTGTTTTTAGAATGAAAAACGTAATAACGATGGCTGCTAGCTTATCAACGATAGGGAATTTCAGGGAGCTGGCAATAATGGCAACAGAAGTGCCCAGAGAAGTGATAGCATCCGAGAGATTGTCCTTGGCGGCCGCATCCAGAGCTTTGGATTTCACTCTTTTGGCTAGATTTTTATTGTAAAGATAGACACCAAACATGATGATGGCCGATACAATCCCTACAACAGCACCCACAGGATCAATCAAGGTTTCTTCCTTGTTAATGATTTTTTGAGCCGTATCAATGAGGACATTGAAGCCGACAAAAAACATGATAAAAGAGGTAATCAGACTGGCCAAATCTTCAATCTTCCAATGGCCAAAGCGGTGGTCCTTATCCGCTGGTTTTCGCGCCATGCGTAGGCCGATTAGGACCGCTAGATTGGCAACGATATCGGAGACGTTGTTGAAACCGTCTGCTGTCAAACTGGAGGATGTTAGTGCTGCACCTGCAATGATTTTTGTAATGGATAGGCCAATGTAGGTGGCAATTGCTAGGAGAGCGCCTCGTTCGGCAAGTTTGAGATTGTCGCTTGGATGATTGTTCATGGTTGCCCCTTTCTAAACTATTATTATAACTTTTTCACACTTGGATTTCAAATGAGGTAGTTGCCTTTTCGATAACAAATTCGCTCGAATTTTGATATAATGGAAGCATTGATTTTCAGTTTGATGTTATATTGAAAGGATAGAAGATGAATCCCTTATTAAACGGTATGAATGACCGTCAGGCCGAAGCGGTCCAGACGACAGAAGGCCCCTTGTTGATTATGGCGGGGGCTGGTTCAGGAAAGACTCGTGTCTTGACCCACCGCATCGCCTATTTGATTGATGAAAAGCTGGTCAATCCTTGGAATATCCTAGCCATTACCTTTACCAATAAGGCGGCGCGGGAGATGAAAGAACGAGCAGCAGCGCTCAATCCAGCCACCCAAGATTGCTTAATCGCTACCTTCCACTCCATGTGTGTGCGCATTTTGCGACGAGAAGCAGATCATATTGGCTACAACCGCAACTTCACCATTGTTGATCCAGGAGAGCAGCGGACTTTGATGAAACGGATTCTCAAAAACCTCAATCTGGATCCTAAAAAGTGGAATGAGCGCGCCATTCTAGGGACCATTTCCAATGCCAAGAACGACCTGATTGACGAGGTGGCCTATGCAAATCTAGCTGGTGATATGTATACAGAGATTGTGGCTAAGTGTTACACAGCCTATCAGAAAGAATTGCGCCAGTCTGAGGCCATGGACTTTGATGACTTGATCATGCTGACCCTGCGGCTTTTTGACCAGAATCCAGATGTCCTGACCTACTACCAGCAACGTTACCAGTACATCCATGTAGACGAGTATCAAGATACCAACCACGCCCAGTACCAGCTGGTCAAACTCTTGTCTTCTCGCTTTAAGAATATCTGTGTGGTCGGAGATGCTGACCAGTCTATCTATGGCTGGCGGGGAGCCGATATGCAGAATATCCTAGACTTTGAAAAGGATTATCCAGAAGCCAAAGTTGTTTTGCTTGAAGAAAACTATCGCTCGACTAAGACCATCCTTCAGGCGGCTAATGAAGTCATCCGAAACAACCGCAACCGCCGTCCTAAAAATCTCTGGACCCAAAACGAAGACGGTGAGGAAATTGTCTACTATCGTGCTAATGACGAGCAGGACGAGGCTCTCTTTGTCGCCCGAACTATTGATCAGCTGAGCCGAGAAGGATACAGTCATAAGGATTTTGCAGTTCTTTACCGGACCAATGCCCAGTCACGGACGGTGGAGGAAGCCCTGCTCAAGGCCAATATTCCCTACACCATGGTGGGCGGCACTAAGTTCTACAGCCGCAAGGAAATCCGCGATGTCATTTCTTATCTCAATCTCATTGCTAATCCTAGCGACAATATCAGCTATGAGCGCGTGGTCAATGAGCCTAAGCGTGGTGTCGGACCAGGAACGGTAGACAAGATTCGGAATTTTGCGGCTACTCAAGAAATCTCTTTGCTGGATGCGTCAGCCAATATCATGCTTTCGCCAGTCAAGGGTAAGGCGGCTCAGGCAGTTTATGAGTTTGCCAATCTGATACTCGACTTGCGGGATCGTTTGGATGACTATAGCGTGACTGAACTAGTCGAGCTTGTTCTGAAAAAAACAGGTTACTCAGCCGCTTTGGCAGCTCAAGCAACCTTGGAAAGCCAAGCACGGATTGAAAATATTGAAGAATTCCTGTCTGTAACCAAGAACTTTGACGAAAATCCAGACAATCCTACTGATGAGACAGGTCTGGACAAGCTCAGCCGTTTTCTCAATGACTTAGCCTTGATCGCAGACACAGACGACGGAGATCAGGAGAGTTCTGAAGTAACTCTGATGACCCTCCACGCAGCCAAGGGATTGGAATTTCCAGTCGTTTTTCTGGTTGGTATGGAGGAAAATGTCTTCCCTCTGAGCCGAGCATCTGAAGATGAGGATGAGCTGGAAGAGGAGCGCCGTCTGGCCTATGTCGGTATCACCCGAGCAGAAAAAATTCTCTATCTGACCAATGCCAATTCCCGTCTGCTTTATGGTCGTACCAACTACAATCAGCCGACTCGCTTCTTGAGAGAAATCAGTTCAGACTTGCTAAACTATCAGGGACTGGCTCGACCAGCCAACAGCTCCTTTAAGGTTAGTTATACCAACAGCGATACTAGCAAATTCGGTCAGGGCATGAGTCTGGCCCAGGCTCTACAAGAGCGGAAACGTCAGGCAGCACCAAGTTCGATTTCTACAGGCAGCCTGCCTTTTGGCAAGAGCGGTCAGAACCAGCTATCTAAGCCGGAAGTTGCTTGGGCTATTGGAGATATTGCCCACCACAAGAAATGGGGCGATGGGACTGTTCTGGCAGTCTCTGGTAGCGGAAACAGTCAAGAGCTCAAGATTAATTTCCCAGAAGTTGGTCTGAAGAAAGTGCTGGCCAGCATAGCACCGATTGAGAAAAAATCATGATGAGGCGGTCGATTGAAGCCTGGATCTACCATCCAGAGGATGGAGAAATCTTGCTATTGAAAGTGGAAGCTGAGAAAGTTTCCTTTTGGCAGCCCATTACTGGTGGGATTGAGAGTGGTGAGAGTCCAGAAGAAGCCTGTCTTCGTGAAATAAAAGAAGAGACCGGCTTGCTCTTAGCTTGTTCAAATCTGACTAGTCTTGGAGATTTTACGGTAAAGATTGATGAAAATCTGACCATCCACAAAGATCTCTTTCTAGTTCTGACAGAACAGAAGGAAATCCGGATTTCTGATGAGCATGTGGGAGCTCAGTGGATAGCTTTAGACAAAGTTTCGTCGCAGTTGTACTGGCCCAGCAATCAAGCGACTTTTGAGATTATATCTGAGAAGCTATAAGATATAGCTTCTCTTTATTTCTTTTGATAAGGAAATTCTATTAGTCAAGTGAGGCGTTTAGTGGTAGACTTATCACATAACTATAGTGAGGTGACCTTATGACACGTGAATTTAAATTTGAAACCCTGCAACTTCATGCCGGACAAACAGTGGACCCGACAACAAAGTCGCGCGCTCTGCCTATTTACCAGACAACTTCCTATGTGTTTGACGATACTCAAGAGGGAGAAGATCTCTTTGCCCTGCGCAAACCGGGAAATATCTACACTCGGATTACCAATCCGACCCTGTCTGCTTTTGAGGAGCGGATTGCGGCTTTGGAAGGTGGAGTCGGAGCTCTAGCAACAGCTTCTGGTATGGCGGCCCTTACCTACACCATTCTAGCCTTGGCGCATGCTGGCGACCATGTAGTGGCAGCTTCCACTATCTATGGTGGCACCTTTAATCTGCTCAAGGAAACCCTGCCTCGCTATGGCATTACCACGACTTTTGTCGATATTGAAAATCTGGCTGAAGTAGAAGCAGCCATTCAGGACAATACAAAGTTGGTTCTGATTGAAAGTTTGGGCAATCCGCTGATTAATATTCCTGATTTTGATGCTTTAGCAGAGCTGGTTCATGCCCATAAAATTCCGCTGATTTCCGACAATACCTTTGCTACACCATATCTGATCAATGTTTTTTCTCATGGTGTGGACATTGCGGTGCATTCTGCGACCAAGTTTATTGGTGGTCACGGAACCAGCATCGGAGGTGTGATTGTGGACAGTGGTCAATTTGACTGGGAAGCTTCTGGCAAGTTTCCGCAGTTCGTTGACCCAGACCCGAGCTATCACGACATCAGCTATACGCGCGATGTCGGAGCAGCAGCCTTTGTCACTGCTGTGCGGACTCAGCTCTTGCGCGATACGGGCGCAGCCATGTCCCCCTTCAATGCTTTTCTCTTCCTGCAGGGTTTGGAAACTCTCTCTTTGCGAGTAGAGCGCCATGTGTCCAATGCGGAGAAGATTGTAGATTTCCTAGCGGGACATCCCAAGGTTGAGCAGGTAAATTATCCCAAGCTTGCTGACAGTCCTTACCACGCTTTGGCAGAAAAATATTTCCCTAAAGGCGTGGGCTCTATCTTCACCTTTAATGTCAAAGGTGGGGAGAAAGAAGCTCGTAAGGTTATTGACGGCCTAGAGATTTTCTCCGACTTGGCCAATGTAGCTGATGCTAAGTCCCTGGTCGTCCATCCAGCTACAACGACTCATGGTCAGATGTCGCCAGAGGCTCAGCTGGCAGCAGGCATTACACCAAATCAAATCCGACTCTCTATCGGCCTAGAAAACGTGGATGACTTGATAGAGGATTTGAGAATAGCCTTGGAATCTATTTGATTTTTAATATTTCTAGACAGAGTAAATATGATTTAAACTAGGTTTTCGCCTAGTTTTTTGGTATAATGAAAGATATTAAAAAATAGCAGGTAATCAATATGACAATTTCAGTGATTGTTCCGTGCTTCAATGAAGAAGAATCTATTCCTCTGTTTCATGAGGCTATGGAAGCGATCAAATATCAAATCCGTGACCAGTTTGAATATATTTTTGTCAATGACGGATCGACGGACCGGACCTTGGCTGTTTTGCGTGAGCTCAGCAGTCGCTGTCCAGATGTGAATTATTTGTCCTTTTCTCGCAATTTCGGAAAAGAAGCAGCACTTTATGCTGGTTTGCAAGAGGCGAGTGGAGATTTAGTGACGGTCATGGATGTAGATTTGCAGGATCCGCCCGAGCTTCTGATTGAGATGAAAGCAATACTGGACACGAATCCCGAGCTGGACTGTGTGGGGACCCGTCGGACTACTCGCGAGGGAGAGCCGCCAATCCGAAGCTTTTTTGCCAATTTGTTTTACAAGTTGATTAACAAGATTAGCCAAGTCGAGATGGTAGATGGTGCACGTGACTTCCGACTGATGCGCCGCCCAATGGTAGACGCTATTCTGGAAGTTTCAGAGTACAATCGTTTCTCCAAGGGAATTTTTGCCTGGGTAGGCTTCAATACCGAATACTTGGAATACAAAAATGTTGAACGAGTGGCTGGCAAGACCTCTTGGAATTTCTGGTCCCTCTTCAACTATTCTTTGGAAGGTATCGTCAATTTCTCTGATGCACCGCTCAACATCGCCTTTTTAGGGGGCATCCTGTCTTGGATTTTAGCCTTTATCCTGATGGCGGTAATTATTATCCGTACCTTGGTTTTTGGGGACCCGACATCTGGCTGGCCGTCCCTCATGACCGTCATCCTCCTTCTCGGAGGTTTCCAGCTGTTGACCATCGGTATCCTAGGTAAATACATCGGAAAAATCTTCATGGAAACCAAGAAACGACCAATTTATGTGATTAAGGAGAAGAGTAAGTGATTTTCAAAAACCGTTTTTCAGATTTTAAAAATTATTTTCTTTTAAATAAATTTTCTGCACTTTTAATTTTTATTATTTATTCGATTGTCAATATAAATATTGGTTTGGCTGAATATCCTTACATTGATGATATCGGAAGACAATTACAAGGTTATTCAGGATTTTCTGAGCATTATTCAAGATATTTAAGTGAGTATTCTGCTCGTTTAATACAAGGTGGGAAGCATCTGACAGATTTAGGATTAACTACTCATATTCTATCAGCTTGTCTTCTATCTCTTGCTAGCTTGGTTTTATTATTTGTCTTATATCCTAAAATAAGATAACTTTTGTAACTGCATGTGCTTCAACCATTATAGGAATTAACCCATGGTTTTTAGAACCATTAAGCTTTAGGTTTGATAATCCCTTTATGACTTTAAGTATATTGGTTTCAATCATTCCGTTTATTTTCTGGGATAATAAAAAATATTTGGAATCACGTCAGTTGTTGGTATATTTTTAATGTGCAATTCCTACCAAGCTTCTTCAGGAGTGTACATTATGGTAACCATGACGCTAATATTTTTAGAATTATTGCAAGGAAGTCGGTTTAAAGAAGAAATTCCTAAAATTGTTATTTCAATCTTGTCTTATATGGTTGGATTGGTTTTATATCGTATACAAATTTTTATTAAGCCTCCCATTTTTGTCGATCAAGCTAATATTCCAAAGGGATTAGGAATTCTTAAAATAATCGTTTTGAATGCTAAGGGATATTTGAAAAATATATTTTTACAAAGTTCAACTATCTGGATCTTACTAAGTATAATTGCTATACTTCTCTTGACTATTAGTGTGGTTCGCTTATCAAAAACAAAGTCTGTTTTAAACTTTATTTATATGCTGATCTGGTTAATTTTAGGAAGTGTATTTAGTTATGGAACTTATTTGATTTTGTCTAATCCTTATTATCTTATGAGGCCAAGATATGAATATGGTTACGGTATTTTTTTAGCAATTATCTTAATTGTTAGCTTAGAGTGTATTGAAAAGAGTAAGATTCTACATGGGATTAAGTCTCTCGTTTCTGGATTATTAGTTTTCTATTTCCTCTCTTTCTCTTTTGTTTACGTGAGCAGTTTGAAACAACAAAATGATATGTTCAAATCGCAGAGCATATTGCTAGCCTCCTCCCTGAATAAGTATGTTGAACCAGAAAAAACAGTTATTAATGTGAATCGATTTCTTTCTGATTCTCCAGTATTTAGTAATACAGCTTCTGTTTATCCAATATTAAAAAGTTTGATTATGCCAAATACGAATGTGTCTTGGGATATGACGATGAGATTTAATAGTATAACTAACTTAAATGTCGACTTCAAATTAATTGATACTTCTAATTTGGATTTTAGTAGTGAAAAGTATACATTACTTGAGGAAACAAAGTTATATAATATCTATCTTAAAAACAATGAATTATTTGTTATCATGAAATAGAATATTTCCTGTCTTATAGGAGAATGAAGAAAACTTTAATTTTATTTGTATACTGTAGATTTCTCTATACTCTATTGCATTTGATGATAAGTGTATTCATTATTACTTGCGGATTATTGTAGCATTTATATAACAGAGTATCAAAAGGAACAAGAAACTATTCTTTAGTGTTCCAACTGAAGAGATTTTCCGATAATGATTCGATCGAGCAGATTTTTTCTGCTTTTTTTGGTATAATAAATTCATCGAATTTTTATGATCTGAAAGGAAAGACAAATGATTTTAATTACAGGTGCAAATGGACAGCTGGGTACAGAACTCCGCTATCTTTTGGATGAGCGCAATGAGGAGTATGTGGCTGTTGATGTGGCAGAAATGGATATTACCAATGCCCAAATGGTGGACAAGGTCTTTGTGGAAGTCAAGCCAAGCTTGGTTTATCACTGCGCAGCCTATACTGCAGTTGATGCGGCTGAGGACGAAGGAAAAGAGCTGGACTATGCCATCAATGTGACCGGGACCGAAAATGTGGCAAAAGCTGCAGAAGCACACGGAGCAACCTTGGTCTACATCTCAACAGACTATGTCTTTGACGGACAAAAGCCTGTCGGAGAGGAATGGGAAGTAGACGATCTACCAGATCCACAGACCGAGTATGGTCGTACCAAGCGCATGGGCGAGGAGCTAGTTGAGAAATATTCTAGTCGTTTCTACATTATCCGTACTGCCTGGGTCTTTGGCAACTACGGTAAAAACTTTGTCTTTACCATGCAAAATCTTGCTAAGACACATAAAACTCTGACCGTAGTTAATGATCAGCATGGCCGTCCAACTTGGACTCGTACGCTGGCTGAATTTATGACCTATCTGGCTGAAAATCAAAAGGAATTTGGTTATTACCATCTGTCTAATGACGCATCAGAGGACACAACTTGGTATGACTTTGCCGTGGAAATTCTCAAAGATACGGATGTGGAAGTTCAACCGGTTGATTCTAGCAAGTTCCCAGCCAAGGCTAAGCGACCTTTCAACTCAACTATGAGTTTGGCCAAGGCCAAGGCTACAGGATTTGTCATTCCAACTTGGCAGGATGCTTTGAAAGAGTTTTACAAGCAGGAAGTAAGAAAATAAACATTGAGCAACCTTGCGGTTGCTTTTTTTAAGGGGAATTTATGGTATAATTGGGTATAGTTTTATTTACATTGAAAGAGAGTTCTATCAAATTGAAAGTACGATCATTGCCAAAAATTTTCTTTTGGAATATGCTCGGGAGTTTATCTTCAGCAGCTGTATCTGTTATTTTATTATTTATAGTTACTCGCACCTTATCTAGTGAATCAGCTGATCTTTATAGCTTTGCTTACGCAATTGCAAATTTGCTAGTTATTGTTGCAGGGTTTCAAGTACGAGATTTTCAAGCAACGGATATTAAAGAAAAATATTCTTTTGATGCATATTTGACTACTAGATTTCTAACTAATATTTTAATGATACTAATTTTGTTAGGTTATTTAATTTTAAATCCTTCGACTTATGAAAATTTTTGGATTATATTTTGGGTATCATTTTTTAGAGTTAGTGAGGCGCTATCGGATGTGTTTCAAGGCTTGTTCCAACAGAAAGAACGATTAGATATAGCTGGACAATCATTATTTTTTAGAAATATAATTTCAACAATAACATTTGCTGTTCTGTTATTATTTTCTAAAAATCTTCTTTTATCTATTGTTTTTCAAACACTCACCTCTTTCATTGTAGTTCTTTTTTTTGATTTTCCAAAATCTAAGTTGTTTCATCGTATTAATATCTCTACAGTAAAATTCAAAGATATTTATAGTATTTTAAAGGACTGCTTACCTTTATTTATAAATGCTTTTCTATTAGTTTCGATCTATAACCAACCTAAGTATGCATTAAACGACATTTTTAATAGGGGATTGATTGAAGCGGGAGTACAGAGAGACTTTAGTATTTTATTCACTCCAATTTTTGCAATGAATCTAATGATTGTTTTTTTACGCCCAATGATTACACAGCTAGCAATTTTCAAGGAAGAGAATAAAATTTCTCATTTTATTACGTATAAAAATAATTTATTTAAGATTTTATGGGGAACAAGTATATTAATTTCTATTGTTGGAGCTCTTGCTGCCATACCTGTTTTAAATATTGTTTATGGAACCAATCTGAATCAATATCAAATGAGTTTCTTTATACTGTTGTTGGGTGGCATTGCTAGTACGTTTTCTACAGTATGTGATAATATTTTAACTGTTTTTAGAAAACATCATTATTTAGTCATTTCATTCTTAGCGGGATATCTTGTATCCATTCTTACAGCTGAGCCACTGGTATCCCAATACGGAATTTTTGGAGCCTCTTTGTCTTTCCTTATCTCTATGATTGCTTGGTTGAGTGTCTCGCTAATTATTTATTTTATGACGAATCCATATACTTTTTTGAGAAGGAAAAAATAAGGAACTTATGAAATTTTCAATTATTATACCTGCCTATAATGTGGCGGATTATTTAGAAAAATGTGTTAAGAGTGTCTTAATTCAAGAATTTAAAGATTATGAAATTTTAATCATAAATGATGGGTCAACTGACACTACTGCAATAGTCGCTGATAAATTGTCTGTGGGGAATACCAATAAAGTAAGGGTGTTAAATCAAACAAATGGTGGAGCTTCAAAAGCAAGAAATACAGGTATTGAGTCTGCTCGGGGAGAGTACTTATTGTTTTTAGATGGTGATGACTTTTGGAGTGATCAGCACTTTTTGAATCAACTTGATGAAATAACTACAGAATGCATTGATGATGTTATCGTTTTTGGCTACAGTTATTTTTATGATGATAGAATTTTAGATTTCCCTATATCTATGTTTGAGGAAAATATTTTAAAAGCTACTTGCTTTGGAATATTTAATGGTCCAAATTGGAATAAATGTGTATCGAAAAAATTATTTCAAAACGGCCTGAAATTTCCAGAGGGAATGGTATCTGAGGATAGTTTATATTGTTCTCAGATCTTAAAAATGACAAAGAAATTTTCAATTCTTAATAGTACTCAATACATGTATCGACAGAACCGCAAAGGAAGTTTGACTAATGTCGTGAAAGAAAAAAATGTTCAAGACACTCTTGAAGGAATCAGGACGGGACTTTCTGACTTTAAAAACTATTCAGTTGAAATTCAAAAAGCTTTAAATATCTATTTTGCAATCTCATATATTTCTATATTACCTTATGTAAATCAATACATTGATAATTTTAAAATTAAAGAGTTGCTTTATCAGTATAAGTATTTGCTAAAGTATGCAAAGTATATAGAGAACCGAGCATTTAAATTAACAGGTCTATTAGCCAATTTATTGGGGCTAAAATTTTCAATAAAGCTATTTCCTGTTTTATTAAAGTTTTATAAATAGAGTGGATTAGTTATGAAAGGAAAAATATGTCTAAACCAGCCATTTCAGTTATTATTCCAGTTTATAATGCACAAGACGGGATTAAACGCTGTGTAGATTCTCTGTTGAACCAATCGTTTAAGAATTTTGAAATCATTCTTCTGAACGATGGTTCAAAAGATAATTCTTTAAATATTTTGAAAGAATATGAATTGAAGTATAGTTTTGTAAGAGTAATTGACAAACAAAATGAAGGAGTAGCAGTAACTAGAAATAAAGGGATTCTTCTAGCTGAGGGAGACTATACTATGTTCATGGATAATGATGATTTTGTTGATAGTGATTACCTTGAAACTTTTTATCAGGCTATCCATGAGAAAAAGCTAGACTTAGTTATTGGTGGGTACAAACGTGTCAATCAGGATAACCAGATTATCTTTAGTCAAGATATACAGCAGTCAGAGTGGTCTAAGTATATTATAATGGCTCCTTGGGCCAAAATCTATCGGACGGAGTTCTTGAAAACGAACAATCTAGAATTTTTTGACTATGGTATAGGAGAAGATATCATTTTTAACCTAGCTGCCTACAAGACAACAGATAAAATAGGATTGTTAGACTATAAAGGATATAATTGGTATTACAATAATCAGAGTGTTTCTAACACCTCTCAGAGAGGTTTTTCTCCTAAAATTGATATTTTGGTTCTTTTTTCAAAAATATTAGAGCTGGGGAATCCATCTGAGCTAGAAGTATATTACTTGAAAAGATATTATGTTTGGTATTTGCTGTTTTCTGGGAGAACCTCATCCAATCAGGAGTTTATTCATCAGTATATTAGGATTAAGGAATGGTTAAAAGAGAATAAACTCATCAGCACCATCTCTCCCTTGTCTAAGAAGGTTCAGGGAGAAAGGTTTCAGACTAAAATTTCACTTATTGTTTTTTTGAGCTTGGAGAAGTTAAGGTTAGTTCCATTATTTGCTAAAATTTATTGTAAAGGGAAGAAAGATAATTGAAAGTTTTAATGATAATTCCTGCTTATAATGAGGAAGAAAGTATTTTAAATACGGTTATGAGCATTGTAGAATATCGGAAGAAAGTTGATTTTGACTTAGACTACGTAGTTATCAATGATGGGTCAGTTGACAGAACCAAGGAGATTTTGGACAACCATCATCTGAATGCTATTCATTTGGTTATGAATTTAGGGATTGGAGGAGCTGTTCAGACCGGCTATAAGTATGCTCTTGAGAATAATTATGATGTGGCCGTACAGTTTGATGGAGATGGTCAACATGATATTGAGTCGCTGGATGCTTTGCTGGAGCCTATTCGTCGTCAGCAGGCGGATTTGGTTGTTGGTTCTCGTTTTATCGGTGACAAGTCTTCAGAATTTCAGACGACTTTTATGCGGCGATTTGGCATTACTATTATCTCAGCCTTTATTAAATTAACAACTGGTAAAAGGATTCTGGATACCACATCAGGCTATCGTTTGGCCAATCGAGACATTATTCGACAATTCGCTGCGCGCTATCCTATCAAGTACCCTGAACCAGAATCAATCGTCCATATCTTGAAGCGGAAATATAAAGTGGTGGAAGCACCAGCCAATATGTTTGAACGTGCAGGAGGAGTCTCATCGATTACTCCGATTAAGTCCATTCGCTATATGATTGAAGTTTGCTCTTCAATCTTGATTGCTGCTTTTATGAAAGAGAGTGAATAATGTCCATTTTGTCTATTGTTATGCTAGTGGCTTCAGTTCTATTCCTGTATTTTGTCTTTCGGAATATCAATCAAAATAATATTTTGTTTGAGCAAGCCTTTATGTGGATTGTTATTGGCTTCGTGCTGATTATTATCTCTGTTTTTGATCGGATTCCAGTTTCTATTGCCAAATTGTTGGGCTTTGAGCTGACATCAAACTTTGTGATGTCCTTGGCCATTTTTTTCTTGCTGGTTATTGTTTTTTTACATACTATTTCCATTTCCAAGCAAAAGGAACAAATCAAGCAGTTGGTGCAAGAACTGTCCATTATGAAGCAAAAAATGTCTAAGTTAGAGAGTGAAAAAGATGAAAAATAACCATACTTGGGTGATTTGTGCCTATGGCGAAAGTGAATTCTTAGAAGCTTGCATCCTGTCTCTGCAAGATCAAACCTTGTCATCAAAGATTATCTGTTATAGTTCAACACCGCTGGATTCAATCAAGCAGCTTTGCCAGAAGTATCAAATTCCTTTTTATACGAAAGAAGGCGGCGGTATCGGTAAGGACTGGAATAATGCACTCTCTTTTGCTGAGACTTCTTATGCTACCATTGCCCACCAAGACGACTATTATGAACCTACTTATCTAGAAGCAGTGATGCAAAAAATAGAGCAGTCTAAAGACATTCTCATTGCTTATACAGACTATTTTGAAGAGAAAAATGGAGTCAAGATTCCAGCTAATACTAATTTGAAAATCAAGACTCTCATGCTTAAAACCTTGAACCTAATGCCATCCAGTCGTTTTTGGAGAAATCGGGTTCTAGCTTTTGGCAATCCCATTTCCTGTCCGGCTGTGACTTACAATTTAGAGGCATTAAGGGATTTTCGATTTGATGAGGAAATGCGCGTGAGTCTGGATTGGTATGCTTGGTACAAGATTAGTGATTATAAGGGGCGATTTGCTTATATTTCTGAGAAACTCATGTGCCACCGGATTCATGGAGAGTCGGAAACAACCAAGACTATTTCAGATAATACTAGGACCAAAGAAGATTTGTTCATGTATCAGCTTTTCTGGCCTAAGTGGGTGGCTAATCTGATAAACAAAGCATATATGAAGAGTCAAGATGCCAACTCAAATTAATAGAGTTATTTACAAGGAAGGTATATGAAAGATTTAATATCTGTTGTTGTAACATGTTACAACCATCAAAACTACATTGAACAGTGTTTGCGCAGTATTTTTGGGCAGACCTATCAAAATATTGAGTTACTGGTATTGGATGATGGTTCCACTGATAAGTCCGCCCAGATTATCCAAGAAACTTTGGTAGATTCCCCTTTTCCGACGCGGTTTGAAAGCCATGAAAATATGGGGGTCGTCAAGACAAGAAATAAGGCTTTGCAGCAAATTCAAGGAACTTATTTTATTTTTGTGGATAGTGATGATTTCCTAGATGTTGACTACGTTGAGAGCTTCTATACAACCATGCTGCAAGAGGAAGCAGATATTGTCTATGGGGATTTGTATGACCCTGATAAAAAAGAAGTTTACCTTAAATCACGTCCCTATGACAAGGTGGCTTTCTTAACGGAGAATTTTATTTCCAACTGTTCTCTCATTCGTCGTTCGGTTGCTGATGGTATTTATTACGATGAAGCACTGAATCGTGAAAAACTGGAAGACTATGATTTTCTCTTAAACTTGATTATCAACCAAGGTGCGAAACCTGTTTATGATACAAAAACAAAGCTGAATTACCGGGTCTTTGATAAGGAATCAATCTCTAAACGGGATTCTACGAGATATCATTATGAAATGTATCTGAAAATCTTGCGTAAGTATGTGAAACAGTTGCCAGATGAGATTTATCAAGCTTTGTCTGCAAATATCTATATTCTAGATGGCAGACTGGGTGATTTGATTCAGCATATGAATCAGGTATCCGACTATGTCCAAGAGATAAAGGGAAACTGGGAACGTGATAGCGAATTGATTTATCAATATCAGGATGACATTGATGAATTACGTAACTCGCTCTCTTATCGTGTTGGGAATGCTATCGTCACTCCAATTAAGCAGGTAGGGCAGATTGTCAAAAATCCGCGGAATATCCGAACTGTCCTATCTCAAATGAAGCGTCAGTGCATTACCATAAAAAGAAATATCAACTCGCCAAAAAGCTATTATTATCGAGTTTTACGGAATTCTCAGCGAAAACAGCTTCAACAAGTGGCTGGCAAAAAGTGCCTAATCTACGTCATTTTTGAGGCAGAAGAGAATCTTCAGCGCTACAAGGTTCTGTTTTTAGAGAAATTAGCTGCTTTGGTAGATGAAACGCTGATTGTGGTAAATGGAGGATTGAAATCAGAGGATTTATCTGTCTTAGAACAATATGGACAAGTTCTGGTAAGGGATAATACTGGTTACGATGCTGCAGCATTTAGGGAAGGTATTTTGACCATTGGTAAGGAAAAGCTGCAAACTTCTTCTCAGCTTCTGTTAGTCAATGATACGAATATTGGTCCAATGAGAGATTTGAATGAAGTCTTCCAAACAATGGCGGATAGAAATCTCGATTTCTGGGGGATTTCCTTTGGTGAAGTGCAGGAAGATGCTACAAATTTCAATCAATATGGCTATATTCCAGAACATCTGCAGTCTTATTTTCTTGTCATTGAGCCTTTATTGCTTCGGTCAGAGGAATTTTTCGACTATTGGAATAACCTAACCGATACGGATTCACGCGATAAGGCTATTGGGAAACACGAAACAACTTTTACTAAGTATTTCGCAGATTTGGGTTATCGATATGATGCTTTGGTGTCTGAAAACAAAGACAGTGCTATGTATATTCATCCTTTAAGAATGCTTAGGGCTGGTAGTCCGTTGGTTAAATACACCTCATTACAAAATTATAATGCGCAACAATTCCGTTGGCAGGGACTGGAAAGACGAACAGAAATACCTGATTTGCTCAATTATGTACAAATGGAAACAGATTATCCAGTTGAAATATTGGAAAACATTGTACAAAAATTCAAATCAATCTCCAGAGAACAGTATATCTTGATTATAGATGGAGTTGAAAATATCATTCCTCAATGTACACGTTACCGAGTGCTGAACAAAGCAGAACAGTTGCGAAAAAACGGCTTCACGGTCAAAGTAGTAAATGTATCAGAATTTGAGATTTCTCAGGCTCGATATGCAAGTCATATTATTATCTATCGGGCTCCATGGTCTTATCAACTTCAATTCTTGTGCGATACAGCTAAAAGAGATAAAAAACCAGTTTATTTTGACATTGATGATTTGGTTTTTGATACAGTTTATACAGATCAGCTGAGCTATACTCAGGGCTTGTCAGAGAAGGACAAGGGCAACTATGATGCGGGTGTCAAAAATTATGGCAAGATGCTAGCTGCCTGTTATGGAGCGATTACTTCGACTTTCCAACTAAAGGAAGAGCTGCTCAAATATAAAGATAAGGTGTTGCTAAACAGAAATCGAGCTTCCAGTGACTTGATTGAAATCAGTTCTCACTTTATCAAAGATTATAGTCAGCAGGATTCAAAAGTCAAGATTGGCTATTTTTCAGGCTCAATCAGTCACAATGAAAATTTTGAATTGATAAAACCAGCCATCCAATCCTTGCTTGAAGTCTACAAGAATGTGGAGCTTCATATCGTCGGACATTTGGATATTCCAGAGGATATGAAGCCGTATCAACAGCAGATCGTTGTACATGACTATGTGGACTGGAAGGATTTACCCCAGCTGATTAGTAGGGTAGATATCAATTTAGCGCCGCTGGTTGACTCGGTCTTTAACCGGGCTAAGTCTGAAATCAAATGGATGGAGGCTGCCTTAGTAAAAGTTCCTACAGTTGCTAGTCATATTGGAGCCTTCTCTGATATGGTTAAAGATGGGGAAACTGGACTTTTAGCTAAAGACGGGGAGTGGAAAGAAAAGTTAGAGAGTTTGATTCTTTCGTCTGACCTACGTCAGGAATTAGCAGAAAATGCCTATGATTTTGTTCTTGAAAACTGCAGTTTAGATAGTAAAGATGAAATGGTGAATGATTTTGAAAAGAAGTAAGACGATGAAAATAGAAAATATCTTTTTGGTCTTTGCGACGGTCTTTGTCATGACATTTATGGTGGTTCAACCGATCAACCGTGTTCCGGATGAAACGAATCACGCCCGCATGACTTGGGAGATTTTCCATAAACCGACAGAGAAAACCTACAAGTGGATGGAAAATATCTCTTCGGAACCGCATGTTTCTCCAAGAGAGTACAAGAAGCTTTTTACGGAAAAATTGGATTTGTCTCAGGAAGAGTTTACTTTGGGGATTAATCTCAAAACTCTTTCCTTTTTACCGCAGCTCATTGGCATGACCTTGGGATCGTTTATCTATCCATCGGTGGGAGTTATTATCATGATGGGGCGATTTTTTAACGGCCTAGCCTATATTTTGGGTGTTTACTTCCTGATTAAGTATTTTAAGTACGGCAAAAAAGCTCTCTTTTTCATTTCACTTTTGCCGATTATGGTTCAGCAGGCAGCTTCTCTCTCCTACGATGTAATGAACTACTTGGAGCTTATGCTAGTTATTGGTTTTTTCACTAATATTGCTTCCAGCAAGAGATTTACCAATAAGAATTTCATCCAGCTTTTGGCCATATCCGTCGGACTCTTTGCAACCAAACTGAACAATGTCTTATTGCTAGGCTTGTTGCCTTTCATTGATTTTGAAATGGAAGGATTCTTAGCTGTTTTGAACAAGCCTTTTCTTGCGACCAAGGCATTTATCGGTCGTCATCGCTATGTTTTTTACGGTTTGGCTTTTGTTGCTGTTTTCTTAGCCTTGCATTTGCTTTTTCGTCATCAAGGAGGGCTCTTCTACTATAGTAGGGTTCTGCTTAACACCTTGTTTAAACAGCGCATGAACGGTGACCTCAATACCGTATTGACCATTGGTCTCTTTGGATTTTTGGGTAATTTCACCATTCAGTTGCCCCTGTGGCTAATCTTTCTTGATGTAGCGGTACTGACTATCATTTTTTTGCAGTCTAAGAAGGATTTTATGACGAAATCTTATGCAACGGTCTCCGCTTATCTTTTCCTTTTGCAGGTTATTGCCGTTGTCACCATCATGTATCTAGAGTGGACTCCAATTGTTTTAGGAAAAGGTGCTCAGATATCCGTTGGAACTCAGGGCCGCTATTTCACGCCTTTCCTAATTCTCTTCTTACCCGTACTTGCGAATATCGGCAAGCTGGAGATTCAGGAGCGGGCAGTTAAAAACTTGCTTATAGGCACTTTGTCAGCTAACTTTTTAATTTCAATCTATTTAATGATTCCATTCTATTGGAATTGGTAAGGATAAGCTATGAAGAAAAATATTTTATTCATTTCGCCGACTGGAACTTTGGATAATGGGGCAGAGATTTCTATTTTCCATCTGATGAAGTATTTGGTTCAAGAGGGCTATCATGTTATCAATGCGATACCAGATTATCATGTCCAAGTCCAGCAAGACTATATTTCTACTCTTGCAAAAGAAGGGGTTAAAACCATTGCTCTACCATCCATTAAATGGTGGTGGGAGGATGCGCCAGGTGGTCTTCCTGGGACTCATGAAGAGAGGGTAAATTCTTACCAAGAAAATATTGCTGCGCTGAGAAAGTTAATGGTAGATAGCCATATTGACTTGGTCATTACAAATACAGTTAATATGTTTCAAGGAGCGGTGGCAGCAGCTTGTGAAAATATTCCGCATTTCTGGCTGATTCATGAATTTCCTGAAGGAGAATTTGGTTATTATAAAGAGAAAATTGATTTTGTAGATGAATATTCCAAGGAGATTTTTGCGGTGACAGGTTCTCTGCAAAAAAGATTAACCCAGCTTCTCCCTCATAGAAAAATTCGTTCCTTTGCCCCTTTTACTGAGATCAAAGTTGAAAAGGAGCAAAAACTTGCTGGAAATGAATGTCGTATCCTGTCAGTTGGTCGTCTGACAGAGAGAAAAAATCAACTAGAACTCCTTCAAGCCTATGCAAAACTCTCTCAGCCAAGACCAGAACTAGTCTTTATTGGGGCTTGGGACAATGAATATAAGAATAAGTGTGACTCTTATATAGATGAACATCAGTTAGAAGGTGTCCAGTTTTTAGGATATCATGATAATCCTTGGGCTGAAGCAACAACAGCTGATATAGCAGTATTTCCATCTGCTATGGAGACCTTTGGTCTAGTCTACATAGAATCCATTATGAATGGCTTGCCAACCATCCTATCAGATAATCCAGGCCATCTGTCAGCTTATGAAATGTTCAAGGAAGGCCAACTCTATCCTACGGGAAATGTAGATGAATTAACAAATCAAATCCAGCAATGTTTAGAGAATTTCGAATACTTGAAGAAGCGCTCTTTAGATAACATAGAAAGAGTAAAGAATCTTTACAAGGTTTCCAGTGTTTATCATGACATCTTAGAGGCAATCGCTCAGTCTGGCACTAATAGCGGTCATTCTTTGCGACACATAAACTTTTTATTTGAACCGAATCCTTCCCTTTCGCCAATAAGCACTCTCTTGAACAAAGTAAAGAAAAAAATAAGTTGTTTTAAAAGTTAAAGAATCTTTTTAAGTGGTAGTAGCCTACTACGAATGATATGAAAGTCGAATCAAATAATAATTTTGCTTAGGCGATATTATGATTTATTCGACTTTTTTCTCTGTAGCCCACAAATCACCAAGAAAATGATATAATAGACTAGATTGTAAATCTTTGAATTGAGGAAAAGCATGAGACATGTCTTCATCATCGGAAGTCGCGGACTTCCTGCTAAATATGGCGGATTTGAAACGTTTGTTGAAAAATTAGTAGAAAATAAGGTTTCTTCCCAAATCCAGTATCATGTAGCTTGTTTGTCGGATGATGAAGCTTTTCATCATTTTGATTACAAGGGAGTGGATTGCTTCACCGTTAAGGCTCCTAAGTTGGGGCCGGCTCGAGTGATCGCCTATGATATGATGGCTATCAATTATTCTTTAAAGCTAGTGCAAGAGCAGCAGATTGAGCGTCCAATTTTTTATATTTTGGGTAATACGATCGGAGCCTTTGTGGCGCCTTTTGCGCATAAAATTCATAAAGCAGGCGGGACTTTCTTTATCAATCCGGATGGTCTGGAATGGAAGCGGGCTAAGTGGGCTAAGCCAGTTCAAGCCTATCTTAAATATTCCGAGAAGCTTATGACCAAGCATGCTGATCTGGTCATTGCGGACAACCAAGGCATTGAGAGCTATATAAAACAATCCTATCCTTGGTCTAAGACAGCTTTCATTGCTTATGGGACAGATCTCCAGCTATCGTCTCTTGACTCTCAGGATGCTCGCGTGCGTGATTTTTTTGAGAAATGGCAGAGCAGAGAAAAGGAATATTATTTGATTGTTGGACGTTTTGTGCCAGAAAACAACTACGAGACCATCATTCGGGAATTTATGAAATCCAAGACCCAACGTGACTTGCTGATTATCTGCAATCATGAGGGAAATCCTTATTATGAAGAGCTTAAGCAAAAAACGGGTTTTGATAAGGATTCTCGGATTAAGTTTGTCGGGACTGTTTATGATCAGGAACTGCTCAAATATATCCGCAATAAAGCTTTTGCCTACTTGCATGGACACGAAGTCGGTGGAACTAATCCCGGGCTTCTGGAAGCTCTGGCTCAGACTGATGCCAATTTAGTTTTGGATGTGGACTTCAACCATCAAGTAGCCCAAGAAACAGCTTTGTATTGGCAAAAAGAAGAGGGGCAGTTGGCCCAGCTGATTGACAAAGTGGATGGTCAGCTTGATTTTTCTGAGCTAGGTCAAGCAGCCAAAGAAAATATGAAAGAAAACTACACCTGGGAAAAAATTGTAGGTGAATACGAGGAGCTATTTTTATCATGAAAGTGATTATTCTTCTGTCTACCTATAATGGTGAGCAGTTTCTGGCAGAGCAGATTGAAAGTATTCAAGCCCAAACTTATAAGGACTGGCAGCTCTTGATTCGAGATGATGGCTCTAGTGATGGAACGCGAGCGATTATTGAGGATTTTTGCCGTCAGGATGACCGAATTTTCTTTATCAATCCGGAAGAAGTTCAAAATTTGGGTGTCATTAAGAGTTTTCATAGCTTGCTTAAGTATCAGGATTCGGATGTTTACTTTTTTAGCGATCAGGATGATGTCTGGTTGCCGGATAAGTTGGCGATTCAGTTGGCGGCAGCAGAAAACTATGATGCTTCCGTACCTTTGTTGGTTTATATGGATTTAAAAGTGGTGGATCAGGAGCTAAATGTTGTTCACGAAAGTATGATTCGAACGCAGTCTGATCATGCTAATACAAAATTGATTCAGGAACTGACGGAAAATACGGTGACAGGTGGCGTTTCGATGATCAACCGCGCTCTGGCTGATTTGTGGACAGGGCAGGAGGAGCATGAATTGCTTATGCACGATTGGTATCTGGGCTTGTTGGCTTCGGCTTTTGGGCAACTCGTTTATCTAGATCAGCCAGGGGAACTCTACCGCCAACATTCCAATAATGTGTTAGGAGCCCGGACTTTACGCAAGCGGATGAAGAACTGGATTCATCCTAGCCGTCTATTTGCTAAATATTGGAAATTAATAAAAGACAGTCAGACTCAGGCCCGCAACCTTCTCAGCCAGCCTCTGACAACTGAAAATAGAGAAATTATTGAAAATTTTGTGACAATCATGGAAGCTCCTTTTGCAGAGCGACTGCGACGGATTCGAAAGTATGGCTACAGAAAAAATCGTGCCTTTCATACTTTAGTTTTCACGACACTTATTCTCACAAAATTTGCTTATAAGGAGTAATATGCATGCTAGATTATTTTAGCCAAAAAAATTGGATTCTCTTGAGAGAATTGGTTAAAACAGACTTCAAATTGCGTTATCAAGGCAGTTTCATTGGGCATTTGTGGTCGATTTTAAAACCCTTAATGCTTTTTACCATTATGTATCTTGTTTTCGTTCGTTTCCTGCGTTTTGATGACGGAACGCCTCATTATGCAGTATCGCTTCTCTTAGGGATGGTGACGTGGAACTTTTTCTCAGAAGCGACCAATATGGGCATGATGTCCATTGTTGCGCGAGGGGACTTACTGCGAAAACTGAATTTTTCTAAATCAATTATCGTTTTTTCAGCTATCACTGGTGCAGCAATCAACTATGCTATCAATTTAATGGTCGTTTTTGCTTTTGCACTGATTAATGGCGTGTCAATCACGCTAGGATGGCTGGTTATTATCCCGCTGTTTCTGGAATTAGTTTTGATTTCAGCTGGCTTTGCCTTTATGTTGGCGACACTTTTTGTTAAATATCGTGATATTGGACCCATTTGGGAAGTGGTTTTGCAGGCAGGCCTGTATGCGACACCGATTATTTATTCATTGACTTATATACTGAAGGGTGGGCATGTTTTGGTCGCTAAGCTGATGATGCTGAATCCAATGGCTCAGATTATTCAAGATCTTCGCCATTTTATCGTTTTCTCAGGCAGTACTCGGGGCTGGGATTTGATGGACCATTACTGGATTGCTCTGATTCCTTATTTATTGCCAGTAGTGATATTTGGGCTTGGATATTATATCTTTAATAAAAATGCTAAGAGATTTGCGGAGATTTTATAATGTCAAATAATATTGCAGTAAAAGTTGACCATGTCAGTAAGTTTTTTAAACTGCCAACAGAGTCAACACAAAGTTTAAGAACAAGCCTAGTTAACCGCTTTCGAGGAATCAAAGGTTACAAAGAGCAGAACGTTCTTAAGGATATTTCCTTTGAAGTGGAAAAGGGAGATTTTTATGGGATTGTCGGCCGTAATGGTTCGGGCAAATCAACCCTTTTGAAAATCATTTCAGAGATCTATATTCCCGAAAAGGGCACAGTGACCATTGATGGCAAGTTGGTTTCCTTTATCGAGCTAGGTGTTGGATTCAATCCAGAGCTGACCGGCCGCGAAAATGTCTATATGAATGGTGCCATGCTGGGCTTCTCAACTGAAGAAGTAGATGCCATGTACGATGATATCGTGGAGTTTGCTGAGCTGGGTGAGTTTATGAATCAAAAACTCAAAAATTATTCTAGCGGGATGCAGGTTCGCTTGGCTTTCTCTGTGGCAATCAAGGCTCAAGGAGACATTCTGATTTTGGATGAGGTTCTGGCTGTTGGGGATGAAGCTTTTCAGCGTAAGTGTAATGATTATTTCATGGAACGGAAGCATTCGGGAAAGACAACTATTTTAGTAACTCATGATATGAATGCTGTCAAAAAGTATTGTAATAAAGCTGTTTTGATTGAAAATGGTTTAGTCAAAGTTGTCGGAAATCCAGATGATGTAGCCAACCAATACAGTTTAGATAATGCAACTGACACCAAAGCCATGAACGAAGATTATGTCGCTGAAAAGGAATCTGAGGCAGTTTCTGATTTAGAGGTTCGTCTACTAAGCTCTCCTCAGACAGCACCAAATCAAGAAATTGAATTTGAAATTAGCTATCAAGTCAATCAGGATATGCCAACCTACATAGCCTTTTCACTGACTGATATCGACCGAACCATTTGGTTGTATAATGATAATTCAATGGATAATTTGACAGAAGGAACAGGAAAGAAGACACTTAAATACAAATGCCATCTTTCTCAAATCAATCATGCAAAATTGAAATTGCAAGTTTCTGTGCGTGATGAAGAGAATCAGATTTTAGCCTTTGCAGATTCTAAGAATACTCCGGTCATTATTATCAGCCGACGGGATATTGAAGATGACGATATCTCTGCAAAAGACTCAGCAACGGGATTGATTCAGCGTAATGGGGTCTGGGAAATCTCTCAATAAAATGATAAGGTGTTTTCATGGAACGAATATTACTTTATGTTCATTTTAATAAATATAAGCGCGTGAGTAATCATGTCTTCTACCAATTAGAACAGCTCAAGCCCCTGTTTTCCAAAATCCTTTTTATTTCAAATAGTTATATCGAAGAAGCAAGTAAGAAAAAGTTGCACGACGAATTTGGGATAAGTAATGTGTTGGAACGGGACAATCAAGGCTATGATTTCGCGGCTTGGCGGGATGGAATGAGCGCCGTAGGTTTTGAGGAACTCAAAAACTATGACTCTCTGACTTTGATGAATGATACTTGTTTTGGTCCGCTCTGGGATTTAGAGCCTATTTATAAGCGTTTTGAGGCGGATACTCAGGTTGATTTTTGGGGCATGACCAACTTTCGAAAAACAAAGTATTTTGAAGAACATCTGCAGAGCTATTTTGTTACCTTTAAACAGCAGATATTGAGGGCAATTTCTTTTCAAGAATTTTGGACAAAAGTAAAAGATTTTACTGATGTTCAAGATGTGATTGACCACTACGAGACGAAATTCACCCAATATTTTACAGAGGCAGGATTTACCTATCAGGCTGCCTTTGATACTCGTCTAGAAGAGGCAACAGATTTAATCCATCCAGATTTTACTTATTATAAGCCTTTTACTATTCTTGAGAAAAAGGTTCCCTTTTTGAAAGTGAAAGCGATCAGTGGCAATCCTTTTTCTGCGGGGTATCTGCTGGAAGAAATCAAAGAGAGAACTTCTTATCCTGTTTCTTTAATTTCTGAGCATATATTTGAATATGTTGGTCCAGATGTACCCTGCCTTTTGCAGGATAAGCAGCTTTCGAGAGATGATAAGAATGACTCGCCAGAAAAGCCGGTAGCTCTTCATATTCATGTAACAGATCTTCAAGTCTTCGAGCAATTTAAAGAAAATTGGGAAATTCTTCCTCTACAATACCAATTTGTGGTGACGACAGCTGACGAAAAAATCTTTACTCAGCTCTTGGAAATTGTATCAGACCGTTATCAAGTTCTTCTAGGGAAAGAAGAGAATCCTATGCAGGCGATGCTTGAACAGAGTGGACTCTTGCTGCAATTTGCTTCCGTTGGGCATATTTCTACTGCAATTTTAGTAGATGGAATGCCTCAACTCGATAAAGCGATGCGTAGAGATTTGATGGAGATGATGTTTGAAAATGCCAATGCTAGTATTAAAGTCTTGGAACAAGATGATAAGCTTGGGCTCGTTATACCAGATCTTCCAAGTTTAGTCAGATATGGATTGTTTGAGCAAAAAATATTTCGGAAAGAAATGGCTGCAATTTGGCAAAAACTCCATTGCCAGAAACCGTTTGATTTTGAACAACATCCTGTTTTTGCCAGAGTGTATGGTGGCTTTTTTTGGTTTAAACCTTCCGTATTGACTGGTCTTTTTCAAAATGAGTACCAGTTATCAGCTCAAATAGAACCTCAAGTTTTAGAAAGTTTATTGGTTTATTTGGCTTGGGATCAGGACTATGATTTTAAAATCATGCCTAAAACCCCATTGCCTGCTCTATTAGATTTGCAAAGAGAAGCAGAACAATTAATCCAGCAGAAAGGAAAACTGGCTCATAAGAGCCTAGCAAAAAAAGTTAGAAAGTATTTATCGAACCTTTTAAAAAGTTAGATAATAGTTTCTGTAGAAAGAATAATGAAATTTTTAGTCAATTATTATAAGCAGATTTCTTATTTGCTTATCAGTTTTTTAGTTTTGGATTCCATAGCTGTTGCGACTTTATTCTTATTTCAAGTAAATAAGGGGTTAGATAATTATGCCAGCCTCGGTTTGGTTTTTCTCGTTTTAATGGCGGTTTTATTTGGTGTAGGTCAGATTGTTGCCCAACTGCTAAATCGAAAATTATTAGTCTGGTCTTTTCTCGTTTATGGAATCTACACCCTGTTTTCTTATTTGCTGACGGTGACGCAGCATGTGAATGATTTTGATTTTAAAGCAGAGAATATCTTCAGTAATCACTTTGTAGAAGTTAACGGTTTACCTTACTTACTGCTAATATTTTTATTTGCTTATCTCATTAACCGCTTTTCTTCTCTACAAAAATATCATTCCCGAAGCTTTTTAACTGTTGATGAATTTAATAGCGGTTTTCTAGAGACACTGTTCTTGTCCCAATCTTTTCTTCTCTTCTCGTTAACAGATAGTAAGATAACAACTATTTTTCAGCAACAGACTTTGTTAATGACTTATCTTACAGATAGCGGATTTGAAATTTCTCAAGATTCTATTTTTAAGTTAATTGGTTTTATTATTTTACTCTTTTTCTTATTTTCAATTCCTAGTTTTTTAGCGGTAAAGGGGTTGATAGATATTTCGAGAAATAAAGGAAGCCTTTCAGTCGCAGTCTTAAGTAGCGCAGCTTTTTCTGTTATCTTTAACTACACTATCCAAAATAGTATTCGAGCGGATGTTTCTGTTTTAGAACTTCATTTATTTACTGGGGCAAGTCTCTTTCAGATAGCAGTCTTTTTTGCACTATTTATTTTTATCTATCTTGCTTTTAATCAAATTTTTCTACCCACAATTATCATATTGGCGATAGGTGTTAGTTCAACAATTGCCAGCAGCTTGAAATTTCAATATCGACAAGAACCAATTCTACCAAGTGATATTACTTGGTTAAAAGATCCGAAGCTCTTATTTGATTTTCTTGGCGGTAATTATGGAATCTATGCAATTGCTAGTGCGGTAGCTATTGGTCTTTTCTATTGGTTTTTCCGTAGGAAAATTTTACCTGGAAAAATAATCGCCATGGTAAAAATTCAACTTATTTCACTGATTTTTCCTATTATTTTTTTCTTAGGTGTTTTACAGATATTCTCTTCGAAAGAGAATGGCAAAGTTGCTGATAATATTCCAGTTTTATCTATTTTGAATAATTACCATGATTTGACTTGGTTTGGTAATACAGTTAATTCCCAAATGCGGTCGGTCTCTTTTGTTTGGTTTACTCAATTATCTGATAAGCCTATGATTCAGCCGGCGGGATATTCTAAAGAAAAAATTCAAGAATTAGAAAAGAAATATGGAGCACTAGCTGATTCTATCAATCAGGAACGTAAGCAGAAAATAGAAGAACAGACAGTCATTTATGTTCTTAGTGAGAGCTTTTCTGATCCAGCACGGATTTCTGGTGTATCTATGTCACAGAATCCGATTCCAAATATTCAGGAAATCATGTCTAAGACTACCAGTGGGTTGATGCAATCAGATGGCTATGGTGGTGGAACTGCGAATATGGAGTTCCAAACGCTGACTGGTTTACCGTTTTATAACCTATCGCCTTCTGTCTCAGTCATTTATACGGAAGTTGTACCGAAGATGAATAAGCTTCCGGCAATCAGTGATTCCTATTCTTCTCAAAATCGTACAGTGATCCATTTAGCTTCACCAAGTAATTATTCCAGAAATATCATTTATAAAGATCTGGGATATAATACCTTTATTCATTATGGAACTCAAGGATTACAGGGAGATCATATTGGTGGAAACTATAGTGATAAAACGACCTATACTCAAGTCTTAGATCGTCTAAAAACAGACCAAAGTCAATTTTTCTCAGTTATGACGATGCAAAACCACATGCCTTGGACGGAAGTTAATCCGATTTACATGTCTGCTAGTTACTCAGGTTTCACGGAGGCAGGAAATAAATCCTTATCCAGCTATGTAAGGATGCTCTACCACACAGACAATGCGACCAAGGAGTTTCTAGATAAGCTTTCTAAAATTGATAAAAAGATAACAGTAGTTTTTTATGGTGATCACTTGCCAGGTCTATATCCTCAATCAGCTTTTAAGGATCATCCCGAAAATCAATATTTGACCGATTACTTTATCTGGAGCAATTATGAGACACCTAAGTTGAACTATCCTTTGGTTAATTCTAGTGATTTTTCAGCCTTGCTACTTGAGCAGACCAATTCGAAAGTATCTCCTTACTACGCCTTATTGACTGAGGTTCTCCATAAAGCCAGTGTGGACAAGAAAGCACTGGATTCATCAGCTCAGGAAATTGCAGATGATTTGAAATTGATCGAGTATGATATGGTTGGTGGAAAAGGATATCTTTCGAAGGATTTCTTTGCTGTACCAGCAAAATAAAAAATAGAATAGGTTTACCAATTCTATTTTTTATTATTTTATGCTAAACTAGTAGTAAGGGGGTGAAGATATGATAAAGATTTTTGGGAAAGTACGCTATCATTGGCAACCAGAAATGTCGGTGTTGGTGATTTATTGGTCTTTGTCAGTCATTCCAATTTTTATAGGACTGGCCTTGATGTACGAAAGCTCCAGTGTTCCGACTCTTGTCCTCTTTTCATTCTTTTTGTTTATGGTCTTACTGGCTATCGGTGTGCATAGATATTTCACGATTTATGATGAGGGTATTTTGCGCATTATCACGGCAAATCCTTTCACGCCAATCAAGATTGACATTTCAACGATTGAGAAGCTAGAAGTGACGAAGACGTCTATCACCCTTCATTTTACAGGGAAGAGTCGCAGCAGAACTTTCTGTATGCGGAAGTGGCCAAAAAAATATTTTGTCAATGCTCTAGCTTTAAATGAGCATTTTAAAGGCGAAGTGGAATTAGTAGACAATCTGACTCTTCTAGATTATTTTGAAGTCTACTATGGTGACCAAGCCAAGAAACATTAATCTTTTAGTAGGGCTCGGGTTGGACAGTTTTTAATAGCTTCGAGGATTTCAGGCTGACTAGCAACCTCTTTTTCTAAGAGCTGGTCGTCTTGATAAAATTTGACAATGCCATTATCGTGGTAATCAAAAAGATCTGAGTAGGTCTGGCAGAGTCCGCATGCAATGCAACGTTCGGGAATGAGTGTAACTTTCATACTCATATTGTAATAAGATTTTTAGAAAAACTCAAGGAGGAAGTCATGGAAAAAGAACCATGGGAAGCAGATGTATATGATAATGGAGCAGAGAAATTGAATCGCAGAAAGAAAAGTCAGGCGAGTCGAGTTGATCGCTGGCTGACCATATTAGCAGCTATTTTTCTAGTGATGGTCATTGCTATGGCACTCTTTTTCGCCTACCTATCTACTGGTGGAAGTAATAAAAAGACCGTTATGGATGGATTTTATGGTACTTCTAATGCAGCTGCATCTTCAAGTAGCAGTGCGGAACAACCAGCTCCATCAGAGCAACCAAGTGAATCAGAAGAAAAGCCAACTCAGTCTTCAGAAGGTACCTTGACTGTTCAGCCTGGTGAAGGAGAAGCTGCGATTGCAGCGCGTGCAGGTATCTCTATTGCAAAATTGGAGCAATTAAATCCGTCGCACATGTCTACTGGTTCTTGGTATGCCAACCCAGGTGACATTGTTAAGATTCAGTAGGAGCGGGTTATGAAACAGATTCAGATTGCGATTGATGGACCTGCGTCAAGTGGAAAATCCACTGTTGCAAAGATTATTGCCAAAGATTTTAATTATACCTATTTGGATACGGGTGCCATGTACCGTGCAGCCACTTACCTAGCTTTACAAAATCATTTGACTGAAAATGATGTAGATGAGATCGTAGCTTTGCTCGAGACTTATTCGATTAGTTTTGGTCGTTCTGAAAATGGTGAGCAGCTAGTGTTTGTAGGAGATGTTGATGTCACCCATCCGATTCGAGAAAATGAAGTAACCAACAATGTTTCTTGGGTTTCTGCTATTCCGCAGGTTCGGGAAAAATTAGTGGCCCTTCAGCAGTTGATTGCTGCACAAGGCGGTATCGTTATGGATGGACGGGATATTGGAACAGTCGTCTTACCAAATGCGGAACTGAAAATTTTTCTAGTTGCTTCGGTTGAGGAAAGAGCAGAGCGCCGCTACAAGGAAAATCTTGAAAAAGGGATTCCAGCTGATTTGGAAACGCTCAAAAAGGAAATAGCGGAGCGGGATTACAAGGATAGTCATCGCGAAGTATCACCTTTGAAACCAGCGGCTGATGCCATCCATTTTGATACGACAGGTATTGGAATTGCAGAAGTTGTCAAATTTATTGAAGAAAATGCAAAAAAAATCATTGACAAATAAAAAGAAACTTGGTATGATAGTAGAGTTGAGAAAAGCAGAAGTGAGAACTTCTCGCCTTGCGACTAACGTTGTCTGGCTCTACAGGATTCAGTTTCAGTGATGAAATACTATCATGTAGTGCGGGTTTGCGTTAGCAGGTCCGCACTTGTTTTTCTCGAAAAATAAAAAAAGAGGTGAAAACCATAGCAAAACAAGACTTATTCATCAATGATGAAATTCGTGTGCGTGAAGTTCGGTTGATCGGTCTTGACGGCGAACAATTAGGTATTAAACCGCTTAGCGAAGCGCAATCTCTTGCGGATGAAGCGAATGTCGATTTGGTCCTGATTCAGCCACAAGCTAAACCACCTGTTGCGAAAATTATGGACTATGGCAAGTTCAAGTTTGAGTATCAGAAAAAGCAGAAAGAACAACGTAAAAAACAAAGCGTTGTCACTGTGAAAGAAGTACGTCTCAGTCCTACCATTGATAAAGGGGACTTTGATACAAAACTTCGTAACGCACGCAAGTTCCTTGAAAAAGGAAATAAAGTTAAGGTATCCATTCGCTTTAAAGGCCGGATGATTACCCACAAAGAAATCGGGGCTAAGGTCTTGGCAGACTTTGCTGAAGCAACTCAAGATGTTGCAATCATTGAGCAAAAGCCTAAGATGGATGGACGTCAAATGTTCATGCAAATGGCACCGATTAGTGACAAAAAATAAACTGTCAGAAAGTTAGAAAAAGGAGATTTTATCATGCCAAAACAAAAAACACACCGCGCATCAGCTAAACGTTTCAAACGTACAGGTTCTGGTGGCTTGAAGCGTTTCCGTGCTTACACTTCTCACCGTTTCCACGGAAAAACTAAGAAACAACGTCGTCATCTTCGTAAAGCATCAATGGTTTCTGCAGGAGATTTCAAACGTATCAAAGCAATGCTTACAGGTCTTAAATAAGAGACTTTGTGACAATTATCTAGGAAATATTTGGAGGAAATAAAACATGGCACGTGTTAAAGGTGGCGTTGTATCACGCAAACGTCGTAAACGTATTTTAAAATTAGCTAAAGGTTACTATGGAGCAAAACACATCTTGTTCCGTACTGCAAAAGAGCAAGTAATGAACTCTTACTACTATGCATACCGTGACCGTCGTCAGAAAAAACGTGACTTCCGCAAATTGTGGATCACTCGTATCAACGCGGCAGCTCGTTTGAACGGACTTTCATACTCACAATTGATGCATGGTTTGAAATTGGCTGAGATCGAAGTAAACCGTAAAATGTTAGCTGACTTGGCTGTGAACGATGCAGCAGCTTTCACAGCTCTTGCAGATGCAGCGAAAGCTAAACTTGCTAAATAAGAAGATAAAAAGTTGAAACGATGTTTCAGCTTTTTTCTTGTTAGGGTGACAATCACCAAGTGTTTTAGTATAATATAGTGAGAATGGATGGAGGAGTGAATGATGATATCAAATCGGTTAGCTTGGGATGAATATTTTGCGGCACAGGCTCTTTTGATTGCCAATCGTTCGACCTGCAAACGCGCCAAGGTTGGAGCGGTTTTAGTCAAGGATAATAAGGTTATATCGACCGGCTATAATGGCTCTGTTTCAGGAACGGAGCACTGTATTGATCATGAGTGTTTGGTCATTGATGGTCATTGTGTACGGACCTTGCATGCAGAGGTCAATGCTATCTTGCAGGGAGCGGAGCGGGGTGTTCCTAAGGGATTTACGGCTTATGTGACTCATTTTCCTTGTTTAAACTGTACCAAGCAACTGCTTCAGGTTGGCTGTAAGCGCGTGGTCTACATCAACCAATATCGGATAGATGATTATGCTCAGTACCTTTACAAGGAAAAAGAAGTGGAACTGGTACATTTGCCGATAGAAGATGTGAAAGAGGCCATTGCTCAGACGGAGTTGGTATAGTTTGCTTGAAATATTTAGCACTAATAATCCGCTTAGATCGAATAAATCTAAATGATAAAGTTATAGTTTTGAACTATAGCTTTTCTTTTGAAAATGATTCAGCATAATTCTAAAAATCATGATATAATGGAGAGGTTATATAGTCCCGATAAGATGGTAGGAAACTTCTATCAGTACTTTGTAACTCGCAAACAATGACGGCTCCAAAGCCGCTCGTCATTCTACTGCTGCCGCTATATTGCGGTCACCCTATGCGCCTTACTAGCTCAGAAATAAAAAGGTATCGTTTTTGTTTCTTTCGCGTCGTAACTCGTGGGCGAGATGATTTGCAATCATTTTGGAGTTTGTTTATTTGTTTAATATTTTATTAGGGGGGACATTTTTATGTCAGAACGTAAACTTTTCACGTCTGAGTCTGTATCGGAGGGGCATCCCGATAAGATTGCAGACCAAATTTCCGATGCTATTTTGGATGCTATTTTAACTCAGGATCCAGAGGCTCATGTGGCTGCCGAAACAGCCGTTTATACAGGCTCGGTTCATGTTTTTGGTGAAATTTCGACTACAGCCTATGTAGATATTAACCGTGTGGTTCGTGATACCATCGCAGAGATTGGCTACACCAATACAGATTATGGCTTTTCTGCAGAGACAGTTGGCGTCCATCCATCTTTGGTAGAACAGTCGCCAGATATTGCTCAAGGGGTCAATGAAGCATTTGAGGTTCGAGGAAATGCTCAAAAAGATCCGCTGGATTTGATTGGGGCTGGTGACCAAGGTCTCATGTTTGGCTTTGCTGTGGATGAAACACCAGAGCTCATGCCATTGCCTATTTCTCTCAGTCACAAACTGGTGCGTCGCTTGGCAGAAATGCGCAAGTCAGGTGAATTGTCTTATCTGCGACCAGATGCCAAGTCTCAGGTTACGGTCGAATACGATGAAAATGATCGCCCATTGCGTGTGGATACAGTAGTTATTTCTACCCAGCATGATCCTGAAGTCAGCAATGAGCAGATTCATCAGGACGTCATCCAAAAGGTCATTGCTCAAGTGATTCCAAGTGAATACTTGGATGGTCAGACTAAGGTCTTTATCAATCCTACTGGCCGCTTTGTTATCGGTGGTCCTCAAGGAGACTCTGGCTTGACAGGCCGTAAGATTATCGTGGATACCTATGGTGGCTATTCTCGCCATGGAGGTGGCGCCTTCTCTGGTAAGGATGCAACCAAGGTCGATCGCTCTGCGTCTTACGCGGCTCGTTATATCGCTAAAAATATTGTAGCTGCTGGTTTGGCTAAAAAAGTAGAAGTGCAGTTGGCCTATGCTATTGGAGTTGCTCATCCAGTTTCAGTTCGCATTGATACTTTTGGAACAGGCTTAGTTTCTGAAAGCAGACTTCAGAACGCTGTCCGCCAGATCTTTGATTTGCGTCCGGCGGGGATTATCCAAATGTTGGATTTGAAACGACCAATCTATCGTCAAACGGCTGCTTACGGTCATATGGGTCGAACAGACATCGATCTTCCTTGGGAACGCACAGACAAGGTGGCTGCACTCCAAGCGGCTTTGCAATAAAATAGTAGCTCTCGGTTTAAACTGAGGGCTTTTTTGTCTAGGAAAATGGATAAAACTATGATATAATAAAGAGTAATACCGTGAAAGAGCTAAATTTTAAAACATGAAAAAAATTGTAATTAATGGTGGTCGCCCTTTAAAAGGAGAGGTGACTATTAATGGTGCTAAAAATAGTGTTGTGGCCCTTATCCCAGCTATTATTTTAGCTGATAATATTGTTACTTTAGATGGTGTACCGGCGATTTCGGATGTTGATAGCCTCATCGAAATCATGGAAATCATGGGAGCGACTGTCAAGCGGTCTGGCGATTGCTTAGAAGTTGATCCTAGAAACATCAAGAATATGCCGATGCCATCTGGTAAAATCAATAGTCTGCGAGCGTCTTACTATTTCTATGGAAGTTTACTAGGGCGTTTTGGAGAAGCGACAGTTGGCCTTCCTGGGGGCTGTGACCTTGGTCCTCGTCCGATTGATCTCCATCTCAAAGCTTTTGAAGCGATGGGCGCTCATATGACCATGGAAGGCAATTATATGAAATTGTCAACGGGTGGTAAGCGCTTGGCTGGAGCTAGTATCTACATGGATACCGTTAGTGTCGGTGCTACGATTAATACGATGTTGGCAGCAGTCAAGGCTGAGGGGCGTACGGTGATTGAAAATGCGGCACGTGAGCCAGAAATCATCGATGTAGCTACGCTGCTTAATAATATGGGAGCTCATATTCGTGGGGCTGGGACTGACATTATCACAATTGAAGGTGTAGACAGCCTTCATGGAACGCGCCATCAAGTGATTCCGGATCGGATTGAGGCTGGGACCTATATTTCTTTGGCGGCAGCAATTGGACAAGGTGTCCAGATCAATAATGTCCTTTATGAACATTTGGAAAGTTTCATTGCGAAGCTAGAGGAGATGGGTGTGCGCATGACCATTTCAGAAGACAGCATCTTTGTAGAAGGGCAGAAGGAATTAAAAGCTATTAACATCAAGACTTCGCCTTATCCTGGCTTTGCTACGGATTTGCAGCAGCCGATCACTCCACTTCTGCTGACAGCTCATGGCCATGGGAAAATTGTTGATACTATCTATGAGAAACGGGTTAATCATGTCGCTGAGTTAGCAAAGATGACTGGTAAAATTTCGACTGCTAGCAATCAGATCGTCTATGAAGGACCAAATCAGCTGCAAGGTGCTTCTGTGAAGGCAACGGATTTGCGTGCGGGTGCAGCCTTGGTGATTGCTGGTCTGATGGCTCAAGGCCGAACAGAGATTACCAATATTGAATTTATTTTACGCGGTTATTCCAATATTATTGAAAAATTAAGAAGTCTGGGTGCTGACATCCAGCTCATCGAAGAATAAGCGTTCATCGCTTATTTTTTATAGGGGAAGCCTATGAATTTGTGGACACAGTTAGCAGCTTTTTCTTTCATTGAAACGGAGCATTCATTTTTACGCCCAATTCTTTTTGGAGATGCAGAATCCCTTTATAAAATTGCTTCCAATCCGGATAATACCGAGTTTATTTTTCCGACTGAAAGTAGCTTGCAGGAAAGTGAATATGTCATCGCCAATTATTTTATGAAAAATCCCTTGGGAATCTGGGCAATTTGTGATAAAGAAACGAATGAAATGATTGGTTCCATTAAATTTGAGAAAATGGATGAGATAAAAAAAGAAGCTGAACTAGGATATTTTTTGAGGAAAGACTACTGGGGACAGGGCCTGATGACCGAAGTTGTCCGTGAATTAGTTTTTCTTTCCTTTACGAAATTCGATTTTAAGCGTTTGACTATCATTACGCATGAAGAGAATATTGCTAGTCAGAAAGTTGCACTGAAAGCTGGTTTTAAGCTCTTCCGTCAGTTTAAGGGGAGCGACCGCTATACGAGAAAGATGAGAGATTACACCGAATATCGCTACGAAAAAGGAGATTTCAATGAGTAAACACCAGGAAATTTTGGCTTATCTTGAAAATCTTCCAATTGGCAAGCGGGTCAGCGTTCGGAGTATTTCAAATTACTTGGGTGTCAGCGACGGAACGGCCTACCGAGCGATCAAGGAAGCTGAAAATAGAGGAATTGTCGAGACCAGACCCAGAAGTGGGACTATCCGCGTGAAGTCGAAAAAGGTTGTTTTAGAGCATCTGACTTACAAGGAAATTGCGGATATTACTGGATCAGAGGTGCTTGCCGGCGAAAAGGGACTGGAAAAAGAATTTAACAAGTTCTCCATCGGAGCTATGACCGAGCAAAATATTCTACGTTACTTAAACGAAGGCGGTCTACTTATTGTCGGGGATCGGACGCAGATTCAGATTTTAGCTCTTGAAAATGAGAATGCCGTGCTAGTAACGGGAGGCTTTGAAGTCGATCAAGAGGTTTTAAAATTGGCCAATCGTATTGACATTCCTGTCCTAAGAACCAAGCACGATACCTATACAGTGGCGACCATGATTAACCGCGCCCTGTCCAATATCCAGATTAAAACAGATATTTTGACAGTAGAGCAGGTTTATAGGGCTAGTCACGAATATGGTTTCTTACATGACACAGATACCGTTCGTGACTATCTGGACTTGGTTCGTCGTAACCGTACCAGTCGTTTTCCAGTCGTCAATCAGCATCAAATGCTGGTTGGGGTCGTGACGATGCGGGATGCGGGAGATAAGTCTCCTTTGACTACCTTGGATAAGGTTATGACCCGAAAAATCTTCATGACTGGTCTTTCAGCAAATATTGCCAATATCAGTCAGCGCATGATTGCAGAAGATTTTGAGATGATTCCGGTAGTGCGTGGCAATCAGACTCTCCTTGGAGTGATTACACGTCGGGATATTATGGAGAAAATGAGCCGTTCACAGATTTCCAGTCTACCGACCTTCAGTGAACAGGTGGGTCAAAAGCTTCATCGCCAAGAGGATATTTTTTCTTTCACTGTCGAGCCCTTCATGCTGGAGCAAAATAGAGTCTTGGCTAATGGCGTCCTGACGGAAATTATCACGCGGATTACGCAGCAGTTGATGACTACGAATGGCCAGAGCTTAATCGTCGATCAGATGATGATTTATTTCTTTCAGGCTGTTCAGATTGATGATGTCCTGCAGATTCGGCCACGTATTATTCATCAGACGCGACGGACAGCAGTGATTGACTATGATATCTACTTAGATTCGCTCATCGTTGCCAAAGCAACGATTACTGTAAAAATTACTTAGTAAAGAGGTAAATAATGATTACTATAAAATCACAACGTGAGATTGATTTAATGGACAAGAGTGGAGATTTCTTAGCTTCTGTTCATATCGGCTTGAGAGATTTGATCAAGCCAGGTATTGACATGTGGGACATCGAAGAATATGTCCGCAAGCGCTGTAAAGAAGCCAATGCCTTGCCCCTTCAGATTGGCGTAGAGGGCAGCATCATGGATTATCCTTATGCGACTTGTTGTTCTCTCAATGATGAGGTGGCCCATGCCTTTCCTCGCCATCAAAAATTGGTAGAAGGTGATATCATCTGTGTGGACATGGTTGTTGGCTTAGTCGACAAGGCTGAGCTGGATGTATCTAAGCTGGACTTTAACAACGTAGAGCAGATGAAGCAATATACAGAAGGCTTCCGTGGTGGTGTCGCAGACTCTTGCTGGGCTTATGCTGTTGGACAGATTAGTCCAGAAGCGCAGCAACTCATGGATGTGACTAAGGAATGTCTCTACCGAGGAATTGCAGCCGCACAAGTTGGCAATCGCATTGGAGACATTGGTGCAGCCATTCAAGAATATGCTGAAAGTCATGGCTATGGAGTGGTGCGTGATTTGGTTGGTCACGGGGTTGGTCCAACCATGCATGAGGAGCCAATGGTGCCGCATTATGGCCGTGCGGGACGTGGCCTGCGTTTGCGGGAGGGAATGGTTCTGACCGTTGAGCCAATGATCAATACAGGTACTTGGGAAATTGACACAGACTTTGAGACCGGTTGGGCACATAAAACCCTAGATGGCGGTCTGTCTTGCCAATACGAGCACCAATTTGTCATTACCAAAGATGGCCCTGTGATTCTAACCAGCCAGGGCGAAGAAGGGACTTATTAAGTAGAGGGCTGGGCTTGTCCCAGTCTTTTTGAATAGGAGAGAGATGTGACAGGATTCATCAAAAAGATAAGAGAAAATGAATTTCTCAGAGCTTTTTTCCATTTTTATCAGGCGTCGGAGGCAGATATTACCAGCATTGCTGTGGCCTATTATTTTCTGATTTCGATTTTTCCCTTGTTATTGATTGCGGCGAATATTCTGCCCTATTTTCAAATTCGGCCAGATGAGCTATTGGTTGCGCTGAGAGACATACTGCCAGAGTCATTGTATCTGACAATCGCCAAGGTTGTTCGCGATGTGCTGACCAAGCCATCGACAGGTTTGCTGAGTATTTCTATCCTATCTGCCCTATGGACCTTTTCCCAGAGCATGACTTTTCTGCAAAAGGCTTTTAATAAATGCTATGGTACGAAGCAAGGGCGGGGTCTTATCTGGGAGCGGATCTTTGCTTTTATCATGAGTCTAGGTTTGCAAGTCCTACTAGGCTTGTCGCTCGTTTTGACCTTATTCGGTCGAATGCTGGTCGAGATTCTTTATAATTTCTGGCACTTTGACCGTGGTCTCTACCAGCAGTTGCTGACCATGACAGAGCCTACGATTTATCTGATGCTCTTTCTTTCGCTGATTCTGCTTTATTTTTCTTTACCCAATGTGAAGATTCCTAAAATCCGCTATGTACTACCGGGTGCGACCTTGGTTCTGGTTATTATTTATAGCCTCATGAACCTTTTTACTGTTTATATTGAAGCTTACCTGGATCGCTTTTTAGATGTGCGTTTTGTCGGCTCAGTGGTGGTTGTGATTATCATGTTTTGGTTTATCCTGATTGCCAAGGTGCTAATCGTCGGTGCTGTCCTCAATGCAAGCATCCAAAGCCGCTTCGTATCGCACTTTGAAAGCCGTAGTGGTGAGCTTATTCTGAGATTTGATGACGAAGGACATGCAGATAAGAATACAGATGTATAATAGGTGAAATATGAAACAAACAATTTTTAATGCCTCGTTAGAGGAAAGTATGAACTTAGTGACAGATCAGTATATCAAAACTTCATTTGAGGATTTCAATGAAAAAGGTTATGAGGGAAAGCTTTTAGGATTTGTTACAATACAATTTATCCTATTTCTAATCTTTCTTTTTAGTATTTGGGTTGATTCTCAAAATTTGCAGTTTTTATTTATGAAAGTAAGCCTCATAAATGGTGCTTTATTTGGATTGGGATTTGTAGGGTTTGCTGGCTATTTAATTGATCTAACCAAAATAAAAAATCAGTCAACACTATCATATTATTACTTCAATGTATGGTCTAATTTTATGATTTTTCTTCTTTGTTTGCAGTGTCTAGTAATAGGTATAGCTGGAGCAGGAACGATAATAGGAATGATTTTATCTGGCGCATTATATACGGTTGCTTTTATTTTGTACTTTATTAGACTATTTCAAAATTTTCAGAAGAATACGCTCGAAATTTTGTATCAAGAGTCTACTTACTCAAATAGAGGAGCAGATTTTCTCGACCGTTTTGTTGTATTTGCAAAAAGGTACGGAGGGCTTATCCTATTCCTAATAGTTATTTTCCGTATCTTTTTCCCAAACTCGGATCTTATTCAGCAAAATGGTACCTTTCGTTCAATTTTTGTAGCCATTAATCCAATAATATTTGTCCCCTTCCTTTACTTTCTGTATGTTTTAAGTGTGAACAATTTTCAAGGCTACTATCTCAAAAAATATTTGGAAGATTACCGCCAGTTATCTGACTACTCCATAGAAGACTGGTATGGGAAAGAGTCGAAAAGATACAAAGAGTCGTTGGATCAGGAAGTTTAGTCAATGCTGGCTTACCCACTCGATTTTTATGGTGATGGTAGCTCCTTTTACAATGGAACCTGAACAAAATAGGAGAAAATAAATGGATAAGATACAAAAAGATATTAATGATGCACTAGAAACAACGCGACGATGGAATATATTAGTAATGATTTTTGTAATGCCATTATTTCTTGTTATATGTATATTTGCCCCATGGTTTGCGATTGCTTTAGGAACATCCATGAGTAAGAATAGTATAACTTTTTTGCAGCCGCTTACTGAATTAGAGTATCAACTAATCATCCCAGAAAAAGTTTTTGGTGTTTTATTTTTAGTTTATTGGGCGATGTATATGATTATTTATATCATTTCAAAAAGAAATAGAATTTATGCTTATTTACTCAATTTACTCGTCTTATTCACTCTTATTCATTTAAGCATTTTTGGACTAATTTTAGGCTTGCAATTCTTTGTTCCTTTTTTAATCATTCGGATTATTTATTGGCTAGCTTATTCCGTAGCAGTTGTCTATATTATTTATAGTCTCATAACAAAGTCATATACTAGAGTTTTTGATATTGACAAGGAGAAAATAAAGAAATATACAAATGTTATCTTGGCTTTATGGTTTATAAATTTTATTGCGGGTATCCTTATTTCAGGGTTTAAAAATTTACTTGCTCATTTACTTTTGGCTATATTACCCATCGCTCCAATCTTTCTCATTATTATCTTAATATCATTGAGTAAATCAACATTCTCTTCACTATTTAATCTTAATGCAGTCAATAAAAATCAAGAGAAATACCGTGAGGAATATGGCTATAGCATTGAGGAATGGTATGGGAAAAAGTCAAAAATGTATAAGGAACATGTTAAGAAGCAACGAGGCATTAGTAAATAAATATCTATCCGAAAATTTCCATCTGGTTTGACTTCAGACTCTGATTGAGGACTATTTTGGTGTCAAAGGCGATATTACTCATCTGACAGCTGAAAATCCCAGCTTGGAAGTCTAAAAATAAAAACATCTGGATCAGAAATATCTGGTCCAGTTTTATTTTTATAGGTGAAAATAGCTGCTCTATTCTTATTTTGCCTTGTTTTTAAAGACAAAAATCTTGCTGAAGACGTAGTTGAGAACGATAATCAGTACTTGAGCCATCAAAGTTTCAATGGTGTTGACCATCTTAATATCGTTGTGGACGAATTGACCAATAATCTGCGGGAAGCTAGTGATAAAGATAAAGGTTAACAGCAAGTTCAAGGCCATAGTTGCCAGCCGGGCTGTGAAAAATTTGACCAATCGCACTGGCCAGCCTTGTCTTTTTTGCTTGAAAACGATGGTATCGTTGGTCACAAAGGCAAAGAGAATGCCCAGAATATCACCTATTATCGTAGCTAGTAGTTCGTTTCCTGTCAGTTCATAGCAGAGCATCCGACTGACGACGGAGACAAGAGTGGTTGCCACACCAAAGAAAAGGTAGGATAGAACCTCATTGTCAAAGAATTTTTTAATCAAAGTTTTCATAAGCATAGTCTATCACATTTCTAGGATTTATGCTATACTAGTGAAGTTGTCGATTTTGAGGAGATAATTTTCCCGTCTGACGCAACCCTTGGCGCTTAACTTCTTTCGCCAAGCATATTACACGCGCTCATGCGCTAAAGGAGAAAACATGAAACAAGAAAACTTATCAGTCCGTGATTTGGTTCAGATTGCCATTGTTGCTGCTATTTATGTGGCCCTTACGATTACGCCCCCTTTAAATGCTATCAGCTATGGTGCTTACCAGTTCAGAATTTCTGAAATGATGAACTTTATGGCCTTTTATAATCGTAAATACATTATGGGAGTGACCATCGGCTGTATGATTGCCAATCTCTATAGTTTTGGAATCATTGATGTCTTTGTCGGCGGCTGGTCAACTTTAGTCTTCCTATCATTGGGTGTCTACCTCTTTAGTCGCTATAAGAATCAATACCTGATTAAAGATTTGCTTCGTTTGGATCACTTCTATTTTGCGATTTTCTTCTCAATTTCGATGGTGACGATTGCAGCAGAGTTGTATTTCTTACAGGGCTTGCCATTCTTCCTGACTTGGTTTACAACGGCTATTGGAGAGTTTGCTTCCTTGATAGTTGGGGCTATCATTATTAACCAGATTGCGAAAAGGATTGATTTGACAAAATAAGACAGCAGAGAGCGGAATTTCCGCTCTTTTTCTGTCCTTTGCTTTCTAGGAAGAATTCGGAACAAATAGAGGAAGATTTTGTGTATTGTGGTATAATGTCCACACTTTACTTAGCAGTCCTAATTTTATATATAGATTGAGTCTCAGATCGCTTTTTTAAATATCAGAAATACATATGACTTTGAATAACTCGCTTCAACTCATCATTTTATGGGTAATTTAAAAAATATATTTTGCAATGATTGTTTCATGCCTAATTAGGTAAATTAGCCATTCTTCGAGCGGTCGTATTTATATTTTCATCGTTTGAGGGAAGATCTTACCGTTTGCAAATTGATGGTTAAGTCGATATATTTTTCCTTCTCAAGTATTTTCCAAATCATTTAAACTTTTTAAAGATAAGAACCACTTTCTAATTAATCAAAGACTACTTCAAATTTTTCAACTCTTGATAACATGAGAAAACCTCCGTAAAATGATTCAATTTATCATAACAAAAAAATACCGAAAAAACACCATATTATATTGGTATGCGTCTGGTGTTGGATGAAATTGACTTTCGAAAACATTAACTATATAATGTCTGTAAACAAGAAATAATGAGGTAACGATATGAATAAAACAGAATTACTGTTACAAAGACTAGATGATATTGGTCAGTCTCTAAAAGATTCTAGACAAGCACTAGCTTTGCTGGCACTTGGTTCTTGCGGAGCAGAAAGAGAACGATTGGATCAGTACTCAGATTTGGACTTCTTTGTTATTGTAAAAGATGGCTACAAGCATGCCTATATCCAGGACCTAACCTGGTTAAGTAAGCTAGAACCAATTGCATTTCACTACCAAAATACAGTGGATGGACATAAAGTTCTATTTGAAGATGATGTTTTTTGTGAATTTGCTGTCTTTGAAGCTCATGAACTAGTAAACATTCCCTTCGCTGAAGGCAAGATTATCTGGAAGGAGGTCGGTTTTGATGGAACAATCTGCCAACCACAAAGATTGCCATCAAAAGAAAATAGAGACCGTGAATGGCTGTTGGGAGAAATTTTATGCAATCTCTATATAGGACTAGGTCGCTATCAGAGAGGCGAAAAATTTGCTGCTTATGATTTCATCCAAAACAGATCCGTCAAGCTTTGGACCGAACTAATCAATTTGGAAAAAACTTCTAAATCTAATTTTATAGATATTTTTAACAGCAACAGGCGATTTGAAAAAGGTTATCCAAATGAGGCCAAACAATTACCCTACTTTTTGCAAGGTTACGAACTAATCTCTGAATCTGCTCAGGCACTCCTAGAATATCTTGATAAACACTATCCTCTTAACGCATTTATAAAAGAAAAAATTCGCAATTTATTATAATAGAGACTTTCCAAAAAATGACCTAAATTCCAAAAGTTAGTTATCTTTGTCAACTGTAGTGGATTAATGAAATTTTAAAATCTGTAGAGGATAATTGATGTCCTCTACTTTTTTATGTTCAGAGTGAGAAAGATTCATTTCTTAAAGTTGCCAAAGTTAAAAAATCCAAAGGTTAGTATTTGATTGGTTTAATCAGAGACTAAAAAGTGCCTTTGAGGTTACTTTTTTAGTTGAGCTTAGCGTTTACTTTAGCTATTGGACTGTTGGGTGAGGTGTGTTATAATAGAAGTATGAAAGAAAGAATGTCAGAATTAGTCAAATTGCTCAATCGATACGCCCATGAATACTATACGGCAGACAGGCCAAGTGTATCGGACAGCGAGTATGACAGACTCTATCGTGAGCTAGTGGAGTTAGAAGAAAAGTGCCCAACTGATATCCTACCTGATAGCCCAACGCATCGGGTGGGTGGGAAGATTTTAGAAGGATTTGAAAAATATCCACACCAGTATCCTCTCTTTAGTTTGCAGGATGCTTTTTCACGTGAAGAATTAATGGCTTTTGACCAGCGGATTCGCAAGGAATTTCCCCAGGTTTCCTATATTTGTGAGCTCAAGATTGATGGGCTTTCTATTTCCCTGACCTATGAAAAGGGAATCTTGGTAGCAGGGGCGACTCGGGGAGATGGCTCTGTTGGTGAAAATATCACGGAAAACCTCAAGCGGGTCAAGGATATTCCCCTGACTTTGAAAGAACCGCTGGATATTACGGTTCGTGGAGAGTGCTACATGCCCAAGGCTTCCTTTGATGCGGTCAATCAGCTGCGGCAGGAGAACGGTGAGCCTGAGTTTGCCAATCCCCGCAATGCGGCAGCAGGAACCTTGCGCCAGTTGGATACAGCGGTTGTGGCCAAGCGCAATCTAGCAACCTTCCTCTACCAAGAAGCCAGTCCGACTGAGGCTAGAAGCCAGGAAGCCGTCTTAAACAAGCTGGCGTCTTTGGACTTTTCAGTTAATCCGATTCATTTTCTAGCGGATTCGATTGATGCCGTTTGGGAGTTTATTGAAAAGATTGCTCAGGAGCGGGATAGTCTTCCTTATGAGATTGACGGTATTGTCATCAAGGTCAATGACCTGGCGGTGCAAGAAGAACTTGGCTTTACGGTCAAGGCACCTAAGTGGGCCATCGCTTATAAGTTTCCAGCTGAGGAAAAGGAAGCCCAGCTTCTGTCTGTTGACTGGACAGTCGGCCGGACGGGAGTTGTGACTCCAACGGCGAACTTGACGCCAGTTCAGCTAGCGGGGACGACTGTTAGCCGAGCAACCTTGCACAATGTGGACTATATTGCAGAGAAGGATATTCGTCAGAAAGACACCGTTATCGTCTATAAAGCGGGGGATATTATTCCTGCTGTTTTGCGCGTGGTGGAGTCTAAGCGGGTCTCAGAGGAGGCTTTGGAAATACCAAGTCACTGTCCGAGCTGTGAGAGTGAGCTGGTGCATTTCGAGGACGAAGTGGCTCTGCGTTGTATCAATCCGCTCTGTCCAGCCCAGATCAAGGAAGGCTTGATTCACTTTGCCAGCCGGGATGCTATGAATATTACTGGCCTTGGTCCAGCAGTGGTCGAAAAGGTCTTTGATAAGAACTTGGTCAAGGATGTGGCTGGAATTTATCGACTTTCTGTAGAAGATTTGCTGACCTTGGACGGCTTTAAGGAAAAATCAGCGAATAAATTGTATACTGCTATTCAAGCTTCCAAGGAAAACTCAGCAGAGAAATTGCTCTTTGGTCTGGGAATCCGTCACGTGGGAAGCAAGGCTAGTCGGATTTTGATGGAGAAATTCCACGATATGATCAAGCTGTCTCAGGCAAGTCAAGAGGAAATATCTTCCATTGACAGCCTAGGGACAGTTATCGCTCAGAGTCTGCATTCTTACTTTGAGCAGGAAGGCAGTCAGCTTCTGCTGCAAGAATTACAAGAAGCTGGCGTCAACCTAGACTATCTAGGGGAGAAAGTGGCAGCTGATGCCGCTCTCGCTGGCAAAACAGTCGTATTGACCGGAAAATTACAAAAATTAACACGGAATCAAGCTAAAGAAAAGTTGCTGAGCTTGGGTGCAAATGTCGCTGGAAGTGTGTCTAAAAAGACTGATTTGGTGGTGGCAGGTAGCGATGCAGGCAGCAAATTAACCAAAGCTCAAGAACTTGGGATCGAGATTCGAGACGAGGACTGGCTAGATAGCTTGTGAGGCTGAGTATGGAAAATAAAATAAAAAAAGCAAGATTAATTTATAACCCAACTTCTGGGCAGGAAATTATCAAAAAAAATATTGCCGAAGTCTTGGATGTCTTGGAAGATGTTGGCTATGAGACCAGTGCCTACCAGACGACTCCAGAGCCTTTCTCTGCTCAGCGAGAAGCTGAAAGAGCAGCAAGAGCAGGTTTTGATTTGGTTATAGCAGCCGGTGGAGATGGGACTATCAATGAAGTAGTGAATGGAGTTGCAGGCTTAGATGTGCGCCCCAAGCTGGCTTTCATTCCAACTGGTACGACCAATGATTATGCGCGTGCCTTGAAAATTCCCATGGGAGATCCAGTGGCTGCAGCTCGTATTATCGAGAAAAACCAGACGATTCAGATGGATATCGGCCGGGCTTATGGTAGTAAATACTTTATCAACATTGCGGCGGCAGGCACTCTGACAGAGCTGACTTACAGTGTCCCTAGTGAAGTCAAGACCCGTCTAGGCTATCTGGCTTATGTAGCCGAAGGAGCCAAAATGCTGCCACGCTCCAAATCGCGTAAGGTACGGATTGAGCATGACCATGGTGTTTTTGAGGGCAAGATTTCGCTTGTCTTTGCAGCCTTGACTAATTCTATCGGAGGCTTTGAAAAACTAGCGCCAGATACAAAACTGGACGATGGAAATTTCACCTTGATTCTTGTAAAAACGGCCAAGTTGTTTGATATGCTTAGTCTCATCATACAAGCAATTAATGGTGGCCAACATGTGACGGATGCTAATGTTGAATATCTGAAAACCAGCAAATTGAAGCTAGAAGTATTAGATAAAAAAGCTCCCTTTATGTTGAATCTAGACGGTGAGTACGGAGGAGATACACCAGTAGAATTGGAAGTTTTGCACAATCATCTGGAGTTTTTCGCCAATATAGATGAAATCGATGAGAGCGCTCTTTCCTTAGAAAAATTAGAATGAAGAGATAAATGAAAATGCTAGACTATAAAGTCATTGTCCATTACCACAATCCTAAGGGAGATTACTTTTCTTATGATTTGTGGCAGTGGCAGACAGATCAGTGGGGAAAAGAAGCACCTTTTTCTAAACTAGATTATTTTGGTATCCAGGGAGAACTATCTTTTAAAAGTTGGGAGCCTCTTAGTCAGGCTCATGTGATTGTCAAGCGTTCAGACTGGTCCAGCCAATCTTGCGACTACCACATTGACTTATTGCCAGTTCATTTGCCTACAGAGGTGTGGTTGATTGAAGGAGATCACCAGGTCTACTATTCCTTGCAAGCGGCGACGACGAGCCACCAATATTCGCGGCGACGTCCTCATAATTTCGATGTGGCCATGCGGTCGGATTATTTTGATGAATGCTGGGGCTACCAAGGTTGGCTTGGGCATCGTCTGCGGGGGCAAGTAAATGAGTTTAAAGTTTGGGCTCCGACAGCCAAAAAAGTTGAATTGCTAGTCTATGAAACTTCGGATAATCAAGCAGCTGTTTATAAAGAATTCTCTATGGAAAAGGGAGAGATTTACTCGCACGATCATGCTAAAAATACAATCGGAGTTTGGTCGGTGGAAGTGCCAGAAGATTTAGCTGGCAAGGGCTACCAGTATCATGTTCATTTTGAAAACCAGCATTTTTTGACGCGCGATCCTTATACAATCGCCACCTGTCCTGATGGCAAGCGCTCAGCTATTGTTGCTGAACAGGACAAGACTGTTGCTGGTTTTAAGGTATGTCAAGGCAAGGAGGCAACTTGGCGTTTAGATAATCCGAATCAAGCGGTCATTTATGAGATGCATATCCGCGATATTAGTAAATCGCCTAGTTCCGGTGTCGCAGAGCATTTGCGAGGGACTTTTTTAGGTGCTTGTCAAGGAGGCACTAGAAATAGTCAGGGAGATCAGACTACTTTTGATTACATTCGCAATCTAGGTATCAATGTCGTGCAGCTCCAGCCGGTTTCTGACCGACACAAGGACTATGACGAAAATGGCCAAGTTACTTATAACTGGGGCTATGATCCACAGAACTACAATGCACCAGAAACTAGTTTTTCTTCTAATCCGAATGATCCGGGTCAGGCCATCCGAGATTTGAAAACCATGATTCAGGCTTATCATGATGCAGGGATTTCTGTGACCTTAGATGTGGTTTACAATCATATTTATTCGACCTTCGACTCAGCCTTTCAGTCAACGGTTCCCGATTATTACTACAGGATGAATCCCAACGGTTCTTTCCAAAACGGTACCGGAGTTGGCAGCGAGACGGCCAGTGAGCATGAAATGTTCCGCAAATTCATGATTGATTCACTTCGCTATTGGGTAGAAGAATTCAATGTGGATGGCTTCCGTTTTGATCTGATGGGAATCCATGATGTCACCACCATGAATATCATCCGAGAAGAAATGGATAAAATTGATCCACGGATTTTGCTTTATGGTGAAGGTTGGGATATGGGAACAGGCCTGATGCCAGAGGACAAGGCTAAGAAAGACAATGCATATCAACTGCCGCGAATTGGCTTCTTTAATGATACTCAGCGCGATGCGATAAAGGGTGCTGAAGTCTACGGTGGTCTGAAAGCTGGTTATGTGAGCGGACAAGCGACGGAAGATATCATAGCCAAAGCCATTCTGGGTAGCAGTGAGTTAGGCTCCTATTTGACACCAACTCAGGTTCTTAATTATGTGGAGGCGCATGATAATTTCAACCTGCATGATTTGCTGGTTGACTTGCACCCAGAAGATGATGAGGTCACTCGGACCAAAAGAATTGAGCTGGCAACAGCTATGAACTTGCTTATGCAGGGTATGGCATTTATGGAATTGGGCCAAGAATTTTCCCGCACGAAACTAGTAGGAACAGGCGAAGAGGGCCAAGTCCTGCCTAGCGACCGTGACAGAGCAATGAACAGCTACAATGCTCCCGATGCTATCAATCAAGTGAATTGGGAATTGATCAGCCAACATCAGGAGAGTATTGACTATATCAAGCAAATCCTTCGCTTAAAGACAAGTCAGAAGGAATTTTCTTATCAAACCTATGAAGAGATTTACAAACATGTCTTTGTAAAAGAAGCCTTTGCCGGCAGTGGTATCGTCATTTTTGAGATTAAAGATGAAAAACATTATGAAATCATTTTTAATGCAAGTGGACTGCCATATTACCTTGAGAATGCGGATCACCTGCGTTTGTTGGTCGGAAATAGTCGTCATAAGAGACCCTTCTATGTGGAGAATCTGACCGCTTCCGTTTTTGAAGTGATTGCATAATATGAATAAAAATAAGAAAAGGTTGAAGACAGGCTTTGCAGCTTAAGTCTTCAATCTTTTTTTGTGCTTCAAAAATAAAAAAACTCTCCCTCAACATTTTTCAATGTTTTAGGAAGAGTTGAGTAGCCTCATAGATTAGGGACTGGCACTTGAACTGGAGGAGCTAGAAGAGCTGGAGGACTCTCCGCTAGTTCCCTCTTCGCTGCTAGTGCTAGAGTGAAATTGTTCTGGGTGAAGTACTCGATAACTTGGTGAATTAAAGAGATCCACAGAAGATACACCGCCACGTTTTGAATAAAGACTGGTTGATTGGTCGCCTTTTTCTTTCTCAATGGCCTTGAGGGCTTTCAAAGAGTTGATGTAATTGTAATCGTCAGGATTGACTTTTCCTAGATTATTGCCTGTGTAAAAGCGGAATAGGTCCCCTGTCTGAATAGCATCGCTCATTTTCAGTTGTGTATTTGCGGCTGTTCGGATAGCTTCTAGTTCAGCTGTTGTTGATTCGTCTGGCAGAGTGATCTCCTCACCAGTTTGTGTGTTGTAAATGCGGCCGCTATAACTTGTGTATTTTGGTGTTACAAAGTTATTGGTTGAGCGGAAGGCCACGATTTGCTGGTGCTGAGGTGAGAGGAGGTCTTGCCCGACTTGAAGGTAATTTTTGGAGTCAATCCCCAATAAATGCTCCAAGGTTGGCAGCATATCGATTTGTCCGCCAAAGGTATCGATGATTTTTCCCTTTTCCATTCCAGGTATCACGACCATGTATGGCACTCTCTGCAACATGGCATTGTCGTAACTAGACCAAGTCTCAGAATTTTTATTGATCAAAGGTGCCAAAGCTGGATTACGGGAATTGGAAATTCCATAGTGGTCGCCGTAAAGGACGATAATTGAATTTTCATAGAGTCCAGCTTCTTTCAGGTAGTCAAAGAAAGCTTTGACAGCTGAGTCGAGGTAGTTTGCTGTTGCAAAATAGCCATTGATGGTTTCGTCTTTGGTATCTGCCAGTGGGAAACCAATCTCATCGCCAATCAGACTGGTCGTATAAGGATAGTGATTAGAGACGGTGATGTATTTGGCATAGAAAGGCTGCTGCAAATGTTCCAGATATTTGATGGAATCTTTGAACATAATCTTATCGTTCAAACCATACTGGAAGGAGTTGGTCTCGTCTTGCTTGGTAAAGTAAGACGCATCGAAGAAATAATTATAACCCCATTGCTTGTAGGCTGTGTTGCGGTTCCAGAAACTACCTGTATTTCCATGGAAAACAGCAGATGTGTAGTCTCCATTTTTTGATAGGATAAAAGGTGCTGCTTGTTGGGTATTGGTACCGCCGTAGTTTACCATGAAGGAGCCTTGGTTGAGACCAAAGAGACCCGTTTCAATCATGGTCTCCGCATCGGAAGTCTTTCCAGCCTTGACCTGATTAAAGATATTTGAAAAAGCCAAAGTTGAGTTGGAGTGGTAAAGGGAGTTGAGGAAAGGCGTAACTTCATATTCCTTGCCCTCCATCTGCAGTTTATAATCAATAAGAAACTGCTGGAAGCTTTCTAGATGGACATAGATAACATTGCGACCTTTGGCAATACCATAGTATTCAGAGTTTGGCTCAGCATAATGGGATTGGATATATTGTTGAACGGGTTCTAGATCCTTGGCAGAGGCTTTGGAACGCTCTTTATTAGCAGCATAGGTTTGATTGGCACTGTAGCCCAGGAAGGCAGGAAGACCAAGGGCGCGAACGACATAGTAATTTGAAAATCCGCGTGTCAGGAGCTCAGGACGATCAATTTCTGCTAGGAAAAGATTGGCCGAAAAGAGCATCGCTGATAGGGACGTTACAGCAAAGCTGGCGCGGAAATTAAACCTACGATGATCCAAGCAGATATACTTTTTATAAAAAAGCCAGCCCAGAATTGGAAAATCAATGATATAGATAGCATCCCAAGGGCGGAAGAGCTCCATGGCTGCTGCCCCGAGACCTGCAGACACCTTGCTAGAGGCCAACATGGTATTAACTGTCACAAAGTCGGTAAACTCACGGTAGTAGATGGAGTTTGAGACCAACCAGACAAAGAGCATGATGTAGATAGCCGTGCTGACACAATAAAAAAGCTTGGTCGGCTTGATATAAAGGGCGAGTCCAATCAGTAAAAGTCCAATTGGGAAAGGGTTAATCAGAGCCAGAAAAATTTGATAGGCTCCTTGAATATCTAAATTAAAATCAACGGTATAAGCCCACATGGTTTTTAACCAATAAATCGTGAGCAAGCTCAAGACGAAACCGAGCCTTGTACTCATAAAATTGAGTAAATTCTTGGTTATTTTTTTCACAGAAAGATACTTCCTTGTCTTATTTCCTAAAAATTCTCTTCTTCTAAGTATATCACAATTTTTCAAGATGAGGAAAAATTGAGGTGATTTAGTGTTTAGTTTATTTTATTTGTAAGGTAATTTAATAAGGGCAATTATTTCCTAGCTTCAAGATTGTTCGCAAAAATATCTAAAATTAAACAGGCTTTGTTTCAATATTAATGATGGAAAGTGGGAATAGGGAAGCTTACTTGAAAGTCCGCCTGATAAAATAAATATTTAATATATAAAATGTTGGAGATTTCTTCTACTAAAACAAGTATTATTTGAAAATAATAAATATGCTTTGAGAATTTTCACAATATTTGGTATAATAATGCTTATGAAGAAACTTACTGTTAATAAACAGACAGAGGAAAAGTTGAGAAAAGGAATTTTAGTTCTAGATAAGAATGATTTTCCAACTCTTTCATTCACCGATCAATGTGTGGAATTGCATAGTCAGCAGGGGAAGTTCTTGGGAACGGCTTATCTCTCCTTACAAAATAAGGGGCTTGGTTGGCTGATTTCCTATGCTAAGGTAGAGCTGAACTCAGCTTTCTTTCAGCATTTGTTTGAAAAAGCTAAAGACAAGCGTTTCTATTACCGTCATGCGGAGGATACGACAGCCTATCGCCTGTTTAACCAAGAAGGTGACGGTTTTGGCGGTTTTACGGTTGATATCTATGAGAAATATGCCGTTTTCTCTTGGTACAATTCCTTTGTTTTTTCAATTAAGGATCAGATAGTGGCTGCTTTCCAGCAGGTATTTCCTGAGGTCGCTGGAGCTTACGAGAAGATTCGCTTCAAGGGCTTGGACTATGAGTCTGCCCATCTCTACGGAGCAGAAGCGCCAGCCTATTTTACGGTTTTGGAGAATGGCGTTCGCTATCAAGTTTTCATGAATGATGGCCTGATGACTGGGATTTTTCTGGACCAGCACGAGGTACGGGGGAGTCTGGTTGACGGCTTAGCTAGCGGAAAAAGCCTGCTCAATATGTTTTCTTATACAGCAGCTTTCTCGGTGGCAGCTGCTATGGGCGGTGCCAGTCAAACAACTTCGGTGGATTTGGCCAAACGTAGCCGCGAGCTTTCCCAAGCGCATTTTGAAGCCAATGGTTTGGATTTAGAGCCTCATCGTTTCGTGGTTATGGATGTCTTTGATTACTTCAAATACGCCAAGCGTCACGAGTTGAAATATGATGTGATTGTCCTTGATCCGCCGAGCTTTGCTCGCAATAAAAAGCAGACTTTCTCTGTTGCGAAAGATTGCCATCGTTTGGTGGCTCAGGCCTTGGAAATCTTGAGTCCGAAAGGAACATTGATTCTTTCGACCAATGCAGCCAATGTCTCTAAAAGTAAGTTTAAAAAAGAAATTGAAAAAGGATTTGCAGGAGTTCCTCACCGCTATCTAGCGGAATATGGCCTACCAGCAGACTTTGTATACAATAAGAAAGATGAGAATAGTAACTACCTAAAGGTATTTACAATTAAGGTGGATAAATGAAATTAGTCGTTTCAATCATGCCCAGAAGTTTAGAAGAGGCTAAAGCAATTGATGTGAGTCGTTATGATGATGCTGACATTATCGAATGGCGCGCGGACTTTTTGCCGAAAGAGAGCATTCTCAACGTTGCTCCTGCTATTTTCGAGAAATTTGCTGGTCGTGAATTGCTCTTCACGCTGCGAAGTCGCGGAGAAGGTGGTGAAATTGATCTGTCAGATGATGAATATGTTGCTCTCATCAAAGAAGTGGCCAATTTTTATTCGCCAGACTATGTTGATTTTGAATACTATTCGCATAAAGATAAATTTGAAGAAATGCTCGAGTTTCCAAATTTAGTTCTCAGTTATCATAATTTTGAGGAAACGCCTGAAAATATGATGGAAATTTTGTCAGAATTGACAAGTTTGGCACCAAAAGTGGTCAAAGTTTCTGTCATGGCTCACAATGAGCAGGATGTCTTGGATCTGATGAACTACACTCGTGGATTTAAGATTTTGAATCCTGAGCAAGAGTATGTAACGATTTCTATGGGAAAAGTCGGAAAGATTTCTCGCTTAGCTGCAGATTTGACAGGTTCGAGCTGGTCTTTTGCTAGCGTTGAACAGCCGAGTGCACCGGGTCAGGTTTCCCTAGCAAACATGAAGGTTGTGCGGGAGATTTTAAATGAAAATTGATGGCCATACTCGTCTAGCTGCAGTGGTTGCTAAGCCGATTAAGCATAGCATTTCACCATTTATTCATAATACTGCCTTTGAGAAGACTGCTGTCAATGGTGTCTACCTTGCTTTGGAAATTGAAGCAGAGGATTTAGAAGCGACCGTTGCTAATATCCGAAGGTATAATATGTTTGGGATAAATTTGTCAATGCCCTACAAGCAGGAAGTCATCCAATATCTTGATGAATTGGCTCCCAGTGCCCGTCTTATCGGGGCTGTGAATACAGTGGTGAATAAAAATAGTATATTGATAGGATATAATACGGATGGCAAGGGATTTTTTAAGAGCTTGCCGTCTTTTGCTATTCAGGGCAAAAAAATGACCATTTTAGGTGCTGGAGGAGCCGCAACAGCTATTATCGCTCAAGCTGCTTTGGATCAGGCAGAAGAAATCTTTGTCTTTACTCGGCAGGCATCCTATGATAAGACCGTCAGCAAGATGGCAGTTATCAGCCGCCAGACTAAGAGTAGGATTCATGTTTTTAACTTAGAAGACTTAGCTACCTTGCAGGATAAAATTAACCAATCAGACCTTCTGGTCAATGGAACAAGTGTGGGTATGGATGGAAAAACTTTGCCATTAGCTGAAAGTATTCAGCTGCCGAGCCAGATTTTAGTTGCGGATGTGATTTACAAACCTTTTGAAACACCTTTTTTAAAGTGGGCTCGAAGTCAGAAGGTAGTGGCAGTGAATGGTCTGGGTATGTTGCTTTATCAGGCAGCAGAAGCTTTTGAGCTTTGGACAGACCAATCCATGCCCTGTCAGGAAATTTGGCAGCAGCTAGAAGCTCTGTATAAATAGTCACTCGTACTCAGCTCCTTTAAGGTTGGAGCAGGAAAAACAAGGAGGCGCTTATGAAATTGAATGTAAATCTCCCCCATCATCCCTATGATATTACCATCGAAAAAGGAGCCTTATCTCAGGCTGGAAACTGGCTGAGTCAGCTGTGGCAGCCTCAGAAAGTGGTCATCGTCACGGACAATCGAGTGGCTCGACTCTATGCGGAAAAGGTCAAGCTGAGCTTGGAAGCGGCTGGATTTGAGACTTTTGTCTTTGACTTTTTGGAAGGCGAAGCCAGCAAGAACTTAAAGACCGTCAACAAAGTCTATGAGTTTTTGGTCAAGGTTGGTCTGACCCGCAGCGACGGCATTGTAGCCTTGGGAGGCGGAGTCGTCGGTGATTTGGCGGGCTTTGCCGCTTCGACCTACATGCGGGGCGTTCATTTCGTGCAGATTCCGACCAGTCTGACAGCTCAAGTGGATTCCTCTATCGGTGGTAAGACAGGTGTCAATACACCTTGGGCCAAGAATATGGTCGGGACTTTTACTCAGCCTGATGGAGTTCTGATTGACCCTGAAGTCTTGCAGACTTTAGGGCAACGTGAATTGATTGAAGGTATGGGCGAGGTTGTCAAGTACGGCTTGATTGAGGATAAGGAACTCTGGGATGAGCTGTCAGAAATGGATGGCAGTCCAGAGTCGATTTTAGAGCATGCTGAAAGCATCATTTACCATTCCTGTGATGTTAAACGTAAGATTGTAGTTGAGGACGAGCTGGATAATGGCGTCCGCCTCTATCTGAATTTCGGCCATACTATTGGGCATGCTATCGAAGCGACAGCGGGCTATGGAAAAGTCATGCACGGTGAAGCCGTGGCGATTGGCATGGTACAGGTTTCTCGTGTCGCTGAAAAGAAAGGCCTCATGCCAGCCGGAATCACAGAAGACATCATCCATATGTGTCAGAAGTTTGGCTTGCCGGTGGATTACCAGCCTTGGAATGAAGCTGCTCTCTATCAGGCACTGACCCATGATAAGAAGGCTCGAGGCAACTCTATCAAGCTAGTACTGGTGCCCGAGCTGGGTTCGGCTAGTATTCACCAGATTCCGCTGGAAGAGATGAAAGAATTTCTGAAGAAATAAGTGCCAGATGGAGTTTAAGACGATTGGACAGTTTGGATGAAAAATAGACAGGTTGTCCATCTCTTTCCATCCCAGAAATAGGAGAAAATGTATGAGATACTTAACAGCAGGAGAATCCCACGGACCACGTTTGACAGCTATTATTGAGGGGGTGCCGGCTGGTCTTCCTTTGACCGCTGACTATATCAATGCTGAGCTCAAGCGCCGTCAGGGTGGGTACGGCCGTGGTGCCCGCATGAAGATTGAAAGTGACCAAGTCGAGATTACGTCTGGGGTTCGTCATGGCTTGACCATGGGCGGCCCGATTACCCTCAATGTCACGAATCTGGATCATCAGAAGTGGCTGGAGATTATGGGTGCGGCAGATGTGGATGAAAAGAAAAAAGGGCTGCGCAAGATTACCAAACCACGCCCTGGCCATGCTGACTTAGTTGGCGGCATGAAATATCGCTTTGACGATTTGCGAAATTCCCTAGAGCGCTCTTCTGCCCGCGAAACGACCATGCGTGTAGCAGTCGGAGCGGTAGCCAAGCGCTTGCTGGAAGAAATCGGTGTAGAGGTAGCCAGCCATATCGTAACCTTTGGTGGCATTGATATTGATGTACCAGACGATCTGACCGTAGCAGAGATCAAAGAAAGAGCTGCCCAGTCAGAGGTTTCCATTGTCAATCCCGAGCGCGAAGAAGAAATCAAGGCCTACATTGACCAGATTAAGAAAGACGGGGATACCATCGGTGGTGTCATTGAGACTATCGTTGGAGGTGTGCCGGTCGGTCTGGGCTCCTATGTCCAATGGGACAAGAAGCTGGATGCCAAGATTGCTCAAGGAGTCGTGTCCATCAATGCTTTCAAGGGAGTTGAGTTTGGTGTGGGCTTTGAAGCAGGCCGCCTCAAGGGGAGTCAAGTCATGGATGAAATCCTCTGGTCTGAGGAAGATGGCTTCACTCGTAGGACCAATAATCTAGGCGGCTTTGAGGGCGGTATGACCAATGGTCAGCCAATCGTGGTGCGAGGTGTTATGAAGCCTATTCCAACCCTTTACAAGCCACTGATGAGCGTGGATATTGAGACCCACGAGCCTTATAAGGCGACAGTGGAGCGGAGCGATCCAACGGCTCTGCCAGCGGCGGGTGTTGTCATGGAAAGCGTGGTGGCAACAGTTTTAGCCACCGAAGTCTTGGAGAAATTCTCTTCGGATAATCTGGAAGAACTAAAGGATGCGGTAGCCCGCCATCGGGAATTTGTCAAGAACTTTTAGAAGAAAGGAGTGGGCATGGAGAGAAAAACAGTCTATATCGCAGGTCTGGGACTGATTGGAGCTTCCTTGGCTCTGGGCATCAGGCGAGCTCATCCTGAGATAGAGATTTTTGGCTATAATCGCAGTGAGGAATCGCGCAGAGTTGCCTTGGAACGGGGAATGGTAGATCTGGTGACAGATGATTTTGCTGCCTTTGCTCCACTGGCTGATGTGATTATTCTGGCTATGCCCATCAAGCAGACCATAGCATTTATCAAGGATCTAGCAGAGCTGGACCTGAAGGAAAATGTTATCATCTCAGATGCTGGATCGACCAAGGCAGAGATTGTGGCAGCTGCAGAAAAGTATCTGCAGAATAAGCCCGTCCGCTTTGTCGGAGCTCACCCGATGGCTGGAAGTCACAAGACCGGAGCCAAGGCTGCTCATGTCACTCTCTTTGAAAATGCCTATTATATCTTCACGCCCTCTAGCCTGACCAAGTCTGGTACGCTTGAGGAAATGAAAGATTTGCTGAGTGGTCTTCATGCCCGCTTTATTCAGGTAGATGCAGCCGAGCACGACCGAGTGACCAGTCAAATCAGCCATTTTCCTCATATCCTAGCCTCCAGCCTGATGGAGCAAGCGGCAGCTTATAGCCAAGAGCATGAACTAACCCAGTCTTTTGCCGCCGGTGGTTTTCGAGATATGACGCGGATTGCGGAGAGTGAGCCGGGTATGTGGACCTCTATCCTCTTGACCAATCCTCAAGCTATCTTGGAGCGGCTGGAAGATTTTAAAGCCCAGTTAGATAAGGTGGCTGCAGCGATTAAGACCAAGGACGAGACAGCTATCTGGGAATTTTTCGACCGAGGACGGCAAAGCCGCAAGCAGATGGAAATTCATAAACGAGCTGGTGTGGATAGCTTTTATGACCTCTTTATTGAGGTGCCCGATGAAGAAGATGCGATTTTGGGTATTTTGGAGCTTCTGCGCGGAATTTCGGTCGTCAATATTCGAATCAACGAGGAAAACCGTGAAGATATCAACGGTATTCTGCAAATTACCTTTAAAAATCGCCAAGATTTGGAAAAATCTGCTAAAATAGTAAGAGAAAATACGGATTACTTAGTGTCCGAAGACTAATATAGAATGGAGAACTCTATGTCAAATATTTATGATTTAGCCAATGAACTCAGTCGAGGACTTCGCGAAATGCCAGAGTACAAAGCTGTGGTAGAAAGCAAGCAGGCTATCAATGCGAATAGTGAAGCCAAGGCTATTTTTGATGACTACCTAGCTTTCCAGAAAGAGCTGCAGCAACTGGCTCAGACAGGCCAAATGCCGACCCCAGACATTCAAGAAAAGATGCAGAGTTTTGGAGATAAAATCCAAGGCAATGATTTATTATCAGCCTTCTTTAACAAGCAACAACAGCTCTCTATTTACTTGTCTGATATTGAACGGATTATTTTTGAACCGATTCAGGAACTATTCTAATAGAAGAAGCTATAAAAATAGATAAAACCAAGAAGACAGATTGGACTTTCTTGGTTTTTCTATGCTTTAGAAAGGCTATTAAGGCTGAAAATGAGTGCCTTTAATTCAAGAAAGAGGTAGAAAACTTATAAAATCAGATTATAGCAACAATTAAAATATATTGGCCTTGCTTTCTATTTACTATTGCCCCAAAGGCTGATATACTAATTAAAAAACGCTTACACTCTGATTTTTGAAAGGAACTGGTATGACTTTAGAAACAAGAAAGATTGCTATTCAAGATACATATGGCGACCGATTTCAACATTGCTGGGGCTGCGGCCCTAAGAATGAGCTAGGTCTACATTTAAAGACTTATCCTAGCTTAGATGGGAAGGAATGCATTACTAGAATAAGACCAGAATCTCACTATACTGGTGGTGTGCCGGCCAATCTTTTTGGTGGCATGATTGCTATGATTTTTGATTGCCATGGAACGGCTTCAGCAGCTTGGTTTGCCCATCAAGAAAAAGGCTTGGACTTGACTCAAGATACAGTCATTGGACGCTTTATCACAGCCCGTTTAGAAGTTGATTACCAGAGCCCGACGCCTATTGATCAGGAAATCATCGTTACTTCGCGGATTGAGGAGTTGGGAGCAAGGAAAGCTATTATCGTGATGGAGATGTCAGCAGCAGGACAGACAAGAGCCAAAGCTAGAATGGTAGCAGTTGCAGTAAAAGATCATATGTAGTCAATTCCCTTGGTGCCTTATATCAAGGGAATTTTAGCATCGTTGGAGTAATTTTATCTTGATTTTTGCAATTAGGACATTATTTTGGTATAATAGTTACTTGTCTTGGGGTCGTTACGGATTCGACAGGCATTATGCGGCACATTTTGCGACTCATCTAGCGGATGTAAAACGCCAGTTAAATATAACTGCAAAAAATAACAATTCTTACGCTTTAGCTGCTTAAAAACCAGCCAGCGTGACCTGATTCGGATTGCTTGTGTCTGATGACCGGTCTTATTATGAGCAAGCTACGGTAAAATCAAGTCTAGGGATTTTACAAGAGATTGATAGACTCGCTTAGCTTGGGCTTGAGCCATGTGTCAAAGCTGAGTTAAATGAAGACATGGCCTATGGTCGTAGACAAATGTGTTAGCAGGTGTTTGGACGTGGGTTCGACTCCCACCGGCTCCATCTTTGGTTTCTAAACCTTTCTAAAACTTCTTAAAACGTTGATTTATCAGCGTTTTTTTATTTTATACTTTCTAAACCTTTCTAGAACTTTTTGAAAAAGGGAGTTACAAAAGGAGTTACAAAAAGGAGGTAACACCTCCTAAAAGTCAATATAATTTGCAAAGCGCTTCTTTGAAAATAGAGTAGAGCGCATGAAACAGATGTCCTTTATAATGGTCTTCAACCTATCAAAATAGACCAACAGATATATCGCTCTATTTTTGCAAAAATTAAACGATTTGATAATCTCCTAAAATATGATATACTAGTAAAGTTGAAGGAGTTTTCGGATTTTTTAGAAAGAGTTAGGAAAAGGACTAGAAAACAAAAGTGTATTGATTTTAAAGCTTTCCTGACTTCTCCACTAAGCTCCATAGGGATATGTAAATGAGGTTTTTGATGATATGAGTTTTTTTGGAAAAATCTTAGGGAAAAGTCAAGATAGTCATCTACCCATTGAGGAAGTTTCTGTTGATTTAGAAAATCTTCCGAATGAATGGGGATCTTTTTCGACTCTGATTGACGAGCGAATGGCTAGTATCCGTCTAAATTTAGCCTTGGATTCAGTTGCTCCCTATCCATCCTATACTTATGCACTACGTTTGAGAATTGCCATTTTGAATGTTGATCCAGAGACAGGCTTTCCAGATTATGATGAATTTTCTAATTTGAACCTCATCGAAGATCGTCTTTCAGAAGCGATGAAGCACATTGCGGCTATCTATGTCGGAGTAGTCATCACAGATGGTCATATAGAGTTTTATTACTATTTGAAAGATAGAGAGCGGCACATGCCGATTATTGCTCAAGTGATGGAGCAATTTTCGAAATATCAATATAATTCAGCTACTCTGGTGGATCCTGAATGGAAACAATACTTTGACTTCTTGTATCCAAATGAATATGAGTACCAATCTATCTTAAACCAGCGTATCTGGTATCGCTTAGATAAAGAAGGGGATGACCACAGTCAACTAAGAGAAATCACTCATCAGTTTAGTTTTGAGACTTACGATGATCGTGTTTCCTTTATGGGGGATGCCTCTGCTCTTGATTATGATATTTCTTCTAGGAAAAAAGAAGAAGGCGATCCTCGACCTTACAAACTAGAAATATCCAGATTTGATACCACAGAGCTCCCTAGCATCAACCAACATGTTTGGGAATTAATAGAAATTTCGAAAAAATATAATGGAAAGTATAGCGGCTGGAGCTGCAATGTGGTATAATGGATAAAGTTTTGAGAAAGCAAGTCTTTCTCTTTTATGGAAGATTACTCAAGAGGCTTAAGAGGCTGTGTTGGAAACGCAGTAGGCGTGTAAAAGCGTGCGTGGGTTCGAATCCCATGTCTTCCGTTGTATGTCAAGAAGCGCCTTAGGGCGCTTTTTTGGTAGCGGGGAAAAAGAACGATGATCTTTTTGCTTAGTGCGAGACTCTGAGAATGTAGAAGTAAGGATAGTATGCAAGTAATCAGATGGATTCGTTTCCATCTTTTTTATTTGAGAAAAACCTTGAAATTTTTCTGAAAAGGAGTAAACTGTACATAGAAAGTTTCGGAGGTTCTGCATGAAGTTATATGTCCAGTTGATGATTATTTTCTCGATTTCCATCATTGGAGAGGGAATATCAAGTGTCTTCCATCTTCCCATTCCAGGTAGTATTATCGGCTTAATCTTGCTATTTCTTGCTTTGCAGTTTAAGTTATTGAGGCTCCGCCACGTCAGTATGGTCGGAAACTTCCTGTTAGCCAATATGACTATTCTTTTTCTGCCGCCAGCGGTTGGTATTATGGATAAATTCCATGTGATTGCTCCTTATCTGCTACCGATTATCTTGATTATTCTTGGTGCCATTGTTTTAAATGTGATCGTCATTGCCCTTGTCGTACAATTCATCAAGCAGCATTTTGAAGGCGATTATGAGGAAGGGGGGATGGATCATGTCTAATCTATGGAGTAACCCGCTATTTGGCCTCGCCTTGTCCATTTTTGCCTACCTCATCGGGATGCTGATTTTCCGCAGATTTCCTCATCCTTTGACAACGCCTCTCCTTTTAGCAGCGATTTTGGTCATTGCCTTTTTGAAATTAACGGGAATTTCTTATAAGGACTACTATGTCGGTGGGGCTTACTTGAACAATTTAATCGTACCGTCTACGGTTGCTTTAGGAATTCCGCTTTATAAGACCTTCCACCTGATGAAGCACCACGCTCGCAGTATCCTGCTAGGTACCTTTGTGGCTGTAGTGGTCAATACGACTTTCACAGCTCTACTTGCAAAATTCTTTGGGATGGACTTCTTTTTAGCGATTTCCCTATTTCCAAAATCTGTCACAACAGCGATGGCGGTAGGAATTACTGATAAAATGCAGGGCTTGACAACTGTTACCTTGGTGGTTGTTGTGGCGACAGGTATTTTGACAAGTGTCATGGGACCGACTATTCTTAAACTGCTGAAAATTAAGGATCCAGTAGCGGTTGGCTTGGCCTTAGGTGGTACAGGACATGCAGTTGGTACAGGAACAGCTTTCAAATATGGACATGTTGCTGGAGCCATGGCAGGTCTTGCAATCGGAGTGACAGGGATCATGTATGTGATTGTCAGTCCAATCGTCGCAGCCATTATCTTAAAATAAAAAAACATGGAGCAGTATTTCCGAGAAATTTTGCTTCATGTTTTTCATTTTATCTTAGTTGATAGCTGCTAGGAGGGCATCTGCTTGGACAGAAAGCTCAGCAAGCTTGTCTTCTGAAAGGACTAATTGGCCAGTTCCCCAAGCTTCTGGATTGATACCGACACCAGTAAATTGATCAACCACATTCATGCGAATAAATGGAAGGAGGCTACGGTAGTGCTTGAAGACCTCATCAGGTGAAGTGCCGTTAGCAACAGATGAAACAGTCACCACTTTGGCATTGAGGGCAGAAGGACCGCTTGGATCTGACAAATCAAGTGCGCGTGAAGTCCAGTCGAGCAAGTTTTTCACCACACCTGGGATGGCCCAGTTGTAGACAGGTGAGAAGATCCAGATAGCATCAGCTGCAAGGATTTCTTCACGAACCTTGGCAACAGCAGCTGGAGCTGGACTTTCGAGGTCTTGGTTAAAGAATGGTACATCTTTGTAGTCCAGATAGGAAACCTCAGCTTTGCCAGCTAGAGCCTTTTCTGCTTGTGCTGCTAACTGATGATTGAATGAACCTTGACGAAGTGAGCCAACAATAAATAGTACTTTAGACATAAATATGTCCTCCATTTTATCTTTATTTAAGAGGTGTCCCTCTTGTTACTATCCATGTTACAACAATTGTCACTAATTAGCAATAATTTAGCTCAGCTTTTTGAGAGTTTTTAAAATCCGCACCAAATCTTCTTTGTCGTTTTGGGAGAGGAATGCAGTCATATGGCGGATATTGGCGATGTGCTCTGGCAAGACAGCCTCGATCTTTTTCTGGCCTTGGTCGGTTAGTTGGATGAGAAAGGAGCGGCGGTCATTGGGATCGCAGCTGCGACTTATCCAGCCATCTCTTTCCATGTTTTTGATAACGACCGTCATATTTCCCGATGTAGCCAGCATGCTGTCAATCAAATCTTGAATCCGCAGTTCTCCTTTACTATATAAGGTTTCCAAAACAGAAAATTGGGTTGGCGTCAAATTATGCTTTTTAAAAATTTGAGCTTCGAGATTACGAATGGTGCGCTCAGCCTTATGGAGCACGATAATCGTTTTAAGGTCAAGTAGAGTATCCTTGTCTAGGTTTTCAGTTATTTTCATAGCAACATTTTATCAATAAGTAGTAATAAATGCAAATGTAATAAAAGTCCTAGAAAAATCAGGCTATTTGTAGTATAATGATTCAGTGAAACATAAAATTAAAGAAAGGGCTAAATTTCCTATAAGGCACTATGCCATTGGGCTTTTCCTAGTCCTCACGGCGCTTGTTTTTTCATTTTTTATGATCTTGCACCTTGCTATCGAGCCTTGGCAGTCAGCCAAGGAGGGTTCTCAAAAAATCGCTAAGGAATATGCAGATTTGGAAAGTCTGACGAGCTTTGCGATTTACAATGGCAAAGAGTCCTATTATAGCTTGATTGGGAAAACTAGTAAAAAAGAGGAAGAAGCTGTTCTGATTTCCAAAAATTCCAATAAAATCCATGTCTATCGCTTGCAAGATGGAATGAGTCAGGCAGAGGCAGAGCAAGTGGCCAAGGAAAATGGAGCGACATCTATTGATAAGACCACTTTTGGTTACTTTGACGGTCAGCCTGTTTGGGAAATTAAGTCTGGAAGCACTTATTATAATATCGGATTTGAAAGCAAAACATTGCTCAGCAAGGAGGGGCTATGAAATTATCCAATCGTGTTTTAAATATGGAAGAAAGTGTGACTCTGGCGGCGGCAGCCAGAGCGAAAGCTTTGAAGGCGGAAGGCAGGGATATCCTTTCTTTGACCTTGGGAGAGCCAGATTTTCCTACGCCTAAGAATATCCAGCAAGCAGCGATGGCAGCGATTGAAGATGGCAGAGCTAGTTTTTATACGGTAACAAGTGGTCTGCCTGAGCTAAAAGCAGCGGTTGTAGACTATTTCGCCAAGTACTATGGCTATGAGATTCAGTCTAATCAAGTGATAGTGGCAACGGGTGCTAAGTTCTCCCTCTACACCTTCTTTATGAGTGTGATTGATCCAGGTGATGAAGTCATCATTCCGACGCCTTATTGGGTTAGCTATGCCGATCAGATCTTGATGGCTGAAGGAAAGCCTGTTTTTGCTCAAGCGACAGAGGAAAATAACTTTAAGGTGACGGTTGCCCAGCTGGAATCTGTCCGCACTGAGAAGACCAAGGTCTTGGTTCTGAACTCGCCATCCAATCCGACTGGTATGATTTATACAGCAGAGGAGCTGCTGGCTATCGGAAATTGGGCTGTTGAGCATGATATCTTGATCTTAGCCGATGATATTTATGGCCGCTTGGTCTATAACGGCAATAAATTCACGCCGATTTCTAGTCTGTCAGAGGAAATTCGCAAGCAAACAGTCGTCATCAATGGTGTTTCCAAGAGCTACTCTATGACGGGCTGGCGGATTGGCTATGCTGTAGGTGAGCCTGAAATTATCTCAGCCATGAGCAAGGTTGCAGGGCAAACGACTTCTAATCCGACAGCGGTGGCGCAATATGCAGCCATTGAAGCCTTGACGGGCAGTCAGGATACGGTTGAAAATATGAGATTGGCCTTTGAAGAACGCCTGAATACTATCTATCCTTTGCTGGCTCAAGTGCCTGGCTTTGAAGTCGTCAAACCTCAGGGAGCCTTCTACCTCTTCCCAAATGTCAAAAAAGCGATGGAAATGAAAGGTTATACCGATGTGACGGCCTTTACCACAGCGATTTTAGAAGAAGTAGGAGTTGCGTTGGTGACAGGAGACGGGTTTGGTGCGCCAGAAAATGTCCGCCTCAGCTATGCGACTGACATGGATACACTAAAAGAAGCGGTTCAACGCCTCAAGGATTTCATGGAGAAGTAAGGATGATTGATCATTTTGAGATTAAAGTAAAGGATTTACAAATTTCAAAAGACTTTTATACAAGCTTTCTTGCTCCTCTTGGCTATGAATTGGATTTTAGAACTGACTCTCTACTCAGTTTTGTTGCCCCCAATAGTCCTCATCCTGGTGGAGATTTTTGGTTAGGAAAGGGAGAGCAGGCTCCTATTCACTTTGCTTTTTTTGCAGAAAATCACGAGCAGGTTCGAACTTGCTACGAGGCGGGTTTGAAGGCAGGTGGAAAAGATAATGGTGTACCTGATTATCGGAGTGATCATCTACCTTACTATGCAGCTTTTGTCTTGGATCCAGATGGAAATAATGTCGAAGTAGTCTGCCACAAAGAATAAAAATAGAAAAGAGAAAAAACGTGTCGAAGAAAAATGTAACAATTATTGATGTAAAAAATCATGTTGGTGAAGAAGTAACGATTGGTGCTTGGGTAGCCAACAAGTCAGGAAAAGGAAAAATCGCTTTCTTGCAGTTGCGTGATGGTTCTGCCTTTTTCCAAGGTGTCGCTTTCAAGCCTAACTTTATTGAGAAATTTGGCGAAGAAGCAGGACTTGAGAAGTTTGATACGATCAAACGCTTGAGCCAAGAAACATCTGTCTATGTGACAGGGATCGTCAAAGAAGACGAGCGTTCAAAATTTGGCTACGAGCTTGACATTACTGACATCGAAGTCATCGGCGAGTCAAATGACTATCCAATCACGCCAAAAGAACACGGAACAGACTTCCTCATGGACAACCGTCACTTGTGGCTACGTTCTCGTAAGCAAGTAGCCATGATGCAGATCCGTAATGCCATCATCTATGCTACCTATGAATTCTTTGACAAGAATGGCTTTATCAAGTTTGACAGCCCGATCTTGTCAGGAAATGCGGCAGAGGATTCGACTGAGCTCTTTGAAACCGACTACTTTGGAACTCCAGCATACTTGAGCCAATCTGGTCAGCTGTACCTCGAAGCAGGGGCAATGGCTCTGGGACGTGTTTATGACTTTGGACCTGTATTCCGTGCAGAAAAATCAAAAACTCGCCGTCACTTGACAGAGTTCTGGATGATGGATGCGGAGTATAATTTTGTTACTCACGATGAATCACTCGACTTGCAGGAAGCTTATGTCAAAGCCTTGATTCAAGGCGTTCTTGACCGGGCTCCTCAAGCTTTGGAAACATTGGAACGTGATGTAGAACTCTTGAAACGCTATATTGCAGAGCCTTTCAAGCGCGTTACCTACGATGAAGCGATTGACCTCTTGCAAGCCCATGAAAATGATGAAGATGCAGACTACGAACATCTGGAACATGGAGATGACTTCGGTTCACCGCATGAAACATGGATTTCAAATCACTTTGGTGTACCAACCTTTGTCGTGAACTACCCAGCATCCATCAAGGCTTTCTATATGAAACCAGTTCCTGGAAATCCAGACCGTGTCCTCTGTGCAGACTTGCTGGCACCTGAAGGCTACGGTGAAATCATCGGTGGTTCTATGCGTGAGGAAGACTACGATGCCCTTGTTGCTAAGATGAATGATCTTGGTATGGATACGACAGAATATGAATTCTACCTTGATCTTCGTAAGTATGGAACAGTTCCACACGGTGGCTTCGGTATCGGTATCGAGCGTATGGTAACCTTTGTGGCAGGGACCAAGCATATCCGTGAAGCCATTCCATTCCCACGTATGCTGCACCGTATTAAACCATAAAATGATTCAAACGCCCATGTGGCGTTTTTTCAGCAATGAACTATGAAATAATCCAAATTTAGAAATTTAGAGAAAGAAGAGGTAGAGGTCATGTAAACAGCAGATTAACAAGTGATAAAGGATAGAAATTAAAAAACACTTGTTAAAGGAGAAAATATGTTTAAAAGAAGTTATCGGAAAAATATCGGCCTGATGGCCGGAGTTGAATTTTTTGCCTTTCTAGGCATTACTAGTTTTTGGATTTTATTTCTAAGTCAAAACGGCTTGTCCCTTTGGCAGATTGGGCTTTTGGAAAGTATCTTTCATGCCACTAGTGTCATCTGTGAAATTCCCTCTGGGATGTTGGCGGATCGCTTTTCCTACAAGACCAATCTTTATCTGAGCCGGATAGCTGGGATTGTGTCTTCTGTTCTCATGTTGGCGGGGCAGGGGAACTTTTGGATCTACGCACTGGCTATGGTGATTAGTGCTTGGTCCTATAATTTTGATTCGGGGACAAGCGCAGCCATGGTTTATGATTCGTCTGTGGAGGCCGGACTCAAGGAACGTTACTTATCCATCTCCAGTTTTATGTCTGGGGTGGCTGAAGCGACTCGGTCTTTGGGAACGGTCTGGGCCGGATTTTTTGTCCATGGACAATTGCATCTGACCTACTATATCATGATTGGTACCTCTATCATCGTTCTTTTCTTGACCTGGATGCTGAAGGAGCCAAGTGTCAAAGCAGAGAAAGCAGAACGTCTGACTATGAAAAAGATTATCTGGGCTGTCAAAGAGGAGTTGCAGAGAAATCCTAACCTTTTTATTTGGATGATTCTGTCCCAAATCATTGGCACCTTGATGTGTATGTTTTATTTTTACTATCAAAATCAATTGCCTGATTTAAAAGATTGGCAGATTTCGCTGGTCATGCTGATTGGCAGTGCTTTGAATATCTTAGCGGTCTATCTGGCGAGTATGATTGGAAAGAGGTATTCTGCCTTGAAACTTTTTCCTTCAGTGGTTCTTCTAACTGGAGCAAGCTACCTGCTCTCCTATTTTGGAACACCAGTCATCTACATTTTGATTTATCTAATCAGCAACGCCTTGTATGCTCTTTTCCAGCCGATTTTTGACAACGATTTGCAAAAGCAGCTGCCAAGTGAAGTGAGGGCGACCATGCTCAGTGTCTACTCTATGATGTTCAGCCTGAGCATGATTGTCATTTTCCCTCTGACTGGCTGGTTGATTGATAATCTTGGCTTCGACTGGACGTTTATAGTTTTAGGAATTTTTCTATTAGTATTAACCCCAGTCTTGTTTTGGATTTTGAAGTTAGTTGCAGGTAATCTGAAAGATAAAGTTTAAAAAGAATAATGTAAAGCTTTTTTAGATAGAAAGGGTGAAATATTCCCTTTCTTTTTGTTTCTAAAGTGAATGTTTAATAGTATAAGTCTTAGTTTAAATAGAAATAAGATTAATAAAAGTTAGAATCAAATCCTAATTATTCTATATATTATGGAAAAATACATTATTTTTTGATAATATTATAATATATTCAAATTAAGGAGATGTGGTATGGTATATAGCAAGATCAATTGGGAACAGTATAAACAACCGATTATTTTAAACTGTAAGAACTGGGATGAAATCCCTGAACATTATATGTTTTACAAGGAATTGAATCGTATAAGAGATATCTTGGTTGATTTTAATAAATTGGCAGAGGACAGTAAAAAGAATGGAAAAGCTGACGAGTGTGATGCTGGAAAAATGTTCATTCATAAAGAAATGTCTAAAATGATTGCTATATCTGGTGAACGTGGTTCTGGAAAAACATCCCTTTTGAAGAGTTTGAAAAATATTCTTGAAAAGGAGTATCATGTTTTTGATATTATTGGTCCAGAAGTACTATCTTCTGATCTCAGTATAATAGATGTTTTCGTTTCTATGCTTCGTGATATTGTGAATAGTTTAGACAGTGAATGCCTTAGTACATCTGTTTTGACTAAACTGAATGTACAATTAAAATCTATTATAGCTGCTATTTCAATTGATAAGCAAAAGGAGGATTATTTTAAAAACGGGCACTCTGACTCGTCTATTCTGGACTCTCTAAACAAAAGGGTGCATCTTGATAAACTTTTTGGAGAATTTCTCGAGAACCTTCTTGATATTCTACAAATGAATAATAAGAAGCCAAAAGATTTTGTTTTAATCATTGATGATTTGGATTTGGTGAAAAATCAACTGATCTCAAAGCTTCTTAATGATATTCAGCGTTATCTAGATAAGAAAATAATCATCATCTTTACCTATAGAGAACGTCAATTGGAGAACTCTTTATTTGAAGATTTAATAACTGATAATAAGGAACTTTTAGAGCGTGGGGTGATTGATAATGGAGAAGTCTTTTCGCAAATCAATCAATTTCTACTTAAACTAGTTCCTTTTGGAAATCGTGTCCCCCTCCTTTCAAAGAACGATTTATTAATTAAGGATATGCAGGCTATCTTAAAATCTATTGATCTTGGTCTTGATAAAGATTTAAGAATCTTTAAGTTCGATGATAAATCAAACAATAAGGAAGAGAACCATGGTATAACTGTAGAAGAATGGTTTTATAAGTGTGTATTTATCAGAACTGACTTAAATATTAAACCGATTGATAGTCGTGAGAATACAAAGTTACTGTTGCCTCAGAGTTTGCGAGAAATTATCCAAGTAGCAGAAATTTTTAGTGAGATGGAGCCATTACAAAAAGGAAATTCTGGATTATTTTTTAAAGGTTTGCTGGAAAACCTCTCTGAATTTAAGAAATATATTGATTATAAAATAACAACTCATTTTGGTTCCCTACCATCTAAATTAGAATATTTTAGGCAATGGGAATTAGCTAAACCATACAGTAAAAATCATCTTACTTATTCTTACATTTACAATTTATCTAAGAATTCTAAGAATCTAGATGAAGATGTTAGAAAACCACCTTACCCATTTTATCTTTGGAATCGAGAAGAATACAACTTAACAATTGGTGATGTATTAGCAATTATTGAAGAATATAAACGTTTACCAAATAACATAAACCAATATTTAGATAATCATTTTTGCTATTTAATAAAGATCAATTATTCTATTTACCTTTCTTCTAAACTATTTCAGACATTTGAGAAGATAGAAGAAAATAAGAGCATAATTAAAGATTTCCAGAATAAGAGACAAGAATATTTGGAAGGTTTAGAATCTGATTCAACAGAAATCTATGAAGAGGAGTATGAGGAAAGTTTAAGTTCATTAACTACTTGTCTCCCAGAATTAATTGATTATTTACAGGTGATTAATTCTAATTTTATGCCTCAAGAGTTTAGCTTTCTAGATTATGTTAAAGGTTATAATATAGATGATTACATTCTAATTTTTCCTACAATTGCTAGCTTTGATGGAGATAAAAAGTTGTATTACAAATTCATTCAAAGTTTTATTAATTCTGAATGGCCGGTTCGTGGAGATATTAGTCAGAATATAGAAATTGGGAAATCTCAATTTATTTATAGGAAAAAATATACCTATATACCATTTTTCCGACCCCAAAATAGAAATTATCTATTAAATCTTTTTAGCTGGCCTACTAAATTAGAGTATTTGCTTGAATTTCTTTTGAATTTAGATCGTTTGTATAATCTAGATGAGTCAAATGAGTCAGAGGAGCTACGATCTAGATATATCTATAAAAATGTTTTCCATACGGATCTATTTATAAGACGAAATTATGCATCCAGAGCTCGAGAAACTACAAAGGATAATTATCTAGAAGCGTTGAGAAATATAAATCGGATTTTATCTGGCAATGATCGTTTCTTAGATGTGACTCCTTTAAAAACAATTATTTATAATGAAAACGAAGGAAGTTTTTATGACCAGTTGTATAGAGTTGAAAAATTTGGAGAAATTTTTGATGAGTTGATAGGCATAAATAAGAAAGATGATGAATTTGAGTCTGGAAAGAAAGTTTTCCGAGAATGGTTGATAGGTACAAATAAGAAAGATTATGAACCTTACTATGGTGCGAAAGTTAATCGTGAAGAGTTGCGAACGTTTTTAGAATTTTTATTCTTTATACCTATCTATAAATCCGCAACCTATAAAGAATTATATGAAATTATGAACTCAAGATTTATAACTGTTACTTTGTCATTCGATGATGCTAAAAAATATTATGAAATTGCTGATAGAATCAAAGCCAGATATGTAACATATCAAGATCTTTTAGAACTAGCAGAAATTTACAATAAGTATATTTAGGAGGAGAATTTTGAGACAGATTGACCGTTTTTTACGAACGATTTATAAAGATTTTCCTTTATTTGAGATTTTGATCAATATAATAAAACTTCGGCATCTAGTTATGAATTACCATCAAATTCTTCTATCAAATGGAGGCAAGCATTTGATCTTAAAGACAAGGACTACAGACACGAGGTAAAAAAAGTCTATCAAAGAAGTTATACGGATTATAATGAAGATGAATTAGATAATTTAATCCTTGAATATGGAGAAAAGATTGGTAAATACAGTCCGGCTAAATATAGAAATAATACCTTAAATCTTTTTGTTTATATAGCCAAAGAATTGGTTTTTTACCAAGCTAATTCGCTGACGATAAGTTTTGATTCTTTATTGGAATGGAATGGTATCATCAACAAGATAGATGCAAATATTATTTTTGCTATGAAAGCCGCTATCGAAAACCACAATATTTCTTCTGAAGATGTTCATCGTATTCAACATGACAATTATCGCCTGAAGAGTATACTCTCCGAAGGAATTTCAGAAAATCACATGCATTTGAAAGGTTCCGGCTATACTTCAGAGTTAAATTGGTATGACTTTTCTACTGATACATGCTTTGAAGGTAAAAAAAGTAAAAAATTCTTTAGTGTTTTAAAGAAGAATATAAGGCATTATGAAAATGAAAAACTCGCCTTTCTGAAAGTTAGAATAATAAAGTTTTATCTTTTTGCTCAGACTTTTGATTATAGATTTGAAGACAGTGAATTTAAAAAATTTTTTCACGAAGCGCTTCAATCAGATAGCTTGGATTACTTTGAATGGCTGTATAGCAAGTTAAAACCTCAGATTGAAATATTTAAAGAGTATTGGGAAGAGGAGTTTGCTCATTTCAATCGTTCTCCTAGAAAAGAATTCTTAATAGAACGGAGCTTTTTAAAGCGTCTATTTTCAAAATATTTAACTTGTGAATTATCTGATTTTGATCTATATCTTCTCAATATCTATCTTTTAGCTTTGAATAAATTTAAAATGCTGTTTTATCAGGACAATGAAGGTATGGGCTTTGAAAAGTTTAAACATAGTGAAAATATTAAAGAGGAACTATTAGAGGGGAAAAATCTTAATAAAAGGATCTATAGGACTGTTTTTGATAAATACTATTCCGAAAAAAATGTAAAACAGATTGAATTTCGGATTGCCCCTAAAGCAAATGTAAAAGCGTATTATAAAGTTATTGGGGACTTAAAAAATGTCAATGATGAGTTTAAGAAGAAACATAAGGATCATGCTATCGAATTCGGACTTGTCATCCATTATATTAAAGATAAAGATGATTTTGATCTAAGAGAGGGTGTTTCACGAAAAGAAAAATCTTACTTTGATCTTAGGAGAAAAGCAGAGGTATTAATTAGTTTTTTTGAACATAAGCCTCAAGAAGAGGAGAAAAGTATTCAGCAAAAGATAGTAGGAATTGACACAGCAAATTATGAGTTGAATGTACGCCCCGAAATTTTTGGACCATCCTTTCGTTGGCAGAGAAAGGAGATTGGAAAGAAAAATCCTTTTGGCATTACTTATCATGCCGGAGAGGATTTTACAACTATCGCGAATGGACTTCGGGCGATGGATGAAGTAATTGAGTTTCTTGATTATCGACGAGGTGATCGCTTTGGGCATGGTTTGGCATTAGGATTAGACATTGACAAATATTTTAAGAAAAAAAGAAAAAACGTTATTTCTAATGTTGAAGAATATATAGACGATGTTGTATGGATGTATTATATGATACAAGAGCATCTTTCAGATCATGAAGTGAAAAATTTTCTATTATCGAATGAAATTTCTAGTAACGATATTCTAAGTTTTCTTCAGGGAGAGTTTAATCGAGAAGTTATTAAGTATAATTTCAATGATCATTTTTCAATGTATGATTTTTATTGTGCTTATATGCTACGTGGAGATGATCCAGAACTCTATATTGAAGAGGTAGAGAATAAAAAATATGATAAGTTGGTTCATGACTTTGATTATCGAATTAACTATCACAATAAGAAACATCGCCAAGCTTTTGAAAATAGCAAAGCTAGGGAATTATATTTTCAATATCACTATTCTGAAAAGTACAAAAGAATGCACAAACAAACTATTTCAGTTGAAGTATCTGAAACTTATATTGAAGCTGTCAAACTAGTTCAATTCATTTTACGTCTTAAACTATTTCGAAAAGAAATCAGTATTGAAAGTAATCCTACTTCCAATAGAAAAATTTCATTCATCAGTAAGTATATAGACCTACCATTAATTGAATTGAACAGTATGTTTATAAAACCGGACTCAAAATTCAATCTTCCTATCTCTATTAATACTGATGATAGTGCCATTTTTCAAACTGATCTCTCTCTTGAATATGCATATGTTGTAGCAGCATTATTGCGTGAGGGATATGATATAGAAAGTGTTTACCAATATATCGAATATCTGGTAAAAATGTCGAAAATTCAAAGTTTTATCAACAGAGATTAGATACACAGGGTATTTTTGTGAACAACAAGGAGGAGCTAAGTCAAGTTCCTCTTTGTTTTCTTGTACTCTGATTTTCAGAAAAGCAGAGAAAATTATGGTAAAATAGAAACAGTTTAATGGAGAAGTAGACAGTATGAAAGATTTATTGAAATATTTCAAGGGCTATATCAGGGAGTCTTTGTTGGGCCCCTTGTTCAAGCTTTTGGAAGCCAGCTTTGAACTCTTGGTTCCGATTTTGATTGCTGGGATTGTGGACGAGACCATTCCTAGACGCGACAGCTCCCATCTCTACTGGATGGTTTTTCTTTTGATGGGCTTGGCTGCGTTGGGAGTGGTGGTAGCAGTCGTAGCCCAATATTATTCGTCAAAGGCGGCAGTGGGCTTTACTCGCCAGATGACAAGCGACCTCTATAAAAAAATTCTGCGCTTGCCTAAGGCTAGTCGGGATGAGCTGACGACTTCTAGCTTAGTGACTCGGCTGACGAGCGACACCTATCAGATCCAGACGGGAATCAATCAATTTCTTCGTCTCTTTCTGCGGGCGCCTATCATCGTTTTTGGCTCCATCATCATGGCCTTTACTATCAGCCCGGTCATTACCTTGTGGTTCTTGCTCATGGTGGCAATTTTAACGGCTATTATCGTCCTCATGTCTCGTCTGATGAATCCTCTCTATGCCAAAATTCGCCAGCTGACAGACCAACTGGTCAATCTGACTCGTGAGCAGCTGCAGGGTATGCGGGTTATAAGAGCTTTCGGTCAGACCCAGCGTGAGGTTCAGACCTTTCGCAATCGCAACGAGCTCTATAAAACTTGGCAAATCAGGACGGGAGCTCTGGCTAGTCTGATTAGTCCTCTTACCTTTCTTACAGTCAATGGTACTCTGATTGCTGTGATTTGGCAGGGGAATAGCTTTATCGGCAAGGGCTTGCTGACCCAGGGGATGCTAGTGGCCTTGGTCAATTATTTATTGCAGATTTTGGTGGAATTGCTCAAGTTGGCGATGCTAGTAAATTCCCTCAATCAAAGCTATATCAGTGCAGGTCGTATCAATCAAGTCTTCGAGCAAGCAGAAGAAGATGTCCTACAGGAATTAGTGCAGGAAACGGCTCTGCCAGATCAAGCCATTAAAGTCCAGCAGGTCAGCTTTTCCTATCCAAATGCAGCTAGTCCAGCCTTGACTGGTCTGACTTTTAATTTGAAAAACGGCCAGACTTTGGGTGTTATTGGCGGGACAGGTTCAGGGAAGTCTACTCTGGTTCAGCTGCTGGTTCATCTCTATCCTGTGGCTGCTGGTCAGTTGACCATCTTTTCCCAAGGACACAGTCCTAAAAATCTGAGAGAATGGCGGTCTTGGATCAGTCTGGTGCCTCAGAAGGCGGAGCTTTTTCAAGGAACTGTTCGTTCCAATCTGACTTTGGGTATGTCAAGCAAGCCAACAGACGAAGATTTGTGGCAGGCTTTAGAGATTGCTCAGGCAGCGGACTTTGTCTCTCAGAAGGAAGGCGGCTTGGATGCTACTGTAGAGGCCTTTGGTCGGAATTTTTCTGGCGGTCAGCGTCAGCGTTTAACCATTGCCAGAGCTGTCTTGCGGAGGGCACCTTTCTTGGTTTTAGATGATGCGACCTCGGCTCTGGACTATCTGACAGAGGCTAGACTCTTGCAGGCAATTAAGAATGAATTGACTGAGACCAGTCTGGTCTTGATCTCTCAGCGGACCAATAGCTTGCGCTCAGTGGATCAAATCTTAGTGCTGGATAAGGGAGAACAGGTGGCTCTTGGTCGCCATGAGGAACTCTTAGTCAGCTCTGCCATTTACCAAGAAATCCATAACTCACAACATAGTCAAGGAGAGGAGGGAAAGCATGAAGCATAAGACATCATCTAGCAGCTTGAGGCGTTTGACTCGAGATTTGCTGCAGGCGCGCTGGCTCTTTCTCCTAGCTAGTCTGGGAACGGTGGCTCAAGTGGCTCTGACTGTTCTTCTTCCAGTTTTAATTGGGAATGCGGTTGATAGCGTTCTTCTCCCTCAAGCAGAGCAGCATTTGATGCCGATTTTGGGCCAGATGTTGTTGGTTATCTTAGCCAATACGCTGATTCAGTGGCTCAATCCCTTGCTCTATAATCAGCTGGTTTATCGCTACAGTCAGCAGCTCCGACAGGGCGTTATCAAGAAAGTACACTATCTGCCATTGGCCTATCTGGATCGGCAAGGAACTGGCGACTTGGTCAGTCGGGTGACGACTGACTTGGAACAGCTCAGCAATGGCTTGCTTATGGTTTTTAATCAGTTTTTTGTGGGTTTGCTGACAATTTTAGTGACTATCATTAGCATGGCTAGATTGGACTTTTTCCTCCTGCTTTTGGTTCTGCTTTTGACGCCCCTTTCTCTCTTCTTAGCGCGCTTTATTGCTAGAAAGAGTTTTAGCTTTTTTCAACGGCAGACGCAGGCTAGAGGGGCACAGACCCAGCTGATTGAGGAAAGTCTGACCCAGGAAAGTCTGATACAGGCTTTTAATGCTCAGGAGCAGTTTGATACAGCTTTTACTCGCAGCAATCAAACCTATGCAGACTATTCGCAGGCGGCTATTTTCTATTCTTCAACGGTCAATCCTTCGACTCGTTTTATCAATGCCCTGATCTATGCTTTGATTGTGGGCTTTGGGGCTGTCCGAATCATTCAGGGAACAGGTTTTACGGTTGGGCAGCTGGTAACTTTTCTCAACTACGTCAACCAGTACACCAAGCCTTTCAATGATATATCGTCAGTCATGTCGGAATTGCAGAGCGCTTTAGCTTGCGCAGAGCGAATTTACAGCGTTTTAGACCAAGAAGAGATAGCAGAGTCTGGTCAGGAAATCCTCCAGTCTGAAGATGTCAAAGGACAGATTAGCTTTGAGCATGTGGCTTTTGGCTATGAGCCTGGCAAAGAGCTGATTCAGGATTTGAATATAAGGATTCCAGCAGCTAGCAAGGTAGCTATTGTCGGGCCAACTGGTGCTGGCAAGTCTACCTTGATCAATCTCCTCATGCGATTTTACAATGTAGACAGTGGTCTTATTTCTCTAGACGGTATTCCCATCAGTCATTACACCAGAGCCTCTTATCGTCAGCAGTTTGGTATGGTACTGCAAGAGACTTGGCTCAAGACGGCGACCATTCACGACAACATAGCTTTTGGCCGACCAGACGCCAGCCGAGAAGAGGTCATTGAAGCTGCCAAGGCGGCCAATGCGCATTTCTTTATCCAGCAGCTACCTCAGGGGTATGACACCTATCTGGCGGATTCTGGGGATTCCCTTTCTCAAGGTCAGCGGCAGCTATTAACTATCGCGCGCGTATTCCTGGCTGTTCCTAAAATCCTAATCTTGGATGAGGCGACTTCCTCCATCGATACCCGGACAGAAGTCTTAATTCAGGAGGCTTTCAGCAAGCTCATGGTGGGACGGACTAGCTTTATCATCGCCCATCGCCTGTCCACTATTCAAAATGCTGACATCATCCTCGTCATGGTAGATGGTGATATCGTCGAACATGGTAATCATCAGGAGCTCATGGCAGCCAGAGGTGTTTATTACCAAATGCAGACGGCGCAGGAGTAGAAGGGGAGCTTTGTTAAAGCTCACAGATTGATGCTAAATAAAACGAAAAGAGTTGGAATTTCCAACTCTTTTTACTTATAGTGCAACTTCCTCCAACCCTGTTTCTGTCAGTCTATAAATCTTCTGGCAGACTTCTTTGAGAAAGATACGGTCGTGGGAGACAGCGATAATGGCGCCAGGATAGGTTGCCAAAAGCTGGCGAACCTGAGGCTGAGAGGTGGGAGAGAAGTTGCGGGTTGGCTCGTCCAGCAGGAGGACATTGGGGCGCTCTAGGACCAGTTTGAGCAGGAGGAGCTTGGCTTTTTGGCCGCCGGAAAGCTGCCCAATCGGGTGGCGGGTCTCGTCGCGTGTGAACTGGAGACTGGCTAGATGCGTCAGGATTTTCTCCTCCTGAGCCTTGTCGTCAGAGGGAGCCAGAAAGTCCAAAGGAGAGCTTTCGTCATTCAGCAAGTCTCCATAATGCTGGGGCATGTAGCCGACCCTCATGTCTGTCCGCTCACGCAGGATCTTCCATATTTCCTTAAGCAAAGTGGATTTGCCTGCACCATTAGCACCAATCAGTCCTATTTTTTCCTGACCGCAGACCTCCAGAGTTAGGTTCTCCGCTAGTTGTCGTCCATCTGCTTCTAGTTTCATTCCTTCTAATTTTAGGATTCTTTTGGTCAATAGCAGAGCTTCTATGTCTGAGAAGTGAAGGCTGATGGCATCTTCCTGTGTCGGAATTTCTGTCATTTCAGAACCTGCCTTTTCAAATCGTTTGCCCTGTGAGAGGACGTTTTTTATCTTCTTGGCAACCAGTCGACCTGCAGTAGCATCATGGGTGTTTCGTAAAGTATGCTCCACACTCTGCTTAACCTGTCGGTGTTTTTCCATAGTCTTGGCATGTTCTTCCCGCTCTTTCCGTGCCAATTGACCTTGTTTTTCAAAAGCCTCCTGACGCTGATGGCGGTAATTTTCATAGTTCAGACTCTTGACGCTGGTTCTGGCCTCCTGTTTCTTTTTGATTCGCTCCAGATGAACAATCCTGGTCGCAGCTTGAGCGAGAAAGTGCTCGTCGTGAGAGACGAAAAGGACCGTTCTCTGGCTGTGGCTGATAAAGTTTTCCAGCCAAGTAAGAGTTTCGAGATCGAGGTCATTAGAGGGCTCGTCAAGAAAGAGAATGTCCCAATCACTAGCTAATTTCTTGATGAGCTGGACCTTGAGTTTTTCTCCTCCAGATAGGCTAGAGAGCTGCTGCTGACTGGCAAAGCGCTGGCTGTCAAAGTTGAGCTCTCCAGCATAGCGGTAGAGCTTAGCATAGTCCAGCTCTGTCTCAAAATCAGCAAAGAAATAGTCATTGAGCGTCAGTTGGGCATCCTCTGAAGGTAGCTGCTGGGGTAAGTAGACAGCAGCAGTATAGGACTTATCAATCTGTCCACTGTAGCTGACATAGGAGCTGACCAGTCGCTCGTCTAGCAGGAGCTTGAGCAGGGTGGACTTGCCATTGCCCTCCTCGCCGATAATAGCGACCTTGTCTCCTTGATTGACAGTCAGTGACAAATCTTTGACTAGTTCTTTCAGGTCTTTTAGGTGGGTAATGGTTAGATTTCTTATTTGCAGCATAGGTGTCTCCTTCGTTTTATAATACAAAATACAGCCCTGATTTATTTAGCAGAGCTGTTGAGATTGCACAAAGAAGACACAGGAGTGTCCAAATAGGGTCATTCGTTTGTAGGTTTCCAGCTGGAACTGTCATAGGAGCGACAGGATTAATCTAAAGATAAGCAAATAGATGCTTGAAAGCACAAAAAAACGAAAGTCCCGCGGATATGCAGAAACATGACAAAATCTACTAAATAAAGTTTCCTTTAAAAAATAGACTTAATTTTTCATGTCTCCGTGTACCTCCGAAATTATTCTACCTTTAGTCTAGCAAAAAGGGCAACATAAGTCAATAAAAATCCTGAAAGATTACTTTCAGGATTCGTCATATTTATACGTTGAGCACCTTATCCAAGAAGTCCTTGAGACGTGGATGCTGAGGGTTATCGAAGATTTGGTCTGGTTTGCCGTCTTCTAGGAATTCACCGTCAGCAGTGAAGATGACGCGATTAGCAACCTGACGAGCAAAGCCCATTTCGTGAGTCACGATCAGCATGGTCATGCCCTGCTGAGCCAGATCCTTCATAACGTTGAGAACGTCACCAACCATTTCAGGGTCGAGAGCAGAAGTCGGCTCGTCAAAGAGCATGATGTCTGGGTTCATAGCTAATCCTCGAGCGATGGCCACCCGTTGTTTTTGACCTCCTGACAGGCTGTCTGGTTTGGCATCAGCCTTGTCTGCCAGCCCAACCTTCTCCAAGAGCTCCATACCAAGTTTGTCTGCATCAGCTTGGCTCATTCGCTTATGCTCAACAGGAGCGAAGGTGATATTTTGCAGGACGGTCATGTGTGGGAAGAGGTTGAAGTGCTGGAAGACCATTCCGATATCTTCACGAACATGGTCCACGTTGGTAGCCTTATCTGTCAAGTCATAACCGTTGACAGTAATGGTCCCACTAGTTACTTCTTCAAGTAGGTTCAGGCTGCGTAGGAAAGTTGATTTACCTGATCCAGAAGGACCGATGATACAAACAACATCTCCCTCATAAAACTTCGCACTAATCCCTTTCAGGACTTCATTCTCTCCATAGTATTTGTGTAAATCATTAACATCAATTTTTAATTTAGCCATTAGTGAATCCTCTTTTCTAAGCGTTTAGCCAATCTTGTTAAGAGTGTGATGATGACCAAGTAAAGCACTGTTAGGATAGCATACATCTTGAAGCTCTGATAGTTACGGGCAATGATAATTTTACCTGTTTGGAAGAGTTCGACAAGTCCGATAGCTGATACGATAGTTGTATCCTTGAGAGCGATGACGAACTGGTTGACAAAGTTTGGTAGCATGATCTTGGTTGCTTGAGGCAGGATAATCTTGCGCATAGTCTTTCCATATGAGATCCCCAGACTTCGGCTAGCTTCCATCTGTCCGGCTGGAACTGCTTGAATCCCTCCACGAACAATCTCTGCGATATAAGCACCAGCATTGAGGGATAGAGCAATTGTTCCTGCAACGAAGTCGTTAATCGGACTTTGCTGACCAGTCATAGATTCAATGAGGTTTGGAATTCCCCAGAAGATGAAGGCAGCCAGAATCATAAGTGGAATACCTCGAATAACATCGACAAAAATTTCTGAAATAATACGAAGCGCTTTGATTGGGCTGACGCTAAACATTCCAAAGATAATCCCGATGACCATGGCAATGGCAAAGGAGATCAGTGCTAAAGCAATGGTAATTCCAAGCCCGCTTAAAAGTTGTTTGTAGTTGTTTTGGAGAAGTCCCCAGATAGTTGTTTCATCAACGGTTGTGGAATTATCCTTCTCAGCTGAGAGATATTTATCAAGGATTTCTTGATATTTACCATTGGCTTTTAGATTAGCCAAACCATTATTGAACATTTCGATAAGCTCAGGGTTGGTGCCTGCTTTTACTGCAAAAGCAACTTCACCACTTGGTGTTCCTTCGATTGGCGTTTTCATTTTCTTGCCTTGGTTGATGGCATATTTTACTACGGGCTCATCATCCATAATAGCAGCGACAGAGCCAGAGTTCAGACTATCATACATAGAAGAACCATCTGAAAATGTTTTGATTTTGTAGCCGTATTTGCTTTGATTTTCGACGAGGAAGGTTTGAGAGGCTGTACCATTCTTGACTCCGACGGTCTTTCCTTTCAAGTCTTCATAGGAGCTGATAGTGCTTGATTCTTTCACTGCAAGGATAGAGTTAGCAGTGTAGTATGGTTCAGAGAAATTAAAGGTTTCTTTGCGGGCCTCTGTCACAGACATCCCAGCAATCATCCCGTCAGCTTGGCCAGATTGAACGGCATTGATGGCAGCGTCAAAACCAGGATTAGAAATTTCAAGTGTAAAACCTTGGTCTTCGGCAATGGCCTTGATCAAGTCCATGTCAATACCAGTGTATTGGTTGCTATCATTTTGGAAAACGAAAGGAGCAAAGGATGAGTCGCTGGCAATCGTATATTTAGCTTTGACTGGAGTGGCTTTTTGTCCAGACTTGGTTGTGGTCTCTGGTACTGCTGAGTTTGTTGAAGTTTTGGAAGCAGCAGTCCACTTGTTGATGATGTCCTTCAAGGTGCCATCTTTTTTCATCTGAGCCAAGGCTTCGTTAAACTCAGTGACTAGGTATTCGTATTTGCTGCCTTTTTTGACACCAAATGCGAAGCTACCAACGGCCTCACCCTTCATTGAGATTTTCAGATCTTGCCCTTGACTGATTGCATACTCGATAACGGGTTGGTCATCCATAGCTGCATCAACGGCTCCGGCTGTTAGGCTGTTATACATAAGGTCGCCTGTATCAAATGTTTTGATAGTAAAACCGTACTTGTCCTTGATTTTTTCAAGGAAACGTTGCGCGGCAGTACCGTTTTTAACACCGACTGTTTTTCCTTTGAGTTGATCGTAAGACTTTATTGTATTCGCCTTGGTCGTTGCAATGACAACTTTTGTGTCATAATATGTATCAGACATGGTAAAGACTTTTTCACGTTCAGCAGTCTTAGTCATACCTGCCATAATGGCGTCAGCCTGTCCTGCTTGAACCGCATTGACAGCTGCATCAAAGCCGGGGAAAGACATTTCATATTTCCAGCCTTTGATGTCAGCTACTTTATTGATAATATCAACATCAATTCCTTTATAGGTTTGATCGGAATCTTTAAATTCAAATGGGGCATAAGCCGTGTCAGATACGATTTTGATGGTATCTGCTTGAGTGGTTGTCCCTAGTGCAAGGATAGGGAATAACGCTAGCAGAAAAGCTATGATTTTTTTCTTCATATTTTCTCTCCTTTGTTAGAATATTGTCTGATTATATCAGAAAAATTTGAAAAAGGCAAATATTTTCTGTTTTTATGTCATATCTTCTAACATATGTTGTGACAATGCTATTATTAAGAGCTGTTTTACTTTGCTTGGATAATATGCTAGAATTGAGACACAAATGTGGGTTTGAAGGAAATTTATATGAAACAAATTAAAAGTGATATTTTGATTGCCCAACAATTAGGGACCGCTTTGAAAACTGGGGCGGAAGCACTCATTAGTATTGCAGATGCTTATAAAGATGAGCAGACTAAGCTTTTGGGAAATGATTCTGCACATCATGCAATAGCGCTTTCTCAAAATAAGGCTAAGGATATTTCGGCTGCTATTCAATCAGTTTGCGTCAATATCCAAACCGTTGCAGAGGGATTTCAAGCTATTGATGAGGCTAGTGCCAGTAAATTTCAGCTGATGGAGGGCCGAAATCGTGAATAAAGAGCAGAAGCTCTATGAGCTGAGAAAAGAGGAAGAAAGGCTGCTTCGACAGGAGGAAAGCCTGCTGAAGGAAAAAAGGCTGCTGGAGAATCAAATAGGGGATTTTGAAAGGTACTGTTCAGATGCACAAACCCAGATCTGGGATTCTTTCGAGACTTATCCTTCTTCTAGAATCTTTTTTGAGCAGTTGCAGTCAGAGGCATCCCATGAGTCACGAATAATTTCTGAAAGCTTCTTTGATGATTTGGATAAAGTGATTCTTCAAAAGTGGAAGTTAGAAGATGATTTAAATGATGTCTATTACGAGCGTATCAGAATCAACCAACTGAAGGATGAAGAAGATGGGAATTGAAGTTTATTGCGGAAGTTTAGATGCCCAGACCGAGGGTACAACAATTATGACTAGAAGCCAGTTGGAGAGCTATAAAGAATTGGGAAAGGCTCTGGAACAAGCGGAGAATTCCGCGTCCTCCTTATCGGGTAAAGCTTATGATTCTTTTAGAGCTTTCATTAGCGATGTCATTGTTCCTTTAAAGGAAGCAGGAGTAGCCTTATCTGAAGCGACTCAGACAGATGTGCAATCTCTTTCAAAAGAGTATCGTACACAAGTTGCGGATGAGGATTTACAGGAGGATAAGTTGGTAGAGGATATTCAGCGTTATGACCAATTTATTGCAGCTAATCTGGAATTGATAGATGCCATTGTGACAAGTAAGTCCACCAGTCCTGGTAGTTTTCAACGGCTACAGGGGCTGCAGAAACTGAGCGACACCTATACTGCAGCTCGAAAAGAGCTTCAGGAAAAGTTGGATAAACTCCGAGCTTTCAATGCCAGTTCGTCTGAAATATTCGGAGATATTGATGCTTTGGCGCAAGCGATTGATACTGGTCTGAGCCAGATTACTAGCTCTTGGGATGCCAATACAGGAACCTATAGTGTTCCTGCGGATTTGTCATGGACGATAGTGGCGAGTGAGATAAAAGCGAATCGTGCTTTTGCTAAGAAATATCAGATTGAGCGACCGCACAATCTGTCATGGAAGGAATACAATTCTTATATCACAGGACTGCGCCAACAGGCCGAAGAGTTGAAGAAAGTTGATGGCTGGGATGATGAGGCTGTAAAGAATTATATCAATCAGGTTAAATCAAGCACAGCAAAACTTCAGACAGGTCAAGAGTTTTATAATAAACGTGACGAACTATATGCTCAAACAAAGGAAGTAGGCTCTGACGTCTACACAGGCATGTATGCAGCAAGTAAGATGAGTTCCAGAGAAAAATTAGAATTAGTTCTCAAACATTTAGGAGCTGAAGTAGATGAACATAATTTCATGCATTTAACCAGTGCTACTCATAAATTTTCTGATAAAATGTCACCTCATGGAGATTTTTTGATGTATTTTAGAAAAGATGTAATTTTGACTTTTAAGGACAAATCGCTTAAGGAAGATAAAACTGGCATAGGTCAACAAATTCATCTTTTCCGCTATTATCTTGATCGTCAAGCAATTTATTATATTCGAAATAACTATGAGGGAGCTAGTGATTATGAAAAACTAATGGCTTACGGCAAGGAGCAAGGGCTTACCTTTGATTATACAACGGGAGCTAACTATCATAATCGTTATGATAAAGATACAGATGTTTTTAGACGTCCTTACAATATGAAAGTTCAAGTTCCTAAAGAAAACACAGTTCGTTCAAAAAAAGATTTCAATAATGCTCGGATGGTTGAATTTATTGTGAATCTCGAAACAGGAGAATTTGAGACGCAGTGGGATGCCTATGATCAGCATAAGCTGCCTAATGGTAGATATGATTCCAATCCAGAACATTATACTCATGATGAATTGCATGAAATTGCTAATACAGAGTCCTTTAATTACGGTCCATCAAAAGGGAATAATGACGCAGTCACAGGAATTTATGCTGATCAACATAATAGATTGGATGTTACACAGCCAGCGGACTCTGAACTCAGGCAAAAAGCTAAGAGCATCTTCAAATCTGAAGACGATTTGGGTAAAAAGGGCGGTCAGTATGCAGATATTGTAAAAGGAGGAGGACATAAAGATTATGAAGCTTGGCAAGAAAGAACAAAGGGTATGTCCGAAGATGAAAAAGTGGCAGAGTATAATAAATATAAAGAGTATGCTAGTGGTATCAAGCCTAGTAATCGTGGTTATTCTGGTTACAGTCGTAGCAAGCAATATCAAAAAGACCACGAGTGACGCATATTTATTTTTATCAAATAAGAGATTTGTTTTTATTAAAAGCATGTCAGATATTGAGGCAAACAATGATTCTGGAACAGGATTTGATTTAAAAGATAAAGAGTTTTACTATGCTCATGGAGCTGCGATTAAAGACAACAAACTGTTTGGGGGGAGTAGTAAATATGAAGCTAAGGAATATTATGAAAGAGCGTTAAATAATGAAATATCCTCAATCCTTCTTAATTTAAATGTTAGACCTGATGAAATAAAAAAATCAAACTATCAAATTACTCGCTCACCTGAATCGCTGGTGAATAAATCCTTATTGAAAGAAAAATATCCACCCGAATTTGAGTTACAATATATCTACAGGGAAGAAGATCAGTTTTCAAAGGTGCGCATCACATACAACAAAGATTTTCTGCCAACCAAGATAGAATGGTATTACAAAGGCGAAGAAGGACTTAAATGGTACACTTGGCGGACCTATTCTTATCCCTTCAAGAACAAGTCGGAGTTTGATAAGCGCTTAGACGAAGAAATAGCAAATATTGAAGAGATTGCTAGAGAAAACGAAGGGGACTAATAGCTCTTTCTCACTTATTTTCATACTTTAGTATCAAGGAATCAGAAAGCGAAGAAGGTTAGAGAATTGAAGCTTGGCGAGAAAGAACAAAGGGTATGTTCGAAGATGAAAAAGTGGCAGAGTATAATAAATATAAAGAGTATGCGAATAAGCTTGGTGCTACTCCTGGTTATAGCAACTATACTAATAGTGATGCCTATGCTTGGGACCACTAATAATGCTCTGGAAATTCTTGAACAGAAACGCTTTGTATTTGTTCAAAATCCCAAATATACAAAAATGTATAATAATGAATATGGTATAGGATTTGATTTACAGAAAAAATTATTCTTTATTCCCTTTCATACTGCTATAAGAAATAATACTGTATTTGGAGGATACACTAATCCAGCAAATGCAAAGCAGACCTTCAAAGAAATTCACTGGAATGAATTCTCGTCAGTTATCTTAAATTCAGGTATCACAACTGATGAAATAAAGAAATCAAAATACCAAGTAGTATTGAGCACGGAATCAGTAGTAGATAAGTCCTTGTTTGAAAATAAATTTGTTCCAGAATTAGAACTAAAGTATGCTCTAAAGGAACAAGAATTTTCCAAAATTCGCATCACATACAACAAAGATTTTCTGCCAACCAAGATAGAATGGTATTACAAAGGCGAAGAAGGGCTTAAATGGTACACTTGGCGGACTTATTCTTATCCCTTCAAGAATAAGGCAGAATTTGATAAAAGATTAGACGAAGAAATAGCAAACATTGAAGAGATTGCTAGAGAAAACGAAGGGGACTAATAACTCTTTCTCACTTTATAGTATCAATGAATCAGAAAACAAAGAAGGTTAGAGAATTGAAGCTTGGCAAGAAAAAACAAAGGGGATGTCCGAAGAAGAGAAGGTGGAGGAATATAATAAATATAAAGAATATGCTAGTAACTTTGATGATGTCCCTGGTTATAGCAACTATATGAAGATTATATTGAGTGGCTTGGCGATGATGATATTACTGGTGTTTTATCATTCTTTAAGGCAAAGAGTCTTTATGGATACTGAACGACTGCAGATTGATTTGTTGAATGAAAAACGTTTTATCTCTGTTGAAAGACCCAATGATTATGAAAACGATTCGAAATTATATAAAGTTTCTTTTGACTTGAAAACTAAGGAATTTTATAGTCTTAACTATGCGGTTAGGAGTAAAAAGACTTATGGTCAGAACAGATGGACAGCAAAGGAAATTTACGTAAGCTGGATTAACAAAACTATTACTCCTATATTATTAAACTTGAAAGTTTCGAAAAAGAAGATATTGGAATCGAATTATGTAATAGAACTGGAGCTAGAATTACTTTTAGATAAAGAAAAACTTGAGAACCCGAAATCTGGAGATATTGAATCCTATTATGTCTATTTTAAGATGTCAAAAGTCCGTATCACATACAACAAAGAATTTTTGCCAATTAAGTTGGAGGGCTATTACGAGAAAAATGGAAAGATGTCTTGGAGTGTCTTAAGGGTTTACTCTTACCCTTTTAAAAGTAAAGAGGAGTTTGACAATGAGATGGATAAAGCAATAGAGAATATTCAAGAACATGAAGCAGAAATTGAAGGAAACTAGGATTATAAAGCTTAGCGAGAAAAGCAAAAGGGATGTCCGAAAATGAAAAAGTGGCAGAGTATAATAAATATAAAGAGTATTCGAATAAGCTTGGTGCTACTCCTGGTTATAGCGATTATTCTAATAGCAAGGACTATGGTTGGGACCACTAATAAGGCTTTGGAAATTCTTGAGCAGAAACGCTTTGTATTGGTTCACAATCCTAAGTCTATAAAAAGTAGAGGTGATCATTATGGCAAAGGTTTTGATCTATATGCTAAAAAATATTTTAATCCTAATCAGGCTGCTATAAAAGATAATTCTATTTACGGAGGAGCTAATAACAGTAATGCAACAGAATTTTTTATAAGAATGAAAAACTTTGAGTTCTCTTCTGCACTCTTAAATTCGAATTTTACAACTGATGAAATAAAAAAATCAAACTATCAAATTACTCGCTCACCTGAATCGCTGGTGAATAAATCCTTATTGAAAGAAAAATATCCACCCGAATTTGAGTTACAATATATTTACAGGGAAGAAGATCAGTTTTCAAAGGTGCGCATCACATATAACAAAGATTTTCTGCCAACCAAGATAGAATGGTATTACAAAGGCGAGGAAGGACTTAAATGGTACACTTGGCGGACTTATTCTTATCCCTTCAAGAATAAGGCAGAATTTGATAAAAGATTAGACGAAGAAATAGCAAATATTGAAGAGATTGCTAGAGAAAACGAAGGGGACTAATAGCTCTTTCTCACTTATTTTCATACTTTAGTATCAAGGAATCAGAAAGCGAGGAAGGTTAGAGAATTGAGGCTTGGCGAGAAAGAACAGAGGGTATGTCTGATTGTGTTTGTTCAAAATCCCAAATTTATAAAGAGCAGAGGTGAGGATTATGGCGAAGACTTTGGTTTACAGGATAAAAAGTTTTTTAATCCTAATCAGGCAGCTATAAAAGATACTTCGCTTTTTTCGCATAATGTAGTAATATTTTATGGTAATTTAAAAAAGGAAGGAACATGTTTATGTTTAAATCACGCATGTTAGATAATGTAAAGCTGTCGCGCTACATTCCGCCGATTTGGTTAGCAGTTCTGATTTCCATTGGCTTTATCCACGTAGGAGAAATCTTTGCAGGGATCATCATTGGAACTGTGCTTGCCATGGTAAATCCGATAGATGACAGGGCTACACTTATGGAAGTGTTCGGGCATTATTATATCTTTTTTCAGCTGGGTAGTTTTTTCTTTATGGCCGTACTTGTTTTTCTGTGGGTCAAGTTTCGAGAAAAGAGAGCTTTCTCCAGCCTGGGTTTCTTTAAGGAAGGATGGCTGAAAGAACTGGGCAGAGGCTTCCTTATTGGAGCCGTTCAGTTTTCACTGATTGTTGTCTTGCTCTTGGTAACTGGGACAGGCAGTCTGAAATTTGGTCAGGTGAATTTGCAGTCTTTGATTTTTGTCCTAGCTATCATTCCTTTCTGGATTCTCCAAGGTGGGACAGAAGAGCTAGTGACGCGTGGTTGGCTCTTTCCAGCAGTTAGCGCTAAGTCAAATATCTTCATTGGTATCTTGATTTCTAGTGCTCTATTCGGGGCTCTGCACCTCTTTAACCCTGGTGTGACCGTTCTTTCTATTGTCAATATCATACTAGATGGTATCTTTGCTTGTTTCCTTATGCTCAAGTATGACAATATGTGGGTACTGGCTGGCATGCACGGCGCTTGGAATTTTGTGCAAGGAAATATCTATGGTATTCAGGTCAGTGGCCAAGGAGCATCTACCTCAATCTTGAACTATAGCTCGCAATCTTCTGTGGATTTGCTGTCCGGCGGAGCCTTTGGAGCTGAAGGATCTATCTTTGCCACTATCGTTCTGATTGGCTGTACTGCCTATCTTTACTGGTCGCTCAAAAAAGAAAATCGCTTGCCTCAGGCATTGATGTTTAAGAAATAAAGACATCGCTCAGCTTAGCTGGGCGATTTTTGATGCGAATGAATGATCAGAATGCAAGACTAGCCATTCTTAGAGATGTAGCTACTAAACCAGAGCCAAACCCAGAGAAAATATGTCAAATATGGTAAAATGATAGAAGCACAAGTTGAGGAATAAAAGATGATTAACAGAATTACAGATAATAAATTTGAATTGGTTTCCAAGTACGAGCCTTCAGGAGATCAGCCTCAAGCTATCGAGCAGTTGGTGGATAATATCGAAGGGGGCGAGAAGGCCCAGATTCTCATGGGGGCGACTGGTACTGGTAAGACCTATACCATGAGCCAGGTTATCGCTCGGGTCAACAAGCCGACTCTGGTTATTGCCCATAATAAAACGCTGGCCGGCCAGCTTTATGGCGAGTTCAAGGAATTCTTCCCTAATAACGCTGTGGAATACTTCGTTTCCTACTATGATTACTACCAGCCTGAGGCCTATGTGCCTTCCAGTGATACTTATATCGAAAAGGATAGTTCGGTCAATGACGAGATTGATAAGCTCCGTCACTCAGCGACATCAGCTCTCTTGGAGCGCAACGATGTGATTGTCGTGGCTTCGGTCTCTTGTATCTACGGTCTGGGATCGCCTAAGGAATACTCCGACAGCGTGGTAAGTCTGCGTCCAGGCCTTGAAATTTCCCGTGATAAGTTGCTCAATGATCTGGTAGATATCCAGTTTGAGCGCAATGACATTGACTTTCAGCGGGGAAAATTCCGTGTTCGAGGCGATGTGGTGGAGATTTTCCCTGCTTCTCGGGATGAACATGCTTTTCGGGTGGAGTTTTTCGGAGATGAGATTGACCGGATTCGTGAGGTTGAAGCTTTGACAGGTCGAGTTTTGGGTGAGGTGGACCATTTGGCCATCTTCCCAGCTACTCACTTCGTGACTAATGAAGACCACATGGAAGTGGCGATTGCCAAGATTCAGGCAGAGTTGGAGCAGCAGCTGGCTATCTTTGAGAAGGAAGGCAAGCTCTTGGAGGCTCAGCGCTTGAAGCAACGCACAGAGTACGATATCGAAATGCTGCGCGAAATGGGCTATACAAATGGCGTTGAGAACTATTCCCGCCATATGGATGGTCGGAGCGAAGGAGAGCCTCCTTATACCCTTCTGGACTTTTTCCCTGATGATTTCCTGATTATGATTGATGAGAGCCACATGACCATGGGACAGATTCGGGGTATGTACAATGGGGACCGCTCTCGCAAGGAGATGCTGGTTAATTATGGCTTCCGCTTGCCGTCTGCCTTGGACAACCGTCCGCTGCGCCGAGAAGAATTTGAAAGCCATGTTCACCAGATTGTCTATGTATCGGCTACGCCGGGCGACTATGAAAATGAACAGACGGATACTGTTATTGAGCAGATTATCCGGCCGACAGGGCTTCTGGATCCAGAAGTTGAAGTCCGCCCAACTATGGGGCAGATTGATGACCTTTTGGGTGAAATCAATGTCCGTGTTGAAAAGAATGAGCGGACCTTTATCACAACCCTGACCAAGAAGATGGCGGAAGATTTGACGGACTACTTCAAGGAAATGGGTGTCAAGGTCAAGTACATGCACTCAGATATCAAGACCTTGGAGCGGACTGAGATTATCCGAGATTTGCGCTTGGGTGTCTTTGACGTTTTGGTCGGGATTAATCTATTACGCGAGGGAATTGACGTACCTGAGGTTAGTCTGGTAGCAATTCTTGATGCGGACAAGGAAGGCTTCCTACGCAACGAGCGTGGCCTGATCCAGACTATTGGACGGGCAGCCCGAAACAGTAAGGGGCATGTGATTATGTATGCCGACACTATGACCCAGTCCATGCAGCGAGCTATCGATGAAACTGCCCGCCGTCGGGCAATCCAGATGGCTTATAATGAAAAACACGGCATTGTACCGCAGACTATCAAGAAAGAAATCCGCGACCTAATCAGTGTGACCAAGGCTGCCTTGCCAGATAAGGAAAAAACTGTCGAAATTGAAAGCCTCAACAAGCAAGAGCGCAAGGACATGATCAAGAAACTAGAAGGTCAAATGCAAGAAGCTGCCGGACTCCTCGACTTCGAACTAGCCGCACAGATTCGCGATATGATTCTGGAAATAAAGGCGATGGATTAGAGAGGAGAGAACGTATGAAAATTTTGGTTATTAATGGGCATCCTGATAAAGAGAGCTATTGCCAAGCAATTTTTCAGACAATTGTTGAGAATATTGATTTAAGTAGACATGAGATTGAGGTCATCAATCTCAACGAAGAGAATTTTGATCCTGTTTTACGTTACGGTTATCGGAAAAGGATGAAGGAGGATTTGTTTATTCTACGCTCTCAGAAATTAATCCAGTGGGCGGATCATTTCATCTTTGTTTATCCTATTTGGTGGAGTAGTATGCCTAGCCTGTTAAAGGGGTGGATTGATCGTGTATTTACCCCCGGAATTGCCTATTCAGCTAATCATCAGGGAAATTTCTTTTGGAATTACATTACTGGTAAGCAGTTTAAAAAACTTTTAAAAGGGAAAACAGCAGATATTTATGTAACTTCTGATGCCCCCACTAACTGGTATAAAATGTTCTCAGGATTGATTAGTATCCCTGATAGTTATGGTATTGCAGTATTGAAAAATGCAGTCTTGAATCATTGTGGAGTTAAAACTAGGAGAATAAGTGTTTTTGGTCAAGTCGCCCAAAACACAACAACTGCTATAGATCGTCAAAAATATTTGAAAAAAATTTCAAATCAGATTAATAAAATGTAAAATCGCTTATCTTGATTTCTCCTGTAATGATCTGACAAATGTTTCATGCTCCCTCAGAATTTTATTATGGGTGTTAGAAGATAACAAACGTGCCATCGCTTTCTATGAAAAAATCGGTTTTGTTTTTGACGGTGAGGAAAAGGTCGTTGACTTAGGAAAAGCCGTGAAAGAAAAACGGATGATTTACATGAGAAACTCGAACAGTTAGTCTGAAAACAATAGATATATTTTTAAGGAGCACACATGCGTTATGCACTTTTACTCCGCGGCATTAATGTCGGCGGGAAAAACAGGGTCGTTATGGCTGATTTGAAGAAGGATTTGGCTAGGTTGGGGTTTGAAAATCCAGTTTCCTACATCAATAGTGGCAATCTTTTCTTTGATAGCGAAGAGCAGGAGGAGAGGATTCGGGAGATTTTGACGGATTATTTTAGTCGGTCTTATGATTTTTCTTTGCCTTTTGTCCTTGTCAGTTCTGCCATGCTTGAAAAAGAAATAGCCAATCTGCCTACTTGGTGGCAGGATGAAACAGCCTTTCGGCGAGATGTTCTTTTTTATCTGCCGGATACAGACAGGGAGAGTGTCCAAGAGCTGGCAGGTAGTTGGGCAAATGACAAGGAGCAGCTACATTTTGGGCAGACGGCTTTCTTTTATAGCAATGCTGACCAAGCGGACTATCTCAAATCTAATTACCATAAGAAACTGCTCAAGTCTAGTTTTTATAAGCAACTGACTATCCGAAACGGCAAGACTTTCCAGAAGATTGTGGGGTTGGTAAATGAGAAGTAAGACCAAAAAGAAAAATAAAAACAAAAGAAAAGTAAAAGTTCAGGGGAATAAGTTTATCATTTGGTTGGAAAAGCATTGGCTAGTAGAGGCTTTTTTGGAATATTTAATCTTTACAGTGGTTGCGATTGGAGTGGGGTTTTTAACATTTGGAAATAAGTCTATTCCGGGTCCGCTTCGTGAGTTTAAATATATTAGCCCTTTATATTTAAATTTGACAATCTTGATTGCTCTTCCATATTATTCCTGGTTTGGAAGTCTAAGAGAAGAAGGCTTCAACACACTGAAAGGTTTTTCAGAAGTTTTTCTTTATCTTAATGGTCTAGGTTTTCTTTTGCATTATTTTGTAGGAATAGAATTAGAAGACGGAGAGGGGGTTCTGCCACCTTTAATCAGTTTGAATTCCCGCTATGTCTGGTTCCCAATTGCTACTTATATTATTTTCTTTCTGATAGCAGCAGTCATCACGATTGCAAGCAAAGGAAGTAAGAAAAAATAGAAAAGCCGCTTTATGTACTAAAGTGGCTTTTGTGCTTGGTCTGATAAATCTAAGGGCATAAAGGCGGCCATGACACGGCCGATGACCTTGGGTTCTTCTTGATGCGGGATAAATTTGTCGCTGTATTTTTTATTGAGAGAGATGAGGCGGATGCCAGTTGGATCGTTGAAAACTCTTTTCAAAATGGTTTGCCCGTCGTAATCAATGGCATAGATAGCGCCTGCAAATTCAAAATGCGTATTTTTGATGAGAGCCACAGATCCTTGCGGATACTTGGGTTCCAATGAATCTGTCCGAATCCAGAGGGCGATATCATAGTCAAGCTCTTTGTCTAACCAAACGATGTCAGCTTGTTCAGGCTTGTTCAAGAAAGTCTGGAAGCTTTCATAGACCTTGTAAGGAAAATAATCATCCTTTAATCTTTCCTCGGTTGTTTGATTTTCCAACTCTTTTTTAGCAAAGTCTGTTACAGCTTGTCTGTGGGGCTGGTCTAGGGCTTGGAAAACATCTGCGAACTCTAGCGAAAATGACGTAGGGCTATGAACAGATAGATAGCGAGGATCCAGCTCTTGAACATCCATATCAAAGAAGTCTGCAATTTTTTGCATATTTTCTAGGACAGGCAGGGAATTTCCTTTGATATAGCCAGTAAGAGTGCTGGCTGGGATTCCTGTTCCTCGGGAAAGTTCAATTTGTTTGATTTGCTTTTGCTTCAATAAAGTTTTGATTTTTTTAGAAATGAGCCGCATTGCCTCCTTATCCTGGGGGCTAGCGACACCGCGTCCTCTTGCCATGACTTTCACTCCTTTTCTTTCTTCTATTTTAACGAATTAAATCGAAAAAGTAAAGAGCTGAATACGGATATTCAGCTCAAAAGGAGAGGATTAGATTTCGTAGCCCATCAAGAGGCCGCCTTCTTCGGCGTAGAAGCTGCAAAGGCCAGAAGTTGGCAGGAATAAAATGTCGGCAGCTGGGAATTTTTCCTTGATAACTTCCGAAAATTGCTGGCAAAATTTCTCGTTATTGCGATGAGCGATGATAATGCGGCCGCCCTTATATCCAGCTTTCAGAACTTCATCGACAGTAGCAGTCAGAGCCTTTTTAGCCCCTCTAGCTTTTTGGAGAAGCTCCAGAGTACCGGTATCGCTGGCTTCGCCGACCATGCGAATATTGAGGAGGCCGACAACCGCACCGATTAGCTTGCTGAGACGACCATTTTTGACCAGATTATCTACCTTAGCCAGCACAAAGAGAAGCTTTGTGTTTTTTTGGTAGTGGGTGATGGCTTCCACGACTTGCTCAAAAGAAAGCCCTTCTTTGATGAGGTCGTTCAATTTTTTGACGATCAGATCGACTTCGCCACCAGCCGAAAGGCTATCAATAACATGGATATTTGCTGTTGGATGTTCTTCTAAGAAGAGCTTTTTGGCTAGTTGAGCGCTATTGTGGCTACCAGAAAGGGAGCCTGTAATCGTCACGACAAAGATATTTTCAACTCCTTCAAAGCTTCTGAGGTAGTCATCAGGGCTTGGGCAAGCTGATTTCGAAGCACTTGAAGTAGCGTACATTTTTTCCATCATGTCATCAATATCGAGATGAGCGTTATCCACAAAAATCTCATTATCAATCTGAATGGTCAGTGGCACACTCTCAAACCTTGTCTGGTTAGCCAAATCAGCAATCTCACGGTAGTCACAGCCAGAATCGGCAACAATTTTCCAAGTCATTTGGGTTCTCCTGGTCTATCAGTTCTATACATTGACAAAAAACATGTCTTTTCTTACAATTATAACATGAAGATGCTTTGATATAAAGCCTTAATTCTCAGCTGATACAGGAAGAAAGAAATTGTTATGGCGGAAAAGAAAATATCAGAAAAATCCCTTGCAAATTTAAAAACTTATAATCAAGAATCCAATCGAATTACAAAGGAATCCTTGGAAATTTCTCTGATGCAACTGCTAGAGAAAAAAGATTTGAAAAAGATTACCATCTCTGAATTAGTCGAGCGAGCTGGGGTTTCGCGCGCAGCCTTTTATCGTAACTATAGCTCCAAAGAAGAAATTCTAGAGGGAATTTTCAAAAATACGGTTCAGGGAATTGTCGACAAGCTGGAGCAGTTTAATTTCAAGACAGAAATGTACCAGATTTGGCTTTTTCTTTTTAAGGAAGCCAAGAAGGAAGCGCGTGTCATTAGTCTGGCTATTGACTATAATTTTGAAAAGTTGCTGACGCAGGCGGTTTTTGATTTCCTTGAAAAGCGTAGCAAAGGTGGGAAAAAGACAGCCAATTCCTATATGAATTCATTCTGGAGTTCTGCGGTTGTTTCGGTGCTTTCCAAATGGATCAAAGAAGGCATGAAGGTTCCGGCTGAAAAGATTGCTGCTTTGGGCATGCCTCTTTTTCCACAGAAAAAGAAAAAGTAAGAGTTTATACAACTGTTTGGCATCAATATATCAGACTGAAATAATAGATCGTAAAAACTTACCTAACAAGTAAGTTTTTACTTAGTGCTTCTGAGACCATTTAAGACTTCTCAGCTACCATTTAGGATTTGGGAGTCATTTGTGATGCTACCTGTGCTATGCTAGAGCAAAGGAGGTAGACAATGGCTACTATTATAATCAAAGATGGCAGTACTCTTCGAAAGCTGGAACTTTCGACAATTTACTATATCCAGTCCCATCCTCAAAAGCCACACGTCGTTCTTATCGTCACTGGACAAGACAACTACAGCCTTAGGGCTTCTCTGACTGAGTTGGCTAAGCTCTATCCTGATGAGCTGGTTCACTGTAATCGTCAAACACTGGTCAATTTAGCCAAGGTCCAAGGGTTTGAAAGGGAGCGTAAAAGCTTGTTTTTTGAGCAGTCTGACTTAGGAGATATTGTCTGCTCAAGGCGTCATTTATCCAGTCTCATCAAGCGCTGGTCTCAGGAAGGAAGAAAATAAGATGAAAATTTTTGTATTAGAAGACGATCTTAAGCAACAAGCCTATATGGAGTCAACCATTCAGGGAATTTTGGAAAAGAACGGCTGGGAATGCCAGTTTTTAGAAATTTACGGCAAGCCGGACATGCTAATTGATGCAGTAAGGGAACGGGGGAGCCATCAGATTTTCTTTTTGGATATTGAGATTAAGCAAGAGACGCAGAAGGGACTCGAGGTGGCAGGAAAGATTCGCAAGTTGGACCCCTATGCTCTGATTGTATTCGTGACGACTCACTCAGAATTTATGCCCTTGACTTTTCGCTATCAGGTATCAGCTTTTGACTTTATTGACAAAGGTTTGCCTGAGGAGGATTTTATCAAGCAGATTGAGCAGGACTTGGCCTATCTTTACGAGAGAAAGGACAGTTTTCAAGCTGAGGAAACTTTTCTCTTTGAAAATTCCAAATCAGATTTTCAGGTGCCTTTTAATGAAATCTATTATTTTGAGACATCAGAAGTGCCTCATAGACTAGTTCTCTATACCAAGAAAGAGCGCATCGAATTTTACGGACAGCTTTCTGAGATTACAAAGCAGGACAAGCGTCTCTATCGGTGTCATCGCTCTTATGTGGTCAATCCAGCGAATATCTCTCAGCTGGATAAGATAGAAAACATAGCCTATTTTCCTAATGGCGCTAGTTGCTATGTATCACGCCTCAAGATGAAAGGATTACGGACAGCTTTAAGGCAGTAGAGAAGTAATATGATAGAAGTAGGAGAGGAATTATGCCAAGAATAATACAATTTGTTTTACTTGTTTTCGAAATGATAGCTCTGTCTTTCTTATTTTCACGTATCAGTGGAATTAAGTTGACGTGGATTAAGTACGTCTTAATACCTTTTATTTATATATTTTTTAATCTTCTGCTTTTTGTCTTATTTAGTGAAACTTTTTTAACTTACTTAGATCTTCCGGTTTATTTTTTAATTTTTTCTTTATTATTAACTAGACAGAGTTCTATTCCTATAATGTTATCTATCTTTTATGGTCTTTTCCCAGTTGTTCTTTGGAATCTTTTATATCGTATATTAACTTTTTTTGTTATTCCTATTTTCGGTTTGGAATATAACCAACTAATAAATGAAGAACAGCTTATTTTAAATATTACGGCTTTTGTAGCTAGTTTACTATCGTTATGGATCCCAAGTTTACTACATTATAAATTTAAGCGGTTAAGAGAATTTAGATTAAATGAGGCTGATAAACACCTAGTCATTTTCCTTAATATATCTATGATTTTTTATATTGTATTTGTACAATTTTTCTCTTATTTTGAAATAACTCATAATGTGGTTAATTTGTCATATAGAAAATTAATTGTGATAATTTATATTATTCTCTTTCTCAGTTCGATAAATATCCTAGACCGTAATTTGCGAGAGCGAATTCAACAGCAGTTAAGTGAACAAAGAGAGTTACAATTGAGAAATATGTCCGATTACAGTCAGCATATTGAAGAACTTTATAATGAGTTGCGAAGTTTCCGGCATGATTACATCAATATTTTAAGGAGTCTGAAGTTAGGAATTGATACGCACGATTTACCAGCCATCGAGCAGATTTATAACCATGTTCTAAAAAACTCAGGTCAAGCGCTCAACCAATCTAAATATGATTTGGGTCGCCTGTCCAATATCCACAATGATGCCCTCAAGAGCGTATTGTCAGCAAAATTTCTAGAAGCTCAGAGCAAGGGAATAGAAATTGGCTTGGAAGTTCCGCAAGAAATCAAACCTCAAGGAATGGAGTTGCTTGATTTTATCACGATTGTTTCCATACTGGCTGATAATGCTATGGAAGCAGCTGTGGAGACTAGTCATCCAGTGGTTTCTTTTGCCTTTTTGGAGCAGGAAGGTAGACAGATTTTTATTGTTGAGAATACAATAAAAGAGTTTTCTATCCATTCCGATACTATTTTTAAAAAGGGCTTTAGCACTAAAGGAGAAAATAGAGGGCTTGGTCTCTCCAATGTTCAAAATATTATCAGCCACTATCCCAATGTTTCTCTGAGAACAGTCAGTCAAAATTATTTTTTCCGTCAGGAGATAGAAATACTTTTTAAATACATAAAAGACAATGAATGGAAATAGTATTCATTGTCTTTTTTGATTTTTTACTATGAAAGTTAACTCCACTGAGAAGTACTTGATTCAGTGAATCTCTTAAGATTTAAAAAATCGTTCCAAAAAGCATTAAGCCAATTGTTACCTCCCCCTGAAACTTTTTCTAATTCCTCAGTTGATAATACATTGAATTGTTTAATTGATTCTTTTTGTTCATAATATGCCCCTTTGTTTTAATGATATTAGTATAACAAAAATAATACTGTTTTAGTGGGTTAAATCTAATCAGTCTTTATTCACTCCTGAATGGTAGGTTTCTATTCTATCATTTATTTTCCTAATGTGAGGAATTAGACAGTTTAAAAGATATGAAAAGGTAAATATATTCAGTATCGTTTGCTTTAGAATTATTTTATGATGAAATTGTGCACCAAATTTGACAATTCAAGAGTAAATAAAAGCCATTTAGGATTTTCTTGTTTTTCTGCTCTAAAAATAAGTTAAACTAGATCTATAAAAATAGAAGGAGTTTATTATGAAAAATAAATGGTTTATTTCGATATTGCTTTGCCCACTTTTTCTTGGTCTAGGTGCTCTGCCGGTGGCAGCTGATACAGATAGCATAGTAGTACAAGGTGGTCGCGAGAAAGTAGAAGCCAGTAGGAGCACTGATAAAACATTACCGACTGAATCAGATACTAAGTCTGACTCCAGTAGTGAAGCAGAGTCAAGCCAAATTACAAAAACTCAGACTGCAGAGCAGAATTCCAAGCCACCAGTTCACACTGAGACTGCTAAAGCTGAAGTAACTATGGAAAGCTATCTAGAAAATGTAGCTGATTTTCAAAAAGTTTCGATTAATCAAGTATACCAAGCTTTTACTGAAGATGGTCAGGATCATACAATCTATGTTGGTCGTCCGACCTGTTATTATTGTCGAGAGTTTTCTCCCGTTCTGAAAGAGTTTAATCAATTAATTGATAATCATCTTGAATATTATAATAGTGATGGGAAAGATTTCGATGATCAGGCAAAGAAATTTTTATTTGAAACAGTTGGAATACCCGGAACTCCGACTATTCTTTATCTAAAAAATGGAAAACTTGTGTCTGGTTGGGCTGGAGGAGGAGCTACAGCTCAACAATTGTATGACCATTTGTATGCTAGTTCAGCAATTAAACAGGATGAGAAAGCGGAACAGTCAAATCCAACTGAAAATGAACGTGGTTCTGGAGTTACTCATTCGATAACTAACCCAACCTTCAAGGACAGTGACAGAGACTTTTCTAAGCCAGTTTTGCAGGAAAGTGCGGAAGCTAAGACTAGTCAATCTCTCATTTTAATGGAAAGCGATTCAAATAATCAAAAGAGTAAAGAGACGTTAGTTCATCCAGCTTCAAGAATATTACCCCAGACAGGAGAGCAGAAGAGTGAATACTTCATATTGCTAGGCATTATTGCATTAGGAGCAATGTTTGCTACTCTCTGTCCAAAGCGTCAGAAGGATTAAATTTCCTTACTAGTCACTTTAAAAGTTAGAAAAGATACAAAGATAAAACATAAAAATACATTCTCTATTTTGGAGAATGTATTTTTAAAATGACTATTCAGGAGTAAATATCTACTATTCATGATTTTTGTGACCAAAGATTAGAAGAAAGTGTTATACTTTAGGTATGATCGCGATACACGAGAAAAAACAACAGGAGGTATCTATTATGGATACAAAAGTAATGTCACAGTTTGAAGTGATGGATGAAGCTATGTTAACTGCCATTGAAGGTGGTGGAATTGATTGGGGCAAAACAGCTTCATGTGCTGGCAGTATTGCTATGGGAGCAATGGAAGGATATGGTATGGCTGCAGGCTCAACAATATTTCTAGGTCCCTTTGCAATTGGAACTGGGGCAGTTGGAGCGGTTATAGGTGGGATTGGCGGAGCGTTTTACTGCGGTTAATTTATTAAATGGGTAGTATAAAAGGAGGCGTGTAAAATATGAGTAAATTATTCAAAAGCCAGTTATTAATGAGAGTTTTAACAGCCCAGCTTCCAGGAGTAGCCCTATTTCTGGTGATACTTAATGGCGAATTTTTCAAAATGTCAATTCTTTTCCAAGTCTGTTTCGCAGTCATCCTAGTGGGAAATTTGCTTTTAAATCTTTACTTTGTAGATCTAGCAAATAAAAGACACAAAACACCGATATTATCTGGACAAATATTTTTTACTACTTTAACTTTTTTCATGCTTCTTTTTAGTACTTACCGGACAATGGTAGTTAGTAATGACTTCCAAAAATTTATTGCACTGATATCTACACTTGTATTACTTGTTTTATTTTCCCTACTAGTTTGGGGAATCAAATATAGTAAATCACACGATAGAAATAAATAAGTTTGTACAGATTTATTCGCTTTATTATATTCTAGGGTTCTGAGCAAAACAAAATGACAATAACAAGGAGGTATCTATTATGGATACAAAAGTAATGTCACAGTTTGAAGTGATGGATGAAGATATGTTAACTGCTATTGAAGGTGGTGGAGAACACTATAATCCTAGTGCACAAGATATTTTTAAAGCAGCAGCTTCTGGTGCATTTCAGGTTGGAATGACTTGTTTATCTGCTGGTCCGTGGGCTGTTGCTGGTTGTGCATTAGTAGGTGGACTTTGGGGCGGTTATCTTCAATATGGGTTGAGGCACTAAGATTAACTCTTGTTGAAAAACAGAAATAGTAGCGGAGGTGTATGATGCGGAAAAAGAAATATTTAATTATTTACTTTTTAGTAGCTATTCTAGGTTTTATATTTGGCGGTTGGAAGTATGTCGAGCCTCCCATGCTAAACATTGATCATTTGAAAGAAGATTGAATACCTTTCATATCGCATCCTTATTTTCTATCCGTTTCCGCTAAGAAAGATTATAGGCGTTTGCCTTCTTAGTTGTTAAATAGTTAAATAATGTGCAGCATTTGCTTCTAGCAAGTGCTGTGTTTTTTTCTTCAAATGACCATTTAGGATGAAATACAGACTGTTTATGATTTTCGGATTGTTATTTGAAGAAAGTGCGCTATAATCTAAGCAGGTTAAGATTGACTTTACAAATGGTTGAAGTCTATTAAAAAAACTTTTAATCAAAAATTTATGTTATAATAACAGTATAATAATGTTTGTGATTTTTGGAAAAAGGTGATTTGCTATCTCTAATGGCGCTTTTTGGAATGGAGGGCATCTATGAAGTTAGAAATGATAGGCATTAGCAAGAGCTATGGCTCTAAGTCTGTGCTCAAAGGTATTTCCTGTGAATTTACTGAGGGAGTTTATGGTTTGCTTGGGGCAAATGGTACAGGTAAGACGACCTTGATGAATATCATTTGTGATCTCATAAAGCCGAGCCAAGGAAGGATAAAGTTTGATGGCGCCTCGCATGTAGAAGAGTATATCCAGTATATCGGATTCTTGCCTCAAGATTTTTCTTATTATCATAACTTTACGGGGCTCGATTTCCTTTTATTTATGGCCGCTCTTAAGGGAATGACGAGGAAACAAGCCAGGGTAGAGAGCGATAAGTTTTTGCAACTTACTGGATTATACGATGTTCGGAAAAAGAAGATTGCTTCCTATTCAGGTGGTATGAAGCAAAGACTCGGCATTGCGCAGGCACTTCTCAATAACCCCAAAATATTGATTTTAGATGAGCCGACCGTGGGCCTGGATCCCAAGGAAAGGGTGAAATTCAGAAATATTATCAGTGAGCTATCGGCTAATAAAATCATCCTCTTATCTACCCATATCGTATCAGACGTAGAAGCGATAGCCAAGGAAATCCTAATCCTAAAAGATGGAAATTTTGTGGAAAGAGGTAGTGCTAAGGAACTTCTTTCGCTTATCGATGGGCAAGTTTGGGAATTTCGTGTTTCCGAGCGTGAGTGGCAGCGTTTTGCAAAGGATTATGTAATTGTGAATGAGCGGATAGAAGCAGACGGTATCGTCTTGCGGGTTATTAGCGATGAGAGTCCTGTCGAAGGGGCGCAAGGGGTGATTCCGAGTCTGGAAGATTTGTATATTTATTACTTTAGAGAGGAGGCAAATGGATGATAGCATTAGTTCCTTTTGAATTGAAAAAATTATTAAAAAAGAAGTCAGTTTTAGGTGCAGTACTGGCTATTATACTGGTTTTAGCTGGATTGTTTTATGCAAATTTCTTTAATGATGGACAAATTAGCGGATCTTCAGCTGATCGAATACATGGAAAACAAGCAGTTGTGATCAAACAAAAGATTGCTGAAGAGCATACTGGTTATTTATCTGATGAGTTAATGGATAAAATCGTTAATGACTATGCAGCGAATATGCCCTATTTCAAACAGAATGACTTGTATGATATGTTTTCCTGGTATGCCATTGATCGTTTCGTCCTCAATTCTCAAGAAATTTTAACAGATACCTATAAATCTGATGATGTCTTACATTATGACCAGATCAGTCTCAAGTCGCAAGAAGAGTTGCAGTCTTATTTCCCTTTAAAAACATTAAAGCTGGGAAATTTTGCTCCTTGGCATAAGTTATTTAATACCTTAAATGCTGCTTTTAGTTTAATGGTGGTATTTGTAATCTATATTTGCTGCTCTGTTTTCTCAGGTGATCGAGCAAGAAAGATGGATTCATTACTTTTGACAACGAAATATGGTCGCAATCAGTTAACGATTGCAAAAATCTTATCTGTTTTTGGAATTGCTACTGTAACATTTGTCCTTATTAATAGCCTTGTTTTGCTGGTGTTTGGGACTTACTTCGGTTGGAGTGGTTGGGATACCAGTGTCCAGATGAATTTGGAATGGATTTCGACTATTTATAATATTTTGCAATTTCCTGTCCATATGAATCTCTTAGAATTGTTGATTCGCATTATTCTATTCCAGTTTGTTGGTTTACTCTTTATTCTTGGGGTGATGGTTCTCATATCTAGTTTGACAAAGTCGCCTCTAGCAGCATTTGCAAGTTCTGTAGGGATGTTCTTGGCTCCAGATTTTTTGATGAATATCTTCAGAGATGGTCTGATGAATAAGATACTAACTATTTTTTCAATCTCAACTGATGGAACGGAAGGGCTCTTATTGAAACTTTCCAATAGCAAAGGATTTTTCTTCAACGATTTTACCGCAAATGGTGTCAGCGTGATCATTATCCGCCTCTCTCTCATGCTCCTCTGCTGTCTGATGACTTATCGGATTATCCGAAAAAGAGGACTGTAAACTAGCTGTTGTCTATTTTAGAAAAGTAGTTTCGCTTTTCTGATGGAATATACAAGGAAAAAAGAGGTCACTAATATGGAAAAAAATTGTTTTATAAAATTTCTCTGCTTATATCTTTTGTGTTAACAGCAGGAGGTCTATTATTAACACTCTGTAATTATTTATTTTTTAATTATCCGTTTTTAAACCAAACTACGGTAGGCCTAATTGTCTCGTTTTTAATGGTTTTGCTTATATTTTTTAGTTCTCATCATAGAAATAGGGATTGATTTTTTGATTACTTGAGAATAAAAAGAAAAACTGCTAAAGGCATTCTTTGCAATTATCTTTTAAAGGAGTTGATTTTATGACTAATACTAGACGAGCAGTAGTTGCTGCGAGCTTAGGTTTCATCTTATTGTTAGCAGTGGGAATTCTCCTACAGATTCGCTTTGGGAGCATGGTCTTTTTGTTAAGTCTATTCTGTTTCGCGGAAGCATTTATCATCTGGTACTCGAAAAGTAAGTCTAAGTCGCAGATCAGCGGTGATCGGAGTATTGACATCTTCTGGCTTTATATCAAGCGGTTGAAAATCTTTTATGTCATAATTTTATGTCTCGCGATTCCTTTCGTGTCCCTGTCCTCTGAGCCTACTTATGATTTATTTTTTGTGCTTGGCTTATTAGTATTCTTGCTCTTAAGCAATTATATCTTTAGCTCTCATGGCATTCAGCCATCTAAGAAAGAGAGAAATGTGAAAGATTAATTGTTTTATCTGTAGCAGTTATTCAGCTTGCTGTTTTCTACAAAAGAAAAGAGGCTGGGACAAAAGTCCTAGCCTCTCAATTGTCTTTGTATTGTCGAGCAAGACGCAGTGGTTGAGTAGGGCTCTACTAGGCTGATTTCATCAGCTTTTACAGCCCTACCCAACTGTGCGGAGGTGGGACAGAAATCGAATTCTAACGAATTACCGATTTCTGTCCCACTCTCTTTTGTAAAATGTGTAGGCTTAGTGTGCTACACGTTTGCGAGCGGCTTTCTTACGGTTTTCTTCGATGAAAGCTGCTTTTTGTTCCTCAGGTTCGATAACTTTTTTCTTAAAGGCATAGACTGCACCAGCAAGAGCAGCAACAGTACCTGCTACACCTGTAAGAACGCCTTTTCCAAATCCTTTAGCCATGTGATTTCTCCTTTTCTGAACTTTTATTATTTATGTTATAATTAATAGTAACGAAAAATCAAAATTTTTTCAAGGAAAAAAGATGAAAACCAAAATAATTGTGATAGTGGGCCCGACGGCAGTTGGGAAAACGGCTCTGAGTATCGAGGTAGCCAAGCGCTTCAATGGCCAAATCATCAGCGGGGATAGTCAGCAGGTTTATCGTGGCTTGGATATTGGCACGGCTAAGATTCGTCCTGAGGAGCAGGAGGGCATTCCCCATCATTTGCTGGATGTGCGGGAGGTTGGAGAAAGCTACTCGGCCTATGATTTTGTGACTGAGGCGGCTCAGGCTATTCGTGAGATTGAGTCTCAAGGTCAGCTTCCCATCATTTGCGGTGGCACAGGGCTCTATATCCAGAGCTTGCTCGAGGGCTACCATCTGGGCGGCTCCGTCCCTCATGAGGAGATTCTGGCCTATCGGGCGCAGCTGGATACTTGGTCAGATGAAGCTTTGTTTGGAAAAATAGCTGAGCTGGGTATCGAGATTCCTCAGCTAAATCGGCGCAGGGCTATGAGGGCGCTGGAGATTACTCATCTAGGAGGTTCCTTAGAAAACAGCCAGCCAGACTATGAGGCCCTGCTGATTTGCCTAGATGATGAGCGACAAAAACTTTATGAGCGAATCAATCAGCGAGTAGATTTGATGATAGAAGCCGGACTTTTAGAAGAAGCCCGCTGGCTGTATGAGCAGGCTCCGACCAGTCAAGCCAGCAAGGGTATTGGCTACAAGGAACTTTTCCCCTACTTTGAAGGTCAGATGAGCCTAGAGGAGGCGGTGGACAAGCTCAAGCAGAATACCCGCCGTTTCGCCAAGCGACAACTGACTTGGTTTCGCAATCGGATGGCCGTGACCTTCTATCAGGTGGGAAATCCAGACTACAAAGAACAGGTTATGGAAGACATCAAGAATTTTTTAGACAAATAGCAGGCTCACCAAGTCTTAGTAAGGATATGAAATGATAGAAACAGAGAAAAAAGTAGAGCGTGTCTTTTTGGTCGGTGTGGAGCTGGCAGACACGGAGAATTTTGACCTATCCATGGAGGAGCTGCAAAGTCTAGCTAAGACGGCAGGGGCTGAGGTAGTCGGTTCCTATAGCCAGAAGCGGGAAAAGTACGACAGCAAGACCTTTGTCGGATCTGGTAAGTTAGAAGAGATCCGGCAGATGGTCGATGCCAAGGAAATCTCAACCGTTATTGTAAATAACCGCCTAGCGCCCCGCCAAAATGTCAATCTAGAGGAAAGCTTGGGGGTCAAGGTCATTGACCGTATGCAGCTAATTTTGGATATTTTTGCCATGAGGGCTAGGAGTCATGAGGGGAAACTTCAGGTACATCTGGCCCAACTCAAGTACCTCCTGCCTCGCTTGGTTGGTCAGGGCATTATGCTCAGCCGTCAGGCAGGTGGCATCGGCTCCCGCGGTCCTGGTGAAAGCCAGCTAGAGCTCAATCGTCGCAGTGTCCGCAATCAGATTCATGATATTGAGCGCCAGCTCAAGGCAGTCGAGAAAAATCGGGCAACCGTTCGTGAAAAACGGCTGGAATCCAGTATTTTCAAAATCGGCCTCATCGGCTACACCAATGCTGGAAAGTCCACTATTATGAACTGCTTGACCAGCAAGAGCCAGTATGAGGCAGACGAGCTTTTTGCGACGCTAGACGCCACAACCAAGAACATCAATCTCAGTGGTCAGCTCAATGTCACTCTGACGGACACAGTTGGCTTCATTCAGGATTTGCCGACGGAGCTAGTATCCAGCTTTAAATCCACACTGGAAGAGAGTAAAAATGTCGATTTGCTGGTACATGTTATTGACGCCAGCGACCCTCATCATGAGGAGCACGAAAAGACCGTTCTGGATATCATGAAAGAGCTTGATATGCTGGATATTCCTCGATTGACTCTCTATAACAAAGCAGACAAGGCGGAGCATTTCACCCCGACCTTGACTCCTTATTCTTTGATTTCAGCTAAGGCGGACAATAGCAGAGCTCTTTTGCAGCAAGTCCTGCTGGAGCGGATGAAAGAGTTATTTTTGCCTTTTACCATCAAGGTAGCTCCGGCTAAAGCTTACAAGATTCATGATTTAGAGAAAGTCGCGATTATCGGACATCGAGAATACATAGACGACATCGAAGTTATTTCAGGCTGGATTGCCGAGAAAAATAAATGGAAACTGGAAGAATTTTATGACTGATTATATAGATTTGGCTCTCAAATACGGCGGTTTTACTAGCCTAGATAGGGTTTACTTAGAGCAAGTGTTGGCTGGTCTGACAGAGGAGCATAAGCTTAGCTTCATCACTCCTCCTCCCAGCGTTATCAATGCTTACTTTGCTGAGCTTTATCAAAAGAAAAGTCCGGAAGCCGCGACAGCCTATTTTTTAGAAATTACCCAAGCGCTGGACTTGTGGAATGCGGAGCCTAGCTTTGTAGAAAATAAACCTTTTGTCCGTCTCAATCTATCTGGCAAGTCCTATGGATTTTGCTATGAGAGCGAGGAAGTCGGCTTGGTCTTTCCTGAAAAGCCAGAGCCAGTAACAGTTGACCTACTCTTTGAAATCGCCCACGTCTTTCCCCAGTACTTGGTCTATGAAGACGCTGGGAGCATAAAAATGGTGCCTCTCAAAGCTGAATCTCAAGTCGTGGACAATCAGGCGCTGACTGCCTTGACCGATTGGCAGCAGCTGGCAGATGGTAGCCAGAGAGTTCTGGGCTATAATCAAGATGAAGTTAATCAGCTAGCCCAGTCCTATGCTGGCAGGAAATACTATCACTCGCAGAATCGCTCTGCCATGATTTATATCATTTAGAAAGAAAAATATGCAATTACAATTTTTAGGAACCGGAGCCGGTCAGCCGTCTAAGGCTCGTAATGTGTCCAGTCTTGTCCTCAAGCTTTTGGAGGAAATCAATGAAGTCTGGATGTTTGACTGCGGCGAGGGCACCCAGAATCGAATCTTGGAAACTACCATCAAACCTCGTAAGATTTCAAAGATTTTCATCACGCACCTGCACGGCGACCACATTTTCGGTTTGCCGGGTTTCCTCTCTAGCCGAGCTTTTCAGGCCAATGAAGAGCAGACGGATTTGGAAATTTATGGGCCAGTCGGTATCAAAAGCTTTGTGATGACAAGCTTGCGCGTGTCTGGTTCTCGTCTGCCTTATCGGATTGATTTTCATGAGTTTGATGAAAATAGTCTGGGCAAGATTCTGGAAACGGACAAGTTCACTGTTTATGCGGATAAGCTAGACCACACGATTTTCTGCGTGGGCTATCGGGTCATGCAGAAAGATTTGGAAGGTACGCTAGATGCGGACAAGCTGCGCGAGGCGGGCGTTCCTTTTGGTCCCCTCTTTGGCCAAGTCAAGAATGGTCAGGATATCGTCCTCGAAGATGGCACGAAGATTATCGCAGCTGATTATATCTCAGCTCCTCGCCCGGGTAAGACCATTACCATCTTGGGTGACACTAGAAAGACTGATTCAAGTGTTCGCTTGGCTGTGGCGGCAGATGTGCTGGTTCATGAAGCGACCTATGGCAAGGGAGATGAAAAGATGGCTCGCAAGCATGGGCATTCGACTAATATGCAGGCTGCGGAAGTTGCTAAGGAAGCCGGTGTCAAACGCCTCCTGCTCAATCATGTCAGTGCCCGTTTCTTATCGAAAGACATTAGCCAAATGCGCCGTGATGCAAGTAGCGTCTTTGAAAATGTCCATGTAGTCAAGGATTTGGAAGAGGTTGAGTTATAATTTCCATTTTAGGACAGTTGTCTTGAGAGGAAAATGGGATGGCAGTTGAAAATCGTTTATTGGATAAAGCTGATTGGTATTTTGAGGATGCATTAACCAACTATCTTTATAGTTACAACTTAAAAAACGAAGAATTGACAAAAGATGATTATCGAGAGGTTCATCGTTGGGCTGCGAATCATATTGGCTTTTTCGTTACTTGGCTCATCCAGCATGATGCAAAGGAAATGATGACTCCTGATGAAGAAACATCACTCCAAAGTATCAAAGACGAGCAAACTTTGGGTGTAGATTATGTTCTAGACTGGTGTGACGGAAAATTGGGAACAATGGATATCAAAAAGGATTTTCAGGCTTTTGTGAACGATTACTATGAACATCAGTACATGAAGGATTATTCTGAATTTGTAGTCAATGACTTATACGATCTACCTTTGGAATTTTTAGGTAGCTGGGAGGATTATCATCTTTTTGCTCCGGTCATTGATCAAGCTTATGCTGACTATTTAGCTGGAAAAAGATTTCATTAAATTAACAACACGAAAGGCATAACAATGCGCACCATCATCATCACTGGAGCTAGCGGTGGGCTGGCTCAGGAAATGGTTCAGCTCTTGCCCCATGACCGACTGATTTTGGTCGGACGGAGCAAGGCTAAGCTGGAAAAACTATATGGAGAAAGAGAAAAACTTGACCTAGTTGAGCTGGATATCACAGATAGCTCAGCTTTAGAAAGATTTGCTGAGCGGATTGACAACCAATACGGCCAAGTCGATGTCCTAGTTAATAACGCTGGCTATGGAATTTTTGAAGAATTTGACAAAATCAGCTCAAGCGATATCGAGAACATGTTTGAAGTCAATACCTTTGCCCTGATGAATCTGTCCCGTATCTTTGGGGCTCGCATGAAGCAGGCAGGTCAAGGACATATCGTCAATATCGTTAGTATGGCCGGCCTCATTGCCAGTAGCAAGTCCAGTCTTTACTCAGCGACTAAGTTTGCGGCTATTGGCTTTTCCAATGCCCTGCGTTTGGAACTCCTGCCTTTTGGGGTCTATGTCACGACGGTGAACCCAGGTCCTATCAAAACAGCCTTTTTCGATCAGGCAGATCCTGATGGTTCCTATGTGAAAGCAGTAGACAAATATATGCTTGAGCCAGACTTTGTAGCAGGCAAAATTGTCAAATCTTTTGGCAAAAAGAAGCGGGAAATGAATCTACCTGGGATTCTCAATCTTGCCCACAAGCTCTATACCCTTTTTCCAAGAATTGCTGACAAGATGGCAGCCAATATGTTTAACTATAAGTGAGGTTTTATGACAGCTAATCTACAAGCCTACAAAGCTCATCTGCAGGCGCCTTGGGGCAAGCTTCAGTATGATATTGTTTTTGCCTTTCTTGAGTCGCTGATGGGCCAGAAAATTCTTGATTTCGGTAGCGGTTTTGGGATTGTGGCTGATTTTCTAGCAGAAAAGAATCAAGTGACCGCCATCGAGCCGAACCCAGAAATGATTGCTGAGCGCAAGCAGGACTTTTATTATGAGCAATTGCAAGGCAGTCTCGAAGTTCTGCAAACATTGCCAGACCAGTCTTTTGATGTCATCATCTGTCATAATGTCTTAGAGTATGTGTCTGAGCCAGCTCTCTATTTAGCAGAATTTTCCCGTCTCTTAAAAAAGGACGGAAAAATTTCTCTGGTCAAGCATCACGAGGTTGGGCGCATTATGCATACAGTGGTTTTTGAAAATGACCCAGAAAAGGCCCAGCAGCTTTTGGCGGGTCAGGCATATCAAACCCACAGCATGGGAGCTGCAAAGGTCTATCAGGTTCAGGAAGTTATCTCAGGTCTGCCATTAGAAGTTGAGGATTATCAGGGAGTACGGATTTTTTACGGGCTGCAATCCAATGACTACAAAACTGCCCCTGACTGGGCTGAAAAGATGCTTGAAATGGAGCTGGCAGTCTGCACCCAATCTCCTTACCGGGACATCGCTGCCTTTCAGCATGTTTGGCTGAGCAAGCACTAAATCTATTTATTAAGCACATCTTCCTAGGGAGAGTATTTATGGCAGAAAGAAATGTCAGAGAGTCAGAGCAGCCGGTCAACTACGCCATGCTCAGTTTGTTTCAGTACCTAGCTTCAATTTTGGTAATTTTGGTGCATTGTCAGCGACTTTTTGAAAATGAAGTCTTGCATTTTACTCAGAAAAGCATGTTTGGTCGCATGGCAGTGCCATTTTTTCTGATTTCATCAGCTTTTATGCTAAAATCCAGCTTGGCTAAGAAGCAGGATATGAAGCTGTACGTTAAGCGTATTTTGAAGCAGTATCTTTTGTGGAGCGGGATTTATGTTCCTTATGCCTTGGCGTATTTTTGGACCTTGCCAGTTCAGAAACATTACGCTCCATTAGCCTTATTGGCTGGTCTTGTGTATATCGGCTTATGTTATCAACTTTGGTACATTCCAGCCTTTCTATTAGGCTTACTGTTGGTCCATTTTTTATATAAGAAATTAGGCCCCAAGAAAACATTTGTCCTTTTACTGGTTCTATATGCCTTAGGTGCTATTGAGACTTATCACGCCTATCTGGCTCCTAGTCTTCTAACAGACTGGTATGATGCTTATGCTAAGCTCTTTTTTACTAGCAGAAATGGTCTCTTCTATACGCCTATTTTTATCTATTTAGGCTACTTTCTAGCTGATTATAGACATATAGAGTTATTACACAAAAAATGCAGGCTTTTACTTCTGCTATCAAGTCTTTTGCTAGTAGCAGAAGGAGTGCTGATTTACTTCAGGCAGGGATTAGATAAAAACTTTTTCTTTGCTCTTATTCCGTTTAGTTTTTTCTTATTCAATTGGCTGTTAAAAACTAGATGGAAGCAAGAAAAAAACTGGAGACATTTAAAAGACCTAAGTATCTTTTATTTCTTCCTTCATCCCATCTTCATTGAGTTATCTTTTTTTCTTCTTAATTTCCAGCATCTGCCCAAGTGGGAAAAGGGCCGTTGGGTCTTCCTTCTGACGATTATCCTGACTCATCTGACTTCAGAATTAGTGATCCGCTGGCGAAGGAAGGGTTAAATTTATCGCTAAAGAATTTGGCATGTTTAAGATGAATAGTTACTATTTCTTTATATCTTGAATATACAATATAAGTGCACAATAAAAACTCATAAGATTTTCTAGTAAAATAGAATTGAACGAACTAGTTACGAAAGGAAATCTTATGAGCTATCACCATTTTACCATAGATGAGCGGGAAAGTATTCTGATTACCGTACAAAGGGACTAAATTTTTCTCAAATTGGAAAATTACTTCATCGTCATCCTTCCAGCATTAGTCGGGAGTGGAAGCGACATTCAAAATCAGGAAGTTATTCTCCCAACAAAGCACAGGCTCTTATAAACTTGCAAAATCACACTGTGGGCGAAAGAGAAAGCTTGAAATAGATCATCATTTAAGCAATACCGTCAAGCACCTTTTTCTTGATTGCCAATGGTCTCCTGAAGAAATAGACGGCCGGTTGTGCCTAGAATATGGGAAATCTGTTATTAGTTATAAAACGATTTATAGAGCCATCTATCGCGGTCATTTTGGCGACAAGCTTTCACACGGTGCTCGTGGTGTGATTCGCAAACTCCCTCATTCTGGGAAAACACGTCATACGAAAGGTCATGTTGAGAACAGAGGGAAAATTCTTATTTCTCATACCATTCATGAAATACCCGAAGAAGCAAACAAGCGAACTAGGGATCGGTGATTGGGAAGCAGACACGGTTGCAGGGAAAACTGGAAAAGCTTGTTTAGTGACTCTAACCGATCGCTATTCTCGTTTTCTTAAAATCAAGAAGGTAGCGGTCAAGAAAAGCAAACTTGTCATAGAGGCTATGGTACAAATGTTGGAGCCTTTGCCGAAAGAAACCGTCATTCCAGATAGAGGAAAAGAATTCACGAATCATCAAGACTTGACCAATCAATTAAAGGTAGGGGTCTATTTTCCAGACCCTCATGCGCCATGGCAACGAGGGACTAATGAGAATACCAATGGATTATTGCGAGAATATTTTCACAAAGGGAGCGACTTAACATTCATTGACGAGCACACCATTCAGCTGTGGGAAGACAAACTAAATAATAGACCACGAAAGTGTCTCAACTGGAAAACTCCTTATGAAGTATTTTATGGTAAAATTGTGCACTTACTTTGACAATTCAAGTCAAATAAAAAGTTAGGCTGAACACTTTTGTATGTCCTTCTACGATTTCAGTGAATTATCCTTTGTATTATCCTTTGTATTATCCTTTGTATTATCTCCTTCAGCTATGCCATAGACTGCTGCTAACTGGATAATTTTCTTTGCCCATTTGCTATGCGGCTTCACTTCATTCATCCGGTTTTCTTTATATCCTTTTATTACACCAATTTGCTGCTGATTTGTATTAAGAATGGTCAGAGCATCTTGGTAGTCTTCTAAACTAACAATGTTATTCTCAGCAATAAGGCTTAGCTGAGAAGGATGGATGCAAGTTTTTCCAATGAATCCATTAAGTTTGTCTAACTCTAGCTCTTTTTTCAATCCATGAGCCCAATTCCCGTCTTGAAATTGGCTATTAAAGTATTCCCATACTGGTCCTGAACAGATATAATCTGCGGAAAAAATATTTAAGATATCTGTTAAACAGTCAGCAATAAGTTTAACATCGTAGATAGTCTGGTGGACATTACGACGAATACCGAAAATATTACTAAAATCAGTTGCACCCACACGGATATTTAAAACTTGCTCTTTATAGGGTTTTAATAACTCTGATATAAAAAGAAGTTCTTCCATTCTGGTATTCTTTTTCATGATGCTCTTGCTTTCAAGAATTGGCATTATGTAAAATGTATGATTTGTTCTTTTGCTAAAATTGTCGAAAACTTGAAGGTAGGCAGGAGCAGTAGTAGAATCAAATTTAGGAAAATTAAATCCAGAAACTAGTTTAAAGATATCAGGAGAAGAATGGTCGAGCATTTGATTAAATTGTTGGTCAGAACGGACTCGGATAAAAATTAAAGGGAGAGAATCAAAATCTAGCTGGCCAGTTTCCAAGGCTTGATTCAGTTTGTCTAAAGTTTCAAAGAGTTGTAATTCAGCTTGATGAACAGTTCCATCTCCAATAGAATCTTCTAGATCTAGACAGATTGAGCTACAGCAAGGATGGAGGCCGGCAATGATTTCATCAACTATCTGAGTTCGATGAGCGGGCATATAAAGAAGTCCAGATATTGCATATTGCAATAAATCTTTTGGGGAATTTTGATTAAATTGGCATCCTTCTTTAAATAGGGGTATAGAATCATAAGTAAATTTCATTCAAATCTTCCATTCAACACTTTTAAGTTTTTTGTTCGAGGACTACTGAAAGAATATCCTCAGCGCCTTCTATTCCTTGATTAACAATCGTATAGCTATCTTTATTATCGATAAGCTGGTAAACTTCACTGTTCTTTGGTATCATTTTTATATCGCCTAAAGATAAGAAGCCAGCATCTAATTTTCCGTCACCTGAAGTAATTAGAAATTCTTCTTTGAGATAGTCTTTTAAAAAAGAAAGAGCCTTTTCTTTAGAAATTTCTTTAGGGATGATGTAAAGTTTAAGCCCCTGAAGAGTGAAAGTCCATTCTAAATTTTTTAAATCTTTTTCAAGACTTGGCAAGATAAATTCTTGAACGATATCCTGATCTTCGGTAACTTTAGTAAAAAAGAATAAATTGTCAACCAAAGATGGAGTTCTAGTTAAGTATTTTTGATATTTAGTTAAAATTTCTAAGATTTTAGGATAATCCAATGCTTGTATTTGTCTAGTTCTTTCGATGTGTTCCTGCCAGACTTTTAAAGGTTGACCTTTATGTAGAATGATTCCACCATTAGCAACAACAGCATAAGGGCAGTCTTGTAGGGGGATAATGCGTGAGAACTGCGCTAGCGAGCGAGTTGTAATTGGAACCAAGTGGATATCACAGCGAGTTTTGACTTGAGCCAGTAATTCCAATGCTCTATGGCTCATATAGGAGATTTCACGTCCGTCTAGATGTTCTACACAAGAAACAGTCTGATAATTTTCAACAAATTTATTAGAATAAATGATGGTTCGATCTAAATCAGTAGCAAAAAGCATAATATTCCTCTCTTTTTTGGGACTGATAGGTGTAAAATTTTAATAGAAAACAAAAATTTCTTTTTTAATTTCAGGTAGTTATATTTAAAGCTTATTAAAGTTAGATTGATTATCTTAAATTATTGGTCAAACTTAAATGACTTAAGAGAATAAATTTTAGTTATCGAAGTGTGTAAATTCATCAAACTATACCAATCTTACTATAAAAGAGCCGATAAGTAAAGGCTGAAACACTAGTGTTTCAGCCTTTCTATAACTAACATTTATTTTGTAAGAGCTTTTCGAATGAAGTCTATTGGGATAATCAGAACAGCAATCGCAAGAGCTACAATATAGTGTTCAATATCCATAGGAACAGTGTTAAAGACCTGTCCACCAAACTGAATGATTAAAGATTGAACAATAGCAATGGAAATCATGACAATTGAGAATTTTTTGTTTTCCGAAATATGTTCAAAAACATTAAGACCAGTACTGCGAGTATTGAGGGAATTGAAGATAATCGCATAGATAAACACAGTAAAGGTGAAGGTAGTCACCATTTCAAAGTTTCCAGTTCCATTAGTGATGAAATCTTGAATACCAGCTACATTTTTAAGAATAGCTAGACAGACAAGAGTAATGAAGATACTAGCAACTCCAATAGCAGACTTCATATATTTTGTCAGAATATTAGCTTTTTTAGCTACTGGCTTTTCATTCATATACCGTTTTAAGGTAGGTTCTTCACCAAATGCCAGAGCAGCTAGAGTATCCATGATGAGGTTAATCCAAAGAATTTGAATAATTGTAAATGGTTCTTTCAGACCAAAAAGAGGAGAGAGAAGAGACATAGCAATAGTAGTTACGTTAACTGTCAGCTGGAAAATAATGAATTTGCCAACTGATTTGCTCATTGTCCGACCGTAAAGTACAGCTTTTTCTATAGAAGTCAAACTATTGTTTAAAATAACTATATCAGAAGCTTCACGGGCAACCTCAGTTCCATCCCCCATAGAGAAACCAACATCAGCAGCTTTAAGAGCAGGAGAGTCATTGACACCATCACCGGTCATACCACAAACCATATCAAGATCTTGTGCTGCTTCAATTAAGCGCTTCTTATCCATTGGTAAGGCACGACTTACAACTTTCATATTAGGGAGTTGCGCTTTTAATTCTTCGTCAGAGAGGTTCTCTAGCTCATCATGGGTTAGGACTAAGTCTGTATCACTGGTAACAATTCCGGCTTCTTTAGCAATAGCGACAGCTGTTTCTTTACGATCCCCTGTAACCATAACTACTTGAACTCCAGCCTTATTCATTGTTTCAACAGTCTGTTTAATGGAATCTCGTACATTGTCTCGAATACATACAACAGAAATCAAGATTTTGTCTGCTCCCTCTTTCTTAAGGATAGCGAGAAGGCGCATAGAACGATTAGCCTGCTCCAAAGAGATCACAGAGAATTTATCTTTATCAGCTGCAGTAAAAGCGGTCTTATTTCCGTCTTTATCAAGATAGAAATGACAATCGTCTAAAATAAATTCTGGTGCTCCTTTGATGTAAATTTCGCCTGACTTAGTTGTAACACTAGCATATTTTTTAGCAGAATTAAACTGTTCTTTTTCAGCAATAGTGTTTGTATCAAAATCTAAGAGATTGCGGTTGATTAGAAAATCTAAAAGAGCACGGTCAGTTGCGTTACTTCCGACAGCTATACCATCTGCAACATTAGCGTCATTATTCAAACCAATACCATGAATAACTTGCTTGAGTAACTTTTCAGACATACTAGAGAAATCAGCAGCAGAACTCTCATCGGTTGTCTCATAAAGAGTTCCATCGCCAAGGAAGAAATCAACAACAGATAGTTTTCCTTCTGTAATTGTTCCAGTTTTATCGCTGAAAAGGATATTCATATAACCAGCTGTTTCAATAGTATCTGGATGGCGAACCAGAATATTCTGAGCTAATAAGCGGCCTGAGTTCATTGAAGACACAAGAGCCAGCATCATAGGCAACCCTTCTGGAACTGCCATGATAATGATAGTCACTGCAAAGAGAATTGTTTCAATTACTAATAAGAAAATAGATGAGAGATTTAAATTATTTGCGGCATTTAAAGCGAGTAAACCAAGAATAAGATTGATGACAGAGTAAGCCGCACCAGCACTGTATCCAAGAACACCAATATTTTCTGCCAGTTTGTTCAATTTCTCTTTTGATGGAGAATCTTTCCCATCCTCTTGGAGAGAGGTATTGATGCTTCCAAGAACAGTATGGTCACCAATATCAGTTGCTTCCATAACAGCTTCACCAGATGTTACCACAGTTCCACGGAAGATTTTTAATTCTGTAAAGAGGTCCTGACTATCTGGTTCTACATGATCACCTAAAGCGATTTTTGTAGCGTCTTCACTTTCTCCATTCAAGATAGCTTGATTTACTTTTAATTCCCCAGCAAGAATAATACCATCAACAGGAATTTTATCACCAGTTTGAAGTAGAATTTGGTCCCCTTTGACAATATCATCTACTAAAATTTCTTTAAGTTTACCGTCACGATAGACTTTAGCATTAGTTTTGCTTGCTTCTTCTTGTAATGTATTAAACTTTTGCTCATTTTGATATTGTGAGATAGCTGAAAATCCAGTTGATAGAAGAATGGCAAAAATCAAGGAAATTGCTTCGTACCAATTTGCTTCACCAATACCTGGGAAAATCATACCGATAAAGTTGAAAATAATCTTGAGACCTAAGGCTGCAAGTAGAATCAAAATCCACTGGTCTTTAAATGATTCAATAAAAATGGAGAGAAGTGAATTGGCTTCTTTACTGGAAAGTTTATTGTCACCATGAGCTGATTTACTTGCTGCAACCTCAGCTGAGCTTAGCCCTTTAAAGTTATTCATTTGGTTTATTTGTCCTTTCTAAAAATAAAGAGGCTGAGACAATAGTGTTCAGTCTCTTTTTCGCATGTCAATAAAACTTGATATGGCTACTGTTTGTCTTTAGCTAAAGAGTGCAGCTATACCATTTAAATCAGCCTGTTTTCCTTCACCGATGGTGTGGAAAGCCCAAGTTGAACCATCTCTTACGAGTTCTGCAAAGACAACAGCTGTATCGGTCGAATAATCATCTTTCAGCTGGAATTTACAAAGTTCAGAATTGTTCTCGACATTAACTAAGCGAACATAGGAATTATTAACCATGCCAAATGTTTGACGACGAGTGATAGCCTGATCGATGGTAACGGCGCAAATGACCTTATGGATACTTGGTGAGAGAGCAGCTAAATCCAAACTGATAACTTCATCATCACCATCTCCTGCACCCGTACGGTTATCACCATTTAAGTAAATCCCAGGAGCAGTTTTGTTATTATAAAAAATGACATCACTAGCAGAAGTAATTTTACCTGCTTCATTTAATAGGAAAGCAGAAATATCAAGGTCAAAATCGGCACCGCCGGCAGAGATATCCCAACCAGCGCATAAGTCAACTTTTGTAAGGCCTGGAGCAGCTTTAGCTAAGTCCAGAATAGTATTTTTTTCTAAATCAAGAGATACACCTCCCGTTGCAGGAGCAACTTCAGTGGGTGTTGGAGTAGGGTTGGCAGGTCCGCCAAGTGAGGTGAAATTAATAGCCATGAGAGATTCCTTTCTGATTAACGGTAAGATTTTTCAATGTCTTGGATTGAAGCGTTTAGGTATTCTCCAACTGCTTTGAAAGTCCAACCATTGACAGTGCGTGTAAGTTCAGCAAATTTAACGGCCGTCGCTTTACCACCATCTTCTGATAAATTGAAGCGAGCGATTTCTTTTTCAGGACGTTGTGCCTGATCAACTAAACGAACGTAGGCATTCTTTACTTGGCCAAAATATTGTTTGCGATTTTTACCAGAATAGATAACAACTGCTACAACGATTTGAGCCACGTCTGGATGAATATTATTGAAATTCACAAACATGTTTTCATCATCACCGTCACCAGCACCAGTAAGGTTATCATGATCTAACTGAATACCTTGAGATTTCTTTTTACCGAAATAGACAAGACCATTAACTGAACGGATCAAATGACCAGAAGCATCAAGAAGGAAGGCGCAAAGATCAAGGTCGAAGTCGGAGCCAAAGAAACTTGTCTTAACATCCCATCCTGCTGATACTCGGATATTTTCTAAAGAGAAATCCGTTTTAGAAAGATTAAGGAAGTCATTCTTTGCGAGGTTAAGCATGCCTCCTTTATTTAAATCGAGTGTAACTTCACGCCCTTCCGTACTAACTGTTTGAATAGGTGTGTTAGCAGCAGGAGCTTGAGTTTGTTGCTCATCTCCACCAAATAATTTACCAAAAAGTCCCATAATATTTTCCTTTCTATTTTCTTAATTACATATAGCGAGACAAGAGTTGGTTGAGGTCAGCAATAGCTCCCTCACCGATTGCTTCAAAGGCCCAGCCATTAGCTGTCCGACTAAGAGAACAAGCTGTTACAGAAGTATCAGCAGAATAACTGTCACTCAATTCATAGCGGCAGATTTCCTGTTCGTTATTATCAGCATCTAGGAGGCGGACGAAAGCATTTTTAATCATGCCAAAAGTCTGACGTTTAGTGACTGCATCAAAAATAGTAATGAAGAAGACAATTTTCTTAATTCGAGGTTCAATTGCATCAAGATTAATTTGGATTCGTTCATCGTCGCCTTCGCCTTCTCCAGTACGGTTATCACCTTCAAGACGAATTCCAGCTGCAGACATATTATTGAAGAAAATAACATCATTTGGTACTTGTGCAACGCGGCCGTTTTCTTCAACTAAGAAGGCAGCTAAGTCAAGGTCAGCAGTGGGTCCAGCAACAGCCATATCCCATCCGCCACCTAGAATACAATTTTTTAATGCAGGAGCCTGCTTTGTTAAATCTAAAACGCTCCCTTTAGAGAGGTTAAGAGGAGCAGCAGAGCTGCCAGAGTTTAAATGAGTGAAATCCATATAGATATTCCTTTCTGAATCATAATATTTTTAAAACTCTTTAGCTTAAGGGAAGCCAAGTAAGAGTTATTGCTACCATATCTTAAGTGATATCAATGACCGCTTATAAAACCTTTTTCAGCCATGTCAGATTTCATATGTTCTAACTCAATAGAATCACTTTTTCGCTTTTCAGCAATTTGATTATTGATCTGCTTGGTTTCTTCAATTCCTTTTTTGATTGTCTCATAAGTTGTACGAAGAGTCTCCATTTGAATAGAGCTTCCACCAGCCATACGAGCAATATTAACAGATTGATTAGCAGTATTTTGTGCATTACGAATTAGAAGTTCATTTGTTTTTTCATCCAATTGTTTGATAGACTTAGCTTGAATTTCCTGTCTTTTTAATTGAATAGCTTGAACCAAACATTGCTTGAAGATTGGCAATGTGATAATAAAGGAAGAATTGATTTTCCGCATCAGATTAAAGTTAGACATTTGCATGGTCTGAATCATAGGACAGGTTTGCATGGCCACGTTTTCAGCAATTTGCAAGTCATAAGTTCGTTGAGCGAGCATATCTTTAATCATACTTAGCTTTTGCTGTTGAGTTTGTTTTTCTTGATCTGTTATATCTGTACGAGTCGCGATCTGATTGCTGTATTCTTCGATTTCTTCTTGAGCGATCTCGCCAGCAACAATATATTTTTCTAATTCTTCATAGTAAGCCACATTCGTTTTATATTGTTTTTCCAAATTTTCTTGGGTTTGGTGAATCTGAACTTCATATTGCTTCAATATGGTATAAATCTGATCAACTTCTTTACCCATATCTTCATATTTAGCAAAAAGTTTATCAATATTATTCCTTATTTTACCAAATAATTTTTGCAGAGCAGATGCTTTTTCTGGATTTTCAATTTCTTTAATATCGAATTTATCCATGATTTTAGTGAGTTGGACGAGCATTCGAGAAGCTTCCTCTGCATCTACTCTCCGCATAGAAGATAGTAGAGCATCAGATATTTGAGAAATCCCTTCACTCGGTTTTTGACCGAAAGCCATAATTGAGTTGACATTAGTAATATCAATCTCATTGGTGAGGTTCTGAACCTCAGGCAGTGATCTCAGCTTCTGCTTATAGGCTAAATTGTCAGCTAGCACTTCTGGTTTAGCAAGTTCAAGTTCAGTTGATTTAATCTCTTGGGGAGTCGAATCAAAACTTCCTGTGTTGATGGGCATATTGTTTTCCTTTCTTTAATTAAAAAGTTTACTGAAGAAATTTTGTTTTTTCTGCTTTCGTTGAATAGCTTGAAAACTTTGCTCATAGTTTATAACATCTAACCTGATAGTGTTAAAGTACTCTGCATTAATATAAGAGTTCAGGTCAGATAAGCCGGCAGGTGAAAAAATGATGATGTCAAAACCAATTTTTCCAAGATAGGCAAGGACATAGCAAGTATTTTTTGATAACTGAGTTTCGCCTTCCAAGAAAAATACAATCTTGGGTATAAAGCCAGTAAAATCAAAGCTATCTATGAGTCGAATTACTCTTTTATCCAACTGTAGAATCAACAATGCAAAGTTTAATATTTCTTCTTTGGATACTGTCAATGGTTGTTTGAATAGTCGAGTATCAGCAATGGTTTCGTTAATCTTATTGAGAAGGAATTTTTCTGTTTCATCGTTATAAGGAGCATAGCGATAGAATGGGAGCTTCATAATCTCCTCAATATCAAAACTTCCATTACTGAGTTGACAAAACATAAGCTGATACTTATCGGAATCATTAATTTCGTGAGTAATCAGTTCATCACCATTGGATGTTAAAACGAGCGTATTATCAGACGAAGAGCAGATATTGACCAAATGGGCATACTTGTCAATTGGATTATATTCTCCCTCTATTTCAAAAAAGAAATGTGGGACATAGACTGTTTTCTCAACGGTCTTAAATCCGTTCCGAACTTTTGCGGGTGCGTTCCAATTTTGTTCTACATCAATTAAAGTTGAATTGAAGAAAATGGGGCTTGTCGTTCCATTTCGGAACTGCCAAGGCCTATAAATGCCAGAATTTGTAAATAACTGTTCTTCAATTTGTGTTTCTATATCCAGTGTAATTGAACGATTTTCCTCTATAATTTGTCCATTTTTAGCTCTTTCTGTCCAACTTTGGATAGGCAGGATTTGAGTGTTTTTATGGACAGTACTGATTTGATCAGAGTCAACTTGAGCAAAATTTTCATCATCTTTTAGTGGATTGATATAAATGACATCAAATCCAAAGCGATTTAGTAACAGCAAGAAATATATATCGTGTCTTGAAATACTACCATAGTAGATGCACTTGTTTGTAAGGTAATCTCTATCTTGATAGGATAAGCTAAAAATATGTAAGTATGCATAGAGTAGCATTTTGCATATAAAATTATTTCTCACGCTGTTATTCAGGAAATTTTCTTGACGGATAGCAAGGTTTGTTATATATTCAAGAGAAATCAGAAATTGGTGATTGAGCTCTGCATCTTCAAAGAGTGTAATATCCTGACTGGCTATTTGACTAACTTCCATTGAAGCAAGCTCGTTTTTTATGCTGTTAATGAAATCAAAATCTGCATCCATTGGGATTTGGCCGTCAAAGTAAATAGTGTGAGTTGAATCCTCTTGAGCTTTTACCAAAATAGTTTTTAATACACTATCATATTTACTTTGATTTTCAACCCCGATATATCGTGTAAAAACAGGAGCGAAAGTGGCTTGTATTCCTTTTCGTTCTGTGATTGAACGCCAAAGTTCAAAGGGCAGATTTTGCAGACTGGTCGACATGAAATATACCTGCTTTCTACGATTATAATGTCACATCTTTTGTCTTCTTTGTATAAAAGTTAAACGAAGAGTGCAGATGGTTTGCTTTGTACCTCCTAAATCACTGGAGATAGCTTATTAAAGTCTGCTCTCCCCTGCTTTATAGATACCATTGTATATTTATAAAATGGTCTTTGTCAAGAGATAAACTATAAATCAGCGACTTCCTTTATAATGCCACAAACATTATATTTCTGTAAGTTGACATATTCGATTGGGATCTGCTTTTCTTCACATAATTGAAGGATATGTTTAAGGTATTTTTGATTAGCCTTTTCTCGAATTAATACCCTGTCTGGAAGGCGCCTAAGCAGGACTCTAGTTGTCTCACCAACTCCTGGTTTTATTTTATTGATATCACTAATATTGTAGGATTGGGCGATTTTCTTAACTTCGTCCAAGCCTTTGAAATCCTCATTGAGCTCTTCTTGTGAAGGATTAAAATAATCTAATTGAACTTGGTCAAAATAGGATTGCACTTTATCTAAGAATTCCAATGAATGGTCGTAAGCTTCGTTTTCTGCATAATAAACGGCTCCGTGAAGCTCGTCGTCACTCATTTCTTTTAATTTGACCGTCCTGCTGACGAGGCCGCTGACAGTAGCATTTAAGCAAGCGCTAGGAATTAAAAAGTCCTGACGAGTACCATAAAGCGGTGTTACCGAAGCTGGATCACTGAGTACAGCTAGAGTAGGATCAAGTTCGGAAAAGAGTTTATTTTCCTCTGCTAACCTCTGGCAGGCTTCTTCTAGGACAGTATTTATTGCTCCTTTTCCAACCCAACCATCCACGAATTGAATATCTTTAGGATGGTGCTTGTTGGCTATAATATTCATGGCGGCTATGTCAATCCCTTTACCTCTAATGATAGAAATACTATAATGTGGCACATCAAGCTGATACTTATAGTGAAGGTACCTTTTTATTAGAATACCTATAGGAGTCCCTGCCCTTGCTAAGGAAACTAAAACAAGATTTTCTCCTTTTTTCTTGAAAATCTTTTCAGAAAGACTTGCTATAGCGTTAGCAGTCTCAAAAGAAAGAGTTGCGAGGCTTTCTTGATAGATTTTCATATAGCGCTCTGTTGGGGCATATTCTAGAGGTAGCATTTCGGAATAGTGAACGCCCTGTTGATTTAACTTTTCTCTTTCAGCAGTGTCTAATACAGGAACCTTTCCACGCACATCTTGTAAGAGGATGGTTACATCGGATTCAGGGTAACTAGTTTTTACTAAATTCATAAAAGCCTTTCTTATTGTTTAACAAAAATTAATGTTTGCTTACTAAAGGGCTGCAGTTTATTTTGAAGAGCTGTTCGAAATGCATCAGTCATAACCTCATAGACGATGATAATTTGGTCATAATGACGTTCAATATCATAAAGGAAAGTCATTCTATTCGTTTCGTAAGCACTGGCCAAAGCTATGCCGTTATGGAAAAGATAGTTGTCTTCACTGGAGAGGGAAATAGGACTTCTTGTGGTGGAGCGAACCTCTGCATCAAGTTCTTGGGCTAGTCTAATTGGTAACCACATGTTTTCCTCAGTTCCAATGACGGCTATTGTTTCTTCTTTAGATTTCCGAGAGACTTGCGAAGTCAATCGATTTAGAGCAGTTTTTTGGAAGACTAAAAACTCTTCTTTAGTGAGACCTGTTCGAGGATTGAGGTTGTCAGATAAATGATAGTGAACGTCTGAAGTTAGTCTTGGTTTTTCCAGTGTTGTTTCTTTCAGTTCTATGAGAGGAGTATTATCTCTCATTTGTCCACTGACTAGGTATATCCTTTTGATTTCTTTTTCTTGAAAAATCTTACGATTCTTTGTATTTTGCCAGTTTAATATAGAAGCGGCTGCAAAAGAAATACCGTCTTTAACTTTTTGAAATTTTTCAATAAAGTTAACAATTGTATTTCCTGTTGTTATTTCATCTTCGATAAACAAGACAGTATCGTAGTCAGGAATATCTGAGCGATAATATAATTTTTGTGTACTTGCATGTGAATGCTCTTCTTCGAAAGAGATATTTTGGATATCTGTGTTAATGCTTTCTCGAGTAGTCTGTAAATAAAAGACAGTTTTCAGATCTTTATTTTCCAAGGCCATATGCATGATTGCCTGGGCGATCCCAGTAGCCGTCTCTGAAAAACCAACAACCAAAATACGCTTGTCAGAAGGAATTTGCCTTTTTATTTCTTGATAGAGTTCGTAAAATAGCTGCAGCGTGTTATGGGCTTTAACAGGATAATGCTTAGCTTGATATTTATTAACAAATAAATAGTCTCGATTGGGATTATTATTTCGCTTGCAAATAGCAACCATATCATTGATAACGAAGGAACTCTTATTTTCTTCTATATTAACAAAATCTTCTACTTTTAAAAGATAGGTCATTATTATTCCTTTCAAAGTTTGCAATTAATTAACCTTTATTGTCTTAGTATATCACTAATTATTTCAACTGTCATTTTTATACTTCAGACAAATCTTGACAATCATATTGAGGATATTGTGATATAATAATAAAAACATTTCAAAAGAATTTTCCCTATGTTTGAACATCTACAGCAGCAGCTGGCTTTTACCAATGAGCTGGAAAAACTGAAAGCCACTCATAGGAACAACAGAACCTTGGATGCCTATCGTTTTGAGAATTCTGCTGAGCATAGTTGGCAGGGAGCGCCTATGGCGCTAGTCTTTCGAGAATATATCCCCTAAGAAGTCAATCTGGAAAATGTCTTGTCTATGTTATTGATTCATGATTTGGGAGAAATATATGCTGGTGATACCTTTATCTTTGACGACGCGGGCAAGAGCGATTCTTACGATAGAGAGCTGGACTCCTTGAAAATCAGTTTGAACAAGCTGCCGTCAGATCATCAGGGTTCCTTTTTAGAGCTTTGGCAGGAATTTGAAACCGGCATTAGCATAGAGGCTAAATATGCTCGAGTGCTGGACGCTCTGGTTCCTCTGCTCAATCACTTGGAAGTGGCCCAGCCCCATGACAATCCTCATGGCCTGACCAAGTCGCAGGTTATTGCGAAAAAATCCTTTATACAAGAAACCTCTGAAACTCTTTGGGAATTGGCTCAGGAAGTTATTGAGCAAAGCGTTGCCAAGGGACTATACCTGGATGAGTGAGGCTGAGAGCCTTACTCGAAGATAAGAAGTTTGAGACTGGTTGAACCAGTCTTTTCATGTTATAATATTCAGACAAGATTGAACGGAGAAAGTGTTTCACTTATCATGATTAGCTCAAAATACGACTGGCAGTTTGCCACTAATTTTACAGATGAAAAATTTTTAAAAAAGGCTAAGAAAGCTGGGCTAGAACCCGCAGCTGCTAGTCTTCTTTATCAAAGAGGTGTGCAGACTGAAGAGGCCTTGCAGGAATTTTTGGAGCCTAGTTTAGACCAGCTTCACGATCCTTATGACCTGCATGATATGGAGCGAGCAGTGGAGCGCATTCGTGCAGCGATTGAGAATTACGAGCAGATATTGATCTATGGCGATTATGATGCTGATGGTATGACTTCGGCATCGATTGTCAAGGAAGCTTTGGAGCAGCTGGGGGCTGAGTGTCAGGTTTATCTGCCCAATCGCTTTACGGACGGCTATGGTCCTAATAGCAGTGTTTACAAGTATTTTATTGAAAATCAAGGCATCTCGCTCATTATTACAGTGGATAATGGAGTGGCGGGCCTTGAAGCGATCGAGCTGGCCCAGTCTCTGGGCGTGGATGTCATCGTGACGGATCATCACTCCATGCCTGAGGAACTGCCAAACGCCTATGCGATTGTCCATCCGGAACATAGCGGAGCGGATTATCCTTTCAAGCATCTGGCTGGTTGTGGGGTGGCTTTTAAGCTGGCAACAGCCTTGCTGGAAGAAGTCCAAGTAGAACTTTTGGACTTAGTTGCCATCGGCACCATTGCCGATATGGTCAGTCTGACGGGAGAAAATCGAATTTTGGTCAAATACGGCCTTTCTGTTCTTAAAAACACTCAGCGTGTGGGTCTTCAGGAGCTCTTTAAAATCGCAGGCATTCAGCCAGACGAACTGGATGAAGAGACGGTTGGTTTCCAGCTTGCCCCCCGACTCAATGCCTTGGGAAGGCTGGATGATCCCAATCCAGCGATTGAGCTTTTGACTGGCTTTGATGACGAAGAAGCTCGTGATATTGCGCTTATGATTAACCAGAAAAATGACGAGCGCAAGGAAATCGTCCAGCAGATTTATGAAGAAGCACAAACCATGCTGGACCCTAAGAGACCAGTGCAGGTGTTGGCCAAGGAAGGCTGGAATCCCGGTGTGCTCGGAATTGTCGCTGGGCGCTTGCTGGAAGAGTTGCACCAGCCAGTCATAGTGCTTAATATCGATGATGGTATCGCTAAGGGCAGCGCCCGCAGTATTGAAGCGGTCAATATTTTTGAGGCCTTGGACAGTCACCGTGACCTTTTTGTAGCCTTTGGCGGCCATGCTGGAGCAGCTGGTATGACACTTGAAGCAGACAAGCTGGCGGAGCTTGCTGACATCTTGACAGCTTATATCTTAGACAATGATTTAGATTTAACTGGCAAAACAACTCTGTATTTAGATGAGGAGCTACATCTGCCAGAACTGACCCTCGACACACTCAAAAGTTTTGAAAAACTGGCGCCTTTTGGCATGGATAATAAGAAGCCGCTTTTTTATCTCAAGGACTTTAAAGTGGACAATGCTCGGACTATGGGGGCTGGCAATAGCCATCTCAAGCTGAAAATTTCTCAGGAAGACGCATCTTTTGAAGTAGTTGCCTTTGGGCAAGGAAGCCTGGCGACAGAGTTTGCCCAAACCAAGAATCTGGAGCTAGCTGTCAGCCTCTCTGTCAATAAATGGAATGGACAGACTAGTCTTCAGCTCATGCTGGTAGATGCGCGTGTTGACGGCGTTCAGCTTTTCAATATCCGAGGAAAAAATGCGACACTGCCTGACAAGGTTCCAGTCTTGCGTTTCACAGAGGAATTGCCGGATTTGACAAATAGCAGAGCAGTTGTGGTTTATGACCTGCCCGATGACTTGCAGGATTTGAAGAAAATTCTTCAATCTCAGGATTTTGAAGCGATTTACTTTAAGAATGAGATTACCAAACCTTACTATCTGACCGGTTATGGTACTCGTGAGCAATTTGCTAAACTCTACAAGACCATCTACCAGTTCCCTGAGTTTGACGTTCGCTATAAACTTAAAGAGTTGGCGGCTTACCTGAAAATCGACCCGATTCTCTTGGTCAAAATGATTCAGATTTTTGAAGAGCTGGGCTTTGTCAGCATCACCGAAGGCGTCATGACGGTCAATAAGGAAGCTGAAAAGAAAGAAATTGATAGCAGTCACATTTACCAAGACCTCAAGCGTCTAGTCAAAGAGCAAGAACTCATGGCTCTGGGCACTGTGCAGGAGATTTACGACTATCTCATGGATTGCTAGGGAAAAGGCCTTCTTGTTTTACAAATCTTTCATATCTAAAAATATTTGAAAGTCTGCTAGAGCCTTTTTGAATAAAACATGGTATAATAGAGAGTAAAAAATTTTTTGAAAGAAAGAACATTATGAATTTAAAAGATTACATTGCAACCATTGAAAACTACCCAACGGAAGGGATTCTCTTCCGTGATATTAGCCCTTTGATGGCTGATGGGAATGCCTATAGCTACGCTGTACGTGAAATTGTTCAGTATGCGACTGACAAGGAAATCGACATGATCGTCGGTCCAGAAGCGCGTGGCTTTATCGTAGGCTGTCCAGTTGCCTTTGAATTAGGAGTTGGCTTTGCTCCTGTCCGTAAGCCAGGCAAGCTTCCACGTGAAGTTATCTCAGCGGACTATGAAAAAGAGTATGGTGTAGATACTCTGACTATGCATGCAGATGCAATCAAACCTGGTCAACGCGTTCTGATTGTCGATGACCTTCTTGCGACTGGTGGAACTGTTAAGGCAACGATTGAGATGATTGAGCGCCTTGGCGGAGTTGTTGCTGGTTGTGCCTTCCTCATCGAGTTGGATGAGCTTAAAGGCCGTGAAGCAATTGGCGATTATGACTACAAGGTATTGATGCATTACTAAAGATATAGCTTATTACTATATCTAGTTAGAGAAAAAGTATAATTGAAAACTATATCTCCTTTGAGTATAATGAGTATATTAAACAAAAGGAGATATTTTTATGCCTATCAAGATTGATAAGAAGCTTCCAGCAGTTGAAATTTTAAGCTCTGAGAATATCTTTGTCATGGATGATGACCGGGCAGATCATCAGGATATCCGCCCTTTGAATATCTTGATACTCAATCTTATGCCCCAGAAAATGGTGACGGAAACTCAGATTTTGCGTCATTTGGCCAATACGCCCTTGCAGCTGACCATTGAGTTTCTTTATATGACTTCTCATACGTCAAAGACTACCCAAGTGGAGCATATGCAGACCTTTTACAAGACTTTTGATGAGGTCAAACATCGTTTCTTTGATGGCTTGATTATCACAGGAGCGCCAGTAGAACATCTTCCTTTTGAGGCGGTGGACTATTGGGAGGAATTCCAGCAGGTGATTGAATGGTCCAAGACTCATGTCTTTTCGACTTTGCATATCTGCTGGGGGGCTCAGGCTGGCCTTTATGCCCGCTATGGCGTAGATAAGCACCAGATGGAAGAGAAACTTTCGGGTGTTTACGAGCAGTCGGCTCCAAGCAATAATCTGCTTTTTAGAGGCTTTGATGATGAATTTATCACGCCTCATTCAAGGCATACAGAAGTACTGAAAGAAGACATTCTGAATCTGACCAATCTAGAAATTCTCTCTGAGGGAGAAAAGACAGGCTTGTCCGTCTTGGCGAGCCGTGACTTGCGAGAGGTGTATAGCTTCGGTCATATGGAGTACGACCGTGATACCCTTGCCAAGGAGTATTTCCGTGACTTGGAAGCGGGCAAGGATCCTCATATTCCTGAGAATTACTTCAAGAATGATGATGTGAATGCGACTCCTTGTCTGCGCTGGAGTTTGGCGGCAGCTCTCTTTTTCAGTAATTGGGTCAATTATGCAGTCTATCAAGAAACGCCATTTGATTGGCAAAGTCCAGAGAATGATGCATCCTTCTTTGCTTATTTATAAAGAGGTACTATGACTTATTTAGCAGCTTACAAAAATGGCAACTTGGTTCTTCCAAGTGCCCTCTTTTTGCATTTTAAAGACATTTTTGATTCCAGTGATGATTTTTTGGTCTGGCAGTTTTTCTATTTGCAAAATACCACCTCATTGGAGGAATTTGCGCCCAGTCAGATTGCGGAGAATATTGGCAAGACCTTGTCCGAGGTCAATCGTTCTATGTCCCATCTGACAGAAAAAGGCTTGCTCCAGTACAGAACCATTGAACTGAATGGGGAAATTGAAGCGATTTTTGATGCTTCACCAGCCTTAGAAAAGCTAGATGAGCTTTTGGAGACTTCTGGTCCTACTGGGTCAAGGCCAGTGTCGGATGGTAACCTTCTTAAGGAACTGGTTGAAACCTTCCAGCAAGAATTGGGTCGTCTTTTGACTCCATTTGAAATTGAGGATTTGACCAAGACCATTAAGGATGATCAAACCAATCCAGATTTGGTCAAGGCTGCCTTACGCGAAGCGGTTTTCAATGGCAAGCCTAATTGGAAATATATCCAGGCAATCTTGCGTAATTGGCGGCGGGAAGGTATTACAACCCAAGCTCAAGTAGAAGCCAAACGGGCGGAGCGTGAAGCAAGTAATCCACAGAATGTAACGGTTTCGGATGATTTTCTCAATGCCATGAATTTGTGGAAGGACTAGTTACAAGTAAGTGTGGTGGGGCTGTGCGAAATTTTTAATGTTTTGCTTTTCTTTCTACTATCTAGTTTCAGATTTAAAGAGCTTCAAGTCATTATAAATAGTTCCAACTCTGAGTTATTGCTCAGCAATCGCTGGCCATTGATCAATTATCAACCATATTAATAGTTTCTGAACATAATAAGGCGAGACTGAACCATTTTTCTTTCAGTCTCTTTTTGGTTTTAGAACCTGTGATTTTGAGGAGTTGTGATATAATGAAAAGGTATGTTGATAATTCCATAAATAAAAGGAGAAGCAAAGATAGGACAAATTAAATCAAACACTATTTCAGCTGGATCTGCTATTAGCGAGCTAGTTGGAGTTGATACTAGCAATGCACAAAATCAACAAGTAGAATTTTTCTATACAACAGGGATTGCTGGAATGGAAGCTGGCCGTCAAGCCTGCAATCAAATGTTGCAGGCTATCAGTGACTTTAGTGCAGCTGTCCTGATTCAGGCCAATAAATTTCCAGATATTGCTGCAAAAATTGAAAAACGAGATATAGAGGAAGCTAAGCGCTAGGAGAGTTGAGATGAAGGCAGATAAGAGCGAAAAAGAACGCCAAGAACTTTATGTGAAGATTCTCAAAGTTGACGAAAAAGAAGATAAATTTATGGTTCTCAAACATCAATACGAAGATTCTCTGGTAAATTTTGCGACGGATTTCCAGTATTTGACGACTCGAATGGAAAATCTGCTTTATGAGTATCCGCAAAATACTGCTTCCCTCAGTCGTGATTTAGCAGAGACTCAGCAACTTAACCAACAGGTTAAGAATTATGTGGATATTCAGATGGATGAACTAGAAAAGCTCGGTCGTCAAGCAAGAAAGACTCTGGAAGAAGAACGAGAAAAACTGACCAAAGAAAGGAATAGTCTGCCATGGGAGTGAAATATAGTGCAGCAGATTCGGCCCAGCTTATCCAAGCGATGACCAGCAACCTGCAGGTAGCTAATCAGGTGACCGATCGTCTATCTAGTGGCTGCGATCACCTGATTGCCTCTTTGGAGTCGGGTGAGCTGCAGGGAGCGGCTTATACAGCGGGAAAGGGCTTATTTACAGAAATTATAATCCCTGCTATCAAAAAGCTACAAGCTGCTATTGATGATATTCAGGAGGAGCTGAATTCTTATAAATATGCTGACTCCACCGTATCTGAGTATGGGATACTGGATCTTGACTTGCTGAAAGAACAGTTGGAAACAAAACAGGAGATGCTAGAGAAAACCCAAGCTCAGCTGGCAGAGTATCAATCTCTATTTCGCCGGATTATTGATGGACTTGCAGGGGAATTAGCTGACAATCTGTCCAAGACGAATGCTCTGACAGTGCTGGAAAACCAGCTAAATATCGGCATTCGGGAAATTCAGGAAAAAATTGACAAACTTGAATGGTTTGTGGCTCAGGTGTCCCAGTATTTCACAGATAGTCTGCAGGTTTTGGGCTTGGCTATCCAAGGAGCGACGCAGCTTAGTCAGGTATTGGTAGACAGTGAGGGTAATTACTCTACTGATGGAATAGATATGAGTTGGTTTGCTAAGATGAAGGCTCAGAAGATTCAGACTATTTCGAAGAAAAAATATCTAGAGCCTAAAGAAAGACTGCTTCGAGCAGCTTCTCGCAATATGATGTTGTCTGAGGAAGGAGATGCTTATTATCGGTCCCAACTTAAGGAAAAATTAAAGGGTAAACCGCGTTCAGAATGGGATAAGATTGTTGATGATTATAATCATACTCTAAAGATTGACAATGAAGGCAATATAATTGATATTTTTGATTTTAGAGCTTATAAGGATCGTCATTATCAAAAAGATGATAACTTTTCTGTACTAAAAAATGGAAAGTATGATGCTGACTATACTCATTTGGTTAACAAAAAGTTTGATGAACTAAAAGCACAAAACTTTGAAGCAAATTCAGTCGAATTTTGGAGTGGAGTAGCTCAAATATTCTCTGGATTGGGAGTTTACTTTGCGAGTGGCGCCCTTGAAGTCTTGAGTATCATGGCTGGTCCGCCAACAGCAGGGACAAGTATCGTAGCTGGTACGGCAGCATCTGTGACAGGGGTACAATATGGGAATGTACTGATAGCTAGTGGAGCAGTAACTAGCTTATCAGCTATCACAAAGACAGCCTTACAAAATGGCGAAATTCAGGTTAATTATTCTAGCAACTACGACAGCTGGCAGGCCAATAAACCGACGAGTAAGACCATTTCAGGCAGGGGTGGTAAACTAATTGAAGCCCGAGTAGGAAATCGAAAAGTGAACCTTCGTGTAGATTGGGAGCCAAGCAGTGGTACTAATGGTGATGGAGTATTTCAGGTTCAATCTGGAAGTGGTAAATCGGGGTATAGAGTGAATGAGCATATTGACATTAAGAATATTTACAATAAAAACTCAATATGGGATTGGATTAACACTAATGATAACTTAAAAAACCTTAATAAAACTGTTAAAGAAGAAATCTTCAATAGAATTTGGAAAACTTATCAAAATAATTACTGAAATTAGGAGGGAATATGAAACTATATATTAAAAGTAATTTTACGAAAAAAATAGACTTCACAACTAGAGAGCTTGTTTGGAAGATGTGGTTTAAGGAACGGAATGGCAAGAAAATAAGTTTCTCCAATGTTGGTGATGATGCTATGTTACAGGATGATTTTTACTTTGGTGTTCGGTTACACAAATGGTCTTCAGTTGACGAAAGATGGGATAAGGCTCCTTTTATAATTCCTAGTAATCCTTGGTTGTCTTTGGAATATGAGAGTATAACACTTGAATTTGAAAAAACTTTCATTACAGAGTGGAGAGAACGTGGAGATTATCTACGTATCGCAACATCCCATATAGATGTTTTAACCGTAGATAAACGTGCTATGTATATCATGGCAGTCGAGGTAGCTTCTGCTATTGACGGGCAGATCAGTGAGGATGACAAGCAGACCTGGATGGATGTAGAGACATTTAAGGAGTTGCACAAGGATGTTCTTTCACTGACTTATGATGAAGCGGTTGAAATTAGTTTGGAAGAATTAAAGACAATGATACCAGTAAGAGATCCGCTATGGGAAGAAGAAGAACGGCTTCGCGAAGAATATATTAAAATCCATGGTGAACGAGTTTATGACGACGAGGAAGACGAGTGAGACTATATCTTAAAGGCAACTACGAAACTAGTATCTATCAAGCCTGTATGGAATATCCTTGGAAAATGTGGTTCAAGGAACGTAAGGGAGTGAAAGTTGGTTTTTCTTATGCACGTGATGATGATTTCTATTTTAGCGTTAGTTTGGATAAATTTTCTTCCAATGATGAGCGCTGGGGAGTGACTGATTTTAAAATAGGAGATAATCCATGGAATTCATTTAAATATGAGTATCTAATATTGGATTTTGAAGATTCCTATGAAAGTGATGGGCGAGAAAAAGGAGACTGTCTTCGAATAATCACGACTCATAAGGATATTCTAACGGTTGATAAGCGAGCACTCTATATCATGGCGATTGAGGTAGCATCTGCTATTGACGGTCAAATTAGCGAAGACGACAAAGAAACATGGTTGAGTATTGAAGAATTCAAAACGCAACATGCAGACTTGCTGAACTTGACCTACGATGAAGCAGTCGATATTAGTTTGGAAGAACTAGAGGTTATGGAGGCGATTGATGAACCCCTTTGGGAAGAATTGGATAGGAAGCGTGAAGAGTACATTCGAATTCATGGAGAAGTGGAGTTGGATGACGATGAGGAAGACGAGTGATAATTTATATAAAAGGTGATTACACAAAAGAAATTCCGTTTGATTATTTAGAACTAGCGAAAAAGATGTGGTTTGAAAATTATCAAGGAGAAAGCATCCCTCTCTCCTATTCTGGTTTTCGTCAAATCAGAGATAGGAATGATATAGCAATTCATCTAAAACTAGATAAACAGGATTATGATGAACGTTGGTTGCATGTTCCGATACAAGAAGGGCTAAAATATCGTTTTTATTCACAAATTGATGAAGACCTAAATTTGGAATTTGAGCATGCTTATGTAACTGATTTTCGCGAAAATGGAGACTGTTTGCGTTTGGCTTCTACCCATCTTGAATTGCTCACTCTTGATAAAAGAGCTTTCTATATCATGGCAATTGAGATTGCTACAATCTTTAACGGACAAATTAGCGAAGATGACAAGAAAACATGGTTAACAATCGAGGAATTCAAGAAAAAACACGAAGATATCTTATCTCTAACCTTTGAGGAAGCAAATGAGCTGAGTTTGGAAGAAATTCAAACGATTGACGCTATTGACGATCCCATCTGGGAAGAATTGGATAGGAAGCGCGAGGAGTATATCCGAATCCATGGAGAGGTAGTTTATGATGACGATGAGGAAGACGAGTGAGACTATATCTTAAAGGTGATTACACAAAAGAAATTCCGTTTGATTATTTAGAATTAGCGAAAAGAATGTGGTTTGAGGAAAAAGATGGAATAGAGCCGGATTTGTCGTATGCTGGGTATCTAGAACTACCAATTGAGAAACTTTCTATTCACTTAGAATTAGACAAGGAAACTCATGATGATAGATGGAAAAGTGTTCAGATTAAGGAAGTGATAAAATATGATTTTTTATCCCATAAGTCAGAATATATACAGTTAGACTATGAAGATGCTATCATGTCGGATTTTCGTGAGAAAGGTGAATGTTTAAGAATTGCTTCTAAGCACCTTGACCTTCTCACTGTTGATAAACGAGCTATGTATATTATGGTCATTGAAATTGCGACTGCTATTGATGGTCAGATTAGCGAAGATGATAAAGAGAGCTGGTTAAGTGTGGAGGAATTTAAAAACCGGCATGAGGATATCCTTTCGATGAGTTATGAACAGGCTAATGAGCTGAGTCTTGAAGAAATTCCGTTTATGGATGATGTGAGAGACCCAGTTTGGGAAGAAGATGACCGCAGGAATGAAGAATACATCCAAATTCATGGAGAAGTGGAGTTGGACGACGAGGACGAATGAAATTATACTTAAAAGGCGATTATACAAAAAGAGTACCTTATGGTTATTTGGAACTAGCTGGCAAAATGTGGTTTCCAGAAGAAAAGCAAGTATCTTACTCAAATGCAGGGAACAATGATGCATTACAAGAAGATTTTTCTGTAAATTTATCCTTGAGGAAAGGCACTGCCGATAAGAGATGGTCTAGTGTCCCCCTAAAGGAAGGGGTACGAAGTCTCTTTTCACATATTGAGGAATGTATTGAGATAGAGTTTGAAGATGCGTTTGCTACGGATTATAATGAAAAGGGAGACTATCTCCGTATTTTAACCACCCATCTAGAAGTTTTGACAGTTGATAAACGAGCCATGTACATTATGGCGCTTGAGATTGCAAAGGTGATTGATGGGCAAATTAGCGAAGATAATAAGAAGACATGGCTAACAGTCGAGGAATTTAAGAAAAAGCACGTGGCTATTCTATCTCTGACTTTTGAAGAAGCAAATGAACTAAGTTTGACTGAAATTCAAACGATGGATGTGGTAGACGACCCTCTTTGGGCGGAAGAAGCTGAACGTCGAAAAGAATATGTACTAGCACACGGAGGGGATATCTCAGATTTATGAGACTATATATAAAAGGTGACTATACCAAAGAAATTCCGTTTGATTACTTAGAACTAGCGAAGAGAATGTGGTTTGAAAGTTATCAAGGAGAAGGTATCCCTCTCTCCTATTCTGGTTTTCTTCAAATCAGAGATGGGAATGATATAGCCATTCATCTAAAACTAAATAAGCAAGAATGTGATGAGCGCTGGTCTAAAGTACCTATTCAAGAAGGGATAAAGTATCGTTTTTATTCACAAATTGATGAATATTTGAATTTAGATTATGAAGATGCTTATGTAACAGATTTTCGAGAAAATGGAGACTGTTTGCGTCTCGCTTCTACCCATCTTGAACTGCTCACTCTTGATAAAAGAGCGTTCTATATCATGGCCATTGAGATTGCCACAATCTTTAATGGACAAATTAGCGAAGATGATAAGAAAACATGGTTAACAGTCGAGGAATTCAAGGAAAAGCACCAAGATATCTTATCTCTAACTTTTGATGAAGCAAATGAGATAAGTTTGGAAGAAATTCAGACGATTGACGCTATTGACGATCCCATCTGGGAAGAGTTGGATAGAAAACGTGAAGAATACATAGCTATCCATGGTGAACGTATTTATGACGATGAGGAAGATGAGTGAGACTCTATATCAAAGATGATTATACAAAAAGAGTACCTTATGGTTATTTAGAACTAGCTGGTAAAATGTGGTTTCCAGAAGATGAGCAAGTTTCTTACTCAAATGCTGGGAACAATGATGCATTACAAGAAGATTTTTTCTCAAATTTATCCTTGAGGAAAGGCACTGCCGATAAGAGATGGTCTAGTGTCCCCCTAAAGGAAGGGGTACGAAGACTCTTTTCACATCTTGACGAATGTATTGAGATAGAGTTTGAAAATGCATTCGCTACGGATTATAATGAAAAGGGAGACTATCTCCGTATTTTAACCAGCCATCTAGAAGTTTTAACAGTTGATAAACGTGCCATGTACATTATGGCGCTTGAGATTGCAAAGGTGATTGACGGGCAAATTAGCGAGGATAATAAGAAGACATGGCTAACAGTCGAGGAGTTTAGGAAAAAGCACGAGGCTATTCTATCTCTAACTTTTGAAGAAGCAAATGAACGAAGTTTGACTGAAATTCAAATGATGGATGTGGTAGATGACCCTCTTTGGGAGGAAGAAGCCACTCGTCGAAAAGAATATATACTAGCACATGGAGGCGATATCTCAGATTTATGAGACTATACATCAAAGGTGATTATGCTAAAAAAATAACATTTACTACTAGAGAACTAGTTTGGAAGATGTGGTTTAAGGAACGGAATGGCAAGAAAATAAGTTACTCCAACGTTGGTGATGATGAGATGCTGCAAGAAGATTTTTATTTCGGAGCAGAGTTGCGCAAATGGGCTTCAGTTGACGAAAGATGGGATAAGGCTCCTTTTATAATTCCGAGCAATCCTTGGTTGTCCTTGCAATATGAAGATATTGAACTTGAATTTGAACATGCCTTTATTTCCGACGACCGCGAAAAAGGAGAGTTTCTTCGAATTGCCTCAACTCATGTAGATATTTTGACGGTCGACAAGCGCGCTTTATACATTATGGCAACTGAAGTAGCATCTGCCATTGATGGTCAGATTAGCGAAGACGGCAAGCAAAGTTGGCTAAGTGTAGAAGAATTTAAGAAATATCACAAGGATGTTCTTTCACTGACTTATGATGAAGCTGTTGAAATCAGTTTGGAAGAATTAAAGACAATGGTACCGGTAAGAGATCCTCTATGGGAAGAGGAAGAACGCCTTCGTGAAGAATACATCAAAATCCATGGCGAACGAGTTTACGACGATGAGGAAGATGAGTGAGACTATATCTTAAAGGCAACTACGAAACTAGTATTTACCAAAACTGTATGGAATATCCTTGGAAAATGTGGTTCAAGGAACGTAAGGGAGTGAAAGTTGGATTTTCTTATGCACGTGATGATGACTTCTATTTTAGTGTTAGTTTGGATAAATTTTCTTCAAATGATGAGCGTTGGGGAATGACTGATTTTAAAATAGGAGATAATCTATGGAGTTCATTTAAATATGAGTATCTAATATTGGATTGTGAAGATTCCTATGAAAGCGATGGGCGAGAAAAAGGAGACTATCTTCGAATCATCACGACTCATAAGGATATTCTAACGGTTGATAAGCGAGCTCTCTATATCATGGCGATTGAAGTAGCATCTGCCATTGACGGTCAAATCAGCGAAGACGACAAAGAAACATGGCTGAGTATTGAAGAATTTAAAACGAAACATGCAGACCTGCTGAATTTGACCTACGACGAAGAAGTCGATATTAGTTTAGAAGAGATAAAGGTTATGAAAGCCATTGACGAGCCACTCTGGGAAGAATTGGATAGGAAGCGCGAGGAGTATATCCAAATCCATGGAGAGGTAGAGTTGGACGACGAGGAAGAATGAAATTATATTTAAAAGGCGATTATACTAGAAAAGTGCCATTTGGGTACAGAGAACTCGCATGGAAGATGTGGTTTAAAGAAAGAAATGGTCAAAAAATAAGTTTCTCAAATGTCGGAGATGATGAGATGCTACAAGATGACTTCTATCTATCTTTACGGCTAGATAAGTGGGGAGCAAGTGGTTCTCGTTGGAAAGATGAAAAGGTTAAAGGTGGCAGTGCAATCAATTCCCAATTGTATGAAAATATTGATTTGGATTATGAAGGAAGTTATGAAAGCGACGGTAGAGAAAAGGGAAAATATCTAAGAATCGCTTCGAATTATCTAGATGTATTAACAGTTGATAAACGAGCTATGTATATTATGGCACTCGAAATTGCGACTGCGATTGATGGGAAAATTAGTGAAGATGATAAGAAAACATGGCTAACAGTCGAGGAATTCAAGGAAAAGCACCAAGATATCTTATCTCTGACTTTTGATGAAGCAAATGAGATGAGCTTAGAAGAAATTCAGACGATTGACGCTATTGACGAACCCATCTGGGAAGAATTGGATAAGAAGCGTGAAGAATACATAGCTATCCATGGCGAACGTGTTTATGACGATGAGGACGACGAGTGAGACTATATCTTAAAGGTAACTACGAAACTAGTATATACCAAAACTGTATGGAATATCCTTGGAAAATGTGGTTCAAGGAATGTAAGGGAGTGCAGGTTGGTTTTTCTTACGCACGTGATGATGATTTCTATTTTAGCGTTAGTTTGGATAAATTTTCTTCAAATGATGAGCGTTGGGGAATGGCTGATTTTAGAATAGGAAAAGACTCTTGGGCGACTTTTAAGCGTGAAAATTTAAATTTAAATTTTGAAGATTCTTATGAAAGTGATGGACGAGAAAAAGGAGACTATCTTCGAATCATCACGACTCATAAGGATATTCTAACGGTTGATAAGCGAGCTCTCTATATCATGGCGGTTGAGGTAGCATCTGCCATTGGCGGCCAAATCAGCGAAGACGACAAAGAAACATGGCTGAGTATTGAAGAATTTAAAACGAAACATGCAGACCTGCTGAATTTGACCTACGACGAAGCGGTTGATATTAGTTTGGAAGAGATAAAGGCTATGAAAACCACTGAGGAGCCCCTCTGGGAAGAATTGGATAGGAAGCGCGAGGAGTATATCCGAATCCATGGAGAGGTAGAGTTGAATGACGATGAGGAATACGAGTGAGACTATATCTTAAAGGTGATTACACCAAAGAAATTCCGTTTGATTATTTAGAACTAGCGAAGAGAATGTGGTTTGATACTAAAGATGGTAAACGAGTAGATTTTTCTTATTTTGGAAATACTCGCCCATTTAAAACAGACCCAACTATTCACTTAAAATTAAATAAGTGGATGCATGATAATAGATGGAATAATGTTCAGTTGAAAGAAGGGATTACCAACGAATTTGGAAGTCATGTATATGAAAACCTTGAATTAGATTTTGAAGATAATCCAGCAACAGACTATCGAGAAAAAGGAGACTGTCTACGTTTAGCTTCTACCCACCTTGACCTTCTCACTGTTGATAAACGTGCCTTCTATATTATGGCGATTGAAATTGCGACTGCCATTGATGGTCAGATTAGCGAAGATGATAAAGAGAGCTGGTTAAGTGTGGAGGAATTTAAAAACCGGCATGAGGATATCCTTTCGATGAGTTATGAACAGGCTAATGAGCTGAGTTTGGAAGAAATTCCGTTTATGGACGATGTGAGAGACCCGGTTTGGGCAGAAGATGACCGCAGAAATGAAGAATACATCAAAATCTATGGTGAAGTGGAGTTGGACGACGAGGACGAATGAAATTATACCTAAAAGGCGATTATACAAAAAAAGTACCTTATGGTTATTTAGAACTTGCTGGTAAAATGTGGTTTCCAGAAGATGAGCAAATTTCTTACTCAAATGCTGGGAATAATGATGCATTACAAGAAGATTTTTCTGTAAATTTATCCTTGAGGAAAAGTACTGCAGATAAGCGATGGTCTAGTGTCCCACTAAAGGAAGGGGTACGAAGTCTCTTTTCACATATTGAGGAATGTATTGAGATAGAGTTTGAAGATGCGTTTGCTACGGATTATAATGAAAAGGGAGACTATCTCCGTATTTTAACCACCCATCTAGAAGTTTTGACAGTTGATAAACGAGCCATGTACATTATGGCGCTTGAGATTGCAAAGGTGATTGATGGGCAAATTAGCGAAGATAATAAGAAGACATGGCTAACAGTCGAGGAATTTAAGAAAAAGCACGTGGCTATTCTATCTCTGACTTTTGAAGAAGCAAATGAACTAAGTTTGACTGAAATTCAAACGATGGATGTGGTAGACGACCCTCTTTGGGCGGAAGAAGCTGAACGTCGAAAAGAATATGTACTAGCACACGGAGGGGATATCTCAGATTTATGAGACTATATATAAAAGGTGACTATACCAAAGAAATTCCGTTTGATTACTTAGAACTAGCGAAGAGAATGTGGTTTGAAAGTTATCAAGGAGAAGGTATCCCTCTCTCCTATTCTGGTTTTCTTCAAATCAGAGATGGGAATGATATAGCCATTCATCTAAAACTAAATAAGCAAGAATGTGATGAGCGCTGGTCTGTAGTACCTATTCAAGAAGGGATAAAATATCGTTTTTATTCACAAATTGATGAATGTTTGAATTTAGATTTTGAAGATGCTTATGTAACAGATTTTCGAGAAAACGGAGACTGTCTGCGTCTGGCTTCTACCCATCTTGAACTACTTACTATTGATAAAAGAGCGTTCTATATCATGGCTATTGAGATTGCCACAATCTTTAACGGTCAAATCAGCGAAGATGATAAGAAAACATGGCTAACGATTGAGGAATTTAAGAAAAAGCACGAGGATATTCTATCTCTAACCTTTGACGAGGCCAATGAGATGAGTCTGGAAGAAATTCAGACGATTGATGCTATTGACGATCCCATCTGGGAAGAATTAGATAGAAAACGTGAAGAGTACATAGCCATCCATGGTGAACGAGTTTACGACGATGAGGAAGACGAGTGAGAATTTACATCAAAAGTGATTTTAATAAAAAAATAACCTTCACGACAAGAGAGCTTGTTTGGAAAATGTGGTTTAAGGAGTGGCATGGTCATCCTATTACATACTCAAACGTCGGTGATGATGAGATGTTACAAGATGATTTTTACTTTGTAGTAAGCTTTGATAAATGGCGTTTTTTTGACTCAAGATGGAATAATATTCCCTCTTATGATTTAAAAAATCCGTGGAATTCCTATAAATATGAAAATATATCCCTTGAATTTGAAAAAACTTTCATTACAGAGTGGAGAGAACGTGGAGATTATCTACGTATCGCAACATCTCATATAGATGTTTTAACAGTAGATAAACGTGCTTTATACATTATGGCGGTCGAGGTTGCGAGTGCAATAGATGGGGATATCAGCGAGGATGACAAAGAGACATGGTTGGATGTAGAGACTTTTAAGGAGCTACATAAGGATGTTCTTTCACTGACTTATGATGAAGCGGTTGAAATTAGTTTCGAAGAATTAAAGACAATGGTGCCAGTAAGAGATCCTTTATGGGAAGAAGAAGAACGTCTTCGTGAAGAATATATCAAGATTCATGGTGAACGTGTTTATGACGATGAGGAAGATGAGTGAGAATTTATATTAAAGGTGATTACACCAAGACTGATTTTTATGAAGAGTTTAAAGAAATAGCTCAAAAGATGTGGTTCAAAGAGCGAAAAGGAATTCCACTCGATTTTTCCTATGCTTGGGATGAAGATTTACATTTGAATTTACGGTTGGATAAATTTAAATATAATGACGAACGTTGGGAGAGTGCAAATTTTAATACAAATATAAACCCTTGGAAGACATTTGAATATGAAAACTTGACATTGGATCTAGAAAATTCTTATGAAAGCGATGGGCGTGAGAAAGGTGATTATTTGCGAATTATTTCCACTCATCTAGATATTTTAACGGTTGACAAGCGTGCTATGTATATTATGGCGATTGAGGTAGCATCTGCCATTGACGGTCAAATCAGCGAAGACGACAAAGAAACATGGCTGAGTATTGAAGAATTTAAAACGAAACATATAGACTTGCTGAATTTGACCTACGACGAAGCGGTTGATATTAGTTTGGAGGAACTAGAGATTATGGAGGCGGTTGATGAACCACTTTGGGATGAATTACACAGAGGGTGGGAAGAATATATCAAAATCCACGGAGAACGTGTTTATGACGAAGAGGAAGACGAGTGAGAATTTATATAAAAGGCGATTATACAAAAAAGATACCTTATGGTTATTTGGAACTAGCTCGTAAAATGTGGTTTCCAGAGGATGAGCAGGTTTCTTACTCAAATGCTGGGAATAATGATGCATTGCAAGAAGATTTTTTCTCAAATTTATCCTTGAGGAAAGGCACTGTCGATAAGAGGTGGGTGTTACTTATAATGTTGAAGGGGATACCTTTACTCCTCTTGCTATTGAGAAAAAACTCCCTATTCTATAAGTGTTAAACAATTTGATGGGAAAGCTTAATTTAGATAGAAGGTACAAATGGCTAAAACAAAATAATTTCACTTGATGATACAGAAATGATATACTAAATAGAAGAATGTTTAGAAAAGAGTAAGCAATGCAAAAAAAGACTATTTCCCAACGCTTGGAGCGAGTAGCTGCTTTTGTACCGGATGGGGCAAGGCTGCTGGATGTTGGAAGCGATCACGCCTATCTGCCTATTTACCTGATCCAGCAGGGACGGATTGAGAAGGCTCTGGCCGGAGAAGTGGTAGAGGGGCCTTTTCAGTATGCCCAGAAAAATGTGGCGGAGCATGGATTGACGAAGCAGATTGAGGTTCGCTTGGCCAATGGTCTAGAGGCCTTTGAAGTGGAAGATCAGATTGACACCATCGTTATTGCTGGCATGGGTGGCCGCTTGATTTCAGAGATTTTGGAAAATGGCAGAGCTAAGCTTGGGTCTATTTCCCGCTTGATTTTGCAACCAAATAACCGAGAGGATGAGCTTCGCAACTGGCTGATATCTAACGGCTTTCGCTTGCTGGCTGAGGATATCTTAGAAGAGGCAGGGAAGTTTTATGAGATCCTAGTGGCAGAAGCAGGTCAGCAAACTTTGACAGAGCAAGAAGTGCGTTTTGGTCCTTTCCTGCTAGAACAGAAATCGTCTGTTTTTCAGCTAAGATGGCAGAAAGAACTGAAGAAACTAGAAGGAGCTCTAGCCCATATCCCAGAAAAAAATGAGCTAGAACGCTCTGCTATGTCCCAAAAAATTGAAAGTATCAAGGAGGTGCTCCATGCTAGCAAGTGAAATCATCGCCCGTTATGAAGCCTATTGCCCGCAAGAACTGTCCATGGAGGGCGACATTTCAGGCCTGCAAATCGGGACCTTGGATAAGGAAGTGGACAAGGTTCTAGTGGCATTGGATATTCGTGAGCAAACGGTGGTGGAGGCTATTGAGGCAAATGCTGGACTGATTATCGTTAAGCATGCGCCTATTTTTCGCCCACTTAAGGACCTAGTAGCGGATAAGGCACAAAATCAAATCGTTTTAGACCTCATCAAGCATGATATTGCTGTTTATGTCAGTCATACCAATATCGATGTTGTGGAGGACGGTCTTAATGACTGGTTCTGCCAGTTATTGGATATTAAAGAGACAAGCTTTCTCAGTCAAACGAGTTCAGAACACGGTATTGGTCGTGTGGGAAAGATTGCTCCTCAGACCTTTGGGGACTTTGCGGCCAAGGTCAAGGCAACTTTTGGACTAGATAGTTTGCGTATGGTCACTTATGAAAAAGCGGATCTCAATCGTATGATTGAGCGTGTAGCTATTTGTGGTGGCAGTGGTCAGTCCTTTTATCAAGAGGCCATTGCCAAGGGAGCGCAGGTCTATATAACTGGCGATATTTACTATCACACAGCCCAGGAAATGCTGACAGAAGGGCTTTTAGCGCTGGATCCTGGACACCATATCGAGGTTCTTTTTACGGGAAAATTGAAAGAAAAGCTTGATACTTGGAAGGCAGAAGAAGGATGGGAGATTGAGATTCTGGCTAGTCAGGCTTGGACCAATCCTTTCCGACATATTTGAGAGGGAGCGACATGAAAAAAGTAGCAGTAATTGGTGCTGGGATTGTCGGATCAACAGCAGCTTACTATCTGTCCAAATCCCCGGATGTGGAAGTGATTGTCTTTGATGACGGCAAGGGGCAGGCAACCAAGGCAGCCGCTGGCATTATCAGTCCTTGGTTTTCCAAGCGTCGCAATAAGGCTTGGTATAGGATGGCACGTCTGGGCGCTGATTTTTATCAGGACTTGATTGCGGAACTGAAAGATGCTGGAATCCAGACAGACTTTTACCAACAGACAGGTGTTTATCTGCTGAAAAAGGATGAGAGCAAGCTGCAGGAGCTTTATGATTTGGCTGCTAATCGTCGTGAAGAGTCGCCCTTAATAGGGGACTTGAGTCTTCTCAGCCTTCAGGAAGCCCATGAGAAATTTCCAGACTTGCAAGGCTTTGAGAGGCTTCTTTATGCTTCCGGTGGTGCCCGTGTGGAGGGAGCACTCTTGACGGAGACACTTCTGAAAGCCAGCAAGGCAGAGTTGGTTGAGAAAAAGGTAAGATTGACAGTAGATGCAGAGCAACTTCTGGTGGATGGCCGTAGATTTGACTGTGTCATCTTAGCTGTGGGGGCTTGGCTGGGAGAAATCTTGCAGCCACTGAGCTATAAGACAGATGTTCGGCCACAAAAGGGACAGTTACGTGATTTCAAGCTGGCTGAGCAGACAGATGACTACCCTGTTGTGATGCCTGAGGGTGAGCTGGATATCATTCCCTTTCTGGCAGGCAAGGTCAGCGTCGGTGCCAGTCATGAAAATGATCAGGGCTTTGATTTGACAGTTGATAAGACGGTGCTGGATCAGATGCAGCAAGAAGCGGAAACTTATTTGCCAAGGCTGTCTAAAGCAGAGATTCTAGGCGAGCGCGTGGGAACACGAGCTTATACCAGCGACTTTTCCCCTTTCTTTGGCGCTGTGCCAGACTTACCGCATGTCTACGCAGCCAGCGGTCTAGGCTCTTCTGGTCTGACAACTGGCCCGCTCATCGGACGCCAATTGGCCCAGATGGCTTTAGGAGAAGCAGGACTGCTAGATCCATCTGACTATCCTATTGAACGGTACGTGGAGAAAGAAGAAGGCACTTAAGGAAAACAAATGATTATAATATTTCTCATTTTACTTTTACTAGTAATATCAATATCAATTTCAATCCCACTTATTCTATTTGCTAGACACAAAAGTCGTTCTCAACATCCTCTTGTTGCTCAAAATAATGGAGGAAATCAGGAACTAGCAAAGAATACAAAAAAGAAAATAGGTTTTGGAGTTTTGGGCTGCTTCCTATCTAGTGTGGCGATCGTTTTTCTTATGGCTCTTGTTTCTATGTTTTCGAATTTCATAGATATATGGGGAATTTTTGTACGAGTACCGAAATATGAAATGGTACAGGCTGTTCAGCGCTCTTATAAGCAGAGTGGATTTGAAGGAACGGTCAGAGTTATAGATGCTAATAAAAACTATACCTCTTTTGCTGGTTATTTAATCAGTGCTGAGTATTCTGAGGAAATTGAGGGGAAAACGGTTAAGATCGGTGACCGAATTGAGTATTACACCTCTCGGGATGAGAAATATGGAAAAACGGATATTGACCTACAGCTTGAAAAGGGAGATGCTATTTATCAAGCTTTCCCTAGTATCGCTTATAGGGGACTTGAGCTGAGTCCGGGTTATAGTGAAACTTTAGAGACTGTAAAAGATGGTTTTACAAGGACAGATAAGAAGAAACTATATCTAGAATCCCTTGATTTTATGATAGATAAGGATGCGCCAAATATTGATGAATACGAGGCTCTTATAAAAAAGAATCGGGAAGAAGGGCAGCCTTTGCAAGGCTTGTATCCAATCCCTATTTCTGATATGTTGGAAAAAGAGGCTCTTGCCATTGAAATGAAGGTAGTTTTGAACGTGGAGCAAGACGATGGATCTATCATTGGTATTGGTCAAGACCAGAAGAATGATGATAAAATCAAGCAGATTTTACAAGAACAGCTAGACTTAACCAAGCTACCGAACGCACGCTATCTTATGGCTATTAGTGTCGGGAAACATAGTAAGTATTCTGGATTTGGTAAATACGAGGTCATTGTTCAAAATCATCAGATCGTTCGATTTTCTATCCAAAATAAAGAATATTAACTTGGAATAAATTTTTTGGAGCTTGTTTTCAATTACAGCTTGTAGTTGTGCAAGTGTCATGATTGAGGTTTTCTTAAAGTTACTAGTTCTATGTAAAGAAGGTTTGATATGACAGAAACTATTTTGAATTGGGTAAATATTTGTGTAAAAAAAGATGATAAAATTTTACTGCTTAATCGCCAGCATGATAACTTTAAAGGGTGGATACAACCGGGCGGGAAAGTGGAGTTTCCAGAATCTTTTTTTGAAGCTGCAAGGCGCGAATTAAAAGAAGAAACAGGGCTGACTGCTCTAAAACTGGAATTGAAGGGGATTTCAGGCTTCACTAATCCGAGTAAAAAAGAACGGTATGTGTATTACGATTTTCTTTGTACTGCCTTTGAGGGGCAAGTCAGGGGAAACGATCATGAAGGGGAGCCCAAATGGTGGAAGATTTCGGAACTTGATCAAATAGATATGCAGGACGACATACGTGAACGTTTGCCTCTCTACTGGAGGAAAGGCTCTTTCGAGCGGATTCATTACTGGAATGAGGAAAAACACTGTATCGGGGAAACCAAGACGATTTTGTATGATTGATTTGAGAGGATAGGGAGAAGTTAGGGACTGGTTACGATCGCAGCCTGTGGTTATGCAGGCATTCTTGGCTGGGCTTTTTACATGGGGATGTACTATTATTTAAAGAGAGTGAAAAGGATGACATCCGCTTTCAAAAATGGTAGAATAAGGAGAATACATTAAGAGAGGAAACTCATATGAAAGGTATTATTCTTGCAGGTGGTTCTGGTACACGTTTGTACCCATTGACCCGCGCTGCGTCAAAACAGCTTATGCCGGTTTATGACAAACCCATGATTTATTATCCACTGTCAACTCTTATGCTGGCTGGTATCAAGGACATCTTGATTATCTCCACTCCGACGGATCTGCCTCGTTTTGAGGATCTGCTGGGAGATGGCTCTGAGTTTGGTATCAAGCTCTCTTATGCAGAGCAGCCAAGTCCGGACGGACTTGCACAAGCCTTTATCATTGGGGCTGATTTCATTGGAGATGACCGCGTGGCGCTGATTCTTGGGGATAATATTTACCATGGCCCAGGTTTGAGTAAAATGCTCCAAAATGCTGCTGCTAAGGAAAAAGGAGCAACTGTCTTTGGCTACCATGTCAAGGATCCAGAACGCTTTGGTGTCGTAGAATTTGATGAAAATATGAATGCTATCTCCATCGAAGAAAAACCAGAACAGCCGCGCTCTAACTATGCAGTGACAGGACTCTATTTCTATGATAACGATGTTGTAGAAATTGCCAAGAACATCAAACCAAGTCCTCGCGGAGAACTGGAAATCACTGATGTCAACAAGGCATACTTGGATCGTGGTGATTTGTCTGTTGAGCTCATGGGACGTGGTTTTGCTTGGTTGGATACAGGTACCCACGAAAGTCTCTTAGAAGCAGCACAATATATTGAAACGGTTCAGCGTATGCAGAACGTGCAAGTGGCAAATCTGGAAGAAATTGCCTACCGCATGGGTTATATCACTAAAGAGCAAGTGCATGAATTGGCGCAGCCGTTGAAGAAGAATGAATACGGACAATACTTGCTCCGTTTGATTGGAGAAGCATAAGAAGATGACAGAACAATTTTTTGATAAGGAATTAGCAGCGCATGAGGTTCCCGGAATTCCTGGAATGCTAGAATTTGATATTCCTGTGCGTGGGGACAATCGAGGCTGGTTTAAGGAAAATTTTCAAAAGGAAAAAATGCTGCCGCTAGGCTTTCCTGAAAGCTTTTTTGCAGAAGGAAAACTGCAAAATAATGTCAGCTTTTCTCGTAAAAATGTCCTGCGTGGTCTTCATGCTGAACCATGGGACAAGTACATCTCTGTTGCAGATGACGGCAAGGTGCTGGGATCTTGGGTCGACCTGCGTGAAGGTGAGACCTTTGGTAATACATACCAGACAGTGATTGATGCCAGCAAGGGGATTTTTGTGCCACGTGGCGTTGCCAACGGCTTCCAAGTCCTTTCTGACACGGTTTCCTATAGCTATCTGGTGAATGACTATTGGGCTTTGGAACTCAAACCCAAGTATGCCTTTGTCAACTATGCAGACCCAGCTTTAGGCATCCAGTGGGAAAATCTAGAAGCAGCAGAAGTCTCAGAAGCAGACAAGAACCATCCACTACTTAAGGATGTCAAACCACTAAGAAAAGAAGATTTATAAGAAGATTTCTTTTCTGATTCATTAATTGATACTGAAATATATGATTTAGCTCAGCTTTAATTCGAGCGAAGCGAATTAAAGAAATGATTGCCGCTGTGGTGTAAGTCATGTAACAAATTGTTTAGTTTGTTACATGACAGGGGATTTTTGAGACATTAGGCTCAAAAATAAGCAATGAAACCGGAGGTTTGCTTGCGTCCCCACCACTTAAGGCAATTATAAAAAAGTTTAAGGAATAAAAATGACTGAATACAAAAAAATTATTGTGACAGGCGGAGCTGGTTTTATCGGTTCTAACTTTGTCCACTATGTTTATAATAACTTTCCAGATGTCCATGTGACAGTGCTGGACAAGCTGACTTACGCGGGTAATCGTGCCAATATCGAAGAAATTTTAGGCGACCGTGTTGAGTTGGTTGTTGGAGATATTGCTGATGCAGCCTTGGTAGATAAGCTGGCTTCCGAAGCTGATGCTATCGTTCACTATGCGGCAGAAAGCCACAATGATAACTCGCTCAATGACCCGAGTCCATTTATCCACACCAACTTCATCGGAACTTACACACTCTTGGAAGCAGCACGTAAATACGACATTCGTTTCCACCATGTGTCGACTGACGAGGTTTATGGAGACTTGCCTCTGCGTGAAGATTTACCAGGTCATGGAGAAGGGCCAGGAGAGAAATTTACCGCTGAAACTAAGTACAATCCAAGCTCGCCTTACTCCTCAACTAAGGCAGCTTCAGACTTGATTGTTAAAGCTTGGGTGCGCTCATTTGGCGTGAAAGCGACGATTTCTAACTGTTCAAACAACTATGGTCCTTACCAGCACATTGAGAAGTTCATTCCGCGCCAGATCACCAATATCTTGAGTGGTATCAAGCCAAAACTCTACGGTGAAGGAAAAAACGTCCGTGACTGGATTCATACCAATGACCATTCATCAGGCGTTTGGACGATTCTGACCAAGGGTCAAATTGGCGAAACTTACTTGATTGGTGCTGATGGTGAGAAGAATAACAAGGAAGTACTAGAGCTGATTCTTAAGGAAATGGGACAACCAGCTGACGCTTATGATCATGTGACAGACCGTGCCGGCCACGACCTCCGCTATGCTATTGATGCTAGCAAGCTTCGTGATGAGCTAGGTTGGAAGCCAGAGTTCACCAACTTTGAAGCAGGTCTCAAAGAGACGATCAAGTGGTACACAGACAACCAAGACTGGTGGAAATCTGAAAAAGAAGCAGTCGAAGCCAACTATGCTAAGACGCAACAAGTGATTAAGTAAGAATAGAGTCTGGGACAAAAGTCCTAGCCTCTCAATTGTCTTTGGATTGTCGAGCAAGACGCAGGGGTTGAGTGGGCTCTACTAGGCTGATTTCATCAGCTTTTACAGCCCTACTCAACTGTGCGGAGGTGGGACGACGAAATCGAATTCTAACGAATTACCGATTTCTGTCCCACTCTCTTGTTATACAGGTGATATGCGACTAAGAGGCTGGGATTATTTGTCCCAGCCTTTTTCATAGGATTGTTAGTCTTTTAATCTCTTTGTTACAGAAAATGATGTAAAAATAGTGTAAAATGAGATAAATCCTTTTTGTGTTTTCAGCTAAGGAGATTTCTTAAAGTAAAGGAAGACAGATATGAAATTTATCAAAAGATTGGTGGGAATTGTTTTGGTACTGTTGCTTGCAGCAGTGCTATTTCTGGTTCCTTCTTCTATCAATCCGAATGAACAACTAAAAAATGTTCAAGCTAATACTTCGTGGGAAAGCATGATTGAGCCGACTTTGAACAATGCTAATGTAACGGCTCAGGGAGTCAGCACAGAGCTCTCTCTCAATAGCGTCCAGCTTAATCAGCTTCTCAAGTCTTCGCTGACTGATAGCGAGAATCAGGAGCTGCTGAACAGTGCTTACAGCATTGAAGGCAATAAGCTGCGCATCCAGTATCCGGTTAAGCTATTTTTTATTGATAGTAAGCTGGATCTAGAAGTGGATGTGACGGTGAAGGGGAGTGCCTTATACATCACAATCGATAGTGCCAAGCTAGGCATCCTTCCTATCCCTAAATCTTGGGTGACTGGCATGCTGAAGCAGCAACTGCAGGTCCCTAATTCCTCCATCACGACGGAGGGAGATAGTTTCCTTCTATCTCTGCCGCAGAGTCCGTTCAGCATTGACAAAATCAGCCTGCAGAATGGAGTTGCTAAAATCCAGATCAGTATGGCTTATGGAATTCAATGATTTTGAAATCTAATTTATAACAAATTTCTAGATTGAAGAAAAGATCTATTTTAGATGATGCTCTTCAATCTTTTTATATTTAAGAAAATTAATTGAATAGAGCATGATGAAAATACCATATTTTGTAACTTTGTAGGTAGTAATTAGGAATATTAAAAAATTCTTACAATTCTTTGAAATTATGCTAAAATGAAGAAAAGGAGGGAAAACGATGAAATTTTACTCAATAGATCCAAATATTGATGTGGTTGAAACTCCGGTCGAAGAGCAAGGACGTCTCATCCGCCATTTGCACCTTGCTAAGGGAAAACAAATTCCTGAACATAGCGCAGATGCTCTTGTTACAGTTGTCTGTCTAGAAGGAAAGGTGGATTTTACTGCCTTAGGAGAAACTGTACAATTGGTGCCGGGAAGTTTTCTGACTATGGAGCCGAATGAACTTCATAGTTTATATGGCGTAGAAGAGAGCCATGTTTTAGTGATTCAGCAGTTGCTTTATCCGTGATCTGCTCGAACAGAGGCTCTTTCGACATTAACTCAAGGAATTTTCCTATTTCTTGAGTTTTTTTTATTCTATTTTCCAAGAGGGCTTTGTCGCTAATTTTATGCTATAATAAATACTATGCAAACTAAACCGACTTCTGCCTATGTGCATATTCCTTTTTGTACTCAGATTTGTTATTACTGCGATTTTTCTAAGGTTTTTATCAAAAATCAGCCGGTAGATAGTTATCTGGAGCATTTGATTAAGGAGTATCATTCTTACGATATCAAAAAGCTCCGTACCCTCTATATCGGTGGTGGGACTCCGACGGCTCTATCGGCGCCTCAGTTGGCTTTTTTGCTGGAAAAGCTGACGGACAAGCTAGATTTGTCTTATCTTGAGGAGCTGACCATCGAAGCCAATCCTGGGGACTTGGATCAGGAGAAGATTGCTGTACTTAAAGATTCACCAGTCAATCGGGTTTCGCTGGGCGTGCAAACCTTTAATGATCGCATGCTCAAGCAAATTGGCCGCAGTCACTTGGAAAAGGATATCTATGAGAACATTGCCAATCTCAAAAAAGCAGGTTTTGACAATATCTCGATTGACTTGATTTATGCCCTGCCCAAGCAGACCATGGAAGATGTGAAAATCAATGTAGCCAAGGCTATTGCTCTGGACATTCCCCACATGAGTCTGTACAGCTTGATTTTGGAAAATCATACAGTCTTCATGAATCGGATGCGGCGGGGGAAGTTGCCTCTGCCCAAGGAAGACTTGGAAGCGGAGATGTTCGAATACATTATAGCTGAGCTAGAAAAGGCAGGTTTTGAACATTACGAGATTTCTAATTTTTCCAAACCAGGCTTTGAGAGCTGCCACAATCTCATGTACTGGGACAATGCGGAGTATTATGGTATTGGAGCGGGAGCGTCTGGCTATGTCGATGGTGTACGCTATAAAAACCACGGGCCTATTCGTCATTATCTGCAGGCGGTGGAAGCGGGCAATGCCCGTGTGCAGGAAGAAGTGCTGACGCTGAAAGAAAAGATGGAAGAAGAGATGTTTCTGGGGCTTCGAAAGAAGTCAGGTGTTTCAAAAAAACGCTTCGAGGAAAAATTCGGTCTTTCCTTTGAAGACCAGTACGGATCTGTCGTGTCTGAACTGACTGAGCAGGGCTTGCTAGTGCCGGACAGAGACATCGTGCGAATGACCAAACAAGGTCTCTTTTTAGGCGATACGGTTGCTGAGAAATTTATATTGGAGTAAATCATGGGCTTAACTTATCAAATGAAAATGAAAATTCCTTTTGATATGGCGGATATGAACGGCCATATCAAGCTGCCAGATGTCATCTTACTGTCCTTGCAGGTATCAGGCATGCAGTCGATTGAGCTCGGCGTCAGCGACAAGGACATGCTGGAGCAGTATAATCTAGTCTGGATTATTACGGACTACGATATTGATGTGACACGACTACCACGATTTGCAGAGGAAATTACCATCGAGACAGAAGCATTGACTTACAATCGGCTTTTTTGCTACCGTCGCTTCACGATTTTTGATGAAGCGGGCGAGGCTATTATCCAGATGATGGCAACCTTTGTCCTTATGGATCGGGATAGTCGCAAGGTTCATGCAGTTGAACCAGAGATTGTAGCACCATATCAATCAGAGTTTTCCAAGAAATTGCTGCGTGGCCCTAAATATCCAAACTTAGAAAATCCTGTCAGCAAGGACTATCATGTGCGCTTTTACGACTTGGATATGAATGGACATGTCAACAATAGCAAGTATCTGGACTGGATTTTTGAGGTCATGGGAGCAGATTTCCTTACCCAGCATATTCCTCAGAAAATCAACCTGAAGTATGTTAAGGAAGTCCGACCGGGCGGCATGATTGCCTCTAGCTATGACCTAGAAGGCCTGCAGAGCACTCACCAGATTTCCAGTGACGGCGAAGTCAATGCCCAAGCTATAATCACTTGGCAAGAGATTGAAAAAGATTAGAAAGTAATGTATGACATATAAAGGATATTTGATTGATTTAGACGGGACGATTTACAAGGGAAAGAGCCGGATCCCAGCAGGAGAGGCCTTTGTACACGAGTTGCAGAAGCGCAAGCTTCCCTATCTTTTTGTGACCAATAATACCACGCGCACGCCAGAAATGGTTCAGACCATGTTGGCTGAGAATTTCAATATTGAGACGCCACTTGAAACCATTTACACAGCGACTCTGGCTACTATTGACTACATGCAGGAGAAAAATCTGGGCAAGAAAGTCTATGTTATTGGTGATGTCGGACTGAAACAGGCCATTGAAGAAGCTGGCTATGAGGAAGATACAGAAAACCCCGACTATGTGGTAGTGGGTCTGGACTGGGAAGTGGATTATGAGAAACTGACAATAGCGACGTTGGCCATTCAAAAGGGTGCTCACTTTATCGGAACTAATCCTGATCTCAATATTCCGACCGAGCGAGGTCTGCAGCCGGGAGCGGGTGCTATCAATGCTCTCTTGGAAGCCGCTACTCGTGTTGAGCCGACCTTTATTGGCAAGCCCAATGCCATCATCATGGAAAAAGCCATAGAGCATCTACGGCTGGCGCGTGAGGATGTGGTTATGGTCGGCGATAACTACCTGACAGATATTCGAGCGGGAATCAACAATGGCATTCCGACACTCTTGGTTACGACAGGCTTTACCTTGCCAGAAGAGGTGCCCAATTTGCCGATCCAACCGACGCATGTCTTGTCCAGTCTAGCGGAGTGGGACTTCGATGCGTGATAAGTTGAGATTTTCAGCCAGCTTTTTGTGCTTGCTGGCAGTAGCTATCCTGTTGACCATTTATCTGGCTTGGCTGTTTTACCCGCTGGAGATTTCCTATTTCGCTTTACCAGATAAGGTTCATTTGAAAGCAGAGACCATCCAGTATAATTTCAACATTTTGATGAATTACCTGACCAATCCTTTTAGTCAGAAGCTGGCGATGCCTGATTTTCGCTCGTCGGCAGCAGGTCTGCATCATTTTCAAGCGGTCAAGTATCTTTTCCACTTGGCGCAGGCTGTCTTTCTGTTAACCTTGCCGTCTTTGATTTTCTTTATCAAAAAAGTGGTTAAAAAAGGATTTTTAGCTCTTTATCAAAGAAGCTTATTTATCTTGAGCGTATTGCCATTTGTCATGATTTGTTTGGCTGGCTTGATTGGTTTTGACAGCTTTTTTACGCTCTTTCATCAAGTGCTTTTTGTGGGAGACAATACATGGCTGTTTGATCCAGCCAAGGATCCAGTCATCTGGATTTTGCCAGAAGAATTTTTCATGCACGCCTTTATTCTTTTTGCTCTTCTTTACGAGGGAATCTTTTTAAGTTTGTATTTTTTCAGTAGAAAGACTCGTAGCTAATAATAACAAAGGAGATTTTATGAATACGTTACCTGAGCCTTTAAATCCCAAGAAAGATCTGGGGAGATTTTCAGCAACCTGCTTCACTTATTCTATCGTGATGCTAGTGGTTGTAATACTTTATACTGTCTTTTCCTATTTCTTTGTTCTTTTTCAGCAGGGTTTTGATATAGGTAAGACTGAGAAATTTGTGAAAAGTTTTATGGATAAAGATGGCGGTTCCTACATTATCGCTTCTTGTTTAGGTGTGCTTATTTTCACGATTTTCAGGGGCAAGCAGCTTTTTACTCGAGATTTGCGCAAGAAAAATAAAAAAATGACAGCCAAAGTCTTCTTCTTCATGATTTGCTTCTTGTTTTTCTCTCAGCTGTTTAGCACTGCGACAAGTCAAATCATGAATGCTATTTTGTCGCTCTTTGGTTTGGATCTTTCTGAGATTTTATCACAGGATTTTAGTTCTCATTCAATCACCATGTTTATCTATACCACCATCATGGCACCGATTACGGAGGAGATTATTTTTCGGGGAGCAGGATTGCGGGCCTTGGAAAAGCACGGGAAAGTTTTTGCCATTGTCATGACGGCTCTTCTTTTCGGACTGTTTCATGAAAATTTATATCAGCTTTATTTTGCTGCTATGATTGGTCTGGGATTTGGTTATATCGCTTTTGAATATTCCATTTTCTGGGTGATCTTCTTCCATATTTTCAATAATTTGGTCATCGCAGAAGGACTTGATTTCCTGACCAACTATATCCCAGAAAGTATCGTGAATCTCATAAATTATGGATTGATGACTGTAGGAACAACGGTAGTATTGATTGTACTCATCCTAAATAGGTCGAAAATTAAAGCTTATATTGCTGAAAATAGATCTCAGCCGGGGACATATAAGCAAGCTCTTAAATCGGTTTGGTTTTGGGTATTTTCAATCTTATGTGTGCTTGCTGCCTTTTTACCGATTCTTCTTGTCTATATCACTACAAGATAATAAAGAAATTAAAAGAAGTCTAACAGGCTTCTTTTTTCTATATTCAAACGAATGACTATTTTTGATAGAAAATGATAGAAAATGCTTGACTTTGAAATTTAATCTTGTATAATAGAACTGTAATCGATTGCAGAGGAGGTATTCTATGCTGAAGTCGAAAAGAAAGCAGCTGATTCTCGAGAAAGTTATGAAAGATAAATTTGTTTCTTTAGAGTATCTAGTAAAAGCTTTAAACACTTCAGAATCAACTGTTAGAAGAGACTTAGATGAGCTTGAAAGCGAGCGGAAGTTGAGGCGTGTGCATGGTGGTGCAGAGAGCCTTCATTTCTTGCAGGAGGAAGAAAGCAATCAAGAAAAATCTATCAAAAACATTCAAGAAAAAACCAAGATTGCTCAAAAAGCAGCCAGCTTGATTCAAGAATACGATGTCATCTTTATTGATGCAGGGACAACCAATGAACTCTTAGTCAATGAATTGCATGATCCAAGCGTGACGGTGGTGACCAATTCTATCCACCATGCAACCAAGCTGGTGGAGCGAAATATTCCCACTGTGATTATTGGTGGTGTCGTGAAACGGTCGACAGATGCCAGTATCGGCGGTGTCGCTCTAAATCAAATCGGCCAGCTGAATTTTGACAAGGCTTTTATCGGAATGAATGGAATCGACGATGGATTTTTCACGACTCCGGACATGGAAGAAGGAGCAGTGAAACGCGCTATTCTCGAAAATGCCAAGAGAACCTATGTTTTGGCCGATGCCTCAAAGTTAGGTCAGACATCTTTTGCAAAAGTGGCCCCGATATCGCGCGCAAGGCTCATTACAAACCAGACAGAATCCGAAGTGATTCAAAAGATTAAAGAAAAAACGGAGGTAATAGAAGCATGATTTATACAGTCACACTCAATCCATCCATTGACTATATCGTTCGCTTGGACCAAGTCCAGGTCGGGAGTGTCAATCGTATGGACAGTGATGATAAGTTTGCTGGTGGGAAAGGAATCAACGTCAGTCGTGTCTTGAAACGCTTGGGTATTCCAAATACAGCGACTGGATTTATCGGAGGTTTTACTGGTAAATTTATCACAGATACATTGGTAGAGGAAGAAATCGAAACGCGTTTTGTCCAAGTGGCAGAAGATACTCGTATCAATGTCAAGATTAAAGCAGACCAAGAAACAGAAATCAATGGAACGGGTCCAACTGTCGAACTAGCTCAGCTAGAAGAATTGAAAGCTATTTTGTCTAGTCTGACTGCAGATGATACGGTTGTGTTTGCGGGTTCAAGTGCTAAGAACTTGGGAAATGTTATCTACAAAGATCTGATTGCCTTGACGCGCCAGACTGGTGCGCAAGTGGTTTGTGACTTTGAAGGACAGACCTTGATTGATAGTTTGGACTATCAGCCACTTTTGGTCAAACCAAACAATCACGAACTAGGAGCTATCTTTGGAGTGAAACTGGAAAGTTTAGATGAAATCGAGAACTATGCTCGTGAGTTACTAGCTAAAGGTGCTCAAAACGTCATTATCTCCATGGCTGGCGACGGTGCCCTTCTTGTAACCTCTGAGGGAGCCTACTTCGCAAAACCAATCAAGGGGACAGTGAAAAATTCAGTTGGAGCTGGCGACTCTATGGTCGCTGGATTTACAGGTGAATTTGTCAAATCCAAAGATGCAGTAGAAGCCTTCAAGTGGGGAGTCGCTTGCGGAACGGCAACTACCTTCTCGGATGACTTGGCAACAGCGGAATTTATTAAAGAAACATATGAAAAAGTTGAGGTAGGAAAACGATGAAAATTCAAGACCTATTGAGAAAAGATGTCATGTTGCTAGATTTGCAGGCAACTGAAAAAACAGCTGTCATCGAAGAGATGATTAAAAGCTTGGTCGATCACGGTTATGTGACGGATTTCGAAACTTTTAAAGAAGGAATCTTAGCGCGTGAAGCTCTAACTTCCACTGGTTTGGGTGACGGAATTGCTATGCCTCACAGCAAAAATTCTGCTGTCAAAGAAGCGACTGTTCTCTTTGCTAAGTCAAACAAGGGTGTTGACTATGAAAGTTTGGATGGTCAGCCAACTGATCTCTTCTTCATGATTGCAGCTCCAGAAGGTGCCAATGATACTCACTTGGCAGCCTTGGCAGAATTGTCTCAATACTTGATGAAAGACGGTTTTGCTGACAAATTGCGTAAAGTATCTTCGCCAGATGAAGTTATTGCTCTCTTTGACCAAGCTTCAGAAAAAGCAGAAGAGCCTGCAACTGTTGCTCCTGCCAACGAATCTGGCGACTTCCTCGTAGCCGTTACAGCTTGTACAACGGGGATTGCCCATACTTACATGGCCCAAGAAGCCCTTCAAAAAGTGGCTGCTGAAATGGGCGTTGGCATTAAGGTTGAAACCAACGGTGCTAGCGGTGTTGGCAACAAACTGACAGCAGAAGACATCAAAAAAGCTAAAGCAGTCATTATCGCTGCAGACAAGGCTGTTGAGATGGATCGTTTTGACGGCAAAGCATTAATCAAACGTCCCGTTGCGGATGGTATTCGTAAGACGGAAGAACTGATCAATCTGGCTCTTTCAGGGAAAGCTGAAGTATACAAGGCTACTAATGGTGGAGCAGTAGAAGAAAACAATGAAAAACTTAGTCTGGGAGCTGCATTCTATAAGCACCTAATGAGCGGTGTTTCTCAAATGTTGCCATTCGTTATCGGTGGCGGGATTATGATAGCGATCTCATTCTTGCTTGACCAGGGGGTTCCTAAAGACCAATTGGGTCACTTGGGGAATTATAATGGTTTGTCAGCTCTCTTCAATCAGATTGGTGGAGCAGCCTTTGGCTTCATGGTTCCCGTATTAGCTGCTTATATCGCTTATTCTATTGCCGAAAAGCCTGGATTGGTAGCTGGTTTCGTAGCAGGGGCAATTGCAAAGGCAGGTATTGCTTATGGAAATATTCCTGTATACAAAGATCTTGCAAATAAAACCCCAGAACAAGTTCAAGAAATCTTGCAAGCTCTTGCTAAATCTCAAGTCTCATCAGGCTTCCTTGGTGCCCTGGTAGGTGGTTTCTTAGCTGGTGGTATTGTACTATTGCTTAGAAAATACATCAAGGTTCCTCGTTCACTTGAAGGTGTTAAATCTATTCTTCTTCTCCCTTTGTTAGGTGTTGCTCTTACCGGATTTGCTATGTTGGCAGTAAACATTCCGATGTCAGCGATTAATACAGCTCTTAATGACTTCCTTATGAGCTTGAGTGGTACATCAGCAGTTATTCTTGGACTTCTGGTAGGAGGAATGATGGCTGTCGATATGGGTGGGCCTGTTAATAAGGCTGCTTATACTGTGGGTACTCTTTCTTTGGCTGAATCATTGACAAGTGGTGGTTCAACTGTTATGGCGGCTGTTATGGCAGCTGGCATGGTTCCGCCTTTAGCAGTGTTCGTAGCAACAATTCTTTTCAAAAATAAATTTACAGAAGAAGAGCGTGACTCTGGAATTACCAATATCGTTATGGGACTATCTTTCATCACAGAAGGAGCGATTCCATTTGGAGCTGCTGACCCAGCCCGTGCAATTCCAAGCTTTATCGTCGGTTCAGCTCTTACAGGTGCACTTGTCGGTCTGTCTGGCATCAAACTTATGGCTCCTCACGGAGGAATCTTCGTTATCGGTTTGACTAACAACCCAATCCTTTACCTTGTGTATGTTTTGATTGGTGCAGTAGTCAGCGGTATTCTTTTCGGATATTTGCGTAAACCACTTGAAAAATAAAACATATGCGAAAGAATCTTGATGCTTTATCAAGATTCTTTTTGCATCTTCTAGAATCTTGATAGGCAGAGGTCTCATTGTTAGGTGAAATAAAAGGAAATGAAATCTTGATAAAAACTTTACTTACAGAAATAAAATAAGAAGCGTTCTTTGGATTAATATCTATACCATGTTTTGAAAATAATTTCAAGAATTGAATTTGTTATCAAAGAGAATCTAGAATCTGATTTTAGTAAATATAGCAAGTTGTTCCGAACATTAGATCATATTTGACAAATCCCCTTGATATTGATATAATATAGTCAAAATTTATTAAAGGAGAATACTTATGAAAAATAAGAAGCGTTCTTTATTTTGGAAATGCAAATCTGTTTTATTTTCAGTTGCCCTAGCATCTGTTTTTACAGCAGTTACACAAGCTGATGCTGATGAGGTAAATAAGCCAAGTCAAGCTGCTAATGAGCTAGCTCAAGTAAGCTCAAATGAACTTGCTGCTAAAACAACTCAGGCTAATCAACAACTTTCTGAGACAGCCAAAGAGATTCAAGAAAAGGTTAATACTCCAGTAGTGCCAATTGATAAGGCTAAACCTGGTGATGTAGTGAAAGTATCTACTACTTCTACTGATGTCAAAGTGGATACGAAAGAAAATGAAGCTGGTACAGAAGCTGTTGCTAAAGCAGAGGCTTCTGTGAGTGTTGAGACAACTAGTGTAGCTGCTAAAGGAACTGCTGTTGGAGAAAAAGCGCCAGTTGCTACATCAAAGACAGTTACCGATCATGTTGATACGGATGAGTATGTAGCTGATGTTACTCAGACCATCAAGAAGACAACATTTGAAAAAGTGATGAAAGAAGCAGATGTGACAATTACGAAGCAATCGTCTGGTTCTGCTGACATCGTTTTTACTATTGATAAGTCAGGTTCAATGGGTTCATCTATTCAGAATGTTATGCAAAATATTGAGGCTTTTGTCCGTGATTTGGCTAGTAAAAAGGTTGATGCTCGTCTTGGCTTAATCGCGTATGAGTCTGCTAAGGATGTTCAATATTTCGATTTTAATGGGTCTAAATTCACTAAGAATGTAGAAGAGTATATTAAGGCTCTTAGATCTATTCAAACAGGCGGTGGAACAGAAGAGCCTACAGCCCCTCTTCATCATATTGCAACTTCAAAAGATTACGATTGGTCTACAGCTTCTAATAATCGTCGTTTTGCTTTCTTGATTACTGATGAAAGTATTGATTTCAGTACTCCAGGTATTCCAACAGTAGAAGAAACTCTGAAAGCTCTTAAAGCGGCTGATATTTCCCTGTCGGTTGTGGGTGTAGAATACGAAAAAACGACTTTTAAACCTCTAGTTGAAGGAACAAAAGGTCTTTACCTTGATATTCGTCAAGAATTTTCTAGTCTTTTAAATCGTGATTTTACAAATCATGTTGTTAAGACTGTCCAAGAAGGACGTGTTTACCGCATTGTGACAGAGAAATATGACTTCTTGGCAGAAGCACATGTCGTACTTAAGCAAAAAGCTCCAGCTCCTACAGTAGCGAAACCTATTGGAAGTACGAAGCCAGTTTATCATACTACATCAATTTCTAATAAGGTGGCTGAATTACCAAAAACTGGGGAGCAAGTTTCTTCAGGCTTGGCTGTAGTTGGAGTAGCGTTAGTGGCAGTAGCTTCAGGATTGACTGTTAGTGCTAAGAAAAAAGACTAATAGAGTCATGGATAAAGTAAGTTTCACTTACTTTTCAAAAGTGATATAAGTCATGTGAGAAGAAGCCTTGGTTTTGTACAATACAGAACTAAGGCTTTTTGGTTCTTTGTTAACTTGTAGCTGGGTGATGTTAGTTAACATTGATTTCTTTATTGATCAATACATAGGAAAGGATAGGCGATAAAAACGTTTATTGCTTTGTTTTTGACTATCTTGTTAGAGGAGTTTCCAGCATCGTTTTATTGTCTTGTAATCGCGAGATTTTTGATCAAATTGTTTCATGATTTGGATGTGAAGGCAGTCCATAGTCTGATTTAGGTGTTGTACATGTGAAAGCGATCGAGGACAATTTAAGCAGAAAGAAATCCTTAGCTATGTTGTAGTACACCCATGGCAATAACTATAAGTCCGTTTCGAACTAGTCTGGAATAGCGCCGAAAGCAATTACAAGTAGTTACTTGAGCACATCCATCTAAGGTAGTTATAATCTTTCTTGAATTGAAATCTTGCGCAATAAAACTTATTTAAAAATGCTAAATTAAAGATTTGCTTACACTTGTGCAATGTTAGGAGAAGTTTTTTATCTATTTGTTGGGTAGGCTCCTTTTTTACATAGAAACTTTCCTTAAATTATGTTATAATGGACTATCGTATATTTTTAGGAGAATAGTAATGGAATTACAACGTGAACAAGAATTTGTCAGCCAGTATCATTTTGATGCACGCAATTTTGAATGGGAAAAAGAAAATGGAACACCTGAAACAAAAGTTGACGTGAATTTTCAGCTGATTGAAAGAAATGAAGAAAAGAATTCAACATCCATGATTGTGATTTTGACTTTCATGATTGTGTTTGATCGTTTTGTAATTAGTGGAACGATTACGCAGACAAATCATATTCAAGGACGTTTGGTGCAGGAACCTAGTGAGTTTGAACATGAAGAAGTGGAAGAATTGGCGCGTCCTTGCTTGACCATGCTCAATCGCTTGACTTATGAAGTGACTGAGATTGCGCTAGATTTACCAGGTATTAATTTGGAGTTCTAATGATGAAATTAGCGGTTATAACGGATTCGTCCGCTTTTTTACCGAATAGCCTTCGTGGAAATGACCATCTTTTTGTGCTAGATATTCCAGTAGTGATTGCTGGAGAGACTTATGTAGAAGGAAAAAATCTGACAGCTAGTGAGTTTTATGAGAAAATGGCTGCTGCAGATGATTTGCCAAAGACAAGTCAGCCTAGTGTGGCAGAGTTGGAGGAGACGTTGACGCGTCTTGCTGGCGAGGATTACACGCATGTACTAGGGCTCTTTTTATCCAGTGGGATTTCAGGATTTTATCAAAATATCCAGTATCTCAAGGACGAATTTCCTGACTTGAAAATCGCCTTTCCTGATTCAAAAATCACCAGTGCTCCGCTTGGCCTCATGGTCGAAAATGCTTTGACTTGGGCTGCGGAAGGACAGGATTTTGAAGAGATTTTGCTCAAGATTCAGAGACAAATCGATGGAACCAGTGCCTTTATCATGGTTGACGATCTCAATCATCTGGTTAAGGGCGGTCGTTTGTCCAATGGTGCAGCTATTTTGGGAAATCTCCTAAGTATCAAGCCGATTCTGTATTTTAATGATGCAGGTATCATTGAAGTCTTTGAAAAGATTCGGACAGAAAAGAAAGCGATTAAGAGATTGATTGAAGTAGTAGAGGAAAAAACTGCCTCTGCTTCTTATCAGGTCGTGGTAATTCACGGGAATGCTGAAGAGAAGGCGGAAAGCTTACGCCAGCAGCTGATGGAGGCTGGCATAGCGGACGATATTCCTCTTGCTACCTTTGGTAGTGTGATTGGAACTCACTTGGGAGAGGGTAGTGTCGCTTTGGCCTACATTCCGCTGGTCTAGAGTTTTGCAGAGCAGTTAATCAAGAATAGAGAGAGGTTCTAGATGAGTATAAAAGTCATTATTGCTGGTTTCAAGGGAAAGATGGGACAAGCAGCCTATAAGATGGTAACAGAAGATCCTGAGTTGGCATTGGCCGGTCTGCTAGATCCTTTCACAGAGGAAAAGGAAGTAGCGGGAGTTCCAGTTTTCAATACCAAAGAAGAACTTGCTGGTCTTCAGGCAGATGTCTGGATTGACTTTACGACTCCCAAAGTGGCTTATGGAAATACTCGCTTTGCTCTTGAGAATGGCTTTGCTCCGGTGGTCGGAACGACTGGTTTCACGTCTGAGCAGATTGAAGACTTGACCCAACTATCGCGTCAAAAGAGTCTGGGTGGATTGATTGCCCCGAATTTTGCTCTGGGAGCCGTTTTGCTTATGCAATTTGCAGCCCAAGCAGCCAAGTATTTCCCAGACGTGGAGATTATCGAACTGCATCATGACAACAAAAAAGATGCACCGAGCGGTACGGCTGTCAAAACAGCTGAATTAATCAGCAAAGTCCGGACGAGTAAGCAGCAGGGAGCGGCCGACGAAGAAGAATCGTTAGCTGGCGCCCGTGGAGCTACCTTTGACGGCATGCGGATTCACTCAGTGCGTTTGCCGGGCTTAGTGGCCCATCAGGAAGTTATCTTTGGTAGTCAAGGAGAAGGACTGACTTTGCGTCATGACTCCTATGACCGAGTTTCCTTTATGACTGGGGTAAATCTAGGTATCAAAGAGGTAGTGAAGCGCTCTGAATTGGTCTATGGATTGGAACATTTACTATGAGATTAGAGAAGATGCCTTCTGAGTTTCAGGAGGCTTTGCCAGTATTAGAGAAGATTAAAGAGGCTGGTTTTGAGGCTTATTTTGTCGGCGGTTCTGTACGAGATGCTCTGTTGAATCGGCCGATTCACGATGTGGACATTGCCAGCTCGGCCTATCCCGAGGAGATCAAAACCATCTTTCCTCGGACTGTCGATGTTGGCATTGAGCATGGAACGGTTCTGGTCTTGGAAGGCCAGGGGGAATACGAGATAACGACCTTTCGGACTGAGGATGTCTATGTGGACTACCGCAGGCCTAGTCAGGTCTCTTTTGTGCGCTCTTTGGAAGAAGACCTGAAGCGTAGGGATTTTACAATCAATGCACTTGCTTTAAACCAAGAGGGGGAGATTGTGGACCTCTTTAACGGTTTGGCAGATATGAAAAATCGCACTCTGCGGGCAGTTGGAGTGGCTTCAGAGCGTTTCAATGAAGATGCTCTCCGCATCATGCGGGGCTTCCGTTTTCAGGCTGGTTTAGACTTTGATTTGGAAGAGTTGACCTTTCAGGCTATGGCAGATTGCGCGCCGCTTTTGGAGAAGATATCGGTAGAGCGGATTTTTATCGAGTTTGACAAGCTCTTGATGGCACCTTTCTGGCGAAAAGGTCTGGAGAGCCTGCTCAAAGCTGCTGCCTACGACTTTCTTCCTGATATGAAACATTCAGCAGAAGCTTTGCAGGAACTACTAGACGGTTTAGAAGAAGATTTTCAATTTTCTAGTTCTGAGCAGGCTTGGGCTGCGCTTTTGCTGGCTTTGAAGGTAAAAGATGTTCGCAAGTTTTTGAAGCATTGGAAAACGTCCAATGAATTTCAAAAGCGAGTAAATCAGCTAGTGGCTGTTTATGAGATTCGGCAGGAGCGGAGTCTTTCTAAGCGTGATTGCTATCAGTATGATTTGGATTTGATTCTACAGGCGGAAAGTTTGAGGCAAGCAGCAGGCTTACCAGTTGAGTTTGAGGCTATTGAAGTGACACATGCTGCTCTGACCATTCATGACAAACATGAGATTGTGATGACGGGCAGTCATTTGATCCGAGATTATGGCTTTAAACCAGGGCCAGAATTGGGAAAAATCCTGAATAAAATTGAATGGACCATTGTCGACGGAGAATTGGCAAATAGCAAGGAAGAGATTATGAACTTTATTAAGGAGCAAGTTGGATGAGTGACTTTATCGTTGAAAAGCTGAGTGAGTCTGTCGGGGATAAGACCGTCTTTCAAGAGATTTCTTTTATCATTCACGACTTGGATCGGATTGGACTGATTGGGGTCAATGGGACAGGAAAAACCACTCTTTTGGATGTCTTGTCTGGCAAATCAGGCTTTGATGGTGATGTATATCCCTTTTCAGCAAAATCTGACTATAAAATCTCCTATTTGACTCAGGAACCAGACTTCGATGAAGAGAAGACGGTCTTGGATACTGTTTTGTCCAGTGATTTGCGAGAAATGCAGCTCATTCGAGAATATGAACTGCTCATGGCAGCTTATGATGAAGCCAAGCAAGCTCGTCTAGACAAGGTCATGGCAGAAATGGATTCACTGCATGCTTGGGAGATTGAGAGTCAGGTAAAAACCGTCCTATCTAAGCTCGGTATCTCAGATTTGGCAGCAAAAATCAGCCAGCTTTCTGGTGGTCTACGCCGGCGGGTGCAGTTGGCGCAGGTCCTACTTTCAGAAGCGGACTTGCTGCTGCTGGACGAGCCGACCAACCATCTGGATATTGATACGATTGAGTGGCTGACAAATTTCCTGAAAAACTCAAAGAAGACCGTTCTCTTTATCACCCACGACCGCTATTTTTTGGACAATATTTCCACGCGGATTTTTGAATTAGACGGCGGGAGCTTGATTGAGTATCAGGGCAACTATCAGGACTATGTCCAGCTCAAGGCTGAGCAGGATGAGCGCGATGCTGCCTTGCTACACAAGAAACAACAGCTTTACAAGCAGGAGTTGTCTTGGATGCGCCGTCAGCCTCAAGCGCGGGCGACCAAGCAGCAGGCACGTATCAATCGTTTCCATGACCTTAAAAGTGATTTGGCTGGTCAGACCAATCAGACGGACTTAGAGATGAACTTTGAAACCAGTCGTATTGGGAAGAAGGTCATCGAGTTTAGAGATGTGGATTTTGCATACGGAGACAAGCAGATTTTGTCGCATTTCAATCTCTTGTTGCAAAATAAAGATCGACTGGGCATTGTCGGAGATAATGGAGTGGGTAAGTCTACTCTGCTCAATCTAATTGCTGGTCAGTTGCAGCCGCAGTCTGGTCAGGTCATAATCGGCGAGACAGTCCGAGTGGCTTATTTTTCTCAGCGTATTGAAGGTCTAGATGAGTCTAAGCGGGTCATCAATTATTTGCAGGAAGTCGCAGAAGAAGTTAAGAGTGGGAGCGGCACAACATCCATTGCTGAGCTCTTGGAGCAGTTTCTCTTTCCACGCTCAAGCCACGGCACTTTGATTGAGAAATTGTCTGGTGGAGAAAAGAAGCGGCTTTACCTGCTCAAGCTTCTTTTGGAAAAGCCTAATGTCCTGCTTCTGGATGAGCCGACCAATGATTTGGACATTGCAACCTTGACGGTTCTAGAAAATTTCCTGCAGGGCTTTGCAGGGCCGGTGATCACAGTTAGCCACGATCGGTATTTCCTCGATAAGGTAGCCGGCAAGATTTTAGCTTTTGAGGATGGTCAGGTCAGAGAGTTCTTTGGCAACTACACGGACTATCTGGATGAGAAGGCTTTTAGACAATCCAGCGCAGCTATTTCCCAAAAGAAAGAAAAGGAAAAGTCCGTCAAGGCGCGGGAGCAGAAGAAGCGGATGAGCTACTTTGAAAAGCAAGAGTGGGAGACCATCGAGGCGGATATCGAGAAGCTGGAAGCACGCATCGCCACCATTGAGACGGAGATGGAGCAGAACGGTTCGGACTTTACCAAGCTATCGGAACTTCAGAAGGAGCTGGATGACAAGAATGACCAGCTTCTTGAAAAGTATGAGCGCTATGAGTATCTGAGTGAGTTGGAGTAGAATAGTACGTAGCACATTTGTTATGGATACAAGTTTGTGAGGGAGAATGATGGAAATACAGATTTATAGCAAGCCTAGTCAGGAAATCAAAGATCAGCTCTTTGAGCTGGTTCAAAACTGCCACGTTATAGATGGGACTTATCGTCTTCCTTATCTGGACAACGCCTATAATTTTGATGGGGATATGCCAGCCTTTTTTCTGGCCAACCTAGATCATCAAACGGTCGGTTTTTTATCAGTTTATGCGGATGAGCCGGGGCAAGCAGAGGTATCTGTCTATGTGTTGCCTGACTATCGCAGACAGGGCATAGCGAGCGCTCTTTTGCAGGAATTTTTCAAAATTGCAGAGAAATACGATTTATCCCAAATCGAATACATCAGTGAAGCTAAGTTTCTAGCAGACCATCCGACCTTTGCTGAGAAATTTGACTATGATTTGAAAGAAGTAGAAATCTGGCTGGAGCAGGCGGCGGGGACTTTCCCTCAAGAAGAAAAAGAAGGCGTGGAAGTTTTACTGGGGAGAAAGGAAATGGTTGCGGAGATTGCAGCGTTTCAGTCGCAGATTTTTGAAATGCCGATGGAGACTGCGCTTCACTATGCCAGTCAAGCGCTGGAGAGCCCAGATAGCCTGCTCTATGTCCTGAAAAAAGATGGTCAAATTGTGGCGTCTTGCTCAGTCGATACCACTTTTGGCAGTAATTTTCTGTTTGCCCTAGCTGTGGCTCAGGCCTTTCAGGGACAGGGATTAGGGAGTCACCTAGTCAGGTCTATCCTGAAAGACCTTGCTAGCCGCAATGGACAAGTCTGCCAAATCGTCGTAGAAGCTCAAAATACAGGTGCCCTGAGGCTGTATGAAAGATTGGGCTTTAAACGAAAATCGGAAACAGTTTATTTAAAGAGAAAATAAAAATATTAACCTTCAGAGAAAGGTGCCATGGAGGTCAGGAGATCTGTTTATGATAAAGAGAAAAGAGCCATCCTTAGTCCAGGCTGGCTTGGTGCTAGGCTTACTAGCCTTGGGAAATTTAGTAGGTGATGTCAGTCAGTTCTTGCGCTATCTTTTAGCAAGTCTGGCATTCTTGTTTTTCCTTCATCTAGTGGTGGGAATGCTGACGCATACCAAGCAAGTCAAAGAGCAACTAGGTCAAGCGCTAGTGGCCTCGGTCTTCCCGACTTTTTTCATGCAGGGAATGGTGGCTTCGACCTATCTAGCGAGCTGGACTTTTTTGGGAAATTTTGCCCGAATTAGTGCGCAAGTGCTGTGGTGGCTAAGCTTTGGCGGGTTGGTTTTCTTGATGGTCTATTATATCCTGACCTTTGTCTTCCCTTTCAAGTGGGAGAATGTTTTTCCTGCTTGGACGGTCTTATTTGTCGGGATTGGTGTCGCTCCTCTGACCATTGCAATTCCTAAGCAGTTAGCTTTGGGGCAGTTGGTCTTTTGGTACGGCCTTTTAGCGACCATCTTGGTCTTGCCAATCGTCCTTTATAAGACCTATAAAATTGGCTTAGCAGAGAATGTACGCCCGAATACGACAACGATTTGTGCCCCTATTTCCTTGATGACAGCGGCTTATGTGGCTACTTTTCCTCAGCCAAATCCTGTGTTATTGAGTTTGCTCTTGATTTCAGGACAATGCTTTTATGCCTTTATTTTGTGGCAACTTCCTCGTTTGATCAATCGTCCTTTTTCAGCAGGATTTTCTGCCTTTACCTTCCCTTTGGTCATTTCGGCTGTGGCTTTGAAGCAATCTTTAAACGTATTGAATCTTGGTCTAGCTGGGCAAATTCTGCTTACTTTTGAAGTCTTAATAGCCCTGCTCGTTGTTCTTTATGTTACCTTCTTGTATGCAAAGGATATTTTGGGCAAATGAGGCAGATTTTAGAGATGTATTTCCAAGAGGAAAGTCATTTCCTGCCTTTGAGGAAGGCTGAGTTTATGGTATAATTAGGAGTATTTGTAAAAGGAAAAAGATATGAATATTCAACAATTGCGTTATGTAGTGGCCATTGCCAACAGCGGAACCTTTCGTGAAGCAGCAGAAAAGATGTATGTCAGCCAGCCCAGTCTATCTATCGCCGTGCGAGATTTGGAAAAGGAGCTGGGATTTAAGATTTTCCGCCGGACGAGTAGCGGAACCTTTCTGACTCGGCGGGGTATGGAATTTTACGAGAGAGCTCAGGAATTGGTCAAAGGATTTGATGTCTTTCAAAATCAATATGCCAATCCTGAAGAGGAAAAGGATGAATTTTCCATTGCCAGTCAGCACTATGACTTTTTGCCGCCTTTGATAACAGAGTTTTCTCAGCGCTATCCTGACTACAAGAATTTTCGGATTTTCGAGTCGACAACCGTGCAGATTTTGGATGAAGTAGCCCAAGGCCACAGTGAGATTGGGATTATTTACCTCAATAATCAGAATAGCAAGGGCATCATGCAGCGGATTGAAAAGCTAGGCTTGGAGGTCATTGAGCTAATTCCTTTCCAGACCCACATTTATCTGCGGGAAGATCATTCTCTGACTCAAAAGGAGGAGCTGGTTATGGAAGATTTAGCTACCTTGCCAACCGTTCGCTTCACACAGGAAAAGGATGAGTATCTCTATTATTCTGAGAATTTTGTCGATACCAGCGCTAGCTCCCAGATGTTTAATGTGACGGATCGAGCTACGCTGAATGGGATTTTGGAGCGGACGGATGCTTATGCGACTGGATCTGGCTTTTTGGATAGCAACAGTGTAAATGGAATCACTGTCATCAAACTACGAGACAATTTAGACAATCACATGGTTTATGTCAAGAGGGAAGATGTAGAGTTGAGTCAGGTCGGCGAAGCTTTTGTAGCTGTTATGAAAGAATATTTTGCACAGAAAAGAGAAGTATGAAACGTAAAATTGCGATTCCTTTTTTAGTTTTTCTTTTGATTGCTCTTGATCAAGCAGTCAAGTATTATATTGTCTCCAATTTTTCTTTGGGGCAGGTCAGGAAGTTTATTCCTAAGATTGTCAGTTTGACCTATCTGCGAAATACTGGTGCAGCCTTTTCTATCTTGGAAAATCAGCAGTGGTTTTTCGCTCTGATAACTTGTATCGTGATTGGAGTTGCCGTTTGGTATTTGATTAAAAATATCCAAGCTTCTAAGTGGATGCTAACGGGACTCATTCTAATTATTGCTGGTGGATTGGGCAATTTCATTGACCGGATCCAGCAAGGATTTGTAGTAGATATGTTCCAGTTGGATTTTGTCAATTTTGCTATTTTTAACGTAGCGGATATGTACCTGACTGTTGGAGTAGCGATTTTATTACTGGTGTTGTTGAAGGAAGAAACGAATGGAATTGAAAATTGATGCAGTCGCTGCAGGTCTGCGTTTGGATAAAGCAGTGGCGGACTTGACAGAGCTATCCCGTGGTTTAGCCAATGAACAGATAAAAAATGGCCAGATTTTGGTTAATGGATTGGCAAAAAAAGCCAAGTATGCCGTCAAAGAAGGTGATGTCATTTCCTATGAAGTGCCTGAGCCAGAGGTGGTTGAGTATGTGGCAGAGGATCTTCCGCTGGAAATTGTCTATCAGGATGAGGATGTGGCTGTCGTCAACAAGCCACAAGGCATGGTGGTTCACCCTTCCGCTGGGCACACTAGCGGTACTCTGGTCAATGCCCTCATGTACCACATCAAAGATCTCTCTGGCATCAATGGTGTGCTGCGCCCAGGGATTGTTCATCGGATTGATAAGGACACTTCTGGTCTTTTGATGATTGCCAAGAATGACCAAGCTCATCTGGCACTTGCAGATGAACTTAAGGACAAGAAATCCCTGCGTAAATACTGGGCGATTGTTCATGGCAATCTGCCTAATGACCGCGGAGTGATTGAGGCACCGATTGGCCGTAGTGAAAAAGACCGCAAGAAACAGGCAGTTACAGCTAAGGGAAAACCCGCTCTGACACGTTTCCAAGTCTTGGAACGTTTTGGAGACTATACCTTGGTGGAGCTGCAGCTGGAGACGGGGCGGACGCATCAAATCCGTGTCCACATGGCTTATATCGGCCATCCAGTCGCTGGAGATGAGGCCTATGGACCACGTAAGACCCTGAAGGGACATGGCCAATTTCTGCACGCGCGAACACTGGGCTTCACCCATCCTCGGACTGGCGAAGTGCTAGAATTTACGGCTGAAGCGCCAGCTATTTTCCTAGAAACTCTTGAAAAACTCAGAAAAGCCCATGACTAATCGTCTTCGTATTTATGAGACTCTAGCTAAATGGAAAATTAAGTCGACTGTCTTGGTTACAGTCGTTTTTATTTTCGACAAATCATGATATAATAAATAGAATACCCTAAAAGGAAGAGAAAAATGAAGTTAGAAGATTTGAAAAAACGTCAGGAGAAGATCCGCAATTTCTCCATCATTGCTCATATTGACCATGGGAAATCAACCTTGGCTGACCGAATTTTGGAGGCAACTGAAACGGTTTCCAGCCGAGAAATGCAGGCTCAACTCTTGGACAGCATGGACTTGGAGCGGGAGCGCGGTATCACCATTAAGCTCAATGCTATTGAGCTCAATTACACTGCTAAGGACGGGGAGACCTATATCTTCCACTTGATTGACACGCCGGGACACGTGGACTTTACCTATGAAGTTTCGCGTTCTCTAGCGGCCTGCGAAGGGGCGATTTTGGTCGTGGATGCTGCTCAGGGGATTGAGGCTCAGACCTTGGCAAATGTCTATCTAGCGCTGGACAATGACTTGGAGATCTTGCCAGTTATCAACAAGATTGATCTGCCAGCTGCGGATCCGGAGCGGGTGCGGTCAGAAATTGAAGACGTGATTGGACTGGATGCTAGCGAAGCCGTATTGGCTTCTGCCAAGGCTGGCATCGGAATTGAAGATATTTTAGAGCAGATTGTAGAAAAAGTTCCAGCTCCGACTGGAAATGTAGAAGCACCGCTCAAGGCCTTGATTTTTGACTCAGTCTACGATGCCTATCGTGGAGTAATCCTGCAGGTGCGGGTTATGGATGGTGTGGTTAAGCCGGGAGATACCATTCAGCTCATGAGCAATGGCAAGACCTTTGACGTGACTGAGGTCGGCATTTTCACTCCCAAGGCCATTGGACGTGATTTCCTAGCGACAGGGGATGTTGGCTATATCGCAGCTTCTATCAAAACGGTGCAGGATACTCGGGTCGGAGACACAGTGACTTTGGCCGATAATCCAGCATCTGAGCCCCTGGACGGCTACAAGCAGATGAATCCGATGGTATTTGCTGGTCTTTATCCTATCGAGTCTAATAAATACAATGACTTGCGTGAGGCTCTCGAAAAGCTCCAGCTAAACGATGCCAGTCTGCAGTTTGAACCAGAAACATCTCAGGCATTGGGATTTGGGTTCCGTTGTGGTTTCTTGGGCTTGCTGCACATGGACGTCATTCAGGAACGTTTGGAGCGTGAGTTTAATATTGATTTGATTATGACGGCGCCGTCTGTTATCTATAAGGTTAATCTGACAGATGGTGAAGCCATTGATGTCTCTAATCCAAGCGAGTTTCCGGATCCGACCAAGATTGATTCCATCGAGGAGCCTTATGTCAAGGCGCAGATTATGGTGCCGCAGGAATTTGTCGGAGCGGTGATGGAATTGGCTCAGCGTAAGCGCGGTGACTTTGTGACCATGGATTATATTGATGACAATCGGGTCAATGTCATCTATCAGATTCCGCTTGCTGAAATCGTCTTTGACTTCTTTGACAAGCTCAAGTCCTCTACTCGTGGCTATGCTAGCTTTGACTACGAAATCTCTGAGTATCGCTCATCCAAGCTGGTGAAGATGGATATCCTCCTCAATGGCGACAAGGTCGATGCTCTCAGCTTTATCGTTCACAAGGAATTTGCCTATGAGCGTGGTAAGCTGATTGTAGACAAGCTCAAGAAAATCATTCCTCGTCAGCAGTTTGAAGTACCCATTCAGGCAGCCATTGGACACAAGATTGTGGCTCGGACTGACATCAAGGCTTTGCGTAAGAATGTCTTGGCCAAGTGTTATGGTGGTGACGTTTCTCGGAAGCGCAAACTTCTAGAAAAACAAAAGGCCGGTAAAAAACGGATGAAAGCGATCGGCTCTGTTGAAGTCCCACAAGAAGCCTTCCTCAGCGTCCTAAGTATGGATGAGGAATAAAGTCTTATATCTCTAAGTAATATATATTAAAAGGAGAAAATCATGAAACAATCATATCTGCTTGGAGCAGTTCTGGTATTAACTTCACTTACTCTTGCATCGTGTGCCAATTCTGGACAAAAGCCTAGTCAATCTAGTTCTTCAACCAGTTCCAGTGCACAAGTGAAAAAGAAGTCTTCAAATTCTTCTTCTAAAAAAAGCAAGAACAAAACCAATCAAGAAACAAAACGTGTTGGTTCTCCAGAGTTTGGTTATATCGATATCCCAAGTAAATGGATTAAATTTTTTGATGCAGAGGTTGAGGGACTTATCCAATATACCGACGGTTCTGCTTATAATATTGTTACCATGAATGCTGTTTCTAAGGCAGAAGCTGAAGTAGCAGATGGTGAGACTTTCAATGCAGAAACAATTGCTCAACATGTAGCCTATAATTGGAGCCAAAAAGATAATATTGAGAAGATGTGGGGCTCTAAAAGTACTGTCTCAGGAAGAGAAGCCTTTCAAATAAACATCATTCTGAAATCGGGACAACTTGCTAATACATTAGTTTTCCAAAAAGATGACAAAGTCTATATACTATCCTTTGAAGGCGACGAAGAAACTCTTGATGATTTCATTACAAATATGAAAGATACTTGGAGCCTTGATGGCAAGGGAGCAGTCAGCGAAAAATAGTTTAAAAAACAAGAGGCCTGTTTATTAAGTCTCTTGTTTTTTCAGTGTAGATGCTAATTATGCTTCACAAAAATATAGTAACAAATCAAAAAACGTTCGACTACTATCAAATCTAAGTAAAAAGGCTTACAAAAATTTGTAGGTCTTTTCTTGAAATCCGAACGTTAGGAAATATTTTTTGGATTTTACTTGACATTTTTTGAAATAGGAATATGATAAAATGTGAACACTGTATAAGACAAATCTTGTGCGTGTTCGAAAATAATAGAGCGTTGCATCCGTAAGTCAATTTGACACGGCTCTTAAAAAACAAAAGGAGAAAGAATGAATACTTATATCCAAAAGAAAATCTCAAACATGAAGCTGACGCTTTCTGAAATGTCTGGTGGCTATAAACGAATGGTGACTAGTATGAAGAAGCTCGGCTTTTCTGGTACCTTGAAGCTTATCTAGGACGATTTGTTTGCTCATCGCAGTCTAGGTCAGTGGGTTTATCTCTTGATTCTAGGGAGTTTTCCGCTCTGGCTGGAGCTGATATATGAACATCGCATCGTGGATTGGACGGAGATGATTTGCAGTCTGACTGGGATTATCTGTGTGATCTTCGTTTCTGAAGGGCGGGCTAGCAATTACCTCTTTGGTTTGATTAATTCTGTGATTTACTTGATTTTGGCTTTGCAGAAAGGCTTCTATGGCGAGGTCTTGACGACTCTTTACTTTACCATCATGCAGCCAATTGGCCTCTTGGTGTGGATTTACCAAGGTCAGTTTAAAAAAGAAAAGCAAGAGTTTGTTGCTCGTAAGCTAGATGCCAAAGGATGGACAAAGTATCTATCGCTCAGTATGCTTTGGTGGTTGGTCTTTGGCTTGATTTATCAGTCTGTGGGGGCTAATCGTCCTTATCGTGATTCAATCACAGATGCGACAAATGGAGTAGGGCAAATCTTGATGACGGCTGTTTATCGCGAACAGTGGATTTTCTGGGCAGCGACCAATATTTTTTCTATCTACCTCTGGTGGGGTGAAAGCCTTCAGATTCAAGGGAAATATTTAATCTATTTAATCAACAGTTTGGTAGGATGGTACCAGTGGAATAAGGCCGCTAAAAAAGCATAGTCCTATAAACGGAAAAGAAATCGGATGTGACAATGTCTCTCTTTCCTTTCGTCCTAAAAATATGGTAAACTAGTATTAGTAAAATTTATTAGATTTAGGAAGGAATGACCATGAAAAAGAAGTACTTTCTGCTCTCCCTAACTATCTTAGCCGGCCTCTCCCTGTCCTCTTGTGGCCTTATAAAAAATTATGGTAATCGGAAATCGTCTACTTCTAGTAGTGCAACTAGTCAAGTTTCTCAAAAAGATAGCAGCAAGTCTGATAAAGCTAGTGGCAAAGATGTTTCTACTACAACCGAGACTAAGCGTATTGGTTCGGCTGATTATGGCTATATCGATATTCCGAGTAATTGGATCAAGTTCACCGACTTAGATGGTGGTGACAGCGTTCAGTTCACGGATGGCTCAGCTTATAATATCGTTACCATGAATGGCTATACTAGAGAAAAAGCTCATGTCCAAGATGGGGAAACTTTCAATGCTGAGTTAATTGCCCAGCGACTGGCCTATAGTTGGAATGATAATAAAGATGTAGAAAAAATGTGGGGAGCAAAATCCACTGTTTCTGGCAATGAAGCTTTCCAACTGAATGTAATTATGAAATCAGGGCAGCTAGTTGTTTCTTGGGTTTTCCAAAAAGACGACAAGGTCTATTTAATCTCTTTTGAAGGCGACCGAGAAACTTTGGCTTCTGTTATTTCCTACATAGAAGAAACATGGAGCCTTGACGAAAAAGGCCCAACTAACAATCTTTAAAACAAAGTAAATGAGAGTGGGACAGAAATCGGTAATTCGTTAGAATTCGATTTCGTCGTCTCACCTCCGCACAGTTGAGTAGGGCTGTAAAAGCTGATGAAATCAGCGTAGTAGAGCCCACTCAACCACGGCGTCTTGCTCGACAATCCAAAGACAATTGAGAGGCTAGGACTTTTGTTCCAGTCTCATTTTTTTGAGATTTATGATATAATGCTAACGAAAATTAACTGATTGGAAAGTAGTTTATGACTCAAGAAATCGACCTTGAAAAATACCACCAACTAGCACTGCAAAAGCAGAAAGAGCACCGAAAATTTTTAGCCAATCTCAAGAAAAAGCCACCAAAAAACCTCGATAAGCTTGCCCAGCAAATCCATGATGAGGTCTTTGAGGAGATTGACTGTACAGCCTGTGCCAATTGCTGCAAGACTTTAGGACCAGACTTTAAGGAAGCCGATATTGTCCGTATTGCCAAGTATTTCAAGATGAAACTGCCGGCTTTTGAAGAGGAGTTTCTGCAAGTGGACGAAGACGGTGACAAGGTTTTCAAGGCTATGCCTTGTCCTTTTTTAGGTGGAGACAATCTCTGCTCAATCTACGATGTCCGTCCTAAGGCCTGCCGTGAGTTCCCTCACACAGACCGCAAGAAGATTCATCAGATTAACCATCTAACAATCAAAAATACCCTGACCTGCCCTGCAGCTTATCTCTTTGTGGAGAAGCTGCGGGATAGGTTGTAAAATCCCCCTCTAAATCTTGTACAAAAATTCTAGGGCAGAAGTTTCTTATATCTGCTAGACTATAGTTAGGAGGTAAGCAGAAAAGAATATGATGCATCAATTCAATCGAACCATGGAATATCTGGAAAGTAAGTTGGACGCAGAAGTGGATTTGCAGAAATTTCAGCAGCTGTCGGGTTATTCTTATGCCCTCTTCAGCAGGCTCTTTTCCATCCTAGCAGATATGACTTTAGCAGAATACTTGCGCAATCGCAGGCTGTCAGAAGCAGTGACAGACTTGCGGGAAAGCTCTGAGAAGGTCATTGATATAGCACTGAAATACGGCTATGAGTCTGCGGATGCCTTTAGCGCAGCCTTCAAGAGATTCCATGGTGCGACCCCCTCAGAAGTTCGAAATGGAAAACCTTATCGGGTCTTTCCTAGACTTCAATTGTCCTTAAAGATTACAGGAGGAAAAAACATGGATATCAAGATTCAAAAGAAACCTGCTTTTACTGTTGCAGGCGTCCTATTGGAAGCTATCGATAATAGCCAGTGCCCGTCTGTATGGGAGCAGCTCTATGCCAATCACAGCTTTGAAAGCCTAGAAAGTCTGGGCAGTGGTCAATCCTTTGGCGTCTGCTCGGATGTCAAAGAAGGCGAGATCATCAACTATATGGCCGCTTATGATGTGGTAGATAAAAAGAAAGCAGAAGAACTAGGTCTGTCAGTCAAAGAAATCGCAGAAGCTGAATATGCTATCGTACCAGTCAAGGGTGCGATACCAGCCAGTATCCATCATGCTTGGAAATATGTCTTGGAAGTCTTCTTCCCAGAAACTGGCTATCGCCACTCAGGAGCACCAGATTTTGAAGTCTATTCCGAAGGCGACATGTCGTCACCAGACTATCAAATGGAACTCTGGATACCTGTGGTGAAATAAAATGGTGATTGCAAGTCATTTTTTAGGTGTCGATTACAGAGGAGGAGATGCTATGCAGATGTATTTTGGGGACGTTTCTCTTTGTTATACATATTCACTTGCGATGGCGTTGCATTCGTATGGTTATGATGTTCGCCCTGAGTTTTTGGAAGCCATTATGGTGATGGGAAATGGCGCCAGTATTGTAAAGGAAGATGAAAAACACCCCTTAGTCTTCTTTGATAATGGGATGCCAGACAGTTCTATCAGCCATTCTTTAAACATTCTGGGTTTTACATATGATGAATACTATATAAAGGATTCAAATGCGGTGGATCTTCTCTCTAGCAGAGAAATGCTAAGCAAGTTCTTGCTCAGCGGACCAGTTGTTCTTGGCCCTTTGGACATGGGTTATCTGACTTATAATCCCAATCATATTCATTTGTATGGGGTGGATCATTTTGTTTCAGTTTATGATCTAGATGATGAGTTTATCTATTTCCATGATCCAGCAGGCTTTGCTTGTATGAAAATGAGTTTGTCAGAATTTGCGAATGCTTGGGAAGCTAAAAACATTGACTATAAAAGAGGTTCTTTCTCCATGTGGGGAAACTTCAAAAAAATCAAATCTCCAACTTCCAAAGAGATTTATCAGAAAACATCTATGTTGATGAAGCAACGATATGAGCACGGCGAGGAGAATGTGATAGCAAGATATGCTAAGTCGGTAGCGAACAATGGCTTGAATGAAGAACAAAAACATCTTCATCAATACTTTAGTTTCAAATTAGCTTCTATCAGAAATTTATACATGAGCAACTTCTTAAAAGACCACGATACGGTCAGATCTGAACTAAAAGAAAATTTAGCAAAGTTGTTCGGCCAAGCTCATCTATTTTGTATCGAGGAAGATTACCAAAAACTGTCAGAAGTCTTGTATGATATTGCAGCACTAGATAATAGATTTAGAGATTTGTGCATTCGCCATAAAGTAGAGTAGAAGAAGTTAGAAAAACGAAGATGCTGTTTGGAAAATAAAAGAATGTAATGCAGCAGGATCGAAAGAAGGGAAACCAAACTATCAAATGACTCTCTGGATTCCAGTAGTGAAATAGATTAGAAACCAGCCGTTCGTTTTTGAGCGGCTGGTTTTTGTGGCTTGTGGTATAATGAAGCTACTACAGTTACAGAAAGGATTTCTACCTTGTCATACAAATTTCTACTTTTCGACCTTGACCATACCTTGCTGGATTTTGATACGGCAGAAGACATCGCCCTGACTCATTTTTTGGAGGAGCAGGGCGTGACGGAGATTCAGACCTACAAAGACTATTATATTCCCATGAACAAGGGGCTTTGGCGGGAACTAGAGCAGGGGAAAATCACCAAGCCTGAGCTAGTCAATACTCGCTTTTCTCGTCTTTTCGCTCATTTTGGCATTGAGAAGGATGGCGCCGAGTTAGCCCTTCTCTATCAGCAGCATATTACTCAGCAAGGCCAGACTTACGCTGGAGCTAGCGAGCTTTTGGACAACTTGACAGCAGCTGATTATGAGATTTACGGAGCGACCAATGGCATCACGGCTATTCAGACTGGTCGCATGGCTCATTCCGACATTGCGCCCTATTTTAACCATATTTTCATCTCGGAGCAGATGGGGACTCAGAAGCCCGAAGCCTTGTTTTATGAAAAAATAGCAGAGCAGATACCAGATTTTGACCTGTCTCAGACTTTGATGATTGGAGACTCCTTGACGGCAGATATTGCAGGCGCTAATAATGCAGGACTAGACTCTATCTGGTACAATCCCAAAAAGCTGATTAACACTAGCAGTGCGCAGCCGACTTATACGGTATCCTCCTATGAAGAAATTAAAAAATTACTGCTTTGAAAAAAATTCTTGAGCCTGTCAAGAAAAAAACTTGACAGCTGTATTTAATCTGCTATAATAGAACATGTGCTAAATAGCTCAGCTATTTCACCGAAATAAAAAATAAGAAAAGAGAGAAATTTTAAAAATGGCAGTAAAAATCCGTTTGACTCGTATGGGTTCTAAGAAAAAACCTTTCTACCGTATCAACGTTGCAGACTCACGTTCACCACGTGACGGACGTTTCATCGAAACAGTTGGAACTTACAACCCACTTGTTGAAGAAAACCAAGTGACTTTGAAAGAAGATCGCGTTCTTGCATGGTTGGCTGATGGAGCTCAACCTTCAGATACAGTTCGCAACATCCTTTCAAAAGCTGGTGTTTTGAAGAAATTCCACGATTCAAAATACTCTAAATAATAGAAGTGCAGGTTGATATATGGACACGATTGAAAATCTCATTATTGCGATAGTGAAACCTTTGATTTCACAGCCAGATGCCTTAACTATCAAGATTGAAGATACACCTGAGTTTTTAGAGTATCATCTTGATCTTGATCCAAGCGATGTTGGACGTGTGATCGGTCGTAAAGGTCGTACTATCTCCGCTATAAGGACGATTGTTTACTCTGTCCCAACCGAGTACAAAAAAGTTCGCATCGTTATTGATGAGAAATAAGAAGCAGCGGGGCCATGTGTCCCGTTTTTCTATGGCCCTTAATGAAACAAGCCGTTAGGCGTAGTTGAATTTAGGGCCATTGATGCAGTTCGAGCTCTGCGAGAAGCAAGTATCTCAGTTAAGACAAACGCAAATCTACACTCGAATTCAAATAAATTCGAAACCGGGGGACATATGAATCCAGAAGAGTATGCTTGGAACGTTCATGAGCGCAAGTGTTATGAGAATGATCAAGTGATTTTACCGAGCCCATACAAACTGAAAATCCTGGATGATAGTGAGAAGAGATTGGAATTGGAACTGATTTTGGGGGAACTTCCTCAGAAGCAACTGGCTCGATGGGCTATGAAAATGGCGTCAAGCTTTATAGCTCTGATAGATACGGAAGATGGGTTTGAAAGGCAGAAGATTTTGACTCAGGTAAGAGAGGTTTTTCAGGCTCGACTTGATGGGAGGGCGTCTGCCTATGAACTAAGGAAGGCTGGTTTCTTGGCTAACAAACTATCTCAGCAGGCTCAATCACAAATCGGTAAGTATGCTGCGCGTGTCTTTGCCCAAGCAGTAGCAACAGCCCATATGAGGGGACATGCTATTGTCGCAGCGGATTATGCCATCAAAGTCAGAAACTTGCAGAATCCAGATGATTTACAGCTGGCTGTCAAGGAAAGAGAAGGGCAGATAGAGCTGGCCTCTGCTTTTATTAGATCAGGAAAGGAAACTTTATGAAGCATTTATTTTCACGCTTGTCACCAGCACAAAAGATTATCTTGTCTTTTCTTCTGGTGATATTCTGTGGTTCCTTGCTACTCAGTCTGCCTTGGGTGCAGACGGCAAGTTCCCAAGCGGGCTATCTGGATCATCTTTTTACAGCTGTTTCGATGGTCTGTGTGACAGGACTTTTTACCCGATCGGTTGTAGATACATACAATGTTTGGGGGCAGCTCCTTTGTATGTTACTGATTCAGATTGGTGGTTTGGGAATCCTCACCTTTATCGGATTTTTCACCATGGAAAGTCGGAAAAAGCTCAGTCTCAAGGATCGTCGTATTCTGCGGGATAGTTTTAGTTATGGTCACAATCGTACCTTAGGTCAATTTGTCCGTTCGATTTTTATCACGACCTTTACTATCGAAGGACTAGGTGCTCTCCTTCTCATGATTCGCTTCATTCCTAAGTTTGGCCTAGGAAAAGGGATTTTTAATTCTATCTTTTTAGCCGTTTCTGCATTTTGTAATGCAGGATTTGATAATTTTGGCAATGATAGCCTACTAGGCTTGCAGACAGATGTTTTGGTCAATATCACCTTGGCTCTCCTCATCATTACTGGAGGACTTGGCTTTATGGTCTGGTTTGACTTGGCGACTAAATTGGGAGGAAAACAGAAGGGACTGCACTTTCATACTAAGGTAGTCTTGCTTCTGACTGCTGGTCTCCTCGTCTTTGGGACGGTCACGAGTCTCTGGACGGAGTACAATAATCCTGGAACGATTGGCAATCTTTCCTTTGGCGATAAGCTACTGGTCAGCTTTTTCCAGACAGTCAGCATGAGGACAGCTGGTTTTGCTTCCATCGATTATACAGTTGCTCGTCCAGTAACCCTGTTTATCTATCTGCTCCAGATGTTTTTAGGAGGAGCTCCGGGTGGTACAGCGGGCGGTCTGAAAATTACGACCTTCTTAGTTCTTTTCCTGTTCGCCCGTAAGGAAATTTTGGGCTTGCCACATACTAATATCGGTCGGAGAACACTGTCTCCTCAGCTGGTGCAGAAGGCTTTTGGTGTGACAGTGATTTTTCAGCTTACATTTCTGCTTGGTCTTTTGGCTCTTGGGCTAGTGACCGATAGCAGTCATCGTTTTATTTACCTGATATTTGAGACTGTATCGGCACTGGCTACAGTTGGTGTCACGGCCAATATCACTACCAGCCTCAATACAGCTGGTATGATTGTGATTATGCTGCTGATGTTTATTGGACGAGTGGGGCCGCTGACTCTTATGGTCAGTCTGAGCCATTATCAACCGAAGAAGGCGACTACCTTGCACTACAGCAAGGCGGACATTATGATTGGATAGGAGAAAAGAAATGGCAAATCAAACAGTTGGAATCCTCGGCTTGGGGATTTTTGGACAGAGTATCATTGAGGCCTTGATTTCTCAAGATGTAGAAATCATTGCCATTGATAATCACGAAGAGACAATCAATCAGTATGAAGACATGATTGCCGTCGGTGTAATCGGAGACATTACCGATATGGAGCTTTTGGAGGCGGCAGACGTCGGTTCCTGTGATACGGTCGTCGTGGCGACAGGAGAAAGTTTGGAATCCAGTGTCCTAGCGGTCATGCACTGTAAGGCATTGGGTGTTAAAAATGTCATTGCCAAGGTCAAGGACGAAGTGACCCAGCAGGTGCTGGAAAAGGTGGGAGCTGATTTGGTTATCCTGCCTGAAGTGGAGGCTGGCATTTCATTGGCTAAGACCATTCTCTTTAACCATTCGATTGAGGTTTTCCAGCTGGATGACGATGTAGTCGTGGCTGAGTTTGAGCTGCCTGCTAGCTGGGTTGGGAAAACAGTCCGTGAAGTAGACGCTCGTAGGCTGTATCATCTCAATATTATCGGCTATCGTCTAACAAAGAATCAGCCCTTAGAAAGTCAGTTTACTCCAGACTTTGTCTGGCCAGCAGGAGTCAGCATTATGGCTGTGACGGATAATCAGCATTTGGATAATTTACGTGAAATAGTAAAGTAGCGGCTGGGAGTCCAATCGGGACCAACTATCAGTAGTTCTTAGGAACTCGGAATCTTACCATCACTTCAGAAAAATAAATACCTAAGAGCTCTTTCAGGGCTCTTTTTTGAACCCTTTTGTAAAATTTGTTATACTATCACTAGAAAAGGAGTGATTTTATGAGCTTAACCAGCCAGATCATTACAGCAGATTTTCCAGATTTGGATAAGGTAGAAGCCTTGAATAATGAAGCTTTCCCAGAAGAGGAAAGGATACCTCTCAGTGAATTTTTACGATATGAGGATCAGGAAGATGCTAATTTTTTCGCCTTTTATCATGAAAAAGAGTTTGTTGGTTTTGCCTTTGCCATCTCCAATGCGCAAGCCTTTTATGTTAGTTTCTTTGCGATTATGCCCCACCTGCGCAGCCATGGCTATGGTGGTGAGATCATCGAAAAGCTGGTCAATTTCTATCAGCGAACCATGCTTTTAGAAATTGAGCGCCTAGACGAGCCCTGTGACAATCTGGAGCAGCGTCAAGCTCGCTGGGATTTCTATCAAAGCAAGGGCTTCCGCTCAGCCAATGCCTTTCTGGAATATGAGGATCTTAGCTTTGAAATCCTTTATCGAGGGGAATCTTTTGATGAAGAAACCTATCGGGATATTTTCCACCGACTTCAGGAAGAGAATTATTTCGACTTTGAAATCAAACATAGGCGCTTCAGCGATTATTAAAATGAAGTTTTATAGTGGTCAAAGGCTATTTGGAGCAACAAAAGATTGCTTTGTTTTTACTAAATGGAGGTTAGAATGAGACTCTGGCATCAAGCGCTGATTCCCAAGCTTCCCCGTCCGCAACTGCTTGGCCAGCATCGGGAATGCTGCGCTCTTCGTGGCAATGGCTGGGGCAAGAAACATGCGACCGTTGACTATGTTTTTACTCACTCTCCTTACTTGCTTTATCGCTACCATGAGCTGATTATGGAGGAGATGAGCAAGCGAGGTTATCGTGTGTCCCCAGAGTGGCTGGAGCGGGACTATCGTGGCAAGACTTGTCCAGCCTATGTGCATCTGGAAGAAATGGCTGTGGCGAGCCCTATTTACCCCGAGCATGACGCAGCTTACTATGAGGAATGCCTGCAAAATCTCAAAGAAAAAGGCATTGACTTATAAGCTTTTCCGCTGTCTGAGCCAGCGGCCTGCCTTGAGAAAAAGCCAGCAAAATGATACAATAAAACGAATAGTAAAAAGATTAACTGGAGTAAAAATGAATTATTTTAATGTTGGTAAAATCGTCAATACCCAAGGTTTGCAAGGCGAGATGCGGGTTTTGTCAGTGACAGATTTTGCGGAAGAGCGTTTTAAAAAAGGCAATAAACTGGCCCTTTTCGATAAGAAAGACCAGTTTGTCATGAATGTGGAGATTGCCAGCCACCGCAAGGCCAAGAATTTTGATATTATCAAGTTTAAGGGTATGTATCATATCAATGACATCGAGAAATTTCGTGACTTTAGTCTGAAAGTGGCCGAAGAAAATTTGACGGACTTAGAAGATGGGGAATTTTACTACCATGAAATCATCGGCCTTGAAGTTTATGAAAATGATGTTCTGCTAGGTACGATTAAGGAGATTCTCCAGCCAGGAGCAAATGATGTCTGGGTGGTCAAACGTAAAGGTAAGCGGGACTTGCTGCTGCCTTACATTCCACCGGTGGTGCTAGGCATTGACATCGAGCAAGGTCGGGTTGATGTAGAGATACCGGAAGGACTGGACGATGAAGATTGATATTTTGACCCTCTTTCCGGAGATGTTTGCGCCCTTAGAGCACTCAATCGTTGGTAAAGCAAGGGGAAAAGGTCTCTTGGAGATCAACTATCATAATTTTCGAGAAAATGCGGAAAAATCTCGGCATGTGGATGACGAGCCGTACGGTGGCGGTCAAGGCATGCTGCTGCGGGCTCAGCCTATTTTTGATGCCTATGATGCTATTGAAAAGAAGCAGCCGCGCGTGATTTTGCTGGATCCTGCTGGCCGGACTTTTGATCAAGCCTATGCTGAGGAGCTGGCTAAGGAAGAGGAACTCATCTTCATATGTGGCCATTACGAAGGCTATGATGAGCGGATCAAGACCTTGGTGACGGATGAAATTTCGCTGGGTGACTATGTGCTGACCGGAGGAGAATTGGCGGCTATGACCATGATTGATGCGACAGTTCGCCTGATTCCAGAGGTTATTGGCAAGGAAGTCAGTCATACAGATGATAGCTTTTCGTCTGGGCTCTTGGAGTATCCTCAGTACACTCGTCCCTACGACTATCGGGGCATGGTTGTTCCTGAAGTCCTTATGAGCGGCCATCATGAAAATATCCGCAAGTGGCGTCTCTATGAAAGTCTGAAAAAAACCTATGAGCGTCGTCCGGACTTGCTGGAAAACTATGAATGTACAGCCGAAGAAGCCAAAATGTTGGAAGAAATTCGAGCCAATAGTAGTGATAGTGAACACTAGTCCTTTCTATAAAATAGCAAAATCTAGGTATCGATTTCTCAAAGCCACGTTTGTGGCTTTTTTAATTGGATGAAGGGCTGGAAAATTTTTGAAAAAATTCAAACTTCCTTCTTGACAGAAAAAATAAAAAGGAGTATTATCTTAACTAGTTAATAAACCAGTTAACAAAAGAAGCTATTTTTTAAAGCAATTCTTGGGAAAGAATGTTTTGAAAATTGTTATTTCTTTGAATGATTGCTAAACTGGTTAAGGAGTTAAAATGAAAATCAAAAAAGTTTTGATAGCTTTAAGTCTAGTCTTGCTGGGGCTTGGCCTTGCCGCTTGTAGTAAAAAGGAAGCAAGCGGGGCGGGTAGCAAACGCGGGCTCAATATTGTCACGAGTTTTTACCCGATTTATTCAATGGTCAAAGAAGTCTCAGGAGATTTGAATGATGTCCGGATGATTCAGTCGGGTGCAGGGATTCATGAATTTGAGCCGTCAGCCAGCGATGTGGCAGCTATTTATGAAGCAGATGTCTTTGTGTATCATTCGCGGACTTTAGAGTCTTGGGCTGGTAGTCTGGATCCTAGTTTACAAAAGTCCAAAGTAGAGGTTGTAGAAGCCAGCAACGGGATGCAGTTGGACAAGGTGGCCGGCCTAGAAGAAGTATCCGCTGAGGAAGGGATTGATGAAAAGACCCTCTATGATCCACATACTTGGCTGGATCCAGAAAAAGTGGCAGAAGAGGCGCAACTCATCGCTCAAGAATTGTCCAAGCTAGATAGTAAAAATGCGGATACCTATCAGAAAAATGCTCAAAAATTTGCAGAGAAGGCAAAGGCCCTGAGCCAAAAATATCAAGGAGTCTTTAGCGGTCTAGATGAAAAAACTTTCGTGACCCAGCATACAGCCTTTTCTTATTTAGCCAAGCGTTTCGGTCTCAAGCAACTTGGTATTTCAGGCATTTCGCCAGATCAAGAGCCTAGTCCAAGGCAGTTGACGGAGATACAAGACTTTATCAAGACCTATAAAGTTAAGACGATTTTTGTCGAGAGCAATGCTTCCTCTAAGTTGGCCGAGACCTTGAAGAAGGCAACAGGAGTCAACCTAAAGGTGCTGAATCCTCTCGAAGCAGATCCTGAAAATGATAAGACCTATCTTGAAAATTTAGAAGATAATTTAGAAATTTTAGCCAAAGAATTAAAACATTGAGGTGATGTATGAAAAAGAAATATATTATTAGTTCAGTTGCGGCACTAGCTACACTTGGTGTGTGCGGTTATGCAATCATGCAGTATCAAGCAGACAAGCCACAAGAACAAGCAAGAAATCGAGTGGCCTATGTAGAAAAGAAATCTGCAAATAAGCAGGACAATAAATCTCAAAAAGCCGAGAAATTGGCACCTGAGCAGATTCAGGCCAAAGAAGGCATTACTGCTGAGCAGATCGTTGTCAAGATTACGGACCAAGGCTATGTGACTTCACATGGTGATCACTATCATTACTATAATGGAAAGGTTCCCTTTGATGCAATTCTTAGTGAAGAGTTGATTATGAGGGATCCAAATTATCAATTGCAGGAATCAGATATTGTCAACCAAGTGAAAGATGGCTATATTATCAAGGTTGCAGGCAAATATTACCTATATCTGACTAATGCCAAAGCAACCAGCAATGTTCGTTCGGTTGATGAAATCGCACGGCAAAGACAGATTCATCCTAGCAAGGAAGAAGGCGAAGGCGGTTCAGAAGCTAAATCGAGTCAAACTGTTAGCAGAAAAACGCAAGATTTCAGTCGTCCAAGTGCCGCTTATGCTGCAGGAAAGAGAACCTATCAAGCAGAAGGCACTGCATCGAGTCGGAGCAATGGCGCTTATACAACAGATGACGGCTATGTTTTCAGTCCATCTGATGTGATTTCGGATACAGGAGATGGCTTCCTTGTGCCACATGGCGGTCATATGCATTATATTCCTAAAAGTGATCTGTCGCCAGGTGAATTAGCGGCTGCCCAAGCCTACTGGGATTCCTTGCAGCGAGGCAAGCAAGCAGCTAGTCCAGCTGAAAATCCTACTACAGGGGGAGAAGCTTCTGCTCCTACAGCTAAAGCATCGGAAAATCAACATGCAGGAACTGCGACTAAGCCAGCGTATCAAGCTGATAAGGGACAGACTGCTAAGCCAGCTCAACCGTCCAAACCTGCCCAATCAGATGCTGGGCACGGAGCTAAACCAGCTGAAAAAGCAGAAGATGCACCATCAAGTTACCAAACCTTACTTGAGAAGCTCTACCATACACCAAAAGAAAAACGCTATGCTGAAAAAGATGGTCTTGTCTTTGATCCAAGCAAAATCGTTAGACGGACTGCAGAAGGAGTGGCCATTCCACATGGAAATCACTATCACTTTATCCCTTACAGCAAACTGTCTGCCCTAGAAGAAGAAATAGCTCGGAACATTCCTGTTACTGGTCAGAAGACTTATCCTAAGGCTGCTGCAAGTACACCAAGCCAGCCTAGCCAACCAGCAAATCCAAGTCAACCAGCCAAACCAGCTGATAAAGATGAGCACGATCATGGTTTCCATGCTGAGCATGTCATCTCAAAAGATGAGGAAGGATACGTTGTCCAACACGGCGGCCATGCACATTATTTCTTCAAAAAAGATTTGACCAAAGATCAGATTGCAGCAGCAGAAGCCAATCTGGCTAAGCACAAAGATTCAAGTCAGTCCAGTCAAGTCAGCACAGAATATGACCGTTTTTCTCGTGACGCAAGTGACGAAGAGAAAATCGCTTATATTTCCAAGACTTATGGCGTACCGCGTGAAGCGATTAAGATTTCAAAAGGCTTCTTTGTCTTTAATAATCCAGATCAAGACTACGATCCGACACATATCCATCCATACGCTGTTCGAAAAGAGCACGTTCGGATTCCTCTAGAAACTGGAAATCCAGAGCTGGACTTCCTAAACGAGCTTTATACAACAGCCCTGCGTTCAGGTCTGTCTCCATACAGTATTCAGGTTGAAAATGGTCAGTTTGTCATTCCGCATGGCGATCACAACCACTATATCCGTGTCCAATCCAAAGGATTGAATCTAGGCTTGAAGAATAAAATTCCAGCCTTGCAATCAGCTTATCAAGCAGGAGCTTATGATGAAAAGGCCGTCCTTGAAAAGGTAGATGCCCTGTTGGCCGCTAGCCGAACCATTTATGCTAAAGACTTGCTTATGCAACGTCGAATCGAACTAGCTCTCGGTAATTTTGTAGAAACCATGAAGCAATTGCCAAGCAACTCAACAGAGGGATATTTGGCCAGCTTAGATCAATTTGATAAGCACTACATTCATGTTGACGAGAAAGCGAAAACGGAAGAGCTGACCGAAGTTGATAAAAAATATCAAGAATTGGTTGACAAGATCAAACGTTTGGAAACGGATAGCTACAATGTGAATAAAACCAGCTTGCTCAGTGAATTGCAGACGGCTAAGGTAGAAAAAAATGAAGCTAAGATGGCTGAGATTGAGCAGCTATTGGCAAGTCTGCAAGATTATCAAGATCGGACAGGAGTGACCTCCGTCGAGTATCTCAAAGCTTTCTATCTTGCGGTTGATGATGCTCGTTTGCAGCCAGAACTTCGTAAGAAAGTTGCTGATTTGACGCTCAAGCTTTATAAATCTCAGGCCTTTATTGAAGCGGTAGACCTGAAAGCTCTTTTCTTGGAACTCTATCAAACCAAGCTCGAAGTTGATAAGGCTCTGGCAAGTGGCGAGGCAGCTTCGGCCAAGGATAAAACGGTTCTGGATACCGAAAAGGTGGACGACCACAGTTATAAGACAGCTATCTATGGTTTCTTGAAAGAATTGTATGGAGAATTTGCACCGCAGCCTACGGAGGAAATCTCAGAAGAAACTCTCCAAGCTCTCTTCCAAAAAGGTCAAGAACTTTTGGAAAAAGTAACGGATTCGACTCTGCAAGAAAATTATCAAAAGCAACTCGCAGCACTTGGAACTGATTTGCAAGAAGCCCGCAAAGATCGAGAAACAATCTTAGCAGAAACGAAAACGCTCTTGACCCAAATCGTTGAAACCTTAAAGGAACAGCAGGCATCTGCAGCGCTCAAGGATAAAGAGATCTATCTTAAAATTTACAATTTGCTGATGTCCGCCCACAAGATGCTTGAGGAACAACAGGGGACAGATGAGCAATTTGCCAAGGTAGATGCTCTATTGGATAAATTATCCGATCCGAGTGTGGACAAAGCAGCCTTGCTAGCTGAAGCAGAAGCGTTCTTTAATCAGCTTCAAGCCAACAAGCCTGCTCCGACTGAAGCTAAAACTGAGACGGAGGCCAGTCCGGCTGAGGAGACTAAAAAAGAAACACCTAGCGAGGCTCCTAAAGAGACAGTGGAAGAGTCAAGTTCACCAGCCACTCCTGAAGTAGAAAAATCAAATTCAGCAGCTCCTTCAGAAAAAGAGGCTGAAAATCAAGTGACATCAGAAGCAAATAAGCAGTAAAGAAATTTTTTCTAAATAAATGGAATAAGGAGCGGAAGAGGCGAAAAATGCTTTAAATCCGCTCTATTTCTATATTCTTAGGATGGAGCGTTCGATTTTTGTCATAAAATTGTAATAGAATTTCTATTTAAATGATATGGTTTTGACTGGTTTAACCAGTCATTTTATGTTAGTATTATAGCATAGGACTGATTGTAAATGATACATGTGCTATTAGAAGGAGATGTCTATGGACAAGAAAATTGGTAAATCCGTTGTAGCAACTGGCATTGCAGCGACAACGATTATTTCTGGTGCGCTCAGCCATCAGGTAAAAGCGGATGAACTCGTTGAGTCAACGGCTACGAAACCAAAGGCAACAGCAGTTACCGAGAAACCAATTACGACAGCGGATGTAGCAGAAGCGAAGGAAAAAGCGGATGCTGCCAAGAAAAATGTAAATCAGCAACAAGAGCAAACTAAGAAAGCTGAAGCAGACCTTGAAGGAGCCAAAACAGCAGTTTCAGAGGCTCAAGAGAAAGTGGCTACAGCTACTGAAAATGAAAAGGCAGCAACTGAAGAAAACATTTCTAAAGCAGAGACTAGTGTTAAAAAAGCTGAAGAAGAAGTAACAGCAAAATCAGAAACTGTCAAAGAAGCAGAAACTGTAGTCCAGGAAGCAAGTCAAGCAGTTAAAGACCAAGAAAATACAATTGCTGGCCAGCAATCATTGGTGGATGTGGCAGAATCTGAACTAAACAAAGCTAAAGAACCAGTTCATGCAGAAACTGCAGCTGTAGAAACTGCTAAAAATCAGGAAAATCAAGCTCAGACAGCTGTGGATCATGCTAAAAATGAACTTGCAAAAGCAGAACAAGAAGCAAACGCTGCACCACAAAATCAAGCAGAAATCCAAAACAAAATCAATCAAACTCAGGCTAACTTAGAGCAGACAAAGCAATTGATTGCTGCAACAAATACAGAGTTGGTGCATGAGCAGAAAAATGCAAGTACAGCACCGGTTGATTTACGAAATACGACCTATTCGCAATTCTTGGAAAATCTTCGAGATAATTCGAACAATGAAGCTGTAAGAAATGCTGCAGCTGATGCTTTAGCACTTTACAAACGTGGTCAAAATGAATTCAAGATCACAGTCGGATCAAATCCATCTAGCCCAGCCAGCTTGGAGAATAACTTGCAGGCCTTGGAATTGGTTAAGGCCATCAATGCTTACCGCCGTAATGCAGGACTTCCAGAACTTTTGGTGGATCCATATGCTAATGTTGCCAGCCAAATTCAGACCTTGTACTTTGAGAAGGCTAACTGGCACATGGGCAAGCTGATCGGCAATGAAAACGTGGCCATCAGCTTCAATCCTCAAGGTGCAGTTAATTTCTGGCATAGTGAAAAGGCCCTGTATCAACATATTGCTGCTCAATACGGCCTGCCAACTGATGAAAGACAACTGGATGCCAATGCCATTTATATGAAGGTGGGGCCTAACGTCTTTGCGCAAATCGGTCACTATGTCCAAATGATGGATAATAAGGCCAATGCTATTTCTGCTGCCTATGACACTCATCCAAATCAGTTTGGAACTCCGTACGGAACTTCGGAAGTTGGATTCCATAATGTTCGGAATTTCAATCAAAGAGTTAATAATGGCACACTGCTAACAGTTGAAGCGATGGAGAAACTTCTTCGCAGTGGCGGTAGTCGTGGGGCTGCTTCAAGTGCTAATGTGACAGCCTTGAAGAATCGTTTGGCAGAGTTGCAAGCTCAGAAAGTTAGCCAAGAGTCTAGCCTGAATCTTTTGAATAATCAGTTGACAGATTCGTACAAGGCACAGAAAGATCGTGCGGCTGCTGTTGTAAAAGCTAAACAGAATCTTGAAGCTGCTGAGAAAGCCTTAGTTCTGACTCAACAAAACTTGTCAGATAAAAAGGCTGCTTTGAAGTCAGCAACAGCAAGAATCGCGTCTGCCCTTTCTCCATATCAGGCTAAATTGCAAAAAGCTCAGGCAACCTTAGTAGAGGCCAAGAATCAGCTCGCAGCTTTGAAGACGGCTGAGGAAAATAAGAATAAGGTCTTAGAAGTAGCCAAAGCTGAATTGGTAGCTGCTCAAAATCGTGTAGCAGCGGCTCAGAAGAAAGTTTCAGATCTCAAAACAGCTCCACAACAATTGGAAAGAGCTAAGCAAGACTTGGCTGCAGCAGAGGCTGACCTGAAGGCTAAACAAGTTGTTGCTGAGACTGAGAATGCAAAATTAGTTGATTTGCAAACAGTCTACAATGAATTGCTAGCAAATTACAATTATTTGCTAGACCTTCTTCCAAAAGAAGAGCGCCAAGCCCTAGCATCGGCCACTACAACTACTTATCAGGCAAATGGTGGACTTAATTTTGCTGCAGCAGGTGCAGGTAGTCAAACGGTTCTGACTTCGAATGGAAATTCAGCTTCTCAAGATGAGAAGGATGCATTGGTTGAACCGACAGCTCATGTAGCTGCTCAAGCTCAGCCAAAGACTGATAATAATACTAATGCTACATCAACTCCAGCGACTCCTAAAGTTTCGCCTAGCCAGTCAGTTGTCCTTCCTAATACAGGAACGGAAGCGGAACAATTAGCCTTCCTTGGAATGACTCTCGGTGCAGCTCTTCTCGCAGGTGCAGTGAAACATCGCCGTCGAAAAACTTTATAGTATATAGCAGTGAAGTGAGTGTTACATCTCACTTCATTTTTTATTGGTAAATTAGTTTGATTGAATCAAATTTAGGAAGAAAAGTTTTTGAGACTCAAATAATTCTTAAATTTGGTTAGAAAACATTCCTTTTATCTGCTTTTAAGGGGATATCATGTTATAATAGCAGAGGATTTTATACAAAAAGAGGAACTTATGACTAAAAAAGCTATTCTAATGATGACCTTTGGATCGCCAGAGGGCTATACTTTTGAGGATATTGCAGAATTTTTCACGAATATCCGTCGTGGCGTGCGACCTACTGATCAGGAGATTCAACACCTTCATGATAATTATCAGCGTATTGGTGGCAGCCCCCTGCAACGCATTACGCGGGCAGAAGTTGAGCTTGTGAAGGAAGCTTTAAAAGGAGAGTATGCTGTCTATTTTGCTAATAAATTTTCTCGCCCCTTTATTCCAGATGTTATTAAGCAGATGGAGAATGACGGGATCGAGGAATGTATCTGCTTGATTTTAGAACCGCATTATTCTTTTTACTCTGTCATGGGGTATGAAAAATTTATTACGAGCCAGACAATTAAATTCCATATTATCAAAGAATGGTATCAGGCTGAGGACTTGCTTCGCTTTTGGGAGGAAGAAATCAGGAAAATCTTGCAGACGCAAGTCAAAGATGAAAGTTTTAAGGTCATTTTCTCAGCTCACAGTGTGCCAGTTTTAGCACTTGATTTTGAAGATCCATATATTGATCAGATTATTGAAAATTCACAGTTGATTGCCCATCGGCTGGGCTTGGCTCTATCTGAATATACCAATACCTGGCAGAGCGAAAGCGATATTGGCTTGCCGTGGATCAAGCCAGATGTCCTAGAATATCTCCGAGATCAGACGAGTCATCCACAACATTATATCTTTGTCCCAATCAGCTTCATTAGCGAACATATCGAGGTGCTGTTTGATAATGACGTGGAGTGTCAGGAATTGTGTCAAGAACTCGGTGTGACTTATCATCGTCCACCAATGCCTAACACAGACTCCCGTTTGATTGATGCATTATTAGCAACTATTCGTCAGCATGAAACAGAAGAGCTTCGATACATGCATCCAGAAGAAACAACCTTTGACGAATTGGCCCCTTCAGAAGAAAGTAATCAAATTTTAAGCGAAACGGAAGAACTTCAAATGCCTGAATTTGTCAAAAAGTTGATAGAGAAAAAGGGCAGAGAAAATGTCAAAATGCCTTATTTTATAAAGAAAATGTTAGAAAAAAGGGCGCAAGAATCAAAGTAAGTCTAGCCTAGAAATAAACATTTGTAACTTGCAATGATCATGAATTGTTAGGGAAGTGCATGTTCTAGGAAAATGAAAAATTTCTATTGAAAAGATAGGATTTTGGAGAAATATGTCTATAAACAAGCTAATCCAATCTAAGCTGGAACTGTTGCCGACCAGTCCCGGCTGTTACATTCACAAAGACAAAAACGGTACTATTATCTATGTCGGAAAAGCCAAGAATCTTCGCAATCGGGTCCGTTCTTATTTCCGTGGCAGCCACGATACCAAGACGGAAGCGCTGGTTTCAGAGATTGAGGATTTTGAGTTTATTGTCACCGAGTCCAACATTGAGGCTTTGCTCCTAGAAATCAATCTAATCAAGGAAAATAAGCCCAAGTACAATATCATGCTCAAGGACGATAAGTCCTATCCTTTTATTAAGATTACCAACGAAGTCTATCCGCGTCTGATTATCACGCGCCAAGTCAAAAAGGATGGCGGTCTTTATTTTGGTCCTTATCCAGATGTCGGTGCAGCCAATGAAATCAAACGCCTGCTCGATCGCATTTTTACGTTCAAAAAATGTACCAATCCACCTGCAAAAGTCTGTTTTTATTATCACTTGGGGCAATGTGAAGCCCATACGATTTGCAAGCGAGATAGCCAGTATTTCAAGAACATGGCTCAGGAAGTGTCGGACTTTCTCAAGGGACAGGACGATAAGATTATCGATGAGCTGCGTGATAAGATGAATAAAACAGCTGCAGCTATGGAGTTTGAGCGGGCGGCCGAATACCGTGACCTGATTCAAGCTATTGGAACCTTGCGTACCAAGCAGCGGGTCATGGCAAAGGATTTACAGAATCGCGATGTTTTTGGTTACTATGTGGATAAGGGCTGGATGTGTGTGCAGGTCTTCTTTGTGCGCCAGGGCAAGTTGATTGAGCGTGATGTCAATCTTTTCCCCTATTACAATGATCCCGACGAAGATTTTCTGACCTATATTGGCCAGTTTTACCAAGAAAAGTCCCACCTCAAGCCCAATGAAATCCTAATTCCAGCAGATATTGACGAAGAAGCCGTCCGAGCGATTGTGGATACTAAAGTAGTCAAGCCTCAGCGAGGCGAGAAGAAGCAGTTGGTCAATCTGGCTATTAAGAATGCTCGGGTCAGCCTCCAGCAGAAATTTGATCTTTTGGAGAAATCCGTTGAGAAAACGCAGGGGGCTATCGAAAATCTAGGGAAGCTCCTCAATATTCCGACACCCGTTCGAATCGAGTCTTTTGATAACTCCAACATCATGGGGACCAGTCCCGTCTCAGCTATGGTGGTCTTTGTCAATGGTAAGCCTAGCAAGAAAGATTACCGCAAATACAAGATCAAGACCGTGGTAGGGCCAGACGACTACGCTAGCATGCGAGAGGTCATCAAGCGCCGCTATAGTCGGGTCATTCGTGATGGGCTGACGCCACCAGACTTGATTGTCATTGACGGTGGACAAGGTCAGGTTAATATTGCTAAAGAAGTTATCCAGAATCAGTTGGGGCTTGATATTCCTATCGCTGGACTGCAAAAAAATGACAAGCACCAGACCCATGAATTGCTCTTTGGTGATCCTCTTCAAGTCGTAGAGCTGTCCCGTAATTCTCAGGAATTTTTCCTTCTCCAGCGCATCCAAGATGAGGTGCACCGCTTTGCCATTACCTTCCACCGCCAGCTCCGGTCTAAAAATTCCTTCTCATCTCAACTAGACGGCATCGAAGGCTTGGGGCCAAAACGTAAGCAAAATCTCATGAAGCATTTCAAATCACTGACCAAGATTAAAGAAGCCAGTGTCGATGAAATCGTCGAAGTGGGCGTACCGCGAGCGGTGGCAGAAGCTGTGCAGGCAAAACTCAATCAAACAGAGCCATCCCGACCTTTGTTAGAAGTGGCGGAGCCGATTGTAAATATAGATTGAAAGAAAAATTATCTGATTTTAGAGAGATTCAGATACGGCTTTCAAACACTCATTGATATTGCTCAACCAGATTGATGGAGGATATTTTGGTGCCAGTAGTGAAAAGAGGCAGATATGTTGAGAATTTTTCCATTTAAAACCGATGGTGTCTTAGATGAAATAGAACAATTGGAGAAAAATTATTCTATTTCATTGCCTGAAAAATATAAAGAATTTTTATTAAAGTATAATGGCGGAGATACGATTGATACAACCTTTAAAGTTGAGAAAGTTCGTTCAGATATCCACTCCTTTTATGGTTTTTCATTAGCTAACTATTTTAGTAATTTTAACTATCTAGTTGAAAAAGGCTTTTTAGAAGATTTTATAGAAAATCATTATCTACCCATAGCTAAAGATAGTTTTGGTAACAGTATTCTAATTGGCATCAGTGCTAGTACTTATAATAAAATAGGTTTTTATGATCATGAAAAGCAAACGTATATTCCATTTACTATCGATTTTATCGAATTTCTAAAAAAGATAAAAAGTCCTGTTGTTCATATTCCCTCCATTGAGGAACGAATGAAAGAAATGGAAGAAATTGGAAGTCCTGTTGTAGTTGATGATGAGTTAAAAGCTTTATGGCAAGAAGAAATCGATGAATTTGCAGGTCGAGAGCAAGTGATTGTTAAGCTGTAATATTGATTTTTACTAGCTTTATTGCTATCTGACTTTCTAAATTGCCTCTGCTTTTGCGAGAGATGGGTAAAACAGTCTCAAAGGCATCAAGCCTTTTAACCAAAAGGGGAGCATGTTCAACAAAAATCGTAAACCAAAGATTGCGATATTTAAAAGAAGAGGAAAATAAGATGAGCCTAATGATTCGAGCACTAGGTCGTGCCAGTGATGAGGAAATAAAAGATTTGGAAGAGAAATACAACCTAACTCTCCCAGAAGACTATAAAAACTTTTTGAAAGAAAAAAATGGAGGACGATATTCTTCCTACGAGTTTGAAAATTCTATTGAGATAAAGAACATCAATGAAGAAATTAATGTTGCTGTTTTATATGGGATTAAGACTGGCGTAAAAAACTCTGATATAGAAGATTGGACCGATGAATATTTAGATGATCTTTTTTCTAACTCAATAATTATAGGCGATTCCTTGCAACATGGTTTTCTAGTTTTCTGGTTGAGTGGTGATGAGGATGAAGGTATTTATTACTATGATGATACATATAATCTAGAAGCTTCAAGTGATGAAAATAATGCCTATTTTCTGGCTCGCACTTTTACCGAATTTCTAGAATTAGTCCAAAATTAATGTTAAAATGGGAGGGATTAGAATGTGTAGTCCCTCTTTTTGTTTAGTACTTATTTTTAAAAAATAGTGGATTGATTAAATTGAACCCCAACAAGATGGCAAGAAATTTGGAGTGAGAAATGTTAAGAATTTTTCCTTACGATACAGAAGGTGTAGATCAGGCTATAGCGGATTTTGAAGATAAGTTTACAATTAAGCTCCCAGAAAAATATAAAGAATTTCTACTTAAATATAATGGCGGGAATAGCTTGCAAACTAGTTTTAGTATAAATCGTAAAACTTCAGCTATACGTGCATTTTATGGTTTTAATAAAGCGAGTCAACACAATAATTTCCAATATTTGATTGAGAGTGGTTTTTTAGCAGAAGTTTTAGACAGAGGTTTTATTCCCATAGCCAAGGATAGTTTTGGGAATTCTATTCTTCTTGGTGTTACAGACAAAAATTTCAATCAGATAGCTTTTTTTGATCATGAAGGCCAGCTTGTGCAGTCTTTAGAAATCAATTTTGAAGACTGGGTGGCTAAACTTAAAAGTAAAAAGAAAAAAATTCGCACGATTGAAGAAAGAATCGCCGATATGAGAGCCGTAGGCAGCAAAAAAGAAATTACTCCTAGATTAAAGGAAATTTGGCAAGAGGAAATTGATAAGTATGCTGGTCGTGAGCAAGTGATTGTTAGGTTGTAGTCTTATTTGATTTAATGAGAGTGGGACAGAAATCGGTAATTCGTTAGAATTCGCTTTCGTCGTCCCACCTCCGCACAGTTGAATAGGGCTGTAAAAGCTAGCGTAGTAGAGCCCACTCAACCACTGCGTCTTGCTCGACAATCCAAAGACAATTGAGAGGCTAGGACTTTTGTCCCAGACTCATTTTTATTTTTTGGAGAGTTTCTGTTATACTAGATTTGTTCATCATTGACCTTCTAAGCTAGACTCCTGAAGGAACTAGCACTATCAATCTATCTCAGGCAAAGATGGATAATTTACCGGAACGTATTTCTAACATGAAAATGGTTATAGGAAAAGAAGGATTAGGATAATTGTATGGAAAATAATTTATTGTTGACAGGGATAGATTTCGGCCCGGTTAGTTCCTCTTCTCTTGAAAATTTGAAAAATGATCTACTGTTTTTATCTGACCTAAATTATCAAATTAAGTTAGACTTTTCAAGTAACTCAGAAAAACTTGGTAGGGTGATTGATAATTCAATGATTTCCTAAGTTTAATGGAAGGTAGCGAAGAAATTTTTAATAAAGTGAATTTACTGTAAATGTTGTAAAAAGAGAAATATTGTTATAATGGTAATAAATAAAGATAAAAAATGAAAAAGGTGTATTGAATGGGAATTTCAGGATTTTTTAAAGATGCAGATAAGCAATTTAAAATTAAAAAAATTAACGAAGAAAATATTAATAAATTTTTAGAAAGTTATATTAGAAATCCAGAAGTTAACCAGATATTACATCTATATACAAATAGGAAAAATCAGTTGCCTAATGATGGTTTTTATCATCATGTTATAAAACAAGAAATAAAATTTTTGTTTTCAGAAACTTTTATTGTCAAATTGGGAACAGATAGTTGGCCAAAGATCATATGTGATATTTCATACATAAACACTGCTAATGTTGAAGTGCCTTTTTATACCTTCAAAATTAATCCTGATTCTTATATGTTTGAAGAAGTATCATCAGGTATTAGCTCTACAAAAATAAATTATAAGGAAGATATAAAGAAATTAAGAAAAGTCTTGAATAGATTTTTTGAATAATAGACTGATCAAAAATAGTCTATATTTAGAAATGTTGTTAAATAAAAGATGCTTTTTAGAAGGAGGAAGCTCACAGGATTTTTTAATACTGTAAAACAGGAAGTCGCTTTTTCAAATGATTATGAAGCAAACTGATTGAATTATGTTGTTCTTCAAGTAACATTAAAAGAAAAGTTCTTTGGCACTGGTTTTGGGAACCATACAGAATTAGAAGATGTTATCAATCGACAGCGGTCTAAGGAATATAGACTTCATACAATCAGTACAACAAACGGTGAAAGTAAAGGATTAGGTGGAGGAGATCGTATTCAGGCAACTATGGTTTTTAATAAAAATATTTAAGTTATCTATCAATATATTGGTAGGATATAGCTAACTTTTTTCTGAGATGGAGTTATATAAATATGGCAAAATATACGATTACAGTTCCTGCTGAAATTAAGCCAGAGTACGAGAATCTTTACTTGCTTAATTACCAATTTATATCTGCAATAAGTAAAGCAAGTCATTCTGATGAAATACTATTTGATTTTTCTCGTACGGTTTGGATTGATGCAGAAATGACAGTTGTACTTTCGATGATGTTTGAACTGGCGTTGCAAATCACAGGCGACGTTAGTGTTGCAATTGAAACAATGTCAAATAAGGTAAAAACTATTCTTCAAAAGAATAATTTTTTTCCTTACTACGGGTTAGGTGAGAAAGTAGTAGATAGTTTTAATACGACTATTACTTTTTTTGCAGATACCCCATCAAATGATACACTTATTCACGAATATATAAGAGAAGAAGTATTTACAGCTATAGGTTCTAAAATATCTGAAGATTTTTTGAAGGAAGTTTCATATTGTATTTTTGAAATTGTTCACAATGTTAGAGATCATTCTGGGGCGGATCGTTTTTATATATGTGGTCAGCACTACCCAAAACCAGGAATACTACGTTTGGCAATATCAGATTTAGGAGTGGGCATACCAGCTAAAGTCAAAGAAAGACATCCTCACATTAATTTAGATGTTGAGGCTGTTGATTGGGCTTTTGTGGATGGAAATTCCACAAAAAGGAAAAAAGAAGGTGGAGTAGGTCTATTTAGTATTAAAGATATACTTCATAATAGGGGACAATTAAGGTTGTTTTCTAACCAAGCATATTATTCAATAAGTCAATCTGGAGTGATTTCAACTACTACAATGAATGAACGATTTAGGGGAACATTACTTTGGATTGAATTTGATATAAATAAATGTCTAAGATCGCGAAAAAAGGAAATAATGAATAGCGATGATACTTTTAACTTTTAAAAGGAGATTGTAATTATGGGAAAAATATTTGTAAAAGATATTATTGGGGATACACTAGCTGTTACATCCGATAAAGGGGAAAAAGTTTTTGAAATCTTAAAAAAGAATATTGAAAATAATACTCAAACCATTCTAGATTTTGAGGGCATAACTGATCTAATATCTGCATTTTCTAATACAGCTATTGGGCAACTTTATGATGTAGCAACTGCGGAAAGATTAAGAGAACTTGTGAAAGTTAATCCTGAAACTCTTCATCCTGCAGATCGTAAGACTATAGAACGTTCGATTAGGAATAGTAGAAATAAACGAAAACAAGATAAAGAGTTTAAAAAAATGCTTGCAGAAGAAATGGATAAGGAGCTTGAATTATGACAACTGTTATAATGGATCTAAATCGTTTTCCATTCAGTCCCGATGTAAAATTATTGATAGATGTGAATGTTTTAATCTACTTACAATCAGGTCAAACCAAAAACTATGATAAAATGTGGGAATTAGCTAAACGACAAAATAATGAACTCTTTATAACTACATTATCTATTTCAGAATTTATTAACTTTTTTGTTCGGAATGGATATAAGCAATATTGTAAAACCCATAGTTATCGTGAGGAAGATTTTGATTTTAAAAGAAGTTACCAGCATACTCAACATTTTTTAGATATTTATGATGATGTTATAGATACAATCGAGACAGAAATCATTCCAAAAATGACGGTCATTGATTTTGATAATACTGATTTTGATAATACTGATTTTTATGATATTTCTAACCTTACATGCCATATGCTAGACATCAATGATGCTTGTTATTTGAGAAAGGCTATAAAAGAAGGTTTTTCAATTGTTACACACGATGCTGATTTTTTTAATATCCCAATTAAAGAAGAAGTCAAAGTATACACATATAACATAGGACGGCGGTAACCTCAAGGTTTTCTAGTGACAAGCAAATATAATTAAGATGAACAGGGAAGTAGTGAGAGTATCTTTCGTTTAAAGAATTTATAGCCACTATTACTTTCTTTTGATGTTTTTTATAAAATTAATGGAGTTTTTGTCGAATTACACAGGGTTAACACTGTTTTGGATACTAAAGTAGATGATTCTGATAATATGATGTTTTCAGTATTACGATACGGTAATGAAGATATACAAAAATTGATTGATGTTTGTAAAGAATATAACCGCGAACACCCAACTGAAATGTGGCTGATTTATGATGCCAAGAAAAATAGTCTTGACAGTCGTTATAGCTATGAAGGACGCTATGACAAGGATGAAGAATTGCTTCCACGTCTAGAGTTTGAAAAGTGGTTTGAGGAAGTGAAAGGCGAGCAGCAGTAGGAGAATAATATGACACAATTTGAAGAGAAATTTATGGAAATCCAGATTGACATGGTCTCATTAGCTATGGAATATGTCCAAAATCAAGCAGATAAAATTTTTATTTATTGTGTTGCTGATGGTTTTTATAGCTTTGATGTATTTTTTAAAACTAATAATCATTATCTGGATAGAGATGATATCGCGGGTTACCTTCCTAATGAAATAGATAGTTCAGATGAAATTCAGTTTAGTCTATTAACAATAGGGGCACAAGATATAGAAAGAATGGTTAAGCTGTGCCAAGAATACAATCGTGAACACCCAACTGAAATGTGGTTGATTTATGATGCTCAGAAAAACAGCCTTGACAGTCGCTATAGCTATGAAGGTCGTTATGATAAGGACGAAGAATTGCTTCCACGTTTAGAATTTGAAAAATGGTTTGAGGAAGTGAAGAAAAGCACTCAAGCTTAATGCTTACGACAATCTCAAGCTGAATGATAGAAAAGCAGAGGCAAAATGCTTTCCATGCGACCAAGTGTGTGAGGGGGCTGTTTTGAAAAGTAAAACAAAAAGAAAGTTGAAGACAGATGGGGCTGAATTTTGACAAGCATAAAGAACATTTGGAGAAGGATATTCGTGCAGAGCTCCAGAAAAAATTTGGAACTGCTTTTGAAATAGAAGGAATTTATGATATTGTCTTGAGTTCATATTGTCCGACTTTTCTATTTAAAATCAATCTAGAAGATTATAAAGAAAAATTGGATATTTTAGTAGACGGCAGCGATTTACACTTGAAGTGGGGTGAAAAGCCTACATACGGGATACAATACAAGTATCTGCCAGAAACCTTGGAGGAAGGATTGGGAAGAATAAAAACCTACCTAGATCAGCCAGAACAGATATTTCTTGAACCTCTTACTCCCGAAAATGATTATCTGAAGATACGAGCTATTGAAGCGATGATTGAAAATATTTTCGATGGGAAAACGAAAACGGATAAGTGGGAGAAAGCTGTTGAAAAGGGCGAAAATTATCGAATCATTATTACAAGTATATTACCTAGCTACAGAGCTTCTTTTACTCTGGAGCTGCTAGAACAAGATTTCATTGTGAGAGATATTGTCCCCTTAGATGCTAGTGTAGGAAGTCAGGAATTGTTGCTTGATTGTCCAGTCCAGTTAAATTCTTCTAATTTATCCTCTTTTCTGAGCAACTGTAAGACTTATTTAGAAGAATATTTAGAAAAAGACAAAACTGGCATGAGTCTTTATACGGCTTCTATGTCTGATTTGGAGCTGATTTTAAAGGCTCCTCTTAGTCTGGATACGGTTGATACAAAGGTTTTAGAAATACAGAAAATGATAGAAGAGCTGTTTTTAGGTAAGATTGAATTTGACAAAACGACGAAGGAAACGGAAGGCGACTACCTTTATAGGGCCTATTTCTTTATAAGATCTAGATTTTATCGGGTTTCTTTTATGATTACATTGATTGGACAGCACTTTTACATCATGGTGTCACTTCCAGATCATCCAGAACTAAGAAAGAAATGGCCGTTACGCGGGTATCCCTACAAATTAACCGAAGCAAATCTGAGGCTAGTCTTAAAAGAAGTGGTGGCGTATGGTCTAAAACATAAGCCACAGACTGAAAATGAGGTGGTTCAGGAGATTCAAGCAAGTCAAGAAGTAACTGAACCTACAGCAAAAATTCAGACTCAAGAGAGAGAAGCTAAAGACGGTGGCAAAGAGCAGGCAGATAAACGGGCTTACTTAGGATTGAGAAAGCTCTGGAAACTGCAGGTCTTTATTTTCTTTATCTTGATGATTATAGCTTTTGGCTTAGAGGTTTATATGGCTAAGTCAGGCTATAAAGCCTTCAAAATGAGGATTCAGTTTAGTTGGGTATCTATGCATAGTTTTTCGTTTCTCTTTCTTAGCATGTATGGTTTTTTGACACTCTATCCCAATGGGATGAAGATAAATGAATTTTTGCAGCAGTATCCTCGTTGGAAAGGTTTCCCGACCAAAGGAGTGCCTCTTCCAGAAAAAGAGACTTTGTGGACGATATTTGTCTTGTTGCTGGTTCTACTGTTTGCAGCTATTGATTTTTCCGTGCGGAAACCTGAACCAAAAGTTGAAATTCCTAAGTTAAATCAAGAACTATATAGAGACTTTGAGTAGTAAAGAAACTCAAGTTGTAGTGATTTGAAAAAGTGCTGAAGAGAGTCAAGTAGTCAGAATGGAGAAAATGAAACTCCTACAAGGGAATAATCTTATCAAGTGGCAAGGGCAGACAGCTTTATTTGATAGAGAATGAAAAAATCCTTCGTGAAAAACCTCTGCAAGCTCTTTCAATTTGTGGTAAAATAAGAGTAACAGAAATTAGAAAAGGAAACCAATTATGAAATTTCTTGAATTAAACAAAAAGCGTCATGCGACTAAGCATTTCAATGACAAACCGGTAGATCCTAAGGATGTCCGTACAGCTATTGAGATTGCGACCTTGGCACCAAGTGCTCATAATAGTCAGCCGTGGAAGTTTGTAGTAGTGCGTGAGCGAAATGAAGCTTTAGCAGGTATTACCTTTGGCTCTAACCAAGATCAAATCAAGGAAGCTCCAGTGACAATTGCCCTCTTTACAGATACAGATTTGGCTAAGCGGGCACGCAAGATCGCGCGTGTCGCTGGGGTAAAAAATTTTTCTGATGAGCAGCTTCAATTTTACATGCAAAATTTGCCAGCTGAGTTTGCTCGCTATAATGACCAACAAAAGAGTGATTACTTGGCCCTTAATGCTGGCTTAGTAGCTATGAACCTTGTTTTGGCTTTGACTGACCAAGGTATTGGTTCAAATATCATTCTGGGATTTGATAAATCAAAAGTCAACGAAGTTTTGGAGATTGATGAGCGTTTCCGTCCAGAACTCTTGATTACTGTTGGTTATACAGACGACAAGCTAGAGCCTAGCTATCGTTTACCAGTTGACGAGATTATCGAAAAGCGTTAATAAAGTAAGATTTCAATACTTTGATTTAATTCGAGTTATCTATTTTAAATCAAAGTACTTTGTAGAGGTGAGAAAATGACAATTGATTTTAAAGCAGAAGTTGAAAAACGTAGAGAAGCTCTGTTGGCGGATTTGTTCAGCCTTTTAGAAATTAATTCAGAGCGGGATGATTCTAAGGCAGATAAGGAGCATCCTTTTGGACCTGGTCCTGTAAAGGCCTTGCATAAGTTCTTGGAGATTGCTGAACGTGATGGTTACCCGACTCAAAATGTGGACAATTATGCTGGTCACTTTACATTTGGTCAAGGAAAAGAAGAACTGGGTATCTTTGCCCATATGGATGTGGTACCTGCTGGAAGTGGTTGGGATACAGACCCTTATACACCGACGATTAAGGATGGCCGTCTCTATGCTCGTGGTTCTAGTGATGACAAGGGACCAACTATGGCATGTTACTACGGCTTGAAAATCATCAAAGACTTAGGCTTGCCGGTTTCTAAGCGCGTGCGCTTTGTGGTGGGGACAGATGAAGAGTCTGGCTGGAAAGACATGGAGTATTACTTTGCTCATGTAGGCCTGCCTGAGCCTGATTTCGGCTTCTCACCAGATGCTGAGTTCCCGATTATCAATGGTGAGAAAGGTAATATCACAGAGTACTTGCATTTTGCTGGTGAAAATGCTGGCGTAGCACGCCTGCATAGCTTTACTGGTGGCTTGCGGGAGAACATGGTGCCTGAGTCTGGCACAGCTGTCTTGTCAGGTCACTTGCCAAATCTAGTTGATAAATTGGAGCAGTTTGCTAAGGAAAATGGGCTAGACTTTACTTATGAAGAACTAGCTGGTGGCCAAATCGCTGTGACCATTATCGGTAAGTCTGCGCACGGTGCTTCTCCTCAGTCTGGTGTCAATGGTGCAACCTATTTGGCCAAATTCCTAACGCAGTTTGACTTTGCGGGTCCTGCTAAGGATTATCTAGATGTGGCTGGAAATATTCTTCTAAATGACCATGAGGGTAAGAACTTGAAGATTGCTCATGTGGATGAGAAGATGGGAGCTCTGTCAATGAATGCTGGCGTTTTCCGTTTTGACGAAAACAAGGCTGACAATACAATTGCCCTCAATATTCGCTATCCTAAGGGAACTAGTCCAGAAGCCATTCAAAATGTGTTAGAACAGTTGCCGGTGACTAAAGTGACCTTGTCTGAGCATGGTCATACTCCTCACTATGTGCCGATGGAAGATTCGCTGGTACAGACCTTGCTGGCTGTTTATGAAAAACAAACTGGACTTAAAGGTCATGAGCAAGTTATCGGTGGTGGTACCTTTGGACGCCTCTTGAAACGTGGTGTCGCTTACGGCGCGATGTTCCCAGACTATATCGACACTATGCACCAAGCCAATGAATTTATCGATGTAGAAGATCTCTTTCGCGCGGCTGCCATTTATGCTGAAGCCATTTACGAATTGATCAAATAAAATAAGGACTCATTTGGCTATGCCAGGTGAGTTTCTTTTCAAGGAAGGAAATATGATGCAGACAATAGAAGATATTACCAAGGCCATTATAGCTGACCCACAGAATAAAGCTTTCACAGAACAGGGGATCACTCCACTCTTTGCGGCGCCTAAGAATGCTCGGATTAATATTGTCGGTCAAGCGCCGGGGCTGAAAACCCAGCAGGCGGGGCTTTACTGGAAGGACAAGAGTGGTGACCGGCTGAGAGAATGGTTGGGTGTTGATGAAGAAACTTTCTATCAGTCTGGATATTTTGCGGTTCTGCCCATGGATTTTTATTTCCCAGGGCATGGTAAGTCTGGAGATTTACCGCCTCGTAAGGGCTTTGCTGAGAAATGGCATCAGCCGATTTTAGAGCTCCTACCAGATATTGAGTTGACTATCTTGATTGGCCAGTATGCTCAAAAATATTATCTGCATCAAAAAGGTACTGTCAAGCTGACCGAGACGGTCCAGCATTATCAAGACTACCTACCAGACTTTTTTCCCTTGGTACATCCATCGCCCCGCAACCAAATTTGGATGGCGAAAAATCCTTGGTTTGAGGCAGAAGTGGTTCCAGAATTGCAAGCTTTGGTACAAAAGATTATTCATCAATAAAGGAGGAAAACTGTGGATGCTTATCAACAAGTAGCTAACAAGTTGCAAGAGTTGGGGATCCCCTTTGATGTGGTGGAGCACCCACCTGTATTTACGACAGAGCAGGCAGATAGCTATATTGAAGGAATGGAAGGAGTCCGGACTAAGTCCATGTTTTTGACCAATAAAAAGAAAACTCAATATTATCTGCTGATTATGGATGACAAGAAGAGTCTGGATATGGATTTGTTTAAAGACCTGGTTTCAGCCAACCGCATTCGCATGGCTTCATTGGACTCCTTGGCTGAAAAGATGAACCTACCAGCAGGAACAGTATCGCCTTTTGGCCTTCTGAATAATCCTGAGCGAGACATTCAGGTCTATTTTGATAAGGACATTGTATCAGAGGATATCATGACTTTCCATCCCAATACCAATGAAAAGACGATTTTTGTCGCCACCCAAGATCTTTTTAAGTTCCTGGCTCATCTGGGCTATGATTATCAAATTTTGGAACTTTGATTTCTGGAAAAACTGTGGGTTTTCTTGACCTCACAGTTTTTTTGGCTCCAAAAATTAGAGAAAGGCCAAGAATTTTTCTCAAATAGTAAGAGAAGGCTGGCAATGAAAAAAGCCTGAGTAAAATTCAGGCTTTCTTGGATAGATTGGATAAGGGGCACTCTTCCAAATGTTCCTAGTTGGATGATTGAGTGCTGGACTCTGTTGTTGTATGCTGGTCTTGGCTTGTCGAACTGCTATCAGTGGAAGTAGTTGTATGGCTCGTATTCGTTTCTGCGCTTGAAGAGCTTGAGGATGTTTCGGTCTCAGTAGCAGCAGAAGTTTCTGTTGGAGTCGAGCTAACAGATGTAGACTCTTTTTCTACCTCTTTGATGATGGTAGTAGTTGTTGTCGAGTTGCCTGTATCAGTTTTTGATTTTGAGTCATTGTTGTTCATAAGGTTCATGATGGTAAAGCAAGCAATGACGATTGAAAGAAGACTGGCAATTGTAGCAATAGTCTTTTGTAGGGCAGAAAAGCCAGTTTTAATATGCTGACTAGCTGGTTTTCGATTTGAAGTGCTGTTATTTTTTTCTTTGCGAGAATAGTTTTCCATGTAAAAGTCGCTCCTTTTCGTTCTTAATTTATTATACGTCTTTTATTTAGAAAAGTCTTCCAAAAATCTGAATTTTTTAAATGAAAACGCACACAAAAGAATGAAGAACAACAGCTCTAAAAGGCGGAGAGATAAGCCTCTTAGAGCTGTTTGTTTTATCAAAATGTTAGAGCTACTTTGGAGTTGTTTCAGAGTTAAGGGCAGCTTGGGCTACAGCTAGCCGAGCTGCTGGGACTCGATAAGGGGAGCAGGAGACATAAGTGACACCGATTCCTTGTAAGAAAGGAATGGAAGCCGGATCACCGCCAACTTCGCCACAAACTCCGATGGACAAGTCTGGATCTACTTGGCGAGCTTTTTCAATCGCCAATTTCATCAATTGGCCGACACCTTCTTGGTCAAGGCTTTGGAAAGGATCCTGCGTTAGCAACTTTTTCTCTTTATAATCATTGAGGAATTTCCCAATATCATCCCTTGAAAAGCCAAAAGTCATCTGGGTCAAGTCATTGGTTCCAAAGCTGAAGAAGTCTTTAGAAAATATCAGACGGAGGTCATCAATATTACGGATAAATCAATTGAAGAGACAGCTTTCTTGATTGAAGATTATTTAAAAAAATTAGATATAATTGGCGAGGCGAAGTAATCGTCTTCAGGGCCGGTTCCTAAATTTATCAGGTAGGAACTGCGCCCTTTTCTTGTTCCTAGGCTCGTTTCGTGTTACAATAGGAGTATTGATTTTTACTGATAAATACAGAGGAAAAAGATGATTTATTTAGATAATTCAGCGACAACCAAGCCCTATCCAGAGGCGCTGGCTACCTATACAGAAGTGGCTTCTAAAATCTGGGGTAATCCTTCTAGCCTGCATAGTTTGGGCAGCCAGGCTACCCGTCTCTTAGAGGCCTCTCGCCGGCAAATAGCAGAGCTTTTAGGCAAGTCTTCGTCGGAGATTTTTTTTACGTCTGGAGGAACAGAAGGGGACAACTGGGTGCTTAAAGGAGTTGCTTTTGAAAAAGTTCCCTTTGGCAAACACATCATTGTATCTAACATCGAGCATCCAGCGGTTAAAGAATCAGCCCTCTGGCTGCAGAGTCGGGGATTTGAAGTCGATTTTGCTCCAGTTGATAAGGCAGGCTTTGTTGAGGTAGACAAGCTAGCGGAGCTGATTCGACCAGACACCACTCTGGTTTCGGTCATGGCTGTCAATAACGAAATCGGCAGTATTCAGCCTATCCAGAAGATATCTGAACTGCTAGCAGATAAGCTAACTATTTCCTTTCATGTGGACGCTGTACAGGCTGTCACGAAGATTCCAACAGCTGCTTATCTGACGGATCGCGTGGATTTTGCGACATTTTCCAGTCATAAATTTCACGGTGTCCGGGGCGTAGGATTTGTCTATATCAAGTCTGGCAAGAAAATCAGCCCGCTCTTGAATGGTGGCGGCCAGGAGTCGGATAAGCGCTCCACAACAGAAAATTTAGCTGGTATTGCAGCGACAGCCAAGGCTCTGCGTTTGTCCATGGAAAAGCAAGAAGTATTTGCCCAGCGGACGGCTCAGATGAAGAAGATTATCCTTGAAGAGCTGCAGAAGTATCCAGATGTGGTGATCTTCTCAGGCTTGGAAGATTTTGCTCCCCATATCCTGACCTTTGGTATCAAGGGAGTGCGGGGTGAAGTCGTCGTCCACGCATTTGAAGACTACGAGATTTATATCTCGACGACCAGCGCTTGCTCTTCTAAGGCCGGTAAGCCAGCAGGTACGCTGATTGCTATGGGGGTCGAAAAGTCTCTCGCTCAAACTGCCGTCCGTATCAGTTTAGATCTGGACAACGATATGAGCCAGATGGAGCAGTTCTTGACGACTTTTAAAATTATTTACGAAAAAACCAGAAAAGTAAGGTAAACAATGCAATATTCAGAAATTATGGTGCGCTATGGTGAGCTTTCTACCAAGGGCAAGAACCGCATGCGCTTTATCAACAAACTCAAACGTAATATTCAGGCTGTTTTGTCAGTCTATCCGCAGGTCCATGTCAAGGCTGACCGTGACCGGACCCATGTCTATCTGCATGGAACAGACTATCAGCCAGTCGCCGAGTCACTCAAACAGATTTTTGGGATTCAGAATTTCTCACCATCCTATAAAATTGAAAAATCTGTGCCAGCCCTAATCGAAGCTGTCCAAACCATCATGAAGGAAGTCTATCAAGAAGGTATGACCTTTAAGATTTCCAGCAAACGCAGTGATCACAGCTTTGAATTGGATAGCCGCGAGCTCAATCAGACATTGGGGGATGCTGTTTTTAAGGCCATTCCAAATGTTCAGGTCAAGATGAAAGCGCCAGATATTGACCTACGTGTCGAGATTCGTGAAGAAGCGGCTTATATCTCTTATGAGACCATCCGTGGTGCTGGGGGACTACCAGTCGGAACTTCAGGCAAGGGCATGCTCATGCTGTCTGGTGGGATTGACTCACCAGTGGCGGGCTATTTGGCTCTCAAGCGCGGTGTAGATATCGAGGCGGTTCACTTTGCTAGTCCGCCTTACACCAGTCCAGGCGCTTTGAAAAAAGCTCAAGATTTGACACGGAAATTGACCAAATTTGGTGGCAACATCCAGTTTATCGAAGTGCCTTTTACAGAGATACAAGAGGAAATCAAGGCCAAGGCTCCAGAAGCTTATCTGATGACACTGACTCGTCGCTTTATGATGCGCATTACAGACCGGATTCGAGAGGAGCGGGGCGGTCAAGTCATTATCAATGGAGAAAGTCTTGGTCAGGTGGCCAGTCAAACCATCGAGAGTATGCAGGCTATCAACGCTGTAACCAATACACCGGTTATTCGTCCTGTCGTGACTATGGATAAGCTGGAAATCATTGAGATTGCAGAAAAAATCGATACTTTCCAAATCTCTATCCAGCCATTTGAAGATTGCTGTACTATTTTTGCGCCAGATCGGCCTAAAACTAATCCAAAAATCAAGAATGCTGAGCAGTACGAAGCTCGTCTAGATGTTGAAGGCTTGGTAGAACGCGCTGTTGCAGGCATCATGATTACAGAAATCAGACCACAAGCAGAGACTGATGAAGTTGATGAGCTGATTGAGGACTTGTTGTAGGAGTTTAGAAGTAGCTTTTTACTAAAAGAATCTGGAAATTATATCCATCTATGCTGAAGATAAAAGGGGATATTTATGAACGAGTGGGATTATTTCTTGAGTGGGCTCATGCGGGCATTGTCTTGGAAAGATGGACAAGATAATGCTTTGATTGGTGGGGAACCAAGTTGGACTTATTTATTAGGACTTGGTATTCACTTTTTGGTTATTATAGGATTTTTGGGACTTATCTTATTTGGATTCTACAAAAACAAGGTTCAAGCAGGTTCATGGAAGGGGGCTTTCAAAAACTCTTGGGCTTATCTATTTAGGAATGGACGTGTCAACGGTGTTTTTGGCCTTGTACTTGGCTTACCCATGATTTTCCTTGTAATCCCCTTTTATGCTGGATACCGCATTAGCAATGGTGTTTGGCGATACCATTATTTTACAAATCAAGAAACAGTAACTAAGATGGCCGTACTTTCTGAGATAGATACTTATGTTGGAACTAGAAAGTCTGGTTATTCCAGTGTCACCTTAACGATTAACACTGGAACTGGCAAGCGTACAGTCAACATTGCAAACTCCAGTCAAAGTTTAGCTCGAAACTTAAAATCGAAACTAAAGACACCTGCTATAGTTGATGTGGAAATAAATAACAAAGGACAGATTATCTTTATTCATTAATAAACGTGAAAATCCGTTTTCATTAAATGAAATTACTTGCAAAAGGTTAGTAGAAGTGCTATACTAAGAATGTTGACTATGCACGGCCTGTGCAACCGCTCGAACATCGTTGCTCACATAGTGAGTATAAAGTGGTTCGTCCCACGATGCTAGGCGAGTCTTCACAAAAATATGGGGAAACCCCAATAAATCATAGGAGGTGCATAATGAGCACATACGCAATCATTAAAACTGGCGGAAAACAAGTTAAAGTTGAAGTTGGTCAAGCTATCTACGTTGAGAAATTGGATGTTGAAGCTGGTCAAGAAGTGACTTTTAACGAAGTTGTTCTTGTTGGTGGTGATAAAACTGTTGTCGGAACTCCACTTGTTTCTGGAGCTACTGTAGTTGGAACTGTTGAAAAACAAGGAAAACAAAAGAAAGTCGTTACTTTCAAGTACAAACCTAAAAAAGGTAGCCACCGCAAACAAGGTCACCGTCAACCTTACACTAAAGTTGTCATCAACGCAATCAACGCTTAATTTACAGGAGAACACATGATACAGGCAGTCTTTGAGAAAGCCGAAGATGGCGAGCTGAGGAGTGCGGAAATTACTGGACACGCCGGAAGTGGCGAATACGGCTTTGATGTCGTGTGTGCATCGGTTTCTACGCTTGCCATAAATTTCATCAATTCAATTGAAAAATTTGCAGGCTATGAACCAATCCTAGAATTAAACGAAGAAGAAGGCGGATATTTACGAGTAGAAATCCCTATGGATATTCCGCCGCATCAGAGAGAAATGACTCAGCTTTTCTTTGAATCATTTTTCTTGGGAATGGCAAACTTATCGGAGAACTCTTCTGAGTTCGTCCAAACCAGAGTTATCACAGAAAACTAACACGGAGGAAAAACACTATGTTAAAAATGAATCTTGCAAGCTTGCAACTTTTCGCCCACAAAAAAGGTGGAGGTTCAACGTCAAACGGACGTGATTCACAAGCAAAACGTCTTGGAGCTAAAGCAGCTGACGGACAAACTGTAACTGGAGGATCTATCCTTTACCGTCAACGCGGCACACACATCTACCCAGGTGTTAACGTTGGCCGTGGTGGAGACGATACACTGTTCGCAAAAGTTGAAGGTGTAGTACGCTTTGAACGTAAAGGTCGCGATAAGAAACAAGTATCAGTTTACCCAATTGCGAAATAATTCATTATTGATAAAAATCCCTGTCTCAAGATCGGGGTTTTTATTTTTTGTAAAAAATGAAATCGTTTCCTTGACATTTTCTCTTCTTAGTGTTTTAATATACCCTATAGGGGTATAAAGGAGAAAAAATATGTTTCATTTTTTTACAAAAATAGATAGTATTTCAACGGATGAGTTGGAGAAGCGATTGAAGTCCAATATCCAACTAATTGATGTACGGACACCATCCGAATTTCGTAGAGGACATATCAAAGAGGCCCAGAATATTCCTTTGAGCCAAATTGGTCAATTTGCTCCAGCTAAAAAGGAGACGATTTACGTTATTTGCCATTCAGGCGTGCGGAGCAAGATGGCAGCGAAAAAGCTGAAGAAAAAGGGCTATGATGTTGTCAATGTCCGCGGTGGTATGAGCGCTTGGACAGGGAAAACCATTAAGTAGAAAGGGTTAAACAATGAAAATTATTATCGTTGGTGGAGTTGCAGGCGGTATGTCTGCGGCAACACGTTTAAGACGGCTGATGGAAGATGCCGAAATTGTGATTTTTGAAAAAGGTCCTTTTGTATCTTTTGCGAACTGCGGTCTGCCTTATTATATTTCTGGTGAAATTGCTGAGCGAGATGCTCTCTTGGTTCAAACACCTGAAAGTCTCAAGGCACGCTTTAACTTGGATGTGCGACCTTTTCATGAGGTGGTGAAGATTTCGCCTGAAGAGCACACGGTGACGGTGGCTCATGACGGTTCAGAGTTCACAGAGCAGTATGATAAGCTGATTCTTTCACCGGGAGCGAAGCCTTCTATTCCTGAGATTGAAGGACTTTCAGAAGCAACTAATGTATTCACTTTGCGCAATGTCCCAGACTTGGATCAGATCATGTTAGCCTTGGATGAAGAGCCGCAAGAGGCTGTTGTCATCGGTGCTGGATTTATCGGTCTGGAAACGGCTGAAAATCTGCGCAAGCGTGGTTTGAATGTGACAATCGTAGAAAAAGCGCCGCATGTTTTGTCACCACTTGATGAGGAAATGGCAGCTTTTGTCCAAGCAGAATTAGTCGATAAGGGAGTGAAGGTCATCACCTCCCAGTCAGCTACTTGCTTCGAAGAAAATGGCAAAGTGATTGTCTTGGAAAATGGACAAAAATTGGCTTCAGATGTGACCATTCTCTCTGTCGGAGTCCAGCCTGAAAATAGCTTGGCTAAGGCAGCAGGCATTGAAACAGGTCTTCGTGGGGGCATCTTGGTTGACGAGCATTATGAGACGAGTCAGAAAGATATTTTTGCAGTCGGAGACGTCATCCTTGTTAAGCAGGAAATAACTGGTGATGATGCTTTGATTGCTCTAGCTTCGCCTGCTAATCGACAAGGACGTCAGGTGGCAGATGTGCTTGCTGGCTTGGAGCGGAAGAATAAGGGAAGTATTGGTACAGCTATTGTGCGTGTCTTTGACATGACAGCCGCTTCAACAGGTCTGAATGAGCGTTTCCTTCAGCAAAATCAGCTGCCTTATCAAGCGATTCATGTCAGCGGTAAGGATCATGCAGGCTACTATCCAGGTGCGACTGACTTGACCTTGAAATTGCTCTTTGAGCCAAAAACTGGAAAAATCTATGGTGCTCAAGGTGTGGGTAAAAAAGGCGTTGACAAGCGGATTGATATTTTGGCGACAGCTATCAAGGGCAATCTCACGATTTTTGATTTGCCAGAGCTGGAGTTCACCTATGCACCACCTTTTGGCTCAGCCAAGGATCCGGTCAATATGCTGGGCTATGCAGCTATGAATCTAGCGGAAGGCTTGAGTGAAAATATCCAATGGCACCAGCTGGAAGACGAGTTGGCTAGTGGGAAAGTCTTTTTAGATGTCCGGACACTCAATGAGTTTAAGCAAGGACGCCTGAAGGCAGATAAAACAGTCCATATTCCGCTGAATGAACTCAGAGAACGCTTGGCTGAGCTGGATAAGGAAGCAGAATATATCGTGAGCTGCCACAGCGGTCTGCGCAGCTATATTGCCGAGCGAATCTTAAAACAAGCAGGATTTGCAGTGAAAAATCTAGACGGAGCTTATGCTTTGTATAAAATGGTAAAACCAGAAGGAGTAGAAAAATGAAAACTATATCAGCAGCTGACTTAGAAAAGCAGTATCAATCTGAAAAATTGGCCATCGTAGATGTGCGCGAAAGACATGAATTTCAAGCGGGTCATATCCCAAATGCTGGAAATCTTCCGCTTAGTGAGTTGGAAACTGGCTATAAAAAGCTGGATCCTGACTACAAATACTATGTCATTTGCCAAGGAGGTGCACGTTCAGCGACTGCTTGCCAATTTCTTGCCATGCAGGGCTTTGATGTGACCAACGTATCAGGTGGCATGAACGCTTGGTCTGGAGAGACGGAATAAAAGATAAAAAGGATTCAAGTCGTTGCTTGAATCCTTTTTTCCTCTTCTTCTTATTTTCGATTTACCAGAAAATGAATAGCTTTCTCTATTCTTTCCCTTTGCTTTTTCGGATCATCAGATGGATTTTCTAGGCAATCCGTTAAATTCTCAGTAATAACCATCTCAATAACACGGTCAACGCTGGAGCGGACGGCTAATAACTGTGTGAGAATATCTGAACATTCCCTGTCCTCTTCAATCATTTTTTGAATGCCTCTTAACTGTCCCTCGGAGCGCTTGAGGCGGGTAATATAATTAGAATTCACGGTGATTTCCTCGTTTGTTTACATTGAGTTTATTATATGCTTAATCTGTATATTTGTCAATTGGATTGGTTGGAGGTAGTTTTCAGAAATTTTCCATAATCACTCTCTGATTCCTCTATTTACTTTTTATCAAAATTCTGGTATAATAGCTTATGTTATAAAATATAACATAGAAATTGAACTAAGAGAATATTAAACAAAATAAGGGCCTATCTTTGCTTCAGATTCTCTTATTCTTAGACTTCTCTCAATTTTTGGAGGTGTATTTATGAAAGTATCAAAAATGCTTTTAGCTACTGGAGTGGTACTCAGTGCAGGAGTATTCTTGTCAGCTTGTGGCAAATCTTCATCCAGCACAACTACATATTCTTATGTTTATGCCAGCGATCCAGATAGCTTGAACTACCTGACCACTAACCGTGCAACTACATCAGACGTTATTACAAACCTTGTGGATGGTCTTATGGAAAATGATGAATATGGAAATCTTGTTCCTTCTCTTGCAGAATCATGGACAGTTTCTCAAGATGGCCTGACTTACACATATAAACTTCGTAAGGATGCTAAGTGGTTCAATGTTGATGGCGAAGAAGTTGCAAATGTGAAAGCTCAAGACTTTGTGACTGGACTTAAATATGTGGCTGACCAGAAGTCTGAAGCCCTTTACCTGATTCAAGACTCGATTAGTGGCTTGGATGCCTATGTCAAAGGCGACGAAAAAGACTTTTCAAAAGTCGGAGTGAAGGCAGTAGATGATTATACTGTTCAATACACGCTGACACGCCCAGAGCCTTATTGGAACTCTAAAACGACGAATAATATCTTGTTCCCTGTCAATGAAGAATTTTTGAAGTCTAAAGGAAAAGATTTTGGTTCTGTTGATCCATCAAGTATTCTTTACAACGGTCCTTTCCTTTTGAAATCTTTGACTTCTAAATCGTCTATGGAATTCGTTAAAAATCCAAATTATTATGATAAAGACAAGGTCAGTCTAGAACATGTCAAATTAACCTACTATGATGGATCAGACCAAGAATCTTTGATTCGTAACTTCAGCGATGGTGCTTATAGCGGTGCTCGTCTCTATCCAAATACTTCAGGATTTGCGGCAGTTAAGAAGAAATATGCGGACAATATCCTTTATAGCCCACAGGATGCGACCTCATACTACTTTAATTTCAACTTCAACCGTCAGTCTTACAATCACACTTCCAAAACAAGTGATGATCAAAAGAATGCAACAAAAGAAGCGGTTTTAAATAAGGACTTCCGTCAGGCCGTCAATTTTGCCCTTGACCGGACTTCTTATGGTGCGCAAAGTAATGGTAAAGATGGAGCTACCAAGCTGTTGAGAAATACGCTTGTTCCTCCAACATTTGTTCAAATTGGCGATCAAACTTTTGGCCAAGTTGTTGCTTCTAAATTAGTGAATTATGGTACAGAATGGGCGAATATCGATCTGACAGATGCTCAAGATGCTTATTATAATCCAGAAAAAGCTAAGGCAAGATTTGCTAAAGCTAAGGAAGCTTTAGAGTCTAAGGGAGTTCAATTCCCAATCCATTTAGACCTTCCTGTAGACCAGGCTGACAAGGTGGGCATCCAATGGGCAAGTTCAGTAAAACAATCAATTGAATCAACCTTGGGTGCAGAAAATGTAGTGATTGACCTGCAGAAGATTAGTGTGGATGATTTGAACAACATCACCTATTTTGCAAATACTGCTGCTCAAAAGGACTATGACTTCTATACAGGGGGCTGGTCAGCTGACTATCAAGACCCATCTACCTACTTAGATACTCTAAATGTAAATAATGGTGCCAGCTTGCAAAACTTTGGTTTTGAGCCAGGTCAAGATATGGACAAGATGAAAGAGTTGGGCTTGGACACTTATACTAAGATGTTGGAAGAAGCAAATGCTGAAACGACAGATGTGAAAGTTCGCTATGAAAAATATGCGGATGCACAAGCTTGGTTGCTTGATAGTGGGATTATCATGCCGACCATTTCAGGAGGCGGTAGTCCTTCTGTAAGTAAGTCCAAACCTTTCAGTCGTGCCTATTCACTCGTTGGAATCAAGGGATCTGGCTTCAACTTTAAATACACAAAACTCAGAAGTGAAATTGTAACGACCAAAGAATATGAAGAAGCTAAGAAGAAATGGCAAGAAAAAACCTTAGAATCTAACAAAAAAGCCCAAGAAGAGCTAGCAGATCATATCGAAAAGAAATAAAATATATAAAAGATTAACTTTCTTTGAGAGTTAATCTTTTTGATTTGATCTACATTAAGAATTTTATAAAAGGAGCCATTTAGACTTGTTTTTTTGTGAAAAATTGGTTATAATAAATAAGTTGCCACCCTTAGTGTAATGGATATCACGTAAGATTCCGGTTCTTGAGATGGGAGTTCGATTCTCTCAGGGTGGATGACTGAAGTTTGGACTCGAGAGAGTCCTTTTTTTGTTTTCTAAGAGAGAGGAGACTGCTATGGCAGTGAAGTTAATCGCTCATACCTTGATTGAGAAAGACGGAAAGTATCTGCTGATCAAACGCTCTAAAATAAAGCGTGGGCTTCCTAATGTCTATCCATGCTATTGGGATATTCCTGGCGGAAGTGTAGAAGAGAACGAACTACCCAGAGAAGCAGCTCTACGCGAGGCTATGGAGGAGGTTAATCAAAAGATTCGGATTGATAAGATTATCCATGAAGATAGTCAGTTTGACACAAGTAAAAATACTGTTTTTACACGCTTGGTTTATGGGGCTAGGATTATAGATCAGCGCGATATCCTATTGGATCCGGAAGAGCATACAGACTTTATTTGGCTTTCTTCTTTGGAAGACTTAGAGGGAGAGCTGATTGTTCCTTATTTGCTTGATATTTTTTCTGATAGATCCACATAAGATAACAAAAAAACATCCCCTTTTATCAGGAGATGTTTTTTTGATTAGTTTTTAGATGCTTCTTGGAATTCTGGATTCTTCCATGCTTCGTCAATGATTGCTTGCAATTCTTTAGCAGATGCTTGCATTTTTTGAGTTTCTGCATCGTTCAATGGGATATTCACTGGACGAACGATACCGTGTGCACCAACAACTGCCGGTTGACCGATGAAGACATCTTTCACACCGTATTGGCCTTCTTGGAAGACTGAAAGTGGAAGTACAGCATTTTCATCGTCAAGGATAGCTTTTGTGATACGAGCAAGGGCTACAGCGATACCGTAGTATGTAGCGCCTTTCTTGTTGATGATTGTGTAAGCAGCATCACGAACACCTTCGAACAATTCGATCAATTCAGACTCTTGAACATTTTGAGTATCTTTAAGGAATTCTTCAAGGTTTACCCCTGCGATGTTTGCATGTGACCAAACAGCAAATTCTGAATCGCCGTGCTCACCCATGATGTAGGCGTGAACTGAACGAGCGTCAACATCCAATTTTTCAGCAAGTGCTTGACGGAAACGGGCTGAGTCAAGTGAAGTACCTGAACCGATAACGCGTTCTTTAGGGAAGCCTGAGAATTTCCAAGTTGAATAAGTCAAAACGTCAACTGGGTTAGCGGCAACAAGGAAGATACCATCGAAACCTGATTCAACAACTTGTGTTACGATTGATTTGTTGATAGCAAGGTTCTTACCAACGAGGTCAAGACGAGTTTCACCTGGTTTTTGAGGCGCACCCGCAGTGATAACAACAAGGTCAGCGTCTGCACAGTCAGAGTATTGAGCTGCGTAGATCTTTTTAGGTGAAGTGAAGGCAAGGGCGTGGCTAAGGTCAAGCGCATCACCTACAGCTTTTTCGTGTAATTGTGGAATTTCGATAATTCCAAGCTCTTGTGCAATTCCTTGGTTAACAAGCGCGAAAGCGTAAGATGAACCTACGGCACCGTCACCAACAAGGATGACTTTTTTATGTTGTTTAGTAGCAGTCATTTCTAAACATCTCCTTATTATTTTTGGGGTTTTCCCCATACAATTACATTCTACCACTTTTGATACAGTTTGTCACGGCTCACCGTGGTATTTTGACCCCTAAAAGGCTATGTAAACGTTTTTATATTCGGTTTTAAATACTGAATATATAGCAAAAATGTGGTATAATGAGATAGTGATTTAATATTGAAATGAGGCATTTTTTAATGCAAGATAGAAACTTAGTAGATGTCAATTTGACCAGCGAAATGAAGACCAGTTTCATCGATTATGCAATGAGTGTTATCGTGGCTCGGGCTCTTCCAGATGTTCGCGATGGTCTTAAGCCGGTTCATCGCCGGATTCTTTATGGCATGAATGAGCTAGGCGTTACGCCTGATAAGCCTCACAAGAAATCAGCTCGTATCACAGGGGATGTCATGGGTAAGTATCACCCGCATGGTGACTCTTCTATTTATGAAGCGATGGTGCGGATGGCTCAATGGTGGAGCTATCGCTACATGCTGGTAGACGGCCATGGGAACTTCGGTTCGATGGACGGAGACGGGGCCGCTGCCCAGCGTTATACAGAAGCACGTATGAGTAAGATTGCTCTGGAGATGCTTCGTGATATTAACAAAAATACTGTTGACTATATTGACAACTATGATGCCAGCGAGAGAGAGCCGATGGTTCTTCCTGCTCGCTTCCCTAACTTGCTCATAAATGGAGCGACAGGAATTGCAGTTGGGATGGCGACTAATATTCCACCTCATAATCTTGGTGAGTCTATTGATGCCGTTAAGCTTGTCATGGACAATCCAGAAGCAACGACTCGCGATATCATGGAAGTCCTGCCTGGACCAGATTTCCCGACAGGAGCACTGGTTATGGGTAAGTCTGGTATTCACCGGGCTTATGAAACAGGTAAGGGATCAATTGTCCTTCGTTCTCGCACTGAAATCGAAGAGATGAAAAATGGCCGTGAGCGAATTGTCGTAACTGAGTTTCCATACATGGTTAATAAGACTAAGGTCCATGAGCACATCGTTCGTCTGGTGCAGGAAAAACGCATTGACGGTATCACTGCTGTTCGTGATGAGTCCAACCGTGAAGGGGTCCGTTTTGTCATTGAGGTTCGTCGTGATGCTTCTGCTCATGTCATTCTAAATAACCTTTTCAAGTTGACTCAGATGCAGACCAATTTCAGCTTCAATATGCTGGCCATTCAAAATGGAGTGCCGAAGATTCTGTCTCTGCGTGAGATTTTGTTGGCCTACATTGAACACCAAAAAGAAGTGGTGACTCGACGGACTGCCTTCGATAAAGAAAAGGCGGAAGCTCGAGCACACATCTTAGCTGGTTTGCTGATTGCGCTGGATCATATTGATGAAGTGATTCGCATCATCCGTAATAGCGCAACGGACGCAGAAGCTCAGGCTGAATTGATGGCTAAATTTGAGTTGTCTGAGCGTCAGAGTCAGGCTATCCTCGACATGCGTCTGCGTCGTCTGACTGGTTTGGAACGTGATAAGATTCAGTCAGAGTATGACGAGCTGATTGCCTTGATTGCGGACTTAGCTGATATCTTGGCTAAGCCAGAGCGCGTTGTCGCTATTATCAAGGAAGAGTTAGACGAGGTCAAGCGTAAATATGCGGATGACCGCCGAACTGAGCTGATGGTAGGAGAAGTTCTTTCACTTGAAGATGAAGATTTGATTGAGGAAGCGGACGTTTTGATTACCTTGTCTAATAAAGGCTATATCAAACGTCTGAATCAGGCTGAATTCACTGCTCAAAAACGCGGAGGCCGCGGTGTTCAAGGAACTGGCGTCAAAGACGATGACTTCGTCAAAGAGCTGGTTTCAACTAGTACTCACGATAGACTGCTCTTCTTTACTAACAAGGGCCGAGTCTATCGTCTCAAAGGATATGAAATCCCTGAGTACGGCCGGACAGCCAAGGGCTTACCAGTGGTCAATCTCTTGAAACTGGATGAAGGTGAGACTATTCAGACAATTATTAATGTCCAGCAAGATCGCAGTGATGATTCTTATCTCTTCTTTACTACCCGTCACGGGGTGGTCAAACGGACCAGTGTAACGGAATTTGCTAATATTCGTCAGAATGGTCTTAAGGCTTTGAATTTGAAAGATGAAGACGAGTTAATTAATGTCTTTCTGACGGACGGCGCTGCAGATGTTATCATTGGTACTAAGTTTGGTTATTCTGTCCGCTTCAATGAGACAGCTGTCCGAAGCATGAGCCGTAGTGCGACTGGTGTTCGTGGGGTCAATCTGCGTGACGGCGACCAAGTCGTTGGAGCAGGTGTGATTGCTGAGGGAGACGAAGTGCTTATCATCACTGAAAAAGGCTATGGTAAGCGAACTCTTGCCAGTGAGTATCCAACCAAGGGCCGTGGCGGTAAAGGGATTAAAACAGCCAATATCACTGATAAGAATGGGCCTCTCGCTGGTCTGATGACCGTTACTGGCGAGGAAGATTTGATGATTATCACTAATACTGGTGTCATCATTCGGACCAGTGTGGCCAATATTTCTCAGACAGGTCGTTCAACCATGGGAGTTAAGGTTATGCGTCTGGATCAAAATGCCCAGATTGTCACCTTTACAACGGTTGCGCCTGACGCAAAAGATGATGAGGAAGAAGTAGAGTAAGAGGAGGATGAATGTGAAGAAATCTAAGAAGAAATTCAAGCTCAGAAATTTTATCATTAACTGTGCAGTTTTCCTTTTATTTCTGGTTGCCTTAGCGCTGATTTTCAACTCCTCTATCCGAAATATGATCATGGTTTGGCACACAAACCAATATCAGGTTAGCAAGGTTTCCAAGGAAGAAATCAAGCAAAATAAGGCAGTCGAATCGAGTTTTGAGTTTAGCGAAGTCCAATCTCTTTCGACAGAAGCTGTGATCAATGCTCAGTGGCAGGCTCAAAAACTACCAGTTATTGGTGGCATTTCAATTCCGGAAGTGTCAATGAATCTGCCAATTTTCAAGGGCTTGGATAATGTTGGACTCTACTATGGTGCTGGTACCATGAAAGAAGATCAACAGATGGGCCAAGGAAATTACGCCTTAGCCAGTCATCACGTCTTTGGAATTACTGGAGCCAGTGATATGCTCTTTTCGCCACTAGATCGTGCCAAAATAGGGATGAAAATCTATATCACGGATAAGGAAAAGATCTATACCTATACGATTTCTAGTATAGAAAGTGTCGCACCAGAGCGCGTGGATGTCATCAATGACACAGAAGGAGTTGCTGAAATTACTTTAGTCACATGTGAGGATGCAGCAGCAACCAGTCGAACCATTGTCAAAGGTACGCTTGAAAGTACGATTGACTATGACAAGGCACCAAAAGATATTTTAGATGCTTTCAGTCGATCTTATAATCAAATGCAGCTATAATAAGAAATATTGAAAAACGAAGTAACTTTTGTTACTTCGTTTTTTGATTGATGAAACTAAAATGATATACGAACAGATACTAGAACGCTTTCAAAGAATATACCTTCTTTATTAGATTGTGCTATACTTATGTTAGTATGGTACTCTTTTAGTCAGGAAAGGAAATTATCACGGAAATAGATAAATC